>NZ_JBEPLA010000008.1:0-312452 GCF_040545035.1 Methylobacterium sp. 1973
TCACGCTCGTCATCCTGGTCGGGCTGTTCCTGGTCCAGCACAAGGGCGTGGCCGCCATCGGCCGCGTGTTCGGGCCCGTGATGCTCGTCTGGTTCCTGGTGCTGGGGCTGCTCGGGATCGCCGGCATCATCGCCAAGCCCGAGATCCTGGCGGCGGCCAACCCGTTGCGGGCGGTGGACTTCCTGGTCCATGCCGGCTGGCATGTCAGCTTCCTGATGCTGGGCGCGGCCTTCCTGGCGGTGACCGGCGGCGAGGCGATGTATGCCGATCTCGGCCATTTCGGCGCCCTGCCGATCCGCATCGCATGGTTCGCGGGGGTGCTCCCGGCGCTCATGCTCAATTACTTCGGCCAGGGCGCCCTGCTGATCGCCGCGCCCGACGCCCTCGAGAACCCGTTCTTCCGCCTCTGCCCAGATTGGGGACACCTGCCGCTGGTCGCCCTGGCCACGATGGCGACCATCATCGCCTCGCAGGCGATCATCTCGGGCGTGTTCTCGCTGACCCAGCAATCGATCCAGCTCGGCTTCCTGCCGGCGATGCGCATCGTGCAGACGGCGCACGAGGAGCGCGGCCAGATCTACGTGCCGGCGGTGAACTGGCTCCTGGCCGCAGCGACCCTCACCGCGGTGGTGGTGTTCGGCTCCTCCGACGCCCTCGCCGGGGCCTACGGGATCGCGGTGTCGATGCTGATGGGCATCACCACGCTGCTCGCCGCGCTCATCGCGCTGCGCTGGGGCTACAATCCGATCCTGGTCTTCGCGGTCAACGGCGCCTTCCTCGCCCTCGACGCCGTGTTCTTCGCCGCCAACAGCGTGAAGCTGTTCGAGGGCGGCTGGTTTCCCCTCGTGCTCGCCGGTCTCGTCGCCCTGATGATGCTGACCTGGAAGAAGGGCAACGAGCTGGTCGAGGAGGCGCGGGCCGCCCTGCGCCTGCCGGAAGACGTATTCCTGACCGGCCTCCAGCACCGCGATCTTCTGCGCCTGCCGGGCACGGCCGCGTTCCTCTCGGCCGCGGAGCACGGGATCCCGCTGCACCTCTCGCGCTTCGTGGAGCGCAACCGCGCCCTGATGGAGCGGATCCTGATCATCACGGCGCTTTATGAGGAGACGCCCACCGTCCCACGAGATCAGCGCGCCCATGTGACGATCCTGGCGCCGGACTTCTACCGGGTGATCCTGCGCTACGGCTTCATGGAGGAGGCCTCGATCCCGGAAGGCCTCGCATGCGCGGTCGAATCCCGCCATCTGCCGCCGCACATCCTCGACGACATGACCATCTTCGTCGGACACGAGACGATCATCCCGCGGAACGACAAGCGGGGCATGGCGCCCTGGCGGGAGAACCTGTTCGCCTTCATGCAGCGCAATGCCGAGCGCACCGGCGCGTTCTTCGGCGTGCCGACCCGGCAGGTCGTGGAGGTCGGCACCGAGATCGAGATCTAGCCCGGCGCCCGAGACATTCCCGCCGCCCGGACAGTCACCGGCGCGACGCGCGGCAGCAGAGGCCGAGTCGTACCGAGAGATCGACGGACCGGCGGACCGTCGAGATCCACCGATCGGGCCCCGGGGATTGGCGCGACCGCCGTCCTGTGCTCCGCGCCGATCCGAACCTGCTTCCGGCGTGCGTGCGCCGAAGCACGGAAACTTGAAGCCGCTCCGCCCCACCGCGGGGAACCGGAGCCGTCCGCCGTCGTTCCGCCCCGACACAGGCGACGCGCCCCCTTTGGGCGCGCCCGATCGGAGAGACAGCATGAACAGGGATCATCTCGAAGGCGGCGTCCGCCATCTGCGCGGTCGGGTCAAGACGGCCGCGGGCGCGGTTCGCGGCCGGGCCGGCGACCAGTTCGAGGGCGCTTACGATCAGGCGGCCGGCGCCGCTCAATACGCCTACGGCGAGGCCCGGGACACGGTGCGCGACCTGCGCCACGGGGGCGAGCACCTCGTCGAGGAGGGGCGCGCCCGGTTCCGTGAGGTCAGCTATCGCGGGCACGCCCTGGCCGACGAGGCGATCGAACGCGGTCATCACTACCGCGATCGCGCGGTGCACCACGGCCGCAGCCTCGCGGCGCGTGCGGACGAGAACCGCGGCGCGACCCTCGCCCTCGTGGCCGCCGTGGCTTTCGGCCTCGGATGGCTGGCGCGGCCGAGCCGCTGAGCGGCCGCATCGACCCTGATCCGGAGCGGGGCGGGCACACGCGTGGCCGCCCCGCCGATCAGAACGCATAAAGACATCTTTATGTCTTGATTGCTTCGTAGGTCGCGGGATGGTAGGGGATTGCCCCGACCCGCAACGCGAACACGGAGCCATCGACTCATGGCCAAGGATTACATCGTCAAGGATATCGGGCTGGCCGATTACGGCCGGAAGGAAATCTCGATCGCCGAGACGGAGATGCCGGGCCTGATGGCGGTCCGCGAGGAGTACGGCGCGGCGCAGCCCCTGAAGGGCGCGAAGATCGCCGGCTCGCTCCACATGACGATCCAGACCGCCGTGCTGATCGAGACCCTGAAGGCGCTCGGCGCCGACATCCGCTGGGTCTCCTGCAACATCTACTCGACCCAGGATCACGCTGCCGCCGCGATCGCCGCCGCCGGCATCCCGGTCTTCGCCGTCAAGGGCGAGACCCTGGAGGAGTACTGGGACTACACCTCGCGCCTGTTCGACTGGCATGACGGCGGCATGCCGAACATGATCCTCGACGACGGCGGCGACGCGACCATGTTCGTCCATCTCGGCCTGCGCGCCGAGAACGGCGATACCGCCTTCCTCGACAAGCCGGAGAGCGAGGAGGAGGAGGTCTTCTTCGCGCTCCTCAAGCGGAAGCTCGCCGAGAAGCCGAAGGGCTGGTTCGCGGGCCTCGCCGACAGCATCAAGGGCGTCTCCGAGGAGACCACCACGGGCGTGCATCGCCTCTACGTGCTCGCCAAGGAAGGCAAGCTGCTCTTCCCGGCGATCAACGTGAACGACTCGGTCACCAAGTCGAAGTTCGACAACCTCTACGGCTGCAAGGAGTCGCTGGTCGACGGCATCCGTCGCGGCACCGACGTGATGATGGCCGGCAAGGTGGCCATGGTCGCGGGCTTCGGCGACGTGGGCAAGGGCTCGGCCGCCTCCCTGCGCAACGCCGGCTGCCGCGTGCTCGTGTCGGAGATCGACCCGATCTGCGCGCTTCAGGCCGCCATGGAGGGCTACGAGGTCGTGACCATGGAGGATGCGGCCCCGCGCGCCGACATCTTCGTCACCGCCACGGGCAACAAGGACATCATCACCATCGAGCACATGCGGGCGATGAAGGACCGGGCCATCGTCTGCAACATCGGCCACTTCGACAACGAGATCCAGGTCGCCGGCCTGAAGAACCTCAAGTGGTCGAACATCAAGCCGCAGGTGGACGAGATCACCTTCGCGGACGGCCACCGCATCATCCTCCTGTCGGAGGGGCGCCTGGTGAACCTCGGCAACGCCACCGGTCACCCGTCCTTCGTGATGTCGGCCTCGTTCACCAACCAGACGCTGGCCCAGATCGAGCTGTGGTCCAACCCGGGCAAGTACCAGAAGCAGGTCTACACCCTGCCGAAGACGCTCGACGAGAAGGTGGCGGCCCTGCACCTGGAGAAGATCGGCGTGAAGCTCTCGAAGCTCCGCCCCGATCAGGCGGCCTATATCGGCGTCGCCGAGAACGGCCCCTTCAAGTCCGAGCACTACCGCTACTGAGCCCGGCGTTCCGGGCGGCGCGCACGGCCCCGATCGCGGGCCGAGCGGCGCGCCGTCCGGTCCCGGCACGCGGCCAGTTCGGCAGGAATCCTGGAGGCCCGGCGCGCTGCGCCGGGCCTTTTCGTTTGTCAAGCACTCGATGCCGATTCGAACTGTGTCTTCTGTGTGTCGTTAACGAGTGATTATGCCGACATCGTCAAAGGCCACGCTTCGTTCCCCTTCCGGGTCGAATCCGCCCCACTGTAGAGTGTGGGCGAATCTTAGATCGGCGGGGCTGCGGCGGTTCGGGAGAATCACTGCAGGAACGGTGCGTTCCGCGCCGCGCGGTGACGCGCGCCGGCCGGACCGCCATCGGGCGCGAGGGCGGGGCGAAGCATGGGTGTCGGTCGTGCGACGCACGTTCGGATCGGCGTGGGCGCACTTGCCCTGATGACGGCGAGCGCGGCGCTCGCCGAGCTGCCGGAGGCCGCCGCGGCGCATCCCGCGCGGGAGATCCACAGCGTGGCCGCCCTGGCGATCCTGGGCGGCCTCGTAGCCTTCGCGGTGATCCTGTCGCTCCTGCACCTGTACGAGCGCGGGCGGTGGACCCGTCGCGAGCGCGAACTCGCCGCGACCCTCGATGTCCTGCGCGGCGCCCACGACCGGGCCGAGATGCTCCTCAACGCCGAGCGCCAGATCATCGTGACCTGGGATCAGCGCAGCGAACCGGTGGTGGAGGGCGACATCAGCCTTGCGATCCACGGCGAACGGCCGGCCTCGGGCTATGCCCGCCGGGTGCTGGCCTTCGGGACCTGGCTCGTCGCCGCCGACGCGACCGCAGTCGAGGCCGCCGTGGAAACCCTGCGGACGCGGGGCACGAGCTTCGCGCTGAGCCTGCGCAGTCAGACCGGCCGGAACATCGAGGCTCACGGGCAGGCCGTGGCGGGACGGGCGCTCCTGCGCCTGCGCGAGACGAGCCAGGAGCGCTGCGAGATCGCCGACCTGCGGGCGACCCTGGACGAGACCCGCCGGGGGCTGTCGGCCCTGTCGGGTCTCCTCGACGCGATCCCGCAGCCGGTCTGGCGGCGCAACCGGGACGGCGGCCTGAGCTGGGTCAACGCCGCCTACGTGGCGGCGGTCGAGGCGGAGAGCCGCGAGGCGGCCCTCGATGCCGGCCTGGAGCTGTTCGACCGGCCGGCGCGGGAGACCATCGCCCGCGAGGAGGCGGCCCGGTTCGCCGGCCTGACCCGAAGCGTTCCGCGCCTCTCGGCCATCGTGGCCGGCAACCGGCGCATGCTCGACGTGTTCGAGACGGGCCTCGAGACCGGCCGGGTCGGCATCGCCATCGACGTGTCGGAACTCGAGAGCGTGCGCGCCGACCTGCAGCGGCAGATGAACGCCAACGTCCGCACCCTCGACCAGCTGCCGACCGCCGTGGCGATGTTCGACGTCTCGCAGCGCCTAATCTTCCACAACGCCGCCTACCGTCAGCTCTGGGACCTCGATCAGGCCTTCCTGGACGGCCGCCCGTCGGACGGCGAGATCCTCGATCACCTCAGGGCAGAGCGGAAGCTCGAGGAGCATGCGGATTTCCGCGGCTGGAAGCAGGGCGTGCTGTCCGCCTACCGGGCCGCGGAGGCGAACCAGACGTGGTGGTACCTGCCCGACGGCCGGACGCTGCGCGTCGTCGCAGATCCCAACCCGCAGGGCGGCCTGACCTACCTGTTCGACGACGTCTCGGATCGCCTGAACGCCGAGTCGCGCTACAACGCCCTCCGGCGGCTGCAGGCCGAGACCCTGGACACGCTGGCCGAGCCGGTGGCCGTGTTCGGCGCGGACGGGCGCCTGACCCTCGCCAACCGGGCCTTCTGCACCGTGTGGCGGCTCGATCCGGCCATGGTCGAGGACCGCCCGCACGTGGACGCCGTCATCGCCGCCTGCCGCACCCTGGCGCCCGCCGAGGAGCCGTGGCTCGATATCCGGGATGCGGTGGTCGGCCTCGAGTCGCGCACCGCCCGCGCGTGCCGGCTTGAGGTGGTGGATGGCACCGTCCTCGACTGCGCGGCGCAGCCGCTCCCGGAGGGCGCGACGCTCCTCACCCTGATCGACGTCACGGCGAGCGTGAACGTCGAGCGGGCCCTCACCGAGAAGAACGACGCCCTGGAGAAGGCCGCGCAACTCCGCGACACCTTCGTGCACCACGTCTCCTACGAGTTGCGCTCGCCGCTCACCAACATCATCGGCTTCACCCAGCTCCTGGGCGACGAGACCGTGGGCGCGCTCAACGAGCGGCAGCGCGAATATGCCGACCACATCATGCGCTCCTCGGCGGCGCTGCTCGTCATCATCAACGACATCCTCGACCTCGCCTCGATCGATGCCGGCTCGCTGGAGCTGCAGCGGGAAGAGG
The DNA here is from genome assembly GCF_040545035.1 of Methylobacterium sp. 1973. Lineage (NCBI taxonomy): Bacteria > Pseudomonadati > Pseudomonadota > Alphaproteobacteria > Hyphomicrobiales > Methylobacteriaceae > Methylobacterium > Methylobacterium sp. 1973. The sequence continues at coordinate 6,104 of NZ_JBEPLA010000008.1, forward strand.
TCGACGTCCAGGCGACGATCGAGGCCGCCGTGCGCGGCATCGAGGATCGGCTGGCGGAATCGCACATCACCCTGGCACTCGACGTGCCGGAGGATATCGGCAGCGTCCATGCGGACGGGAAGCGGGTCCGGCAGATCCTGTTCAACCTGCTGTCCAACGCCGTCGGCTTCTCGGATGCGGGCCAGCGCGTCGAGGTCCATGCCCGCCGCACCGCGCAGGAACTTCTCCTCAGCGTCCGGGACCACGGCCGCGGCATGCCGCCCGAGATCGCCGATTCGGTGTTCAACCGCTTCGAGAGCCACACCCTCGGCACCCGCCATCGCGGTGTCGGTCTCGGCCTGTCGATCGTCCGATCCTTCGTCGAGCTGCATGGCGGCCGGGTCCTGCTGGAGACCGCTCCGGGGAACGGCACCCGCGTGACCTGCACCTTCCCCACCGATCTCGCGGGGCACCCCCGGCGCGAGCCGATCCCCGAATCGCGCCCCCCGGTCCCGCCACAGGCGCCGCCGCGCAAGCCCGGCCTGAGCGTGGCCTCGAGCCGGCTCGAGGCTGCGACATCCGACCGGCGCACATCGCCGTAGCGCTTGCTTCTTCCGGCGGTCCCGCGCAGCAGGAAGCATGTCCGCACACGATCGTTCCGGCTGGGCCGTCTTCGGCATCGGCGATTTCCGCCTGTTCGGCGCGGCCCGTTTCCTGACGGGCCTCGCCTATCAGATGCAGGCCGTAGCGATCGGCTGGTTCGTCTACGATGTGACCCATTCCGCCCTGGCGCTGGGCCTCGTGGGCCTCGCGGGCTTCCTTCCGGCGGTGCTCTGCGCGCTGATCACCGGCCATGTCGCGGATGCCTACGATCGCCGCCTCGTCGGCGCCGCCGCCTTCGCCCTCCAAAGTCTGGCGAGCTTCGGCCTCCTCGCCTGCGCGCTCTCAGGCGTGCACGCCATCTGGCCCATCTACGCCCTCGTCATCCTCGTGGGCACCGCCAGGGCCTTCGCCAACCCGGCCCTCCAGGCGCTGCTGCCGACCCTGGTGCCGGGACCGCTTTTCAGCTCGGCCATCGCGTGGAACGCGTCCCTGTGGCAGAGCGCCTCCGTGATGGGACCGGCGCTCGGCGGCTTCCTCTACGCCCTCGGGCCCGCCGTGGTGTTCGGCGGGGCCGGGGCCAGCTTCGCCGTGGCCAGCGTCCTGACCCTGCTGATCCGCTTCCGGCCGGCGGCGGTGAGCGAGCGGCCGCCGATCACCTGGGCAGCCCTCTCGGCCGGCATCGCCTACATCCGCTCGCAGCCCGTTGTGCTCGGGGCGATCAGCCTCGACCTGTTCACCGTGCTGCTCGGCGGCGCCACGGCGCTGCTGCCGATCTATGCCGACGAGGTGCTGCATGTCGGCCCACTCGGGCTCGGGGCGCTCCGGAGCATGCCGGCCTTCGGCGCGGTCGCCATGGCGGTGCTGCTGGCGAATTACCCCCTGCGGCGCCATGCCGGGCTGCGCATGCTCCGGGCCGCCGCCGTGTTCGGCGCCGCCACGGTCGCCTTCGGGCTCTCGACGTCGCTGCCGCTTTCGATGGCCTGCCTGTTCGTCACGGGCGCCGCCGACATGATCTCGGTCTACGTGCGCCAGACCTTCGTGCAGGGGGAGACGCCGGACGCCATGCGCGGCCGCGTCTCGGCGGTGAACACGGTCTTCATCGGGGCTTCGAACGAACTCGGCGAGTTCGAATCCGGGCTGCTGGCCGCCGCCATCGGGGCGGTCCCGGCGGTGGTGGTCGGGGGCGCCGCGACGATCGGCGTGGCGCTGCTCTGGGGCCGGCTGTTCCCGGCCCTCAAGGCGCGCGACCGGCTGATGGTGAAGGGGTGACGAGATCGGGACGCGGCCGGAGATGCCTCGGCGTCGTCCGCGATGGCCCGCGTCGCCGCCGTGTTCGCGCGCCGAGCGCAGCGATCCAGGCCGGCGCCACGCATGCGGACCTGACGCGGCCCTGGGTCACCGCACGGCACGCGCGATGACGGGCGGAGCCGCGGCGTCCGACAACACCGGACGCCGCGGATCGGGAGAGGTGGCTGCCGCTCAGCGGCCCGCCAGCAGCGGCGACCATGTGGGATCCGACGCGTAGGCGGGCGTCGGGACCGGCTGCTCGACCTTGCCGGTGATGTCGACCATGAACAGCTTGCCGCCGCCCTGACCGCCCGGATCGCGGAAGAACAGCACGTACTGGCCGTTCGGCGCGAAGGTCGGGCCCTCGTTGTGGAAGCCCTCGGTGAGGACGCGCTCGCCGGACCCGTCGGGCTTCGCCACGCAGATGGCGAACCCGCCGTTGCGCTGCCGGGTATAGGCGATCAGGTCGCCCCGGGGCGACCAAGCCGGCTGGGAGGCCGAGCCGGCGCCGAAGGTGATGCGGTGCGGGTTCGAGCCGTCCGCCCCCATCACGTAGACCTGCTGCGAGCCGCCGCGGTCGGACTCGAAGGCGATCTGCGCGCCATCCGGCGAGTAGGTCGGCGAGGTATCGATCGCCATGCCGTTGGTGATCGACCGCTGGGCCTTCGAGGCGATGTCCATGGTCACGATGTCGGCGTTGCCGCCCTGCTGGACGCTCATCACGATCTTGCGGCCGTCCGGGGAGAAACGCGGGCTCGCGCTCATCGAGTCGACATTGCCGAGCGCCTGGCGCGATCCGGTCTCCAGGTTGATGACCTGGACCCGCGGCTGGTGGCCGGTGGCCTGCGCCATGAAGGCGATGTCCTGCGTGGCCGGCGAGTAGCGCGGCGCCACGATCGACATCTCGCCGGTGGTGATGGCCCGGACGTTGGCGCCGTCCTGGTCCATGACCATCAGGCGCTTCCGGCGATTCTCCTTCGGACCGGTCTCGTCCACGAAGGCGATGCGGCTGTCGAACCAGGGGCCGAGGCCGGTGATCTTGGTGTAGACCGCATCGGAGATCAGGTGGCCGGTGCGCCGGACGTTGGCGGCGTCCGTGCCGTATTGCTGGCCGGTCATCTGCTGGCCGGAGGTCACGTCCCAGAGCCGGAACTCGACCTTGACCCGGCCGGCCTCTCGGACGACGCGGCCGGTGACGAGCCCCTGGACGCCGGTGGCGCGCCACTTCTCGAAATTCGGAGCGGCATCGAAGTTCGGCTGCTCCGGGAAGCGGGCGTGTTCGAGGGGCGTGAAATAGCCGGAGCGGCGCAGGTTGTTGGTGACCACGCCGGAGACGAGGCCGCCGAGGCTCGGGTCGCCGCCGAAATCCGCGATGGCGATGGGCATCGGCTGGAAGTTGCCGCCGCCGATGCGCAGCTGCAGCTGCGCCTGGGCGGGCCCCGCCAGGAAGCCCGTCAGCATCACGAGAAGCGCGATCAGGCGCGCGGCATAGGACGTCGGGAGACGCCCGACGAAGGGGAGGTGCAGCATGATGGGTCGGATCCGAGTGACGATCAGACGAGGACGCGGGGACGGCGGTACGCGGGCTGGAAGACCTCAGGTCGCCGTGAACTCGAACTCCGCGTTGATGGCCTTCCAGTCGTTGTAATACGGCGCATAGGTGGCCGGAATGTTGTACGGCGCGCAACGGCGCACCGCCCGGAGCGCGGCCTGCGCGATCGACTGATCCACCGCGCTCGACCCGCCGCGCATGATCCGCGGCTCGGTGCTGAGCGAGCCGTTCGGGTTCAGGCGGATGTCGAGCACCGGCAGGACCACGCCCTGGGCCGCGCCGGGAGGCGCCGAGTAGCAGCGCTCGATCTGCTGCTGGAGCAGGCCGACCAGGGCGTCGCGCAGCGACGGCGACAGACGCTGCGCCGTGCCGGTCGCGGCGCCCAGCGCCGCCACCTTCTGGACCGTGTGACCGGTGGCGCCGGTCGATTGCGACGGCGCCTTCGAAGCCAGCATCGAACGGATATCGCCAGCATTGAACTTGTCGGCGAGTTCGGCCTGCTTGCGCGCCTTGGCCTCGGCGTCGGCCTTCGCCTTCGCATCCGCCATGGCCTTCGCCTTCGCTTTGGCAGCAGCCTCCGCCTTGGCCTTCGCGGCGGCTTCCGCCTTCTCGCGCTCTGCTTCGGCCTTGGCCTCGGCGATCTCCTTCTGGCGCTCGGCCTCCGCCTCGGCCTTCGCCTTGGCGTCCGCGGCCTTCTTGGCGGCTTCCTTCGCGGCTTCCTTGGCCGCTTCGGCCTTGGCGGCGGCCTCGGCCTTGGCCTTCGCGGCGGCCTTCTGCGCGGCGGCCTCGGCTTCGGCCTCCTGCTTCTCGATCAGCTTCTCGAGCTGTTCGCGCTTCTCGGCTTCGGCCTTGGCAGCGGCGGCCTCGGACTTGGCCTTCGCCTCGGCCTTGGCGGCCTTGTCGGCCGCAGCCTTCTCCGCGGCGGCCTTCTCCGCAGCCTTCTCCGCAGCCTTGGCGGCCGCCTTCTCGGCGTCGCGCTTCTCCTGCGCCGCCTTCGCGGCCTGAGCCGCCTCCTGCGGATCCGGCTCGCCGCGGAGCGGCATCTCCTCCGCGTTGGCGAGCTTCATCTCGGCGGTGCGGGTGGGGGCGGTGGGGGCGTCGGTCTTGGCGTTCTCGGGCTCGCGATCCTCGAACTTCTCGGCCTTGCGGTCCGCCCGCGACGTCGCGTTCGGCATCGGCTTGTCGGCCTGCCGCTCACCCTTGGTGATCTCGGAGAACTGGTTCTCGGTGATCACCTCGACGGGCACGCCCTCCTGGGCCTCCGGCAGGGCCGGGGCCGCAACGCTGACGAGCGCCAGCGCGAGCAGCGCGACATGGGTGCCGGCTGAGATCCAGACACCCGGTTCCTTGCGGTCGAAGCGGAACTCCACGGGACGGCCCTACTGATGCTCAGGCTCGGTGACGAGGGCGACCTTCTTGAAGCCGCCGCCGGTCACGATCGCCATCACCTGCGCCACGCGGCCGTAATCGACCCGCTTGTCGCCGCGCACGAAGACGCGCTCCTCGGTCCCGGTCTTGGCGGTCTCCATGAGCTTCGGCACGATCGTGTCGTCCGTCAGCTCGTCCTCGCCCAGGAAGACCTGGCCGGTCTGGCGGATCGACAGGGTGATCGGCTTCACGTCGGAATTCAGCGGGGAGGCCTTGGATTGTGGCAGATCCAGGGGAACGCCCACGGTCATCATCGGCGCCGCGACCATGAAGATGATCAGGAGAACGAGCACGACGTCGATGAACGGCGTCATGTTGATCTCGTTGATGGGACCGCCGCGGCGGCCCCGGCGCCGGCGGCGCTTGCCGCCCTGCGATGCGCCCGCTGCCATGCCCATGGATCATTCTCCTCTGGATCAGCCGGGTCAGGCGGCGAGCGGCAGCCGCTCGTCGATCTGGCGGGAGAGGATGGCGGAGAACTCGTCGGCGAAGCCCTCGAGGCGCGACTGCGCCTTGGTCACCTCGGCCTGGAGCTTGTTGTAGGCGAGCACCGCCGGGATCGCGGCGAACAGGCCGATGGCGGTGGCGAACAGCGCCTCGGCGATGCCGGGAGCGACGACCGCGAGCGACGTGTTCTTCGAGGCCGCGATCGACGTGAAGGCGGTCATGATGCCCCAGACCGTGCCGAACAGGCCGATATACGGGCCGGCCGAACCGATCGAAGCGAGGAACAGGAGCCGCGACTCAAGCCGCTCGACCTCGCGGTGGATGGTGACGTCGAGCTGCTTCTCGATGCGTTGCGAGAGCGACTGGATCTGCCGGCCGGATCCCTCGAAGGAGCGCTTCCACTCCCGCATGGCGGCGACGAAGACGGCGGCGAGGCCGGTGGCCGGACGGTCGTTGAACGAGCGGAACAGCTCCTCCAGGGAGCGGCCGGACCAGAACGCGTCCTCGAACGCGTCCATCTCGGCCTTCGTCCGGCGGAACAGAAGTGTCTTGTCGACGATGATCGACCAGCACCAGATCGAGGCGCTGAGCAGCCCGATCATCACGATCTTCACGACGAAGTGGGCCTGCAGGAACAGGCCGAGCAGCGTCATGTCGGCGACAGGCGCGGCCTGCATCGCGTCGGCTGGGTTCATCCGTCGAGATCTCCTGCTCCGGATCGCGATGCGCCGGGCGAGGCCCGCGTCCGTCGGATCCGTGAGCGATATCAACGCTGTCGCCCGCGAATCTGTCGAAAGTAAGGGCCGTCGGCGGCCCCGCGCCCCGCCGTGGCATCGCCTCCGTTAAGGGCGCGGCAGGGTTAAGGATCGGTTTCGATCCAGGCGATCCTGAGGCACCGGACGCGGGCTTCCGGGCCATTCGGGCTGGACCTGCCGAAAGAGCCTCCCGTATGGTCGCCGCCAGCGGCGCCGAGTCGAGAGCCCTGAGATCCACGCAGGACGCGCATGACCCTCCCCGTTCCCAGCTTGCCCGACCTTCTGCCCACCGGCCCGGCCCGGTTCCTGGGCTGGTCCATGATCGCGGACCCGATGGTGGCCGGCTTCCTGGCGCGCGCGGGTTTCGATGCCGTGCTCTTGGATCAACAGCACGGCACCCACGATTACAAATCTTGTTGTGCGGCGATCACGGAAGTGGCGCTGGCCGGCAAATCGACGCTGGTGCGGGTGCCGGTGGGCGACTTCGCCATGGTCTCGCGGATGCTCGATGCCGGCGCCGCCGGCGTCGTGGCGCCGATGATCAACACCGTGGCGGACGCCGAGGCGTTCGCCGCCGCCGCGAAATTCCCACCGGTGGGCCAGCGGAGTTGGGGGCCGGACCGGGCCATGTGGCTGTCGGGGCTCCGGAACGGGGCGGATTATCTCGCAGGCGCCAACGACCGGGCCCTCACGATCGCCATGTGCGAGACCCAGGCGGCGATCGCCGACTTGGAGGCGATTCTCGCCGTACCGGGCATCGACGGGATCCTGGTCGGGCCCGCCGACCTGTCGATCGCCCTGTCGCAGGGGACCGTCATCGATCCCCTGGGATCGGCGGTGACGGCAGCCCTCAGCGAGATCGCGCGCAAGACCCGGGCGGCCGGCAAGATCCCCTGCGCCTTCGCGCCATCTCCTGCGCGGGCGCGGGAAATGGTCGGGATGGGCTACCAGCTGGTCTCGATCGAGTATGACGCGATGACCATCGTCAACGCCTTCGCCCGCGTGCTGTGCGAGGCCGATCCATCCCGGGCGGGCTGAGCTCCGGGTAGGCTTGCATTGGCAAGCCGACGGATGATCCGCTCATGGCGCTGGCTGATGCCGGGTATCCGCCGCAGAGCCGGCGGCCGCTTTTGCAAAATCTGGTCAGGCGGCCTCTCCCGGCGCGAGACGCCGCCGGAGCGCGTCCGGGAGGCGCACGGCGCGCCCGTCCCGCACGCAAGCGACTGTCACATCGGCGGAAACCAGAACGGCATCGCCCCGCCGGACGTCCTGGGCCAGGTGCATCGATGCGCCGCGCAGGGCGCGGGTCCGGGTGACGACGGTCAGGAGATCGTCCATCCGGGCCGGCCGAATGAAATCGAGGCTCATGCGCCGCACGACGAAGACGAGACCCCGGGCGTCGCGGTGCAGATCGGACTGATCGCCGGCGAGTTCCCGCAGGAGTTCCGTGCGGCCGCGCTCCAGGAAGCGCAGATAGCTCGCATGATACACGAAGCCCGAGAAATCGGTGTCCTCGTAGTAGACCCGCACGCCCAGCCGGTGGCCCTGGCCATCGACCTCGGCCGTTTCGTGCATGGGGGGCTCGATCGCGCTCATGCGCTCCTTTAGCGACGGCCTGAGCGACGGCGCAACACGACGAGGGCCGCCCGGGGGCGGCCCTCGCACAGATCAGCGATGACGCGCGGCTCAGCCGCCGATGCGGGCCGCGAGGCTCGCCGAATGGGCGTGCTCGTCGGCGATGTAGGGCAGCGCCTCGGTGGCGAACTTGCGGCCCTGGGCGTTGTCGCCGGACTTGGCGTAGGCGTCGTAGAGCGCCAGGGTGCGGGCGTCAGAGCGGGCCTGCTGGTCGATATAGGTCCGGTCGAACGCCCGGCCGCTGCGCGCCGCCTGGAGCTGCGCCAGACGCGCCTGACCGCGGTCACCGAGGGCCACGCGGCGGCCCGGCTCGGCCGGGTTGTTGTCGACGAGCCCGACCGCGCCGAGAGCGCCGCCGACGATGCTGGTGCCGATATTGGCAGCCACCGTGACCGGGGCGAGCACGAGGCCGACCGGGTTGCTCAGGTCGGTGCGGATGCCCTGGTTATCAGACACGACCGAGCCGCTGCGCGACAGCGAGGTGTTCGGCGGCAGCAGCGCGTCGGTGGTCGCCTTGCGCTCGACGAGGACGCGGTTGGCGTAGTTGCGGACCTGCGGGTTCCGCGACCGCTGAAGGGCCATGCGGCTCGCCTCGATGCTGGCAGCATCCGAGCGGAGCGCCTCGGCCCGGAAGGCGGGCGTCTCGGTCGCAGCGGCGCCGACGCCGTCCTGATTGGCGAAGGGCAGCACGCGGATCGGAAGGGCGTCCTGCGCGAAGGCCGGCGCAGAGATGGCGGCGACGGACAGGCCGAGCACGGCGAGCGTAAGCTTCTTCATGGCGGAAGTTTATCCCTGACGTTGTTTTTGAGATCTCGAAGATCTGTCGCGATCAGAGAGACAGGGCCTCGATCCCAACAGGCTTGCCGGCGCCCAGCAGACTGAGCGCGGTCGCCTCCACAACTGTCGCGTTTGGGCGCTGTTCCATGGGATCCGTCACTTTTTTCGTGCAGATCCTCGTCCAAGTCAGCAATTAAGCTTAGCAATATTGCTTGAGCGCCGTCGTCAAAAGGGCTTGCATCGCAGAGACTTATTGATGCCGCACCGCAAAACCTCTTCGCGGGAGCGTCGTTTTTCGGGGCAATCGGCGCATGAGCCGCGGGAAATGCTGATCCGAACTCCATGCATGGGCAGGTCGGCGGCGGGCCTTACGGCGCGTCGTCTCCGAAGAAGCCGAACTGTCCCGGCGTCTCGCGCTTCGGTTCCGGCAGCTGCATGTGGCGGTAGGCGTGCCGGGTGAGGACGCGGCCGCGGGGAGTGCGCTGCACGAAGCCGCGCTGGATGAGATACGGCTCGATGATGTCCTCGATCGCGTCGCGCGGCTCCGACAGGGCCGCCCCGATCGTCTCGATCCCCACGGGGCCGCCCCCGAAGGAGCGCGCGATCAGGCTCAGGTACTTGCGGTCCATCACGTCGAGCCCGGCCGCGTCCACGTCGAGCAGCTGCAGCGCCCGGTCGGCGATCGCCCGCGTCACCGTCTCGGCCTCCGCCACCACGGCGAAGTCCCGCACCCGCCGCAGGAGACGCCCGGCGATCCGCGGCGTGCCCCGCGCCCGCCGGGCGATCTCGTTGGCGCCCTCCGCCGACATCCCCAGGCCCAGGACCCGCGCCCCGCGCGCCACGATCTGCTCCAGCTCGTCGATCTCGTAGAATTCCAGCCGGATCGGGATCCCGAACCGGTCGCGCAGCGGCGTGGTCAGCAGCCCCGCCCGGGTCGTGGCGCCCACCAGCGTGAACTTCGGCAGCTCGATCTTGACCGAGCGCGCCGCCGGGCCCTCGCCGATGATCAGGTCGAGCTGGTAATCCTCCATGGCCGGGTAGAGGATCTCCTCCACCGCCGGGTTGAGCCGGTGGATCTCGTCGATGAACAGGACGTCGCGCTCCTCCAGGTTGGTGAGCTGCGCGGCCAGGTCCCCGGCCTTGGCGATCACCGGGCCGGAGGTCGAGCGGAAGTTCACGCCGAGTTCGCGCGCCACGATCTGGGCGAGCGTCGTCTTGCCCAGGCCCGGGGGGCCGACGAACAGCACGTGGTCCAGCGCCTGGCCGGTCTTCCGCGCCGCCTCGATGAACACCTGCATGTTCGCCCGCGCCGCACGCTGCCCGATGAACTCGGACAGGCTCAGAGGGCGGATCGTCTGATCCACATCTTCGGCACGCTTCTCCGGCGTCAGGAGCGCGTTGGTCGGAGGCTTCGGCTTGCTCATGAACCCTTGCTTCGTGGACCGAGCCGCGCAGCCCGCGATCAGGGACCTCGCAGGACGTCAGGACACCGGCGCGTCCGGTTTTGTTCTTCCTTACTCGCGAATGCCGGGAAATCTAAGCGCCGCGGCCGCGGATGTGAGAGGGCGCACGGCTCACAGCAACGGATGCAACCGAACCGGCGGCCCGTGCATTCCTGAAGCGAATCCCCAAGCACGGCCGCAGAGCGCGTTTCCCGCCATGAAGATCCTTTTGATTGCCGCCGGCGCAGCCGGCGCCGCATTGTTCCTCATGCCGCTCGCGGCTCAGGCCGCACCCACCCCTGTCGAAACCAAGGTCGCCGAAGCCGATCCGCAGGTTCACGGCGCGACCGTGGAGCGGGACGACGACGTCACCTGCAGCCGGGCCCGTCGCCGCCTGTGGATCGAAGGGGAGGGCTGGGTGGTCCGGCGGATCACCACCTGCCGGTGAGTGTGCCGCATCCGAGGGTCGATCGTGCCGGTATGAGGGGTTATTCAGCACTCTCCGCGGCTGGAAACGCGGAACGGCGGATGATCCGGTCTGTTGGCCCCGCATCCGGCGCGGATCGAGCGCGCCGCCCCTCATCGGAGCCGGCCTCATGACAAACCGGATGGTCCTGACGCTGATCGCCCTGGCGGCGGCTGCGCCCGCGTCGGCGCAGACCTTCCGGAGCATCGAGCCCTACGCGCCGGTCTCGTACGGTTCGGGCTATGCCGGCGATCCGAGCTTCGCCGGCGAATTCGTGCGCGGAACCTATATCGGCGCTCCGCTGACCCGCGTGCCGCGCCCGAGCCAGATCGTGCCCGCCCCGTGGAGCTACGGCACTTACGGCATCCCGACGGTGACGGGGATTCCGGCCGCTCCGGCGGCCCAGCCGACCCTGACGGTGATCAACGCCGCGCCCAAGGCTCGGCGCCACGAGCGCGCGGTCGGCGCAGACCCGGTGGCCGGGGCACGGGTCATCGCGGTTCAGGTTCCCCGGCGGTGAGCGCCGCAAACCACGGTGCGTAGGTCGTGTTGCGGACGAGGTGCCGGTTCAGGTCTGGCGCGCCGTCCGTCCACCAGACCGGCCCGCGCTCGCCGAGGGCGATCTTGGCCGCGTCGACTGTGGCCCTGGCGGCCGTCAGCGCTTCCGCGGCCCCCGCTTCGCCGGCCCGCTCAGCCTGCTTGGCGTGTTTGACGTCCCGGCGCGCCGTCATCAGGCGCTTCACCAGCGCCTCCCTGCAGGCCTCTGACAAATCCGGGTTGGCGCAGCGCCACAGGCGTTCCCGAACAACGATATAGCGCCGATCCGGAGTGGTAATCGCCACGCTCATGCTGAAATCAGCTCCGTTGGGGGGGAGTTAAGCCTTCCAGCTTAAACCGCGGATCTCAGTTGCGGGTCACGCCATGCAGATTGTCATCGTCGACTCGAGCCGCGTCGTGCTGCAGATCATCACGTCGCTGATCGAGCCTCGGGGCCACGCGGTGCACGCCTTCACGGATTCCGAGCAGGCGCTGCAATTCCTGGCGGCGACGCCCGCGGTTCGCGTCCTGATCACCAGCCTGGAGGTCCGGCCGCTCTGTGGGCTGGAACTCTGCTGGTCGGCCCGGCTCCTCGCGGAATCCCGGGGGCCTCTGCACGTCATCACCATGTCGTCGGCGCGCAACGTCCGCAGCCTGGCCGAGGCCCTCGACAGCGGCGCCGACGACTTCATCGAGAAGCCGCCGAGCGCCGAGGAACTGAATGCGCGGCTGCGCGCGGCGGAGCGCCTGACGACCCTGCAAGAGGAATTGATCCGCCTCGCCGAAACGGACCCGTTGACCGGCTCCTACAACCGGCGCGCCTTCTTCAACCGGGCGCGCATCGCCGTGGAGCAGCACCGGACCCCGCCCGCGATCTCGGCGATCCTGCTCGACATCGACCATTTCAAACGCATCAACGACGAGCACGGTCACGATGTCGGCGACGTGGCGATCAAGGCCGTGGCCGAGACGATCTCCGGGGAGGGGATCGCCGGACGCCTCGGCGGGGAAGAATTCGCCGTGATCCTGCCGGGCTGCAGCCTTCTGAGGGCGGTGGCGCATGCCGAATATCTTCGTATCGGCGTCCAGGCCCTGAAGATCCGCGGGACCAAGGGGCCGGTGGGCTTGAGCTGCAGCTTCGGCGTCAGCACGTGGCGCGACGGCGACAGCATCGAGGCCCTGGTCAAGCGGGCGGACATCGCCCTCTACGCCGCCAAGGGAAGCGGCCGGAACCGGGTGGTGCCGGACCGGGGCGAGGGGGCCCGGGCCGTCGCAGGTTGAGACGGCGGGGCAGGCCCAAATCGGCACAGTCTGTCGAACAGTGTTCGGACGTCGTCCCAGATCGGCGCATCGATCCGCCGAGTATCCGCCAGAGCGGCGCGATTCCGCCAATATAAAGCTTAATATTCATCAACCGTTATTGGAACGGATCTTGGAACTTCGCCTTCGATCCCGGCCGCCTGTATCAAGCTGGGAGAGCGAGGTGCGAGGTCATGAGTACGGCCGTTGGCGTCCTGATCCTGGATGAGCCGGAGGACCTGAGCGCGACGGTGCGCGCCACACTGGAACACATGCCGGAGTTCCACACCGTTGGGGAAGCCGATCTGGACCGCGCTGACGCCGGCAGCATCGTCGCCCTGGTCTTTCTCGACGAGATCCGGCTGGCCGACGGCATTGCCCGCATCGTCGCGCTGAAGGAGCGGCAGCCGAACCTCCGCACGCTGGTCGCCTTCGGCGCCCTCACGGCGGACGACCTGCGCGCCCTGCTGGCCGCGGGCGCAGACGCCTTCGTGGCGCGGTCCAAGTCGCCGCGGGAACTCGGCGCCGCGTTGCTCGCTCTCGCCGAGGGCTCCGATTGCCTTGTTCCCCCGGAGCAACCGGTGGCGCTGCCGGCCGAGGCGGGGGACGGCCTCGGGCTCACCCCCCGGGAGGCCGAGGTGCTGCGCTTCCTCAGCTCCGGGTTCAGCAACAAGGAGGTCGCGCGGCGGCTGGCGCTCAGCGTCCGCACCGTGGAGACTCACCGGCTCAACCTGCGGCGCAAGACCCAGACCGGACGGCTGAAGGATCTGGTCTCTCTCGCCCGACAGCTCGGACTTGCGCCTGTCGTCGAGAGCGGGGAGCAGGTCCGGCGCGGGACCGACAGCCGGTCATCCGGCAACGACAACCAGTCCCGGCACTGAGCGGGACTCCGGGCGGTCCCGCCGGGACCGCCCCCCTAAGCAGCCGCAGCCTTCCTGCGGACCCGGGAAGTCCGTTTGGCCTTCGGCGCGGTCTCGGCCATGCCGGACGTCTTGGAAGCGGTCGTCGGCGCCGCAACTTTATCCCGCGGCTTCTTCGAGCCGCGCATGCGCGTTCCCGCCGGCTTGACCCGCGCCCCGGCCCGGACGCTATCCCCGGCCGCGGACAGCCGCGCCTGGAGCAGCCCCAGCACCGCCGCCTCCTCCGGCCGCAGCCGGGAGAGATCCTCGCTCAGCTCGGACTCGACCGCGCCCTTCACCTGCAGGAGCAGGTCACCCTCCAGATAGCAGTCGAGGATCTGCGGGTGGATGTAGCACTTGCGGCAGATCGTCGGGGTGTTTCCGAGGCGGCCGGCGACGCTCTCGATGGCCGCGCGGATGTTGCGCTTGGCCCCCGCCTCGCTGTCGAAGCTTTCGAACTCGCGCAGCGCCAGCGCCGCCAGCACCGTACCGGCCCAGGTCCGGAAATCCTTGGCGGTGAAGTCCTCGCCGGTGATCTCCCGCAGATACGCGTTCACGTCCGAGGAGGTGACGTCGCGCTGCGTGCCGTCCGGATCGAGGTACTGGAACAGCTCCTGTCCAGGCAGGTCCTGGCAGGCCTTCACGATCCGGGCGACGCGCCGATCCTTCAGCGACACGTCCCAGATCTTGCCGCTCTTGCCCTTGAACCGGAACGACAGGGCCGAACCCGCGATCCGCACATGGGGATCGCGCAGGGTCGTCAGGCCGTAACTCTTGTTGGTCCGCGCGTAATCGTCGTTGCCGACGCGGATCAGCGTGGTCTCGAGCAGGTGGACCACGGTGGCCAGCACCTTCTCGCGGGGCAGGCCCGGCCGCTTCATGTCGGCATCGACCCGCCGGCGGATGCCCGGCAGGGCGTCCGCGAAGGCCATGATCCGCGAGAACTTGTTGGCCTCTCGCGCCTGCCGGAAATCCGGGTGGTAGCGGTACTGCTTGCGGCCCTTGGCATCGCGGCCGGTCGCCTGGATGTGGCCGTTGCTGCGGGGGCAGATCCAGACATCCGTGTAGGCCGGAGGGATCGCCAGCGCGCGGATGCGGGCGAGCTTCGCCTTGTCGCGCACCGGGGCGCCCTTCGCGTCGAGGTAGCGGAAGCCGGAGCCGCTGCGGCGGCGCGACAGGCCCGGCCGGCCATCATCGACGTAGACGAGGCCGGCCTCCGCCGCCGCCGCACGGAGGTCTCCGCCGTTTTCCGCCGTCTCGACACCCGCCATGCGCCACCCCTCCCATCTACGCCGCCCGGCTGACCGCCCGGCGGGAAGGCCTCGATCAACTGGCATCCCCGGATCGCCGTTCCGGGGCAGCACATCCGTCGCAGGACGATCCGCGCCGACGTGCTAGAGGGATCGGATGCAGTCCGAAGCCACCCCCGGGAACAGGCCCGTTCCGATGCGCCGTCTGGTCTTCGTGGTGACCGAGGACTGGTTCTTCGCCTCGCATTTCCTGCCGATGGCCCGCGCGGCGATCGCCATGGGCCTCGCGGTCGCGGTGGTGACGCGGGTCCGGGCCCATCGCGCCGTCATCGAGGCGACCGGCGCGCAGGTCGTGCCCCTGGAAGCCGAGCGGGCGAGCCTCAACCCGATGGCCGCGGGTTACGCGGCCGGGCAGCTCGCGGCCATCCTCAAGGCCCTCAAGGCCGACATCGTCCACTGCATCGCCCTCCGCGGGATCCTGGTCGGCGGCACCGCCGCCGCCATGGCGGGCATCCCGTCCCGGGTCTACGCGCTGACCGGCCTCGGCCTCGTCGGGGCCCGGGGCGACCGGCTGGGGCGGGCGGCCCGCCTCGCCCTGCGGACACTGATCCGCGGCCCACTGGCCTCGTCCCGAACCCGCTTCCTGTTCGAGAACCCGGACGATGCCCGGGCCCTGGGTCTCGATCCGCTGGAGCAGTCCGTGACCGTGGTGGGCGGCGCCGGCGTCGATCCGGCCGCGTTCGTCCCGCGCCCGCTGCCGCCCATTCCGCCGCTCCGGGTGGCCGTGGTCGCCCGCATGCTCTGGTCGAAGGGGATCGACGTCGCCGTCGAGGCGGTCCGCCTCGCCCGGGCCCAGGGCGCGCCGGTCGAGCTGGCGCTGTATGGTGCGCCGGACCCATCGAACCGGCGGGCGATCGACGAGGGGACCCTGCGTGCGTGGAGCCGCGACGGCATCGTCTGGCACGGGCCGACGACCGACGTGGCGGCGGTCTGGGCCGGCCACCATGTCGCCTGCCTGCCGTCTCGCGGCGGCGAGGGCTTGCCGCGGACGCTGCTGGAAGCGGCCTCCTGCGGCCGGGCCCTGGTCGCGTCCGACGTCCCGGGCTGCCGCAGCCTCGTGCGCGATGGCGTCGAGGGCCTGCTGGTTCCTCCGAACGACGCGCCGGCCCTGGCCGCCGCCCTCGCGCGCCTGAGCGGGGATGCCGGCCTCGTCGCCGGCCTGGGCGCGGCCGCACGAACCCGGATCGAGACCGGGGGCTTCACCGAGGCTGCGGTGACCGACCATGTCCGCGCCATATGGCGCGACCTGCTGGAGGCCTGATCGTGCGCGCACCGGACGATCCCGCCGGATTCATCCGGGCCAACACCCGTCTGCTGCCCGTGCCCCATGCACCCGAGATCCATCTGCACGTCGCCGACGAGGCGACGGACCTCTGGCAGCGGACCGAGGAGGAGTTGCAGGAGATCGGGCTGCCGCCGCCGTTCTGGGCCTTCGCCTGGGCCGGCGGGCAAGCGCTCGCCCGGTACGTCCTCGACCACCCCGACGTCGCGGACGGGGCCCGCGTCCTGGATTTCGCCTCGGGATCCGGCTTGGTGGCGATCGCCGCCGCGCTCGCCGGAGCGGACCACGTCGTGGCCAGCGACCTCGATCCCTTCGCCACGGCGGCGATCCGCCTCAACGCCGAGGCCAACGGGGTTGGCGGACGGATCACCCCGGTCTGCGACGACCTCCTCGGCCGCGATCCGCAGGTCGACCTCGTCCTGGCCGCCGACGTGTTCTACGAGCGCGACCTCGCCGGGGCCGTGACCGCCTGGCTCTCCGGTTTGCAGGCGCGGGGCGTCACGGTGCTGATCGGCGATCCGGGCCGCACGTACCTGCCGCGCGACCGCCTCGATTGTCTCGCCACCTATGCGGTGCCGGTCTCGCGTTCGCTGGAGGATGCCGAGATCAAGCGCAGCCATGTCTGGCGGCTGCGCGGATGAGGGGCTGCCCGAGACGGTCGCGTCGGACCGCCGCCCATGCGGCCCCGCCGAGGGTTTATACGGCGCGGGAATGCGCTACCGTCAAAACCACTCGTGTCGCGTGCCGCGCATGCGCCAGAGTTTGCGAAGGCCCGGATCGGGGCATGCTGCGGCGGAAGGTTTCGTGGTGAGTGTCGAGTCGAGTGTGAAGCCCAGCGTTGCCCGCATCGTCGCCTTCTCGGGGAGCGCCAAGCGGCCCTCGCGCACCCGCATCCTGGTCGAGGCGCTCGGCGCCGAACTCGGACGCCTCCGCGGGATCGATCTCGCCGTCTACGACCTGATGGATGCCGGCCCGGGCCTCGGCGCCACGCAGCGGGACGCGCTGTCGGCACCGGCCCTGCGCCTGGTCGAGGCGATCGAAGGAGCGGACGCCCTCATCGTCGGGACGCCGGTCTATCAGGGCGGCTATGCCGGGCTGTTCAAGCACGTGTTCGACTTCGTCGATCCCGCCCAGATGATCGGCATGCCGGTGGCCCTCACCGCGACGGGCGGCGGCCTTCGCCACGCCCTGGTGGTCGAGCACGGGCTCCGGCCGCTGTTCGGCTTCTTCGCCGCGCATGTCGCGCCGACCTCCGTCTATGCCGGATCCGACGACCTGGTGGATGGCCGCATCGTCGACGAGACCGTGGCGGCCCGGATCCGCGCCGCGGCTGCGGAGCTTGCCGCCCTGCTCGACGTGGCGCGGACGGCCGGACCCGGCGCATCCGACTGACGCGAGACTCCCCCGGCCTGCCGCGGGCCCTAGATCGAAGGCGGACCACGCTCACCCGCGAGGGATCATGTCAGGTTCTCCGATCACGGCCGGCAAGGCGGCGACAGCACTGCCCGCAACCTACGTCACGGCATCCGGCCTGCCGCGCTACCATCCGGTGTCGCAGGCGCTGCACTGGCTGAGCGCGGCCCTTGTCCTGGCGGTCCTGCCGCTCGCCTGGGTCGCGATCAGCCTGCCGCCGACACCGGCCAAGGGCAGCATGTTCGTGCTGCACAAATCGGTCGGCCTCACGATCCTGGCGATCGTGGTCCTGCGGATCGTCTGGCGGATGATCCGGCCGGCGCCGCCGGATCCGCAGGCGCCCCGGCTCCTGACGCTGATCGGCCGCGTCAATCACTATCTCCTGTACGCGATCTTCCTGATCATGCCGATCAGCGGGTACCTGCTCAGCGCGCTGTCCGGTCGCGACACGCCGTATTTCTGGCTGTTCACGGTCCCGGGGCTGCCGAAGGACGACGCGACCCAGAAGATCTTCGAGGCGATCCACGTCTTCGGCCAGTGGCTCGTCTACGCCCTGGTCCTGCTGCATGTCGCCGGGACGGTGTGGCACCTGATCATCCGGCGGGACGGACTTCTGGAGCGGATGCTGCCGGTACAGGACGGTCGCGGGTCGTCCCGCTGACGGAAACCCCGCGGCGCACTCAGTCGACGCGGCGCAGGACGAAGGCGGTGCCGACCTCCGGTTCGCGCCGCCAGCGCCCGTCGCCGCTCGGCACGAGGTCGATGCTGTGGCCGCGCTTGGCGGTCAGCGTCATCCGCCCGTTCGCGTAGCGCCAGCGGACCGGATCGAACACCTCCAGGCCGCTGTCGTGGCAGCCCGGGACGATGTGCACGCCGCCGCCGGTGCCATCGAGGGTGATCCGGCAGGTGTCGCGCTGCTGGAACCGGTCGAGGGCATAGAGACCCGGTGCGGGGGCCGCCGAAGCGGTCGCCGCCGGCTGCAGTTCAGCCGGAACCGGGGCGGCGGCCTGGAGCGGGGCGGGGTTCGGGCTGGCTGCCACGGCCGGCTCGGACTCGGGCGAGCCTGCGGCGCCGGCCGGACGCATGGCCACGATGTCGAGGGGGACGAGGCTGTAGCGGTTACCGTCCTCGGCCAGCGCGACGAGGCTGCGCTGGTCCGGCCGCCGGGTGAATTCGAGGACGGGGCGGACATTGCGGTCCACGAAGCGGACGTTCCCTTCGACGAACAGCCAGCCGGCGACGCCGTTCAGGACGGGCAGGGCCCGGCGGCATCCGGCCGGGAAGCGCAACCTTTGGCCCGCATCGCCGCTGTCCAGCACCAGGGTCATGACGCAGCGGCGGTTGGTGCCGTCACGGGACAGGTCCCACGTCCCCGGCGCCTGACCGAGCCTTTCGGGCAGGCTGGGCGGCGCGGACGGGACGGGCGGCGCGGCGAGCGTCTCCGCGGCCGGCGGAGCCCCCGGTTCGACGGTCGCGGCCGGCACGTCCTGCGCGGCGGCAGGCCGGGCGACCGCGCCCATTGCGATGAGGGCGGATGCGGCCAGTCGGGCGGCCTGTGCCGGTGTCACGCGTTCGGTCTCCAGGGTGTCTCGGCGACGGGCGTCAGCGGGCCCCGTCCCTCGAACCACGAGACGACGTTGTCGACGACGAGCTGGGCCATCGCCGCGCGGGTGTGCTCGGAGGCCGACCCGACATGCGGCAGCAGGACCGTATTGTCGAGGGCGGCGAGGTCCGCCGGGACGTGCGGCTCGTTCTCGAACACGTCGAGGCCGGCGCCCAGGATCGTGCCCGCCGTCAGCGCTGCGGTCAGCGCCGCCTCGTCGACGAGCGTCCCCCGGGCGACGTTGATCAGGATGCCCTCAGGGCCGAGCGCCTCCAGGACGTCGGCGTTCACGAGATTGCGCGTCTCGGGCCCGCCGGGCGCCACCACGATCAGGATATGGACCGCGTGGGCGAGGCCGATCAGGGTATCGTGATAGGTGTAGGGAATGTCCGCCTGCCGGCTGCGGCCGTGATAGTCGATCGCGACGCCGAAGCTCTTCAGGCGGTGGGCGATCGCCCGCCCGATCCGGCCGAGACCGAGGATGCCGACCCGCCGCCCGCGCAAGGAGGCCGTGAGCGGGAAGGGGGCCTTGGGCCAGTGGCCGGCGCGCAGGTAGCGGTCGGCCTGGGGGATCTTCCGCAGGGTCGCGAGGACGAGGCCGAGGGCGAGGTCGGCGACCTCGTCGGTGAGAACGTCCGGCGTGTTGGTGACGATGATTCCGCGCCGATGCGCCGCCACGGCGTCGACGGCATCGTAGCCCACCCCGAAATTCGCGATGAGTTCCAGGTTCGGCAGCCGGTCCATCAGCGCCCCGTCCACGCTGACGTGACCGCCGACGCAGAGCGCGCGGACCCGCGGGCCGATCTCGGCCAGCAGGGCCTCGGGATCCGCGGCCTCCGACAGCCTGTGGACCCTGTGCCGCCCCTCGAAGGCCGCCTCGACGAGCGGATGCATCTTCCGGAGCAACAGGATCTCGACCGGGGCCTCAGCCATCGTTCACTCCCATGTTCGGCCGTTCGTCCGCGCCGGCCCCCGCCATCGTCCCGGCATAGAGCCTGTGCGGGGTCGCGCGCCAGCGCGCCGGGCCGCCCGCGGTGACAACCGCACGGATCAGCCGGGCGGCCAATCGACCGGGACAGGGCTCGCCTCTTTCGAAAACCGCGCGCGATGCCTACTAAGGACCACGCATCATCGCGAGAGTTCTGAACCGATCCCATCTCCGAAGACGAAGACCGATGACCAGCCCGCGCACCCTCTACGACAAGATCTGGGACGACCACGTCGTCGATGTTCAGCCGGACGGCTCCAGCCTCCTCTACATCGACCGTCACCTCGTTCACGAAGTGACGAGCCCGCAGGCGTTCGAGGGTCTCCGCGTGGCCGGCCGGAAGGTGCGCCACCCGGAAAAGACGCTCGCCGTGGTGGACCACAACGTCCAGACATCGGACCGCACGCAGGGCATCGACGACCCTGAGAGCCGCACGCAGCTCGAGGCGCTCGCCGAGAACGTCCGCGATTTCGGCATCGAGTTCTACGACGCCCTCGACCGGCGCCAGGGCATCGTCCACATCATCGGCCCCGAGCAGGGCTTCACGCTGCCCGGGCAGACGATCGTCTGCGGCGATTCGCACACCTCGACGCACGGGGCCTTCGGGGCGCTGGCCCACGGCATCGGCACCTCGGAGGTCGAGCACGTGCTGGCCACCCAGACGCTGGTGCAGCGCAAGGCCCGGAACATGCGCGTCTCCGTCGACGGGACGCTGCCGCCGGGCGTGACCGCGAAGGACATCATCCTGGCGATCATCGGCGAGATCGGGACGGCTGGCGGCACCGGCCACGTCATCGAGTATGCCGGCGAGGCGATCCGCGCCCTCTCGATGGAAGGCCGGATGACGATCTGCAACATGTCGATCGAGGGCGGTGCCCGCGCCGGCATGGTGGCTCCCGACGCGACGACCTTCGCGTACGTGAAGGACAGGCCGAAGGCACCCAAGGGAGCGGCCTTCGACGCGGCGCGGCGGTACTGGGAGAGCCTCGTCACGGATGACGGCGCCCATTTCGACCGCGAGGTGCGCCTCGACGCGGCCGCCCTCCCGCCGCTGGTGAGCTGGGGCACGAGCCCCGAGGACGTGATCTCGATCCAGGGCCGCGTGCCGGACCCGTCCGAGATCGTCGACGAGAACAAGCGGCAGTCGAAGGAGAAGGCGCTCGCCTATATGGGCCTGACGCCGGGCACCAAGATCACCGACATCACCCTGGACCGGATCTTCATCGGATCCTGCACGAACGGCCGCATCGAGGATCTGCGCGAGGTCGCGCGGGTCGTCGGCGACCGCAAGGTGCACGAGGGCGTCTCGGCGATGATCGTGCCGGGCTCTGGCCTCGTGAAGGCGCAGGCGGAGGCCGAGGGCCTCGACAAGATCCTGAAGGCGGCGGGCTTCGACTGGCGGGAGCCGGGGTGCTCCATGTGCCTGGGCATGAACCCGGACAAGCTGCGGCCGGGCGAGCGCTGCGCCTCGACCTCGAACCGCAATTTCGAGGGCCGCCAGGGTCCGCGCGGGCGCACGCATCTGGTCTCGCCCGCGATGGCGGCGGCTGCGGCCGTGGCCGGACGATTCGTCGACATCCGGGAATGGCCGCAGGGTTGAAATCCCGATTGACGGCGGCGGCTCGGTTGCCTAAACGGAGCCGTCGCCGGCCGATGGCCGACGGCAAGCCCAGGTGGCGGAATTGGTAGACGCGCTGGTTTCAGGTACCAGTCTCGCGAGAGGTGAAGGTTCGAGTCCTTTCCTGGGCACCAAATGCCTGACAGCAGCCCGCCAATGCATTGGCGGGCTTTGTTGTTTCTGAGATACGGAATTCCTGGGCCCAGGGGGCGAGAGTTCTGCGCGCCTCGCGGGCCATCCGAGCCCGGTTGGTCGTCCACGTGTAGGTTGCGCTCTCCCAACTTCCGTCGGCCCAACCGAACAGGGCGTCGAGTTGCGCCTCTGTCGCCCCGTTCTCGGCGGCGCGACGCGCTCCGGCCTTCCGCAGCCCATGAGCCGGACCCGGGCATTGGGCCTCGCGGTAGACCTTCCCGACCCACGTGCCGAACGATTCCTTGGTGGACGGCTCTCCGCGCTCGGTGCAGATGAACGACGGATCGCCCGTCGGCCCCGCGGCGATCGACGCGGCGAGGGCTGTCAGGATCGGCGCGATCACCACCATCCGGGTCTTTCGGTGCGGATGGGGAATTCACCGTTCCGGACGTGCTGGCAGCCGAGCCGAACCGCGTCGCCGCGGCGCAGGCCGGTGTAGAGCAGCAGATCGAAGGCGAGGCGCTGCGGGTGCCGACCGGCCAGCAGGCCTCGAACCGCGCCAATTCCTCTCCGGTCCAGGCTTGGAAGCCGCCCGCATCGTTCCGGCCCGAGAGGAGCGACACGCCCCGGGTCGGATCGGACGGCACCAGCCGGCGCCCTACGGGGCCGTCCGCACGGCTGCGATCCGATGTGTCGCCCGGGGGTCGCTCTGACCGGAAGGGACAAATGATGGTCGGACCGCTCGCCGGCCGCGCATCGAGCGAACGGAGATCTGAGGAATGCAGGAGCAATGATGAATCGCGCCCGGAGCACGGGCAAAGGTCGCTAAGCGACCTCGAGGTCGCGATCGAGATCGACGAGTGCGCGATAGGAGTCGATCGGCTGCGGCTTGCCGCGCAGATAGCCTTGTATCTCTGCACACCCGTGCTGCCGTAGAAACGTCAGCTGCGCCTCTGTCTCGACGCCCTCCGCAATGACCGGAATGTCCAAGCTCTCACCGAGACTGAGGATTGCCCGGACGATCGCGCCGCCTTTGCTCGTCACGCCGATCTGCCACACGAACGACCGATCGATCTTGATCTTGTCGAACGGAAAAGCCTCCAACGTCGCCAGGGATGAGTATCCCGTTCCGAAATCATCCATCGAGATGCGCACACCGAGCGCCTTCAGGTCGCGCAGTGTCTCCTGCGCGCGTGCCGAACCCTTCAGAAAGAGGCTCTCGGTCACCTCGAGTTCGAGACGGTCGGCCTTCAGTCCGGTCTCCTTGAGCACCGCACCGACGACATCGCACAGGTCGGCTTGCTGGAGCTGCGCGATCGAGAGATTGACGGCGATGCCGAGGGGCAAGGCCCAACGCGCAGCCTCGCGGCAAGCCTCACGGAGAACCCACTCGCCGAGCGGGAGGATCGCCCCGGTCTCCTCTGCCAGCGGTATGAACTGCGCAGGCGAAATCGTCCCACGGGTCGGATGAGTCCATCGCAGAAGCGCTTCGAAGCCGCAGGCGCGATCCGAGGCGACTCTGAACTGGGGCTGGTAGTGCAGCGCGAACTGTCCGGTCCCGATCGCCGCGCGCAGGTCCAGAGCCAATCGGTGCCGCTCAAACGCTGCCTTATCCATCTCCGCCTCAAAAAAGCGGTAGGTTCCCTTGCCTTCCTTCTTGGCGCGCACCAGCGCCATATCGGAAGCGGACAGCAGGGCGTCGTAGGTGTCGCCATCGTGGGGGAAGAGAGCGATCCCGACACTGCAACTGACGGAATACCGCAGCTCGCCGTCGGCGTAGGGCGCAGAGATCGCCTCGATGATCGCCTGGGCCCTCGCGGCAGCGTGCCCGGTGGCGGCGAGATCTGTCGCCAGCACCGCGAATTCGTCGCCGCCGAGGCGCGCGACCGCGCCGCGCGCGCCGATCAATCCCTTCAAGCGCGCGGCGACCTCGATCAGCAGGCGGTCTCCGGCCGGATGGCCGAACAGATCGTTGACCTGCTTGAAGCCGTCGAGGTCGAGACAGAGGAGGGCCACATCCTCGGCCCGATCGGCGCTTGCCGCCAACTCAAGCTCGACGACCTCCTCGAAATGCAGGCGATTCGGCAATTGGGTCAGGACGTCGTGCCGCGCCAGGAAGCGCAAACGCGCTTCGCTCCGACGGCGCTCCGTGATGTCCTCGTGCGTCGATATCCAGCCTCCGTCCGGAAGGAGCACGCGGAGGACGCTGATGTCCCGATCGTCGGTGAGATGCATGACGCTCGCCGTGTCCGAAGGCACCCGGGGCAATGGCGGCGTCAGCACGGCTTCCCAGGGACCTCCTGAGCCGCGGTGCTGCGCCAGCACGAACCTGCGGAGATCCTCGGCTTTCGTGCCGGGTTGCCGAAGGTGATCGGGGATTGCGTAGAGACTGGCGAAGCGCGCGTTCAGGATGACGAGCCGCTCGTCGGCGTCGAACAGGCAGAGCCCCTGGACCATATTGTCGAGAGCGACGCCGAACCGCTCGTAATGGGCGCGTAAGTCACGCTCGCTGCGGGCGCGTTCTTCGGCGCTCGCGATCCGCCGCTCGGCGCTCGCCCCCCGAAGAAAGAGCCGAAACAGGGCCGCGATGCACACCAGAAGGAGTGCCGTTGCTGCACCGACCGCGAGCGCCTGCCGGCGGAAGGGGGCCAGGCACGCTTGCGTCGTGCGACTGATGCTCAGAATGAGCGGGTAGCCGGCGAGAGCCTTCGTCGCGATGATGCGTTCTTGATCATCCACGGGGCTCACGTTGCGCATCACGCCGCCCAGAGGACTCGTCTGGGCGATCCGCGCGGCCCCCGTGGTCGGCAGGATCTTGCCGATCACGTTATCCCGATAGGGATGACGGACGAGCAGCATCCCGTCGTGGCGGAAGACCGAGACAACAGCGTCGTCGGTCGGTGCGATCTGCCGGTACAGTCGTTCGAAATAGCCGAGCTCGATCGCGCCGAGCACGAGGCCGAGGAACGTTCCGTCGGGCGCCGTGACCTTCCGGGCGATGTAGATCGTCCAAGCGCCGTCGCCGCGGTTCTGCACCGGTTGGCTGATGAAGCGTTGCAGCTTCGGGTCCGCAGCGAGTGCCTTGAAGTAATCCCGATCTGCGATGTTGACGTTCGGGATCGGCCAGAAGCGGCTGAAGTTCAGGAGCTGGCCGGCGTGATCGATGATCGTGACCGCGTTGACCTGTGGCAATGCCGCGACGCGCGCTTTGAGTGCCTCATGTAAGTCGCGCCGGCTCGCCGCCGCCGCGTACTCCGCGGGAGTCGAGACCTTTGCGCCGGCTATATCCTCGATGATGGCTTCTTGAACGATCTCGAGGGCCTGGAGCGAGCGATCGGCCTGATCAGCGAGGATCGTGGAGAGTCCGATGAGGTTGCGTTCGGTATCCTGCAGCGCCTGACCGTACATGTCGGCGATGAAGACGATCGCGCCTGACACAATCGCAAAGGCCAGAACGACCAGTGACGTAACGAGAGCGGCATAGGATCGAACAGGTGATCCGAACATCAATGGAACCCTGGCACTGATGTTCAACTTTATTCAGACTGGAAGCAAAAGGCGAAAACGTCGATCGAGGCGGTTAGTCCATGGCACGCGCGGCTCGCAGCCCTCGGCGGTCGTTCAGGGTCCTGCCGTCGCGCGTGTCGAGCTTGGCGGACCTAGCCGGGTCGGGACATGGAGCATGGTGATCGTTCAGGGCAGGTGACCGGCGAAGCCTCTCCGCCGACCCCTGGCGCACCTCTGGACAAGCCGATCGCACACAACCGACTAAGACATCGTTGCCAGGGCGAGACGCCCGTTTTCGGGACCTGCCGATAACGGCTCGGACGGCTGGGACAGGCGTTCGCTCGGCGAGCAGGTGCTCGAAACCGCCTTCCCGGCCGACCTCGATCCCGATGACCGGGTCTATCCGTGCCCGCCCGCCACGTGCCTCGTGGACGAGACGCCGGACCAGGAATCCGGCACCGTCACGGTGTGCTACCGAGCCGGCTACCCTGTGATGGACGGACGCAGCACGGTCCCGGCGCCGATCCGGCACGCGATCCTGCTGATGGTCGGGCACCTGCGCGACCTGCGCAAGATCGGCTGGGGGCTGGCCTCGGCGGTGCTGCTGGCCTTCGGGGGGATCATGCTGGCGAAGATCGGGCTGGCGGGGCGCTGAGCCCGATCGGAGACTCGAAACCGCGCCGTCTGCCCGCGCGCAGACCGGGCCTCGACATGCCCCGAAAAGACCACCGTGAACCGCCCGGCTCCGGCCGCGGCGGTTTATTTGCGGACTCAAGCGCAGCCGTCGGAACGACCCTCTGCCAAGTCCCATTGTCCCCACACATGCCTTTGAGGGGGCCATGACATGCTGAAGGTCACCTACATCGACTTCCACGAGAAACCGGGCAGCCCCGTTCACAGCGGCTGGTACATTACCGACGAGAACGGGGCGATGATCGGCGGGGCGCATCGCTACGCGGACCAAATCAGCGGACTGCGGGCCCTGCTCGCACTCAGCTGATTTCACCCCTCGGAAGATCTCGGCCCGCCCGGTCCGCCGGCGCGGGCCTTTTCGTGTCGGCTGGCCCGCGGCTTGCGCTGGCCCAGCACGCCTCCCAGGGATTCACGCAGCCCCGCCGGCACCGCCGCGCGGGGCTTTTTCATCCGCGGTTGGCTCGCACTCTTGAACGCTCGAACACAACCACGGGTCGAAAAATCGACCCAACCAATCAGCCGGGCTCACGTTCAGACGGATAAGAAAACTCTGGATTTTCCGAGCTCAGAGATGCCGCGTATGCCAGGCTCGCGAAGAATTTTCGGACCTTGTAGGGTGCACAATTATACAATTCACCGCGCCCAGGGTAGACCATGCCATACAGGGCCTGGCCTGGATCGCCGATCTTGTCAGCATTTGCAGACCTGCAAACCATACGGAACTCTTTAAATCCTGCGAGGACCGGGCCGGTAAGATCGCTGACACGCACGTTCCACCCCCTCAATCGTACTCGGGCTCAATGACTCCATCCCGTTGCGATCCGCAAATATAGGCCGTCACTCCGCAGGTCAATAAACCGAGCGCGGATTGGCTCCGACTCCGTATTCGATATCTGATTTGCGCGCGGTCTGTGTCGGTGCTGATGTCAATAAGGTGCGGTCGCCCAAACTCGGTGATGAACGACGTCGCGTTATGCGGCCCCGCCTGCGCCGTCCGTGAGGCAATGAGCCCACCGCTTGCAACGCTCTGCCCGCCTCTTCCCGGACCAATCTTCAGCCTCGCCGCCGCCGCGCTGAACTGCTTCGTGCCCCGATACCCGGTGCGGTACCATCCTGAGCCCGGCCGGTATGGCCCGGTGATCGCCGCGGACGTCCTGAGCCCGAGCCACCTTAAGTATCGGCCCGGCCCAGACGTTGGTGAGATCAGGCGCTCCCCCGCCCCGTGAGCAGATTGGGGCGGGGCCGAGCGGCCGATTCCCGGCGATGGCGCCCGCGCCACACGGGGCGGCGTGACGATTTCGGAGCCCGTTATCGACCCTTGCGCGTCAGCGTGCCCTGGAATTCACACGAGGCGCCGTGCCACGCCAGGCAGCCGTCCTCCTCCAGAGCGACCAATCGAAGGTCGGGGCTGTAACGGGCCATGATCCGGCAAGTCTGTCCGTTCTCGGTCTTGCTGAAGAGGATCGTACGAGGCCCGGTCGATCGGCCCTTCATGGTCACACCACCACCGCAGCCTCTGGACCCGACCGAGAACTCGGCGACATAGCCGGACGCACCGGACGCCTTCACGACGACGCCCTGCTCGTATCCATCTTCCTTGCGCTCGAAGATGCCGGTCGCCTGCCGTCCAGGGCCGGCGGCCTGAACTGGAAAAGCGAAGAGGGTCAATGCAATCAGGATCTGGAGCCGGCGGCACATCAGACGGCAACCCTGCCAGCGTGAGCGTACAGGCAGAAATCAAAGATCTTGCCCGGCAGCCATGGCGCTTTTCGCGCTTCCGACCCGTGGCAGGTGCAGATCAGACCCATTGAAACGAACAGCGCTCTCTCGGTTTGAAGGTGCAACGCCGAGGTCCCCATGCTCTACGAACTCGCTACCCTTTCGTGCCCGTTGCTCGCAATCGATCGAGCATCCGACGGGGTTTATGACTGGGTGAACGACGCGGAGGCCAAGGGTGAACTGTTCGGCTGCTGGCGGACCGAGATAGGGACACTCGGTCGCCTGATCGTGCTGCGCGGGTTCGAGGCACCGGAAGATATGACCGCCGAGCGCCGCCGGGCGCTTCTGAGTGCTAACCCGTTCAATGCGGGGAGCGTGGTGACGGCGCTGGAAATGGACAGCTATGCGCCGTTCGCCTTTCTGCCGCCGATCCGGACCGGGGACCGTGGCGGGGTGTACGAGTTCCGGACCTACCGCTTGAAGCCCGGCGGGCTGCCGCCAACGCTCGCGGGTTGGGAAGCGGCTATCGCACCCGCACGTGAATATACCGAGCATCTCGTCGCGAACATGTACGCTCTCGATGGAGCACCGCGGATCACACACATTTGGGTCTTCACGAGCTTGAAGGAACGGACCGAGTTACGCTCTTGGGCTTATGGTGCCGCTGTCTGGCCGCCCAAGGGAGGCCCGGAGCAGATTGCCGAAGCAACTTCGACTATTGCGCTTCCACAGGGGCCATCTCCCCTGGCCTGAATCATCCTTCGTCTCCGCTCTCAAACGACCCTGAGGGTGGCTCGCAGATGACTGCTTTCGGGTTGCGTTGGCGACCTTCCGTATGACCGGCAGGGGTCGAAAGCGGGAAGGCCGCCTGGGTTGGTTTCCCGCCTGTCCGCTGACCAGAACTGCTGCCGCAAACACGGACGTGCGGAGATTGGGGTGGTCGGCGGACTTGCGCCCCTCTCGATAATCCGAGGCACCTCGGTCAATTCTCGGCAGCAGACGTCGAGCGCGACAAACGACCAGCAGTACCCTCCGCCCAACTCCACGATATGCGTTGAAAGACGGCGCCTCCAGCTTCGGCCTCCTCGACACCGCGTGGCCCAGATTTTCGAGTCTGTTGTGGGAGCGGGATCGCGCCGTGGTTGATCGTGGTGGACAGAAGATTTTCCACTGCGTCCAAGTCCAAGCTGTAGCCGTCGCCAGCGATGACTTCATTTTGACTGTTGAGCAGGGCTAAGCCACCGCGGTTCCGGATATACGGCTGGTGCCAGCGCGACCGCGTCAGCTTGAGGCCTTGCCGTTTCGCCCGCCTCCGGAGACGTATGAAGCGCATAGCCTCTTGGTAGGTCAGTGTCGGATTGATCTCTCGCATGGCAGACTTTGCCGTTCACGATTGCTGGCAGCTAACGTCCGTTCTCACGCAAGCGCAGCCCCGCAGCGAGCACGTAGAGGGACATGACGAGCAGAAGGAGCGCGGCAAGCCGGTCCCAGATGCCGTCCGCGACGAGCGCACCGACGAGGCTGATCAGCGTCCCGGCCGCGATCATCGCCGGGATCGGCCAAATGCGATGTGGGGCACCTCTCGTGGCCGTCATTCACCCGGCTCCGCCGTCGTGAGCGTCCGGCTCGCCGTCAGGCGAGGCAGCGCCGAGCGCCTGCGAACGAGCCAGAGATAGAGACCTGAGGCGAGGACGACGATCGTCGCCACGTCCAGCACCGCCCATATGATTTTGAGCGGCAGGCCACCATAATCGCCGAAGTGCAGGGGCTGGGACAGGAATAGCGCCTGGATATACCAAGGCATCGCGCGCATGTCCGTGAGCTGTCCGGTCCCGGCATCGATCAGCGCCGGCATGAGCAGACGCGCGGTCAGCGGCGTGCTCCCGGCCATGAACACGGCGTAGTGATTGTTGCTGCTGAAGCCCGTACCCGGGAAGGCGACCAGCCGAGGCGTCATCGTCCCGGCCGCGGTCCGCGCCGTCGACATCGCGGCATCGAGGGAGACGAGCGTCAGGTGGCGCGGCACGTCGCGATAGGGAGCCGTCATCTCGGCGAGCTGGCCGCCCTGCCACATCTTGAGCATCAGGTCGGCCCAGGTGTTGACCGTACCGGTCGTGCCAACGACGAGGGCCCAGACCAGCGTCGAGATACCAATCAGATTATGCCAATCGAGCCATTTGATCCGACTTGACCGCTTTCGCCGGACCGTACCGAAGTCGAGCTTCTTCATGAAAGGCCCGTAGAGCACGATCCCGGAGATGATCGCGGCGGCAAACACGAGACCCATCGCCCCGAGGAACAGCTTGCCGGGCAGACCGAGAAACATGTCGGTATGGAGCTGAAGCAGGAAGCCGATCGGCCCGGCGCCGGGCTTGTCGTCGGCTAGAACCTGCGCCGTGCGCCTGTCGAGAACGACGAAGCTGTCGCTCGGGGCCGTCTTGAGGGTCTTACCCAGGCCGGCGAGAACGGTGTTCGTCTCGTCAGGGTCGAAGTAGAGGAATTGCAGGACCTCACCGGGCTTGTGCGCGATCGCTGCGGCGGCGATCCGATCGAGCGGGACGAACGGAGTTCCCGGAGCCAGGTCCGGCACCGCGGCCTCGTAGCCGAGGGCATGGTTGAGCTCATGGTGGAAGATCAACGGCAATCCGGTCAGGCACAGCAGCAACAGGAACGCCATGCTGACGAGGCTTGTCCATGTATGGATCAGCGACCATAGCCGGAATGCGCGGAGACGCCGGGCCGCGCCGAGCGAGACGCTAATCATCGCGCGCTCGTGACGAAGGTTGCACGCCGGTGCAATGCAGCTCTACCATCGGTAGATCAAGCTGCCGATCACCGTCGCGGGCGCACCGCGATAGCAGAAGCCGGCCTGGCAGTTCGTGTAGTCGCGGTCGAAGATATTCTGTGCGTTGATCTGCGCGCGGAAGCCTTTGTACTTCGGGTCGAGCGCCGCGAAATCGTAGGCGAGCACCGCGTCGAACAGCGTCACGGTCGGGTTGCGCACCGTGTTCTCGTCATCGGCGTAGCTGGTGCCGGCGAAGCGGACGCCGCCGCCGACCTGAAGGCCGGAGAGCATCGAGCCCGGCGGGAACAGGTAAGTCGCGAAGGCTGTGAAGGTGTTGCCCGGGATGCCAGACAAGCTGTTGCCGTCGATCGGCTGTCCCGTGACCAGCGAGGTCTGGCGCAGGAAGCGCACGTCGAGATGCGTGTAAGCCAGCGTCAGGTTGGTGCCCGGCGCGAAGCTCGCTGTCAGCTCGGCTTCGAAGCCCTTGGATTCGACCGAGCCGGTGGCGACCTGATTGGCGATGTTGGTCGGGTCCTGGCGCAGGATCGAGGTCTGGACGATGTCGAAGCCGGCGAACGATCCGGTGATGTTGGTGTTGGGGATCGCGACCTTCACGCCGGCCTCGATCTGGTCACCGGTGGCGGGCTTGAAGGGGCGGCCATTGGAATCGACACCGACCTGCGGCGTGAAAGTCGTGGCGTAGCTCGCGTAGGGCACGAAGGCGGGTGTCAGGAGGTAGTTGAGGCCGACCCGGCCGGTGAAGGCTCCGTCATTCTGGTCCCGCGGCGTGCCGGGCACGAGATTCGTGAAGCTCGACGTGCTCTGGAAGACCCAGTCGTGCCGCCCCGTCAGCGTCAGGACGAAGCGGTCCCACTTCGCCTGCTCCTGCAGGTAGACTCCGATCTGGTCCTGGCTCTGGCCAGAACCGCTCGTCAGTGGCGGGCGTGCAATGAACGTCCGGTAGCGGAAGTTCGAAAAATCGGTCACGCCCGCGAGGCTGAGGTCGGGCACGTTGAAGTTCAAGCCATAGCGGCGATCATAGTCGTAATGGGCGTAGTCGACGCCACCGATCACCGTGTGGGCGACCGGGCCCGTCCAGAAGTGACCCTCAAGCTGGGTGTCGACGACGGCGGATTTGATCTTGTCCTTGTAGAGGCCGGCATAGCGTTGTGCCGTCAATCCAGTCACGCCGGTGAAGGCGGTGAACGGAAAGCTGACCGCCGCATCCTGATACCGGAAATTCTGTCGAAAGATCAGATCGGGCGAGAATTTGTGCTCGAAGGCGTAGCCGATGCGGTACTGCTGCTGGCTCGTCTTGTTGAACCCCGCATCGCCGCCGTAGAGCCGCGTCACCTTGAAGCCCGGCTCGTTGTAGAAGAACGCGGTGCCGGGAAGATTGGTGTGCAGGTACTCGCTGAGCAGGGTGAAGCTCGTGTCGGAGTCGGGGCGCCACGTGAACGAAGGCGCGATCATCTGGCGGTCGTCGACGGCGCCGGGCAGGAAGGTGTCGGACTGGCGCACGATGCCGGTCAACCGGTAGGCCATGGTGCCATTCGAGCCCTCGACCGGGCCGCCGACGTCGAAATTGCCCTGGTAGCGGTCGAAGTTGCCTCCCTGGAACCAGACCTCGCCGAAGGGGACGAAGACAGGGCGCTTCGAGGTGATGTCGACGATGCCGCCGGGGGAGCCGAGGCCGTAGAGGCCGGAGGCCGGCCCGCGCAGGATGGTCAGCGCCTCGTATCCGTAGGGCTCGGTGCGCGGTATGATCAGACCGACGCCCGGCTGGCGCAAGCCGTCGCGATAGACGCCATCGTAATACTCCGCAAAGCCGCGCACGTAGAAGGCGTCGTTGCGCGGGTCGAAGCCGAACACGTTGGCGGAAACGCCCGGCACGTAGGACAGCGCCTGATTGAGATCCTGCACGTTCCGGTCGTTGAGCTGTTCCCGGGTCACGACCGAGACAGATTGCGGCGTCTCGATCAACGGCGTGTTGGTCTTGGTGGCGGTGGGGCTTACGCGAGCGACGTAGCCGCTCACACCGGAGGGTCCACCACCGCCGCCACTGGTGGCCGCACTGTTGCCGTCACCACCACTGACGTTAGCACCGCCAAGCCCGGCACCTGCCGCGTTGACGGTAGCCGGGCGGGCAGCCTCCACCGAAATCTCGTTGAGCTGTACGGCGGCATCTTGCGCCACTGCAGCGTTGGTGATCGCGGTCGACGCGACGAGAAGGCTAAGGAGCGAGGAGCGGTTGACCATAGATCACGCAGAGACGCATCGAGAGCAGGCTCCGCGATGTTGATCTTGGATCGAAGTGCTTAGCAATCCGAGAATGTGTCAAAAATCACACGTTTAGAGTGTTTCAAATTTGGATCGATTCTGAACTTTAAAACTCTGGCCGCTCGATCCAGCATCGCGGTCGAAGAAATTCCTGACAGGCAATATTTCCCACGTCGGATCCGATCCGCAGACTGAAAGAATTCCTTCTCATATTTCGCGACAGGTAACGCGGTAAAGTCAGTTTTCCAAATTCATGTCCGGGAGCGATTGGGCCGCAATCGGCGAATCCTTCATTCTCGGACAAGCCGCGGTCCGCTTTCAGGTCGGCGTCGCAGGAGCCTGCGCGGCCGGTTGGGTCGAAAGCCGCCCTTCACCGAACCGATTACCGATGAAGCATCCCGGCCAATCCGCCGAAGTCGGCACGGGACAGATCGTCGAAAAAGTTTGCGCCTCAAAGGCTAGGCTTCTCCCGCACCAAGCCACATGAGCCTTATTTTTACTCAGTTATTTCACTTCTTTCCTGGGCACCAAATGCCTGACAGCAGCCCGCCGACGCATGGGCGAGCTTTGTTGTTTCTGAGGTCTGCCGATCCCGAGCGTCCCGCCCGCATATCCCGCCGACCGCCGCACGCTATAAAGCCCCGCTTGGGTTTTCGGCGAGGGCGATTCGCGTGCGGTCCGGTTCAAGACTCTCCGAACGCTGGTTCACGCTGGCGCTCTGGCTCGTCGCGGTGGTCTTCGCGTGGTTTCTCATCGGGCTGGGATCGCTGGTCGTCGGCGATCTGCCGCAGGTCGAGCACCGCTATACCCTCGAGCAGTTCCTCGACACCGATCAGGCCAGAGCCTCGGCCGAGGCCCTGAAGCAGATCCGTCGGGAGCAGGACGACAACCGGCGGCAGGTCGAGCAGGATCGCCTCGCCCTCGAGGCGGCCCAGTCCGCCTCGGAGGGGGCGCGCGAGACCTTCGCCAACTGGCTGAAGACCCGGGACGCCACGCAGCGGGTCGACCAAGATCCCGGCCTGATCGCGCGCACGCAGCAACTCGACGCCCTGAAGGCCGCCGAGCGCACCATCGAGGAGCGCCTCGCGGCCCGGGCGCAGGCGGGACTCGACCAGTCCGAGCGGGAGGCGACGCGGCTGCGGATGGACGACGAGCTGCGCGCGGCGGCGCAGAAGCAGCTCGACGCGGCCGAGCGCGGCCAGGAGTTGCGCGTCTTCGCCTACCGGCTCGCCCTGACGCTGCCGCTGCTGGCCCTGGCCGGATGGCTCCTGCTCAAACGGCGGCATACCCGCAACTGGCCGTTCGTCTGGGGCTTCGCCCTGGCGGCGGCCTTCGCCTTCTTCGTCGAACTCGTGCCGTACATGCCGAGCTACGGCGGCTACGTGCAGTACGGCGTCGGCGTGATCGTGACCCTGGTCGCGGGCCGCGCTGCGATCAATGCCCTGCACGCCTACCGCGCGCGACAGGCCGTCGTGGAGGCGCGACCGGACGCCGAGCGGCGGACCGAGATCGCCACCGACCAAGCCCTGGCCCGTCTCGCCAAGAAGGTCTGCCCCGGCTGCGAGCGGCCGCTCGCCCTCGACGATGCGAGCACGAATTATTGCCCCCATTGCGGGCTCGGCATCTTCGCACAGTGCCCGTCCTGCACGCATCGCAAGAGCACCTTCGAGCGCTTCTGCCGGGCCTGCGGCACCCCGAGCCCGGATCTCGCGACCCCGATCCCGTAGCGGGCGCGCCGCCGCCCGCCCGGACCATCGCACTGCATCGCGGATCGACGATGTGCCGCCGGATCGTCCCCGCAGGCGCGACGCGGAACGCGGCGATCCGGCCCGGCACCCCTCAGGCGTTGTCG
The DNA here is from genome assembly GCF_040545035.1 of Methylobacterium sp. 1973. NCBI lineage: Bacteria > Pseudomonadati > Pseudomonadota > Alphaproteobacteria > Hyphomicrobiales > Methylobacteriaceae > Methylobacterium > Methylobacterium sp. 1973. The sequence continues at coordinate 40,392 of NZ_JBEPLA010000008.1, forward strand.
CCCCGGATCGCCGCGATGACCGCGTCGGTGACCTGTCGCGTCGTCGCCCGTCCACCCAGATCGGGGGTGTGCAGGCTCGGATCCGCGGTGACGCGCTCCACCGCACGCATCAGCCGCTCGGCCGCCGGCTTCTCGCCGAGGTGCTCCAGCATCTGACACGCCGTCCAGAAGGTCGCGACCGGATTGGCAATTCCCTGGCCGGCAATGTCGAAGGCCGAGCCGTGGATCGGCTCGAACATGGACGGGAAAGTGCGCTCCGGGTTGATGTTGGCGGTCGGCGCGATGCCGAGGGACCCGGCGAGCGCCGCCGCGAGGTCCGACAGGATGTCGGCGTGCAGGTTCGTCGCCACGATCGTGTCGAGGGTCTCAGGCTTCATCACCATGCGCATCGTCATGGCGTCGACCAGCATCTTGTCCCAGGTGACGTCGGGAAAGTCCCGGGCGACCTCGGCGGCGATCTCGTCCCACATCACCATGGCGTGCCGCTGGGCGTTGGACTTGGTGACCACCGTGAGCCGCTTGCGCGGGCGGGAGCGGGCGAGTTCGAAGGCGTAGCGGATGATCCGGTCGACGCCCGAGCGGGTCATCATCGAGACATCGGTGGCGACCTCGTTGGGGTGGCCCTGGTGGACCCGGCCGCCGACGCCCGCATACTCGCCCTCCGAGTTCTCCCGGACGATCACCCAGTCGAGCTCCGGCCCCGAGACGTGACGCAGCGGGCTGGTGATGCCCGGAAGGATCCGGGTCGGGCGGACATTGGCGTACTGGTCGAAGGGCTGGCAGATCGCGAGGCGCAGCCCCCACAGGCTGATGTGATCGGGCACGTCCGGCGCGCCCACAGCGCCGAAGAAGATCGCGTCGTGGTTCCGGATCTGCGCGCGGCCGTCGGCCGGCATCATCACGCCGTGCGTCTTGTAATAGTCCGAGCCCCAATCGAAGTGGTCGAAGCGGAACCGGAACGTTCCGGCCTTCTCGGCGAGGGCGTCGAGCACCGCGATGCCGGCGGCGATGACCTCCACGCCGATGCCGTCCGCAGGAATGGCGGCGATGGTGTAGGTCTTCATGAGGGATCTCCGAGCGTATCGGGGAGATCTGGCGCCGCTTCCGATCCCGTCGAGACGAGGGACCGCAGTTCGGCGATCCGCCGGGCTCGTCGCATCCTCGCGACGCGCCCACACGCGCGGTGGCCGCACCGGTCGCGTCCAGCGCCCGGCGGGCAACGCCCGGAACGGCCCGGCCACTCCCGACGGCCCATGTAACGTTTTGTGACACCGTGCAGTTTCGCGTTGCCGTCCCGCCGGCCGCGCCTATGCTCGGCCCATGCACGAGGGCACCACCATCGCCATCGTCGAGGACGATCCCGACATCCGCGCCCTCCTCGCCGGCTACCTAGAGGGCGAGGGGTTCCGCGCCGTCGCCCTCGACGGCGGCACCGCACTCGACCGGCTGCTCGCATCTGGCCCCGCGCCGGACCTCATCGTCCTCGACTGGATGCTGCCCGGCGAGGACGGCCTGTCCATCTGCCGCCGCCTGCGCGAGGCGGATGGCCCGCCCATCGTCATGCTGACCGCGAAGGACGAGGATATCGACCGGGTCCTCGGACTGGAGATGGGCGCCGACGACTACGTCTCCAAACCGTTCAACCCACGGGTCCTGCTCGCCCGGATCCGCGCCGTCCTGCGCCGGGTCAACGGCGCCGGCGCCCCGGCCCCCGAGGCCGCGCCCGAGCGGCTGAGCGTCGCCGACCTCGTCGTCGATCTCGCGGCCCGCACGGTGATGATCGGCGACCCGGCCTCCGAGGTCCCGCTGACCAGCGCCGAGTACGACCTGCTGCACTGCTTCGTCACCCGGCCGCAGCGGGTGCTCTCGCGCGACCAGCTTCTCGACTGGACCCGGGGCCGAACCGCCGATGCCTTCGACCGGACCATCGACGTTCAGGTCAGCCGCCTGCGGCACAAGCTCGACGCCGCCGGCAGCCAGGCCGCGGCCCTGCTCAAGACCGTGCGCAACGCCGGCTACATCCTGGCCGCCCCGGTCCGCTCCGGAACGCCGTGATGGGCCGCGTCGGCCTCCTCGGACGCATCATGCTGCTCCTGCTGGGCGCGCTCTCGCTGCTCGTCCTCGCCACGGTGGCCCTCGATCACTGGCAGCGCCGGCAGGAGCGGTGGCCCTACGCCACGCGGTTTCCGCGCGTCGATCAGGCCGCCGGCATCATGACGTTGCTGCGCGACGCCGATCCGGCCCAGAGGCCGGCCATCCTGAAGGCCGTGAGCGGCGAAGCGCTGCAAACGGAAATCGTCGATGCGCAACCCGACCGGGCCGACCTGATCCGCGAGCCCCGCCTCGAAGCCCGTCTGCGCCGGATGACGGCCGAATCCGCCGACCGCGTCCAGGCCTATACCGACACCGCCCTGCTGCGCCGCGGCGTCGATCCGGCCGATATCGACAAGGCAGAGCGGGCCGGACCGATCGGGCGCCTCGCGATGGCGACCTATCGGTTGCCCGATGGCCGCTTCGCGGTGATCCATGCCACCGAACGCCGCCGCTCGCTCATGCCGTGGCTGTTCGGCCAGCCCCTGAGCCTCTGGGTCGCGGTGCTGGGCGCGGCTGCGGCCGGTCTCGTCCTGGTCGGCACGCGGCACGAGCTCGCGCCGCTGCGGCGCCTGACGGACGCGGTCTCCCGCTTCGACGGCCGCGCCCCGGAACGGATGAGCGCGCCCACGGGCGCGCCCGAGATCCGGCGTCTCGCCCAGGCGGTGCAGGGCATGCAGGAGCGGATCGCCGGCCTGATGGCCGAGCGCTCCTTGCTGATCGGAGCCATCTCGCACGACCTCAAGACCTACCTGACGCGGCTGCGCCTGCGCGCCGAGGCGGTGGCCGAGCCGGCGCTCCGGGAGAAGCTGGTGGCCGATCTCGACGCCATGACCGCGCTGATCGAGGCGTCCCTGGGATTTGCCCGGGGCACCGCCGTCGAGGCGACCCGCGCGCCGGTGGATCTCGCCGATCTCGTCGCCGTCGAGGTCGCCGAGCACGCGGCCCAGGGCGCGCCCATCAGCCTGACCGGCGAGGAGGTGCGGGACGCCACGGTGGCCGGCGACGCGGTCGCCCTGCGCCGCGTCGTGGCCAACCTGATCGGGAACGCCGTCAAGTTCGGGCGCTCGTCGGTGTCGGTGGCGGTGAGCCGGGCCGGGACGGTCTGCCGGATCGTTGTCGAGGATGACGGGCCGGGCATCCCCGAGGCGGAGCGGACGGCGGTGTTCAGCCCCTATTACCGGGTCGAGCGGTCGCGGAGCCGGCAGACCGGCGGGACAGGCCTCGGTCTCGCCATCAGCCGCCAGATCGCGGAGGCCCATGGCGGCACGGTGGTGGCGGAAGCCGGCGCCAACGGCGGCGCACGCCTCGTCGTGACCCTGCCGGGCCTGTCCTGAGCGGCACGCGGCAACGGCCGCGCAACCGGCGGTTACACAACGTTACAGGACGGCGCATCCCGGTCACATCCGGGAAGCGCGCAGGGACGAACCTTCGCTCATACGCCGCGGCCAATACCCCGCCCCGGCGCGGGCCGTCGGCCGAGAGGCCGCGCCAGCCCGATCGAGCAGAAGGAGATCATCGATGTTGAAGAGCCTCGCCCCGGCCGCCTTCCTCGCCAGCCTCGCGGTGCCCGCCTCGGCGCTGCCCCTGGTCCAGGACGCGGTCGCCACCGGCTTCGACGGCGCCCGGATCATCCAGGTCTACGGCGGCTGCGGCCCCTACGGGCATCGCGGCCCCTACGGCGGCTGCCGGACCGGCGGGCAATGGGGCGGCTATGTCCGCGGCCGCTCCTGCCCGGCCGGTTTCCACATCGGTCCCTACGGCCGCCGCTGCTGGCCGAACTGAGCCGCCGCATCGCCTGATCGCACCCTGTCCCTCGTCCGGCCTTGCGGCCGGACGCCCATGGAGTGAGTCATGATCCGTACCCTCGTCATGCCCGTGGCGCTCGCCGCGGGAGTCCTGATGGCCGGTTCGAGCGCCGAGGCGCGCGACGGCTGCGGGCCCGGTTTTCACCGCAACATCTACGGCTGGTGCCGGCCGAATCTCGGCTACGGTCCGGTGGTCTACGTCCCGGCCTATCGGCGCGTCGGCTACCGGTGGCATTACGGCTACCGCTACGGCTGGCACCGCCGGTTCGCATGGCACGGTGGCTCCCGCTGGGGCGGCTTCCGCCGTGTCGGCTGGCATGGTGGCTGGCGCGGTGGCTGGCACCGCGGCTGGCATCACGGCGGCTGGCATCACCGCTGGTGACCCCGCGCCGGATCCGGCCCCGCCCGTCGCGGGGCCGCGACCGGTTCGCGGGCCGTCCTACGGCAGCACGAGGCCCGATGCCGCGTAGGTCAGGGCCGCGACCAGGGCCGCGGCCGGCATCGTGATCACCCAGGCGATCACGATGCCCTGCGCCACGTTCCAGCGGACCGCCGAGACCCGGCGCGCAGCCCCGACGCCGACGATGGCGCCGGTGATCGTGTGGGTGGTCGAGACCGGGATGCCAAAGGCCGTTGCGGCGAACAGGGTCGCGGCGCCTCCGGTCTCGGCGCAGAAGCCCTGCAGGGGCGTCAGGCGCGTGATCTTCGAGCCCATCGTGTGGACGATGCGCCAGCCGCCCAGAAGGGTGCCGAGCGCCATGGCGCCCTGACAGGACAGCACGACCCAGAGCGGCACATGAAAGGCCCCGCTCTCGCCGTGGGCGTAGAGCAGGGCGGCGATGATGCCCATGGTCTTCTGGGCGTCGTTGCCGCCGTGGCCGAGGGAGTAGAGCGAGGCCGAGACGAATTGCAGGCCCCGGAACAGCCCGTCCACCGCGTGCGGGGTCGAGCGGATGAAGATCCACGAGACCGCCAGCATCAGCACCAGGCCGAGGGTGAAGCCGAGGGCCGGCGACAGGACGATGGCGGCGCTGGTGGCGATCACGCCGGGCCAGACGATCACGCCCATCCCCGCCTTGGCGATGCCGGCGCCGAGCAGGCCGCCGATCAGGGCGTGCGAGCTCGAGGATGGGATTCCGGCATACCATGTGATCAGGTTCCAGCTGATCGCCCCGCCGAGCGCGCCGAGAATCACCCGGTCGTCCACCGCCGCGACGTCGATGATGCCCGAACCCACGGTTCCGGCGACGTGGAGCCCGAAGACCAGGAAGGCCACGAAGTTGAAGAACGCCGCCCAGAACACGGCGTAGCGGGGCGCCAGCACCCGCGTCGACACGATGGTGGCGATGGAATTCGCGGCATCGTGCAACCCGTTGAGGAAATCGAAGACCAGCGCGAGGGCAATGAGGACGATGAGGAATGTCACGCGGCGGCCTGCAGCTTAAACGTGTTCGACGACGATGCTGCTGATCTGGTTCGCCACGTCCTCGAACCGATCCATGACCTTCTCCAGGTGGCCGTAGAGTTCCGACCCGACGATGAAGGCCATGGGGTCCTGTCCCGACGCCTTGAACAGGGCCTTCAACCCGTCATTGTGCAGGTCGTCGGCCCGCCCCTCCAGCTCGATGACGCGCTCGGTCAGGCCGTTCAGCGCGGTGGCATTCTCGCCGAGCGCCCGCAGCTTCGGCAGGGCCTCGGCGGTGACCTGCGCGGCCTCCTGAATGACCGCCCCCATCTCGCGCATCGCCGGCTCGAAGGTGGTCACCTCGAAGAGCTGGACCGCCTTGGCGGTCTTGAGCATCTGGTCGATGGCGTCGTCGAGGGACCCGACCAGGGCCTGAATATCGCTGCGGTCGAAGGGCGTGATGAAGGTCCGGCGGACCGCCAGAAGCGCCTCCCGGGTGATTGCGTCCGCGGCATCCTCATGGGCCGCGATCGCCGCGTAGGCCGCCGGTACGGCTTGCGTGCCGTCGAGGAGCGACCGAAGCGCGGCGGCGCCGTCCGTGAGCGTCGCGGCATGACGCTCGAACAGGTCGAAGAATCGGTCCTCTCGCGGCATCAGGGCACGAAACCAAGCCAGCATGTCGTGTCCGGGTCGAGAGGTTGGCGGTATCCGCCGGGCGCGAAAACGCCCGGCAGGCACAACGGGCGAAAGCGCCGGCCGATCCGGCGGCCGGGATACAATCGACCGTTGCTGATCGCTCTCCGGCCGCGCGGCTCAGCAGGCTTGTCCCGTGGAGGCGTGAAGCCAGCCGAAATCCACCGGGTAACCGAGGCCATGCAGCATCTTCACCCGCTTCCAGGAGGCCGACCGCGCCAAGGCTGCGTCCTGTCCGGCCTCGATCTCGGCGCTCTCCATTTCCTGAAGCTCGCGGCTCAGCGCCTCGCGCAGGCCCGCGTCCTTCATGTTGCCGAGGGCGGCAGTGAAGGCCTGCTCGGCGATCCGAACCTGATCACAAATCTGACGCACGCTCATCAGTCCCCAACCCTCCCGCGCGGCGTGAACACTGCGATCCCGCAGTCCATCAGAGATTATCATGCGCGTGGTCGCCGGGAGATGTACGTCTTTGGTGCAGCGGCCCTCACCGCATCGGGAGCGGCCCGATGCGCCGTGCCACCCGCGGCGGACGCCGCCACCGGCGCTTGCGTCCGAAGGTCCGGCGCGGATCCGGCACGCGCGGATCCACCGCGTTCCTCCGGCTAAGGCCCGGCTGGAAGCTCGCCCCGATCGCCACGATCGCGGCCGACCCGATCAGCGCGACGAGCGCCGCGCCCCAAAACATGCTCTCGAACATCAGGCACTCCCGGAGCGGAGCCCCGCCGCAGGCCGCTCGGACCCGCGGGCGATCACGAATCAAGCTAAACCATACTCTCGAATGCGATCAACGCCCAGTATCGAGCTGTATTCAGCTTTCGACATCTGATCGAAGCCCGCCATTTGCAAAAATCGTCCCTGAACGTGCCGGCGCCGTCGGCGCGCTGCGGCCGACGGACCGGCTCCTCCGTCTGTGCGGTGACGCACCGCGCATGCGCCGCGGCCGTCCACCTGTCGCCCCATTCCGGTGCGACACGGCGATCATTCGCTTTCCGGTCGAACGCACCATCATCGTCTTCACGGCGAGGACGATTCTGACCCGCGCCCCGGACCCGGCTGACGCAGCCGGCCCCGGCCTTCGGCAACGGATCGGACGCGGCGATCGAAGGCGGAATTTACGGGTCGTTCATCCTCCGGGTGTCCGATCCGGATGGTCAGAGGCGGAGAAGCGGAAGCGATGCCGAGCGAAACCAACAGGCCGCACCAGGATGCGCCCGCTCAGGAGCCGATCCTCGAACTCTGGCGGATCATCGCCCTCGCGCTGATCGTCGCCGCCGGCATGCTGTTCGTCCACCTGATCGTTCCGACCGAAGCCGACGCGTCCGCAGCCCTGTCGACGACCATGCCGCGTGCCGCCGGCCTCAGCGCCTCCTGAGGGGCGCGTGGGCCGGACACGGCACTGAGGGCCGGGCCCGGCGGCGCTCACGCGAGGCGGCGGGCGGATGCGCATCCCAGGGCTCAGGCGCCCGTTGTGGCGCCCGGAATCGCCGCGCCCGTCTACTGCATCGGCAACGGGATCGACTCCACGCCGACCTCACCGATTCCGCGGGCCGCGAGGGCTGTGCGCAGGGCGTCGGTCAGGCAGCTTCCGGCCGTGAAGGCGCCGAGCGCAGAGCCGTGCCGGTCCGCCTCGCGCGGGAGCGGGCCGATCAGCTGCACGACGCGCCGGGCGATGGCGGGGGCCGGGTCGATCCAGGTCACCGGCCAGGGCGCCACGGCCTGCAGGCGCGGAAGCAGCAGGGGATAGTGGGTGCAGGCGAGGCAGATCACGTCGGTACGCCGGCCGTCCGCCTCGGTGACGAAGCAGGGGGCGATCTCCGCGGCGAGGGCAGCATCGTCCACCGGCGCGCCGGCGAGCTCGGCTTCCGCGTAGCCGGCGAGATTCTGCGAGCCGATCCGCGTGACCGCGCAGGCGCCGGCATAGGTCGCGATCAGGTCGCTCGTGTAGGACCGCGCCACCGTGCCGGGCGTCGCCAGCAGGGTTATCATCCGGGAGCGCGTCACCTCGGCCGCGGGCTTGATCGGCGGCACCACGCCCACGAAGGGCGTCGTGAAGCGCTGCCGGAGCGCCGGAAGCACCAGCGTCGAGGCGGTGTTGCAGGCGATCACGACGAGATCAGGCCTGTGGGTCGCGACGAGCCGCTCCATCACGGTGAGGACGCGGGCGACGAGGGGCGCCTCCCCGAGCCGGCCATAGGGGAAGGCGGCATCGTCGCCGACATAGACGTAACGGGCATCCGGGCGGGCGCGCCGCACGGCGTCGAGGACGGTGAGGCCGCCGAGCCCGGAATCGAAGACCAGGATGGTCGGCTCGGCGGCACTGCGCAGCGCCGCGGCGGACAGGCTGGCCCCGGCCATCAGATCGATCCGCATGAGAACCCGGACTCCTCGAAGAGCGTCCCAAAATCTCGGCCGTGAGGGTTAAGGCGATCTCACTGCGGCGAGAGAAAGATCCGCGATCCCCAACCCGTTCCGTTAACCGCCACGCGTCCGCGGCGAAGTGCCCCCAGACCGGCTGCGCCGAGCCGATGCTCGTCGGAGAGGTTGTCGGACCACAACCGGGACATATCTTCTGCCGGCCGGCCCGGAATCGAGGAAATGGTTCTCGGTGCGGCAGGATTAAGGGGATCATCGTCATGGCAGCGACGGCCGCACTGCGTCCGGACGAGACGCACGACCCCCGGGCACCGGCCATTCCGCCGCCGCCCGTCACCGCACGACCGATCGATCGCGCCGCGTGGATCGCGGCCTTTCGGCAGGTCCGGAACGAGACCGAGCGCCGCGCCGCACCGCTCTCGCCGGAGGACCAGCAGGTCCAGTCCATGGCGGATGCGAGCCCGACCAAGTGGCACCGGGCGCATGTCACGTGGTTCTTCGAGCAGTTCCTGCTGCGGGAGCATCTGCCGGGCTACGCCATCTACGACGCGCGGCTACACTACCTCTTCAACTCGTACTACGTGGCGGCCGGCCCGCGGCAGCCGCGCATCCAGCGGGGCATGATCACCCGCCCGACCATGGCCGAGGTCGCTGCCTACCGGGCCCATATCGACCGCGCCGTCGAGACTCTGCTGAGCCAAGCCTCCGATCGCGCCCTGGAGATGGTGCTGCCGATCCTGGAGATCGGCCTCTATCACGAGCAGCAGCACCAGGAGTTGCTCCTCACCGACATCCTCCACGCCTTCGCGCAGAATCCGCTCAATCCCGCCTACGATCCGGACTGGCGCTTCCCGGACGCAGCCGCGCAGCGCGGTCAGGTCGAGCTCCGCCGGGAGATCGCCTGGATCGGCCACACGGGAGAGGGGTTCTCATTCGACAACGAATCCCCCCGCCATGAGACGCTGATCCCGGCCGGCCGCATCGACCGGGCGCTGGTGACCAACCGCCAGTGGCTCGGCTTCATGGAGGACGGCGGCTATGCCAAGCCCGAGCTGTGGCTCTCGGACGGCTGGTATGCCGGTCCGGCGGAGGGCTGGGAGGCGCCCGGCTACTGGCGCCGGGACGGGGAGGGGTGGGCGACCATGACCCTCGGCGGCCAGCGGCCTGTGGATCTCGACGCGCCCGTCACCCACATCAGCTACTACGAGGCCGACGCCTATGCCCGCTGGGCCGGCCGGTTCCTACCGACCGAGTTCGAGTGGGAGGTCGCGGCCCGGGACAATAGTCTGCCGGACGCCTTCGGCCTCGTCTGGCAATGGACCCGCAGCGCCTACATGCCCTACCCGGGCTACCGGCCGCTCCCGGGGGCCCTCGGCGAGTACAACGGCAAGTTCATGGCCAACCAGTTCGTGCTGCGCGGCTCGTCGGTGGCGACACCGGAGGGTCATGCCCGGCTGCCGTACCGCAATTTCTTCTATCCGCACCAGCGCTGGCAGTTCACGGGCCTGCGCCTCGCCGATGCCGCCTGACGCCCTCCGGAGCTGCCCTTGACCATCAAGCCCACCTTCCCCGACGCGACGCCGGTCACGCTGGACGCGGCGCCCCTGTCGTTCCTCGACGACGTCCGGACGGGCCTGTCGAAACCCCAGAAGGCGCTCTCGCCGAAGTATTTCTACGACGCGGCCGGATCCGCTCTGTTCGAAGAGATCACCCAGCTTCCGGAATATTATCCGACCCGTACGGAGATCGGCATCCTGGAGGCCAGCGGCCCGGAGATGGCGACGCTGCTGCCCGCGCATGCGGCGCTGGTCGAGTTCGGCAGCGGCTCGACCGTCAAGCTCCGTCGCCTGCTCGGCCATCTCGACACGCTCGCGGCCTATGTGCCCGTGGACGTCTCGGGCGAGTTCCTGCGGGCGCAGGCCGAGGGGCTCCGGGACGACTTTCCGCATCTGCGGGTCGAACCGGTGGTCGCTGACTTCACCCAGGACTTCAACCTGCCGGACAGTCTCGACGGCCTCCCGCGGGCCGGCTTCTTCCCGGGCTCGACCATCGGCAATTTCGATCCGCACGAGGCCGAGGGTTTGCTGCACCGCTTCGGACGGATCCTCGGCCCGGGCGCCCACATGATCGTCGGCGTCGACCTCGTGAAGGATGCCGCAGTTCTGGAGAATGCCTACGACGACGCCCAGGGCGTCACGGCGGCCTTCAACCTCAACCTCCTGACGCGGATCAACCGGGAACTCGCGGGCCGCTTCGAGCCGGACGCGTTCAGCCACCGGGCGGTGTTCAACCCCAACGCCTCGCGGATCGAGATGCACCTCGTGGCCCGTGACGCGCAGGCCGTGCGGGTCGGCAGCGACACCTTCGCCTTTGCGGCAGGCGAGACGATCCACACGGAAAGCAGCTACAAGTACACAGTGGCCACGTTCCGCGCCCTCACCGAGCGGGCCGGCTGGACATGGCTGAAGGTCTGGACGGATCAGGACCAGCTCTTCTCGGTCCACGCCCTCCGGCTGGACTGAGGACAAGGCCGGGGCCGCCCCATGCGTATCGGGCCGCCCTGGTTCCTTCTGGTGGCGCCTGGATTGGGGGCGCTCGCGGGACTGCTCTACGGGACGCTCTTCGACGTCGGTCCCCTGACCGGCGCGGCGATCCGCGGCGCGATCATCGGCACGCCGATCCTGCTCTACGAGCGCAGGCTGCTGGCCCCGCGCCTGCGCGACCGCATCCGCGCCCTCGCGACGCCGCTGTTCCTGATCGCCACGGTGGCCCTCTATATCGGGCTGATCGTGATCGGGAATGCGGTCGCCAGCACCGTTCTGAACAAGCTGTTCCGCTTCATGTACAGCGCGCGGAACGCGATGCTGATGACCGATACGGGCCTCCTCTACGCGCTCGGCATCTCGGCCCTCGTGGTGTTCGTGTTCCGCGTCCGCGACCTGATCGGTCCCGGCGTGTTCGCCAACCTGCTGATCGGGCGCTATCACCGGCCGATCAGCGAGGAGCGCATCTTCCTGTTCCTCGACGTGACGGGCTCGACGCACTTCGCCGATCGCTACGGCGACCGGGAGGCCCAGGCCTATCTCGGCCAAGTGTTCAACGCCCTGGCGCTGCCGGTGTCGCGCGCCCGCGGCTCCATCGACGATTACATCGGCGATCTGGCGCTGGTGACCTGGCCGCTGGACCGGGGATTGCGCGATGCGGCCTGCCTGCGCTGCGTCTTCGACTTCGAGGCGCGTCTGGCCGCGGAGGCCGCAAGCTGGCGCAGCCGCTTCGGCCAAGTCCCGCAATTCCGCGCCGCCCTGCATTGCGGCCCGGTGGTCACCGCCGAGATCGGGCTGGAGCGGCACAAGATCGCGTATTTCGGCGACGTCGTGAACACGACCGCGCGGCTCGAGGCCTTGTCGAAGACCCTCGGGGTGCACGTGCTGGTTTCCGCCGATCTCCTCGACCGGATCGGAGAACTGCCCGACGACATGATTGCGGACGATCTCGGTGCCCATGCCCTGCGAGGGCGCGCCGAACCCCTCGCTGTGGCGGCGATCCGGCGACGGTCCTCCCGCGCGGCACCGGTCGTGCCGCTTTCGAGCCGCGCCGCGACGGGCTGAGGCCGGGCGGTCCCGTCCGGCCTCCAGGGCAGAGACGGCGCGCGCGCCCTCTCAGGTCGACAGCGCCTTCAGAACGTCGCGGGCGGCGCGCGCGCCGTCCAGCGTGGCCCCGCCCACCGTCATGGCCCCGCCGCCGGCCAGCGCCTCTCCGGCGAAGAACACGCGTCCCCCCACCGGGTCACGCAGGCGGTCACGGGCCTCCGCGTGGCCGGGGGCGACGATCGCGTACGATCCGAGGGCGTACGGATCCGTCCACCAGCCGGCGAGCCGCCCCGCCACGACCGCGTCCCGGGCGTCCGCGCCGAGGATCGCGACCAGGCGCTCTGTGGCCAGCGCCACGGCCGCCGCCTCGCCGGCGCGGCACAGGTCGCGGGCGAGATCGCCCCCGAGATTGGCCACCGTCAGGGACCGACCGAACGGCTTCATCTCGAAGTAGATCGTCGGTCCGCCCTTTGCCAGCGACACCGCATCACCCACGGTCGCCGGATCGAGCTTCGCCGGGTCGAGGCGCAAGCCGATCTTGGTGTAGGCGCCCATGCGCAATCCATCGAGAGCCGCCTGTGTGCTGGCCGGCAGGGCCGGGGTGAAGGCCACGCGACCGGCCTTCAGCACGCCCACCGGCACCGTCACGATCACCGCGGCTGCGGTGAGGGTGCCACACCCCGTCTCGATGCGGACGTCCTGTCCGGACCAGTCGATCGCGTGAACCGGGCAGCCGAGCCGCACCGGCAGGTCGGCGAAATGGTGCGCCACCAGGGCGCCGTAGCCGTCGACCCAGAGGTCCGTGCCGGACCAGAGCCGGTCGTAATCCACGGCCGAGACGCGCTCGGGATCCTCGCCGAGCGAGAGCCGGCTGAGACCGGCCGCGGCCTGCACGGCCATCGGGCCGCCGATTCCGGCCGCTTCCGCCAACGAGATGTCGGCCGCCTTCGGAACGAGGAGCGCGTCGAGCCCCGAGAAGCCGGCACGCCGGTTCGCCATCTCGGCTTCGGTGGCGGGGCGACCGTCGATCACGAGCTTGCGCGCCCAGCCTTCCTCACCGGCGAAGCGGGCCTTGGCGGCCCGGGCGATGGGCGCCCAGGGATTGCGCTCGGCCCAATGGATATACTCGGCGCCGGCATCGAACGGATACGCCGCACCGAGCGCCGTGTCGGTGAAGGCGCGCCCGCCGATCCGGTCCCGTGCCTCGACCAGGATGAAGCCACGTCCGGCGCTCCGCAGCGCCGATGCCGCCGCCAGCCCCGCCGCCCCGGCACCGACGATGACCACCGGGCCGGTGCGGGCCCAGGCGCGCAGTGCCGGGGCCGCTACGAGAGCGGAGGTGAGGACTGTGCGTCGGGTCGGTCTCATGGCGCACCCGCTCGGAGTCATCCCGGCTCCAGTCCACGGCGCGCGGACCGAAAGCGGTGCGCTAGCCGCGCGCCCCCGGGCTGCCCGAGCGCTTCTCCATCATGGCCTTGACCTGCATCAGCTGGTCCCAGACCTGGCCGGGCGATGTGCCGAAGAAGTCGAAACCGGCGCTGATGCCCAGGTAGATGCCGACGCAGATCAGCGGCACGAGCACCCAGGCAAGCACCTCTTCGCCGCGCCGACGCCGCTGACGACGCCGCCGCCGCTCCTCGCGCCGGGTCAGCTTCTTGGGGGGCGCCGGCTGCGCGACGGGGGACAGGGGTCCCTCGTGCAGGTTGTCTGTCATCGGGCGCCTCCTCGCCGCGGCGCTTGCGCGTCGCGGCGGTCATAGACCGGCGGCCCCTAGTCCGGAAGGCCGCCAGCCGGCATGCACACCATTAGGCGCGCACGAGTGGCACCTTCGGCACGGTCCGGACGCCGCCGCCCGAGCTGCCGCCGCCGCCCTTGTTGTCCTTCGGCGTCTTCTTGCGCGCCGCGGCGCGGGGCTTGGCCCGCTTGTGGCGCTTGGCGGCGTTGGTCACGTCCTTCTCGGGCTTGGGCGTGACGGGGCCGGCCGGGAAATCGAAGCCCAGGCTGTCCTTGGCGCCCGACTTGGCCTCGGCATCCTCCGGCTTGCGCACGACCACGCGGACCGCACCGCCATCCTTCAGCTTGCCGAACAGAACCTCGTCGGCGAGGGGCGTCTTGATGGTCGACTGGATCAGCCGGGCCATCGGGCGGGCGCCCATCGCGTCGTCGTAGCCATGCTCCACCAGCCAGTCGCGGGCCTCGTCCGAGAGTTCGATCGTGACGTTGCGGTCGGCGAGCTGCGCCTCGAGCTGGAGGACGAACTTGTCGACCACCTTGGCCACCACCTCCTTCGGCAGGTGGCCGAACGAGATGATCGCGTCGAGGCGGTTGCGGAATTCCGGCGCGAACAACCGGTTGATCGCCTCCACGTCGTCGCCGGAACGCTTCGACTGGGTGAAGCCGTAGGCCGCCTTCGCCAGATCCGAGGCACCCGCATTCGACGTCATGATGATGATGACGTTGCGGAAATCGACCTGCTTGCCGTTGTGGTCGGTCAGCTTCCCGTGGTCCATGACCTGCAACAGGATGTTGAACAGGTCCGGGTGGGCCTTCTCGATCTCGTCGAGGAGCAGCACGCAATGCGGGTGCTGGTCGATCCCGTCGGTGAGCAGGCCGCCCTGGTCGAAGCCCACGTAGCCGGGGGGCGCGCCGATCAGGCGGCTCACCGTGTGACGCTCCATGTATTCCGACATGTCGAAGCGCAGCATCTCGACGCCCAGCGACGCGGCGAGCTGCTTGGCGGCCTCGGTCTTGCCGACGCCGGTCGGTCCCGCGAACAGATACGAGCCGATCGGCTTGTCCGGGTCGCGCAGCCCGGCCCGGGCCAGCTTGATCGCCGACGTCAGGGCCTCGATGGCGTTCGGCTGGCCGTAGACCACGCGCTTCAGGTTCTCGGTCAGGTGCTGGAGCACCACCGCGTCGTCCTTCGAGACGGTCTTCGGCGGGATCCGGGCCATCGTGGCGATGGTCGCCTCGATCTCCTTGATGCCGATGGTGCGCTTGCGGCGGGCCTCCGGCACGAGCATCTGCGAGGCCCCCGTCTCGTCGATCACGTCGATCGCCTTGTCGGGCAGCTTGCGGTCGTTGATGTAGCGCGCCGACAGCTCCACCGCGGCCTTCACGGCCTCGGTCGTGTACTTGAGCTTGTGGAACTCCTCGAAATACGGGCGCAGGCCCTTCACGATCTCGATCGTGTCGGGGATCGACGGCTCGTTGACATCGATCTTCTGGAACCGGCGCACCAGGGCGCGATCCTTCTCGAAGTACTGGCGGTACTCCTTGTAGGTGGTCGAGCCGATGCAGCGCAGCGTGCCCGAGGCCAGCGCCGGCTTGAGCAGGTTCGACGCGTCCATGGCCCCGCCCGAAGTCGCACCGGCGCCGATCACCGTGTGGATCTCGTCGATGAACATGATGGCGTTCGGGTGCGCCTCGATCTCCTTCATCACCTGCTTGAGGCGCTCCTCGAAGTCGCCCCGGTAGCGGGTGCCGGCGAGCAGCGTGCCCATGTCGAGGGAGAAGACGGTCGCGTCGGCCAGGACCTCCGGCACCTCGTGCTGGATGATCTTGCGGGCCAGCCCCTCGGCGATGGCGGTCTTGCCGACGCCCGGGTCACCCACGAGCAGCGGGTTGTTCTTCTGCCGGCGGCACAGGACCTGGATGGTCCGCTGGACCTCGGTCTCACGGCCGATCAGCGGGTCGATCTTGCCGTCGCGGGCCTTCTTGTTGAGGTTGACGCAGTAGGCGTCGAGCGCGTCGCCCTTCTTCTTCGCGCCGCCGCGGGGATCCCCCTCGTCGCTCGGACGCTCGGCGGCACCCTCGTCCTCGGCACCGCGCACGGGCTTCGCCTCGGAGGCGCCCGGGCGCTTGGCGATGCCGTGGCTGATGTAGTTGACCGCGTCGTAGCGGGTCATGTCCTGCTCCTGCAGGAAGTAGGCGGCGTGGCTCTCGCGCTCGGCGAAGATCGCCACGAGCACGTTGGCGCCGGTCACCTCCTCGCGACCGGAGGACTGGACGTGGATCACCGCCCGCTGGATCACGCGCTGGAAGCCCGCCGTGGGCTTGGCGTCCTGCCGTCCGTCCCCGGTGAGGTTGGAGAGTTCCGTGTCGACATAGTCGACCAGGCTGCGCTTGAGCGTGTCGATCTCGACGTTGCAGGCACGCATGACCGCGGCCGCATCCTGATCGTCCACGAGGGCGAGCAGGAGATGCTCCAGCGTCGCGTATTCGTGCCGGCGTTCTCCGGCCAGCGCCAGGGCGCGGTGGAGAGCTTGTTCTAGGCTGCGTGAGAAGCTTGGCAAAGCTGGCCTCTGTGTGGGTGCCTACCGCGAGCGGCGCCTATTTCTTTTCCATAACGCACTGGAGAGGATGTTGGTGTTTGCGCGCGAAGTCCATGACCTGCGTCACCTTGGTCTCCGCCACCTCGTAGGTGAAGACGCCGCACTCGCCGACCCCGTTCTGATGCACGTGCATCATGATGTGGTAGGCGTCCTCGTGGCTCTTGTTGAAGAACCGCTCGACCACCAGGACCACGAACTCCATCGGCGTATAGTCGTCGTTCAGAAGGAGTACCCGGTACAGGCTCGGCCGCTTGGTCCGCGGCTTGGTGCGGGTGATGATCGCCGTGTTGGACCGATCGTCGCCGCCAGGGGCGCGCGAGCCGGACGCCGTGACCGCTTTGCGCGCCGGCCAGTGAACCTTCGTCGAACTCGCGGTGCCCTGCATGGGGACCTGTGTCATGTGCGTCGAACCGATCCCTCGTTTGGAGCGGGCGCCGCCGGCCCTGACGGCCGATCCAGTCCTGGCCTGCCGGGAGCAGCGCTCGGCTCCACGGCCGTTAATCTACAGACGGTGAGCCGACTTCGCCAGACGCCTGTGCGCACTTGTCCGCCTCGCTGATCATGCGCCAGCGGCTCACGTCTGCGCCGATCCGGGACGGGGCGCGCCGTCGAGCGCTGCCTTCGGCCGCAGAAATGCGCCGGTGAGGCCGAGGATCATGTCGCCGGCCGCGGCAGAGCGGGCCGTGGCGCGCGCGCCGGCCCGGTTCAGATATGCCGCCTGAACCGCCACGAGTTCGGCCGGGCCGCGGGCCGCCGCCAGCGCCCGCGAGGTAGCCCCGAGATCGTCGAACGCCGTCTTGAACGAGTCGGCATACGTGATCCCGAGGGTCTGGGCCGCCCGACTCACGATCCCGAACCGATGAAGGGGCGTTCTGAAACCGGAGACGACCGGGCTCAACGGAAGGGCAGGGGGCCTCTGCATCGCCGATCTCCAGACCGCCGCCGAACCTGCCGGCCACCCGCGACCGACCTCTTCGGATCGGCGCGAGAGTGTGCGGCGCGACAGCCAGCGTCAAGCTCGGGCGGGTAAGACCCGCCGGCCGCAACCGGCATGGGTTGGCAGGCCGGTGACGGTCCGCGAGCGATCGACCGTAAACGATGGCCGGAACGACACGATCCGGCATTCGCCGCGATCGCATTAACGGGCCTGTAACTGCACCCGCCTAACTCTCCACTGATGCAGCGGGGCCACGCGATCGGCGGGAGGCTCTGCAGGGGATACGACCGGCCAGATCCGGTCTCGCGAGGCAATCAGGCGTGATGCGTAGCGTAGTAGGCCGCTCCCGGACGATTCCAGCGCTCCCGGCCGCGATCCTGGCCGCCGCGGTCCTGACGGCCCTGGCCTCGCCGGCCGAGGCCCGGCGCGGCCGGCACCAACACCATGCCCGGGCCACCGGCGGCTACAACCCGCCCTACGCCGCGATGGTCGTGGACGTGAAGAGCGGCAAGACCCTGCACGCGGTCAACGAGGACGCCCTGCGGCACCCGGCCTCGATCACCAAGGTGATGACGCTCTACATGCTGTTCGAGCAGATGGAGCGCGGCAAGTTCGCCCTCGATTCCGAACTGACCATCTCGGCCCACGCCGCCGCCCAGGCGCCGTCGAAGCTCGGCCTGCGGCCGGGCCAGACCATCACGGTCGAGGATGCCATCAAGGCGATCGTGACGAAGTCGGCGAACGACGTGGCCTGCGCGATCGGCGAGAACATCGCCGGCTCCGAGGAGCGCTTCGCCCAGATGATGACCGCCAAGGCCCATGCCCTGGGCATGAGCCGGACGCGCTATGCCAACGCCTCGGGCCTGCCCGACCCGGACCAGCTCACCACCGCCCGCGACCTGACCGTCCTCGCCCAGGCGATCCAGGACCGGTTTCCGCGCTATTACCGTTACTTCCAGACCCGGTCCTTCGCGTTCCGCGGCCGGGTGATCGGCAACCACAACCACCTGCTGGGCAACGTCCAGGGCGTCGACGGGATCAAGACCGGCTACACCCGGGATTCCGGCTTCAACCTGATGACCGCCGCGAAGTCCGACGGCCGTCAGATCGTGGCGATCGTGCTCGGCGGCAAGTCCGGCGCGAGCCGCGACCGGATCATGGCCGACCTCGTCCGGTCCAGCCTGCCGCGGGCCTATGCCGGCGCCCGGGTCGCGCCCGCCGTCACCGAAGTGGCCGAGCGCGCCCGCCCGGCAGTCGTCGCCGACGCGGTCTCGCGGACCCGCACGCAGGTCGCCTCCGCCGACGACGAGGATGTCGAGACCACCGGCACCACCGGCGAGCCCCTCGACCTGTCGCCCTCGAAGACGACGACGCCGGGCGGCACCTGGAAGCCCGGGCCGCAGGGAATCCCGAAGGCGGCCCAGGCCTATGCCGGCGGCGGCAATGCCCAGCCGCCCTTCCCGGGGGCGTCCAAATCCACGGCCCGGGTGGCCTCCCTCGAGCGCGACGAGCCGCCGAAGGCGGTCTCCGGCGCCCGCGTCGTCCCCACCGCCTGGGTGATCCAGCTCGGGGCCATGGACGACGAGGGCAAGGCCCGGTCGATGCTCTCTGAGGCGCGTGCCAAGGTGGGGGGCAGCCTCTCCAAGGCCGCACCCTACACCGTTAAGGTCGAGCACGGCGGCACCACGCTGTTCCGGGCCCGCTTCTCGGGCTTCGCCGAGCAGGATTCCGCCCAGGAGGCCTGCTCGGCCCTGAAGCGCAGCGGCTTCAGCTGCTTCGCCACCCGGAGCTGAGGCTCCGGAGACCGGCCGGCGCGCCCGCGCGCCGACACGGAACGGCCGCGACCGAGTTCGTCCGCGGCCGACGATCGGTATCTCTCTGACAACGCGCGTGGAGTTCAGCGATGTCGGTTCAGAAGCCTGTCCCGGGCCGCGTTGACGCGCGCCGCCCGCTCGGCGCTGCCTCCCTGGTCGGGGTGAGCCCGCTTCATGAGAGACCGGTGGGCCGACCGGATCTCCTCAGCGGTCGCCCCGCGCTGAAGCCCCAGGACCTGGTACGCCTCCTCCTGCGTCATCGTCCCTGGGTTCGCCGGACGGCGCGGCCGCGGGTCGCGATCGCGCTCAGCGTCTACACGCCATCCGGGCGCCCGGCGGTCGAGATACGGCTCTAACAGGGCGGCGCCCGCGGCGTCGCGAAGGCGGCAGAGCCGGAGCAGATCGACCACGGCACCGGTTGGCATGGCGTCGAGCGACGTGCCGGCGCTTGGCCCGGCGATGACCCGGCCGGTGCGCAGGCTGCCGTCCGGGCGCAGGAGCGCGTCGATCAGGATCGTGCGGAAGCGGCGATCCGCAGGATCGCGGGGCCCCTGACCGGGGTCCGGCCGGATCAGACGACGGAGCCGCGCGGTCATCGCGGCCTGCCCCTCGATCAACCAGACGCCGCTGAGCCCGAGAAGCGCCGCCAGGACGAAGTTCCCGCGCAGGAGCAGGAACCCGGCGGCAAGCAGCGCGAAGGCTCCGAATGTCGGCAGCCGCATCCGTCCGAGGGCTGAGCCGAGGCCAGCACCGAGGCCGCGCCTGATCCGTCGGCCGAGGCCGCCGTTCTTGGACAGCCACCACAGGGTCAGGCAGGCGAGCAGGCCGGCAAACAGCACCATCGCTCAGCGCCGCACGCCATAGGTGGCGGAGGCGCTCCCGCCGATCTGGATGCTGGTCCCGTCGCCCAGGTCGAAGAAGCCGGGACGGCGCGGCTTCGGCGGGCGGACGTCGGCGTCGCAGCCGGGTTGCGGCGGGAGACGCACGCCCTCGGGCAGATTCTCCGGGCAGAGCCGCGCGCGCGCCGGCGGCTCGCCGGCCTGCGCCGCACCGGCGAGGAGGATGACGGGGAGGGCGATGACGGGGAGGGCCAGGCGCAGGCGCGTCATTGCCGGTTCTCCGCAACGTCCGCCGTGGTGACGCGGACCTGCCGGATCCGGCCGTCGCGCACCACCTTCAGGGTCACGCCGGCGCCGAGGCCGGCTTCCTCGATGGCCGCCGTCAGGTCCGCGAGCCGATGGACCGGGCGGCCGTTGGCCTCGACGATCACGTCGCCGATATCCCCGGTCTGCGGGTCGACGCCGCGCAGCCCGGCCTGCGCGGCGGGGGAGCCGGGCAGCACCCGCACGATCACAACGCCGTCGATGCCGAGCCGCGCGGTGGCCGCCTCCTGGGCGGCGATGATGCCGATGCCGGGATTGCGCACCCGGCCGGCCTTGATCAGCTCCGGCACGATGCGGTTGACGACATCGACGGGGATCGCGAAGCCGATCCCGGCGCTGGCGCCGGACGGCGAGACGATGGCGGTATTGACGCCGATCAGCCGGCCCGCGGAATCGAGGAGGGGCCCGCCGGAATTGCCGGGATTGATCGCCGCATCCGTCTGGATCACGCCGGACAATTCGCGCCCCTCGCTGGTCGGCATGCGCCGCCGCACGGCGCTGATCACGCCGGTGGTCAGGGTGTGGTCGAGGCCGAACGGGTTGCCGATGGCGAAGGCCGATTGCCCGACCTTCAGATCCGCCGAGGTGCCGATCGCCAGCGGCGGCGGCATGTGCCGCACCCGCCCGAGCTGCAGGACGGCGAGGTCGTAGGACGGCGCCAGGCCGACGAGGGTCGCGGGGACCACCTCGCCGTCGCCGAGCCGGACGGAGACCGATCCGCCGCTCTGCGCGGCGTTCTGCACGACATGGGTGTTGGTGACGATGTGGCCGGCGCCGTCCCAGACGAAGCCGGTGCCGGTCTGCGTCCCGCCCTGGTCGCCACCCTGGTCGTCGAGGTCGAGCAGGTCTCGGTTCTGCGCCGCCCCCTGCGCGAAAACGTGAACGACGGACGGGCTCGCGCGCTCGAACAGCGCGACGGTCGAGGTCTCGGCCGGCGCCAGATCGCCGCGGGCCATCACCGCCCGCGGCGTGTCGGCGGAGTAGAGCAGCGGTTGCAGGTAGGGTTGGGCGACGTAGAGCGCCAGCAGGACCAGGACCAGGACCGCGGCGAGGACGATGCGCACGGTACGATCCGGCACGGGTGTCTCCGAAAGAAGCGCGAAGGCAGGCCCTCGACGGGCGAAGCCTTAAGTGCGCGTTCAGGATCGGGGCGTCAACACAGAGAGGCACCGCCGCCGACAGGCTCCTGACGTGTTCTGGCGCACGTCGGCGACCGGTGCAGACTGGCTAACGGAATGGTCACCATTCAGGAGCCACAATTCTCGCAAGTCCAGGGCAGCTCAGCTGTGCTCAATACGGACATGGAACACCGAACCCCGCCCACGCTCGTGCCTCGGCACCGGGTGCTGGCTTCGAAAACCGCCCGAATTGATCGCAAAGCTGCCGCAGAGATGCTTGCATTGACGCTCAGACCCTCGATCGCCACCGCTCCTCGGCCCAGTCCGGCGGCGGCGATCTGAACGGTCCAAAACGGTTCGGAAGGACGAGTACCCATGGAAACCGAAGCTCTGGAACGGCCCGCGGATCTGACGATCTGGCGCACGGCCCCGGCGAGCGCCCCGCTTGCGCAGCCCGAGCGCTACGACACCCTGCGCGAGGCGATCGCGGCCGCGGCCGGTGCCCTGGCCGACCCGGCCAAGCAGCCCTGGATCATCACCGAAGAGGGCGAGATCCTCTCGCCGAACTGGATCCGCACCTACCTGAACTGACGCCCGGCGCGACGAAGAACGGGGATACCGGGGATGGCGGCGCGAGCCCCGCCCCGGCCCTGCGCGGGCTCGGTGAGCCCCCCCGGTGATGGCGTCGGCGCGGCTGTCCTGGCGCGCGACGCGCAGCAACCGCGAGCACCACGTTTCCGAACGTCCCGAAGGCAAGGGTCGCGACGCGCGTCACGACCGTGAGGGCTCTGATCGCCCGAAGGCGCCGACCCCGGCGCCGATCACTCCGCCGCGTCCGGCTGGCGAAACCCCTCGATCCCGATCTGGTCGGGGTTGATCGCGTGCAGCGCCCGCCGGGCCGCCTCGAGGGGATGTTCGGCCTCGATCCGCACCGAGGTGAGATCCGGGCTCTTGTAGACCGTCACGATCGTATCCATCACTTCGGTCAGCGTGGTGCGCTTGTCCTCGGGGGCGGCGATCAGGAGCTGCAGCCCCCAGGCCCGGTACAGATCGACCAGCGCCTGGCTGTTGCGCACGTCGAGCTTCGAGAAGGCCTCGTCGAGCAGGCATAGGCCCAAGCCCGGATTCTCGTCTCCCGGCCGGTCGCCCGGATAATAGGCGCTGGCCAGCGAGGCGGCGATCGCCACGTAGAACGGCGCCTGGGCCTCGCCGCCGGAGCCGCGCAGCGCCCGGGCCGACATCGTGGTGCGGTTGCCCGCCCGGTCGCGCATGCCGATCTCGTAGACGAAGTAGTTGCGGTAATCGGCGAGCCGCGCCGCATCCTCCTCGCCGGCGATCAGCGCAGTGATCTCCTCGAGCGCCGCCGCCATCTGCCCCTCCGCCTCGCCGGCGAGCAGCGCCTGCGCGGCCTCGGGTGAGCGGGCGGTCTCGGTGGCGAGCGCGTGCACGGCGGCATAGCGGCGATCCACCGCCGCCTCGAACGCGTAGGTCTGGCCGGTGAAGCTGCGCGCGGAGAGCCGCTCGTTGAGGGCGGCGAGCCGGGCATGGACCCGCTCGAACCGGTCGGCGAGGCGCGTCAGCAGATCCTCGGTCATCAGGCGGCGCATCTCGACCTCGGCCCGCTCGGCCTGCGCCCTGTAGCGGCGGAGTTCGTGCCCCTCCACGGCCTCGTATTCCCGCCGCACCCAGGCGAAGCCGTCGATCGCCGGGGCGTCCCCGGAGGCGAGCGGGTTCTCCACCCGCCAGGCGGCGCAGGCCTCCGCCAGCTCCCGCTCGGCGATCCGCCCGTGGGAGCGGGCGGCCTCGGCGGACTCCCGGGCGAGGCCGCGCTCGGCGGTCACCCGGGACCCGGCCGCCTTGGCATCGAGGCCGGCCAGCGCCCGCCGCGCCTCGGCGACCACGCCGAGGTCGAAGGGCTCGCCGCGGGCGAGGCGCACCCGCGCGGCGTCGCCGGCGCTGAGCTGGCGCAGGGCCGCGCGGCGGGCAGACAGAGCGGCGCGGACGGCCTCGCGCACCGGTCCCATCCGGGCGCGCAGCGCCGCCTCGTCGGCGAGCAGGCGGTCGAGCTTGGGCTCCAGCTCCTCCGACAATTCCCGCAGGTAGCCGACCCGCTCGGTGGTCAGCGCGGCGATCTCGGCGGCGAGCCCGGCCGTGTCACGCTTCTCGATGCCCTCCCGCTCGGTCTGGAGCGTGCGCCGCCGTCCGTCGAGCCCGTCGAGCTCGGCCCGGAGCGCCTCCACGTCGTCGAGGCCCCGGGCGACGCGGGCCCGGATCGCGGCCGCCGTCCGGGCGGCCTCGCGCAGGACCGCGGCCTCGCCGCGCAGGCGCCGCGCCTCGGCGACGGCGATCTCGTGGGCGCGGCGGCTGTCGGCGGTGGGCCCGCGATGGCCGCGGGTCATCAGCAGGTCGACGCTGCGGGTGACCGAATAGGCCATCCCGGCCGTGGTCCGGCCGCTCGGGGCGACCGCCCGGGCGAGGCGGGCCAGTTCGGCGTCGTCCCGGGCGAGGTCGTAGCCGCCGAGCCGCACGCCGAGGAACGCCTCCGCGTGCGGGTCGCTGGTCTCGATCACGGTGAGCGGACCGTCGTCGTAGCGGCGGGACCGCTGCTTGGCGGTGTCGGTGGTCTTCACCAGGATGCAGCGGTGGAACCGGTCGCGGCCGGATTGCAGGACGCCGAGTGCCTCGTTCAGCCGGTCCGGGGGAACCACCAGGGCCTCGCGGGCGCGCCCCAGCAGGCCTTCGAGGGCCGGCCCCCAGGTCGGGTCGACGATCTCGGCCAGTTCGCAGATCGGCACCGCGTCGATGCCGCGGCGCTCCAGCTCGCCGCGGAACGCCACCGTGTCGGAGGAGAGGCGCGCGGTCGGGCCGCCGCCGGTGCGCGGCGCCGTGCGCTCGGCCTCGCTCTCCTGGGCGCGGGCCTTCAGCGCCGCGTCCTCGGCGGCCCGCTCCAGCGCCTCGTCGAAATCGGGCAGGCGCACCAGCCCGTCGGCCAATTCGGCGAGCGGCCCCTCGGGGCGCAGGATCTCCTCGGGGGAGGATTCCCGACGCAGGCCCGCCCGGGCGCAGGCCTCGGCGAGGCGGGCCGCCTGCGGGCAGCTCTGGCGCAGGATCGGGGCGACCGGCTGGAGCTTGGCCATCTGCCCGACGAGGCCGACGAGATCGCCGATCCGGCCGATCAGCTCCTTCCGGTCGCGCTCCAGCATGGAGAGGCCCAGCGTCGAGGCGGCGAGCCGGCCCTCGGCGGCGCTCGCGGTGGCCAGCGCCTTCTTCTCGGCGATCTCGCCGTCGATCTCGCGGACGTAGCCGCGGCTCGCCGCGACGCGCTCGCGGGCGATGCGCAGGGTGTCGGCGCCTTCCCGGAGCCGGGACCGGACGGCGATGAGGTCGAGGCTCCGGCGGCGCAGCTCGGCGCTCGCCGCGCGCAGCTCGTGCGTCGCGGCAGCGAGGACCGCCTCACCCCAGGCTTCGTAGCGGTCGCGCAGGCGCCGCAGGCGTCCGAGCCGGCTCTCCAGCTCGGCGATGGTCTCCAGAAGCCGACGCCAGTTCGCGATGGAGTGGCGCACGCGCTCGACGTCCAGGGGCTCCGGGTCGAGCACGAAGGCGCGCACGAAGGCGCTGGTGTCGAAGATCGGCTTGAACGCCACCGCGTTGGCGAAGCTGCGCAGGAAGTGGCGCGGCTCCGGCGACGGCGCCCCCTCGCGCAGGGTGGCGAGGACATCGGCCGTGAAGCGTTCGCCGGAGGTCCGGTACTCGGTGAAGCTCGCCGCGCGGGCCCGCAGGTCCGCGGCGATCTCGCTCCAGGGCGCCGTGTAGGTGCCGCCGGGGGCGGTGCGGGCGTAGTCGGAGACCTCGAACCGGTGCCCGACCGCGATGAAGCGCGAGAGCACCGTCTCCTTGGGCTCCACGGCCCGAGCGGCCAGGGCGAGGCCGACCGAGACCACGCGGCCGGAATCGGGATTCTCGAAGACCAGGACCAGCACGGTCTCGCAGGATTCCCGGGTCGGGCGGCCGCCTTCCGCCGGGTCGCTGATCCAGCCCAAGCAATAGTCGCGCACGGTTCGGGCGCTGCGCCCGGAGGCCGAGGCGTTGAGGGCGAGGCGGCTGGCGTTGTTGCCGGCCAGCACCGTGCCGACCGCATCGAAGATCGTCGATTTCCCGGCCCCCGTCGGCCCGACCAGCGCGGCGGCACCGCGCAGCCGGATCTGCTCGCGGCGGATCAGGTACCAATTGGAGATGGCGATGTCGGTGAGGACGTACACGATGTGGGTGGGTCGGGCCGGTGGCGAGGAATGTTCGGCCCAGTTGGCCGGACTCGGCCGCGTATGCAAGCCGACACGCGCGAACCTCTGAAGCCCGATCCTACCTCAGGTTATGACACTATTAGCACAACCTGTTCATGTCCTGCCGGTCTCGTCCGCACGACCGGAACCGACCGATGCGTCTCAGTCTCAAAGCAAAACTCAGCGGCCTCTTCGCCCTCCTGCTCCTGGCGGCGCTGGTTCAGGGCGGCGTGACTCTCTACAAAATGCAGGCGGTCGACCAGCGGCTCGCGGAGCTGATCGACAACGCCGTGCCGTCGATCAACGAGGCCCAGGCGATCAACGCCCTCGTGATGCGCTCGCGACTGTGGCAGTTCCGCTACGTGACGGCGGATACCGAATCGGAGCGCGCGACCAGCCTGAAGAGCGCGGACGAGATGATGCGGAACCGCCAGGCGAAGGCCGAGGCCTACCGCACCCTGGTGGCGTCGAAGGAGGAGCAGGCGATCTACGACGACCTGCTCGCCAAGCTCGCGGTGCAGCAGGCCGACTGGACCCGTCTGCGCGCCTTCCCGGCCGATCAGCACGATCAGGCGCTCGCCTATTTCCGCGGGCCGATGAACGCCAACTATCTCGCGGCCTCGACCGCGACCCGCGCTCTGGCCGACCTGAACATCAGGAACGGCGAGGCGGCCGGGCGCACGGCCCGCGACAGCCAAGCGGACGCGGTCCGGACCACCATCGTGAGCCTGCTCGTCAGCTTCGTCATCGCGCTGGGCGCCATGCTGTACGCCTTCACGGGCGTGTCGCGGCCGCTCGCGGGGATGACGCGGTCCATGCGGCGCCTCGCCGACGGCGACACGCAGGCCGAGATCCCCTACGCGGCGCGGCGGGACGAGATCGGCGCCATGTCGGCGACCGTCGCGGTCTTCCGGGAGAACCTGCTGCACGCCCGCGCCCTCGAGGCCGAGACCGCGCAGGCCCGGGCCGGCGCCGAGGCCCAGCGCCGGCAGGCGACGCGCGAACTCGCCGACCGGTTCGAGTCGGCCATCGGCGGTATCGTCGGCTCGGTGACGTCGGCAGCGACGCAGCTCCAATCCACGGCCCAGAGCCTCACCGTGACGGCGACGCAGACGGCCGGCCAGTCGACCAGCGCGGCGGCCGCCGCCGAGGAGGCCTCCAGCAACGTGACCACGGTCGCGGCGGCCGCCGAGGAACTGGGCTCCTCGGTCAACGAGATCGGCCGTCAGGTCGGCTCCTCGGCGGATCTGGCGCAGGCCGCCGTCCGCGAGGCGGCCGCCACGGCCGATCTCGTCCAGGCCCTGAGCACCGGCGCGCGCCGGGTCGGGGAGGTGGTGGACCTGATCTCGGCCATCGCCAGCCAGACCAACCTGCTGGCGCTGAACGCCACGATCGAGGCCGCCCGGGCCGGCGCCGCGGGACGCGGCTTCGCGGTCGTCGCCACCGAGGTGAAGGCGCTGGCCGACCAGACCGCCAAGGCCACGGCCGAGATCTCGGCCCAGATCGCACAGATCCAGGGCTCGACCGGCCAGGCCGTCCAGGCCATCGACGGCATCGCGGGCCGCATCCGCGAGATCAGCGGTATGGCGACGTCGATCGCCGCCGCGGTGGAGGAGCAGGGCGCGGCCACCCAGGAGATCGTCCGCAACGTCGCCGAGGCGGCGACCGGGACCGAATCCGTCACCGCCAATGTCAGCGGCGTCGCGGGCGCCGCCGAGGAGACCGGGGCGGCCGCCGCGCAGGTCCTGGCATCGGCCTCCGAGATGGCCCGGCAGGCGGCCCATCTCGGCAGCGAGGTGGAGCACTTCCTGGCGACCGTCCGGGCGGCCTGACCGGATACCGGCCGGCCGGCGGCGTCACGGGCGCCACGCTTGACCCCGGTCAGCGGGACGTCGTCGAGCGGACCGCCGCCGGGGCGCTTCGCTCCGTTGGCGAAGACGCCCCCCTCAAGGACGGACGTCGGAATCAGGCCTCCCCGGCCTCCGACCACGCCCGAAGGCGTTCCATCCAGGCGTCGGAAGCCAGCACCGTCAGCCCCGGCAGGAGCGAGAGCGGGGTGACCCGCTCGACCCGGTCGCGCTCGCCGAGGCGCAGGCCGCCGCGCTTCGCGTAGAGGCGCAGGATGTCGGCGAGCCGCCCCTCCTCGGGAGGCTCGTTGCGCGCCACGGTGCGGATCTTCTCGACGATCTCGTCGGTGGTGCAGTCGACGATCCCGTCAGTCCCGGCCCGGTGGTCGCGCAGGCCCTCCTCGTAGAGGAGCCGGAGCGCCAGGAGCACCAGCGTCTCGTCCTTGCGCAGGCGCTCCGAGACGATGTCGTGGCGGGGCGCGTCGGCGGCCGGGCTCAGCGAGACCATCTGGTCGCGATGCGAGACCGTGAGCGCGTAGCCGAGGCAGGCGAAGTAGTCGGTGAAGAACGGGGCGTAGTGCCGGGCGAGCTCGTAGGAGCGGCCGATCCCCTGGGTCTCGGCGTAGATCACCTGCCCCTTCAGAAGCACTTGGAGGGCACGGCTCAGCTCTTCGGCATCCGGCGCCCTTGCGCCGGGCGGCGGCGGCTCGTCGCCGTCGATGATCGCGCGGAAGCCCTCAAGCATAGGGGCGGCGCTCCAGAAGGAAATCCGGGCAGTCGAGCCAGCCATTGGCCACCCGCTCGGGCAGCCGGGTGACGGCGTAGCGCTCGCCGAGCTTGGCGTCGAACAGCACGTCGATCTCGCGCAGGCGCTGGAACACGATGAAGTCGTCGACGCCCGCGATCACGATCTGCGACCCGCGCAGCCGAACCGCCTTTCCGAGTCGGGCCTCCACGAAGGCGCTCATGCTTTCGGGCGTCACGGTGGTGCGGCGCCGGAACTCCGCCTTGGCGGCCGCGAAGGCGTCGACCACCGGATCGTCCTCGATGTCGGGCAGGGGCTCCATGTCGATCGCGGCCTTGCGGGCCCGCGGCGCCTGGAGATGCGCGTGCCCGATGGGCGGCCGCAGCAGCGAGACGTCGCCCGGCACGTCGGGGGCGATCTCCGACCCGCCGACGGCGCGCAGCATCGCGGCCACGCGCTCGACGCCGCTCGGATCCGGGCGGTCCATCACGTGCAGGGCGGAGGCGATCCGACGCTCCAGACGCGCCACCACGGCGTCGACGGCATCGAGATGGTTGTCGAGCCCCTCGAACACCGCGAGAATCTGGGCGAGATCCGTCCGGACGGCCCGCTGCGCCGCGTCGAGATCGGCGCTCCGCCCCTCCCGGATGAGGCCCTCGGCCAGGGCCCGGACGGTGAGGGCGTCGCGCAGCGCCCGGCCGGCCTCGCGCACCACGCTGGCGCGGAAGCGGAACGGGTTGAAGCGGGTGTGGAGCGTCCGGTAGTCGCTGATCAGGTGGCGCTCGACGAAATCCTCGAAGAACAGCCGGAAGGTCTTGGCGCGGTCGGGCTCGCGCAGGATGCGCTCCTCGACCTTGCGCATGCCGGCCGCGAGCCCGCGCACGTGCGACAGGAAGGCGGCCGCGCCCCGGGCGGCGTTGGAGAGGGCCTCGGAGCGGTTCGCCGGATCCGACAGGGCGCTCTCGAGGCCACCCAGAACCTCCAGCACGGCCCCGCCGTAGGAGCGGGTCTCGCCCCGTTCCAGCCGGGACAGCTCCTCCAGGAGGAGCCGCGCCTCGGGGTCGAACTCCGCGACCGGAACGTAGCGCTCGCGGCGCTCAATCAGCCAGCCGGTGTCGAGGAGGCGCCGGTAGAGCGCCGTGCGGCGCTCGGTCGGATCGGCGGAGATCGGCTCGTCGCCGCTGACCTCGGGATCGCTCCAGCCGGCGGCGAAGTCGCCGATCTCGGCCAGAAGCTCGGCCTTGCGCACCGGCTCGGCCCCGAGGACGCGCCGGTGCAGGTGCAGGAGCAGGGCCGCGTTGAAGCTGCGGCTCGGCGAAGCCAGCGGCTTGAACAGCTCGTCGGACAGCTGCGCGAACAGCATGGTTCTGGAAACTCTCGCCGTCGCGCAGCCGTGCCGCTTACTTCGCGCCGAGGAGTTCGACGTCGAAGATCAGGGTGGCGTTCGGCGGGATCACGCCGCCGGCGCCCCGGGCGCCGTAGCCGAGCTGCGGCGGGATGATCAGGGTGCGCTTGCCGCCGGTCTTCATGGTGGCGACGCCCTCGTCCCAGCCCTTGATCACCTGGCCGGCGCCGAGGGGGAAGCTGAAGGGCTGGTTGCGGTCGCGGGACGAATCGAACTTCTTGCCCTTCTTGCCGCCCTCGTCGAGCCAGCCGGTGTACTGGACGGTGACCTGCTGGCCGGCCTTCGGCTCAGGCCCGGTGCCGACGACCTCGTCCTGATACTTGAGGCCGGAGGGCGTGGTCACGGTCTCGGCATTGGCGGCTGTGGTCATGGCGATCAACGCGGCTCCGAAGAGGGGGGACAGGCGAGGCATGGTTTCTCCCTGGAGCCGGCGCCGTGCGCGCCGGCCGTCGGGAGGCCTTCTATCGCCTCGGACCCGTCCAGGCCAGGGAGCCCGGTCGCCCGAGCCTCCGGGGCCGTTCAGGCGGCGCGGACGCTGTCCAGGAACCGGTCGACCTCGGCGGTCAGATGCGCGGACTGGGCCGACAGGGCCGCGGCCGCGGCCAGAACCTCCCCCGCCGCCGCCTCGGTCGCGCTCGAGGCTTCGGCGACGCCGGCGATATGGCCGGTGACCGCGGCCGCGCCCTGCGCCGCCTGTCCGACGTTGCGGACGATCTCCTGAGTGGCCGCGCCCTGCTGCTCCACCGCGGCGGCGATCGAGGTCGCCACGCCGTCGATCTCGCGGATCCGGGCCGTGATCGTCCCGATCGCCGCGACGGCCTCGCCCGTCGAGGCCTGAACCCGCCCGATCTGGCCCGAGATCTCGTCCGTGGCGCGGGCGGTCTGAACGGCCAGCGCCTTCACTTCGGCGGCAACGACCGCGAAGCCGCGACCGGCGGCGCCCGCCCGCGCCGCCTCGATCGTGGCGTTCAACGCCAGCAGGTTCGTCTGGCCCGCGATGGTCGCGATCAGCCCGACGACGTCGCCGATCCGCGACACGGCCTCGCTCAGGTCCCGGACCAGCGCGCCGGTCTGATCGGCCTCCGCGACGGCCGCACGCGCGAGATTGGCCGAGCCGTCGACCTGCCGGCCGATTTCCTGCACGGAGGTGCCGAGTTCCTCGGCAGCCGCCGCCACGGTGTTGACGTTGCTCGCCGCCTGCTCGGCGGCGGCGGCGACAGTTGTCGACTGCCCGGCACTCTCGGCCGCGGTCTCCGTCATGCTCCCGGCGGTGGCCTGCAGGGCCGTGGCCGAGGCCGAGACCTGGGCGATGACGCCGCCGACCGCCCGCTCGAAGCGCTCGGCCATCGCGCGCAATCCGCTGCGGCGCCGCGCCTCGGCGGCCTGCCGGACCTCTTCGGCCTCGGCTTCGAGGCGACGGGACCGGATCAGGTTGTCCTTGAAGACCTGCACGGCCCGAACCATGGCGCCGATCTCGTTGCGCCGGTCCAGGCTTGGGAGCGCGACGTCGGCATCCCCGGCCGCGAGGGCCTCCATCGTCGCGGTGATCGCCCGGATCGGCCGCAGCACCCCGCGGAAGAGCACGATCAGGGCGAGCGCGACGAGGAGCAGGGTTGCCAGCAGGGCCGCCCCGTCGCGCAGCAGGACGCGCCGGGCCGCGCCGGACAGGGTCTCGGCCCGCGCGATCATCTCGTCGAGGCAGACGAAGGCGAGGTCGACGAGGGTGACCTGCTCGGGCGTATCGAGCTTGCGCGCCTGCGCGAGCGTCAGACCCGGCGGCGTGCCGCGGCCCAGCGCGGTCGCCACTGCGGACCGGCGGGCCAGGGATGGGCCCTCGAAATTGTTCTCCCGGGCCCGGCGGAACGCCGCGCGAACCGTCTCGGACATCTCCGAAGCGGCCTCGATGGCCGATCTCCAGGCCGCGTCGAGACGTCCCCGCTCCTCGGCGGCCGCCACGGTCTCGTCCAGCGACCAGGCCGTCCCGGCCGCCAGGGACGTCTGCACCCGCAGGGCGACGGCTCCGTTGGCCATGCGCGTCGACCAGGCCGCCCGCTTGAGGGCGAGATCGCGTCGGAGGATCCCGTCGGACAGCGGGATCGCGGCATCCACGGCATCGCTCGTGGCGATCAGGGTATCGAGCATCTCCTGGAAGGCGGCCTTCGCCTCGGTCGTCACCGCGCCATCCCGCTGGGATCCCGACAGCTTCAGGGCCGCGTCGACCCGCGGCCGGAGGCGTTCGACGCGTCCGCCGGCAGCCCGCAGGGGGCCGAGGGTCGCAGTCACGGCGGGGAGACCCAGCCCGTCGAGGAGGGGCTGGGCTTCGGCCAGCCCGGCGATCACCCGCTGCCGGTCCGCGTAGAGCGACGCGCGGGTCTCGGCCTCGACGGGCTCGGCGGCGGCGAGGAATTGCAGCGTCGCCCCCCGTTCGAACCGGGCCACGTTCAGGGTCTGGAGAAGGGCGCGGCTCGCCCGCACCAAGGTGATGACCTGCTCGGCCTCCGCCGCCTGCTCCTGCGCCTCCCGCACGGCGCCCGTCGCGAAGGCCAGCATGATCGTCGCCATGGCGACGAGGACGAGACACATGGTCGTCCGGATCGACAGGTCCCGCACCCGCATCATGCTTCACCTCCGACGGCCCGACAGATCGAGCGCATCGCAGGATCATAACAAGTTTTTCTCAGGCACAATCAAAAAATCTGATGTATTTCTATGGTCATTTGACCGCGTATAGCCTCATTCGAAATATGATTTGAGGGAATTTCCGGCACTTACCGAATGAAACCGCGAATAATCGCGAAAAGCATCTCTTCCAAAATACAAATATCTCAGGACCGTCTCTCACCCGTCTGCGCGCGATCGACGTCGCCGCCGGGGCGCGCGGGCCGACAAAGCACCTTCGAAGCACCTTCGCGGGGCAGGGAGGCGGGCTCGCAGCGGCCCCGTCGCGTCAGCCGGCCAGAAGCGCCGCGACATGGGCCACGAGCCGCCGGGCGACTTCCTCCTTGCCGAGGCGCGGCCAGGTTTCCACCGCACCGTCCCGTCGGATCAGGTGAACCGTGTTGTCGGCGCCGCCCATGACGCCGCCCTCGGCCGAGACGTCGTTGGCCACGATCAGGTCGCAGCCCTTCCGGGCAATCTTCGCCCGGGCGTGCTCGACGACCGTGTCGGTCTCGGCGGCGAACCCGACCACGAGGGGCGGGCGCCCCACCGGCAGGCGGGCGATCGTGGCGAGGATGTCGGGATTCTCCACCAGCGGCATCGGCGCCGGGCCGGTGCCGTCCTTCTTGATCTTCTTGCTGCCGGCCTCCTGCTCCGGACGCCAGTCGGCGACCGCGGCGGCGAAGACCGCGATGTCGGCCGGCAGCGCCGCCTCGACGGCTTCCAGCATCTGCCGGGCGGTCTCGACCCGGACGACGGCGACGCCCGGCGGATCGGGGAGCGCCACGGGTCCGGAGACCAGGGTCACGGCGGCACCGGCCGCAGCGGCGGCCGCCGCGATGGCGTGGCCCTGGCGGCCGGAGGAGCGGTTGGCGATGTAGCGGACCGGATCGATCGGCTCGTGGGTGGGACCGGAGGTCACGAGCACGCGCCGGCCGGCCAGGGGCCTGTCCCCGGCCTGCTGGCCGAGCATCCGCTCCAGCGCATCGGCGATCTCGTTGGGCTCGGCCATTCGGCCGGGGCCGGATTCGGGCTCCGCCATCCGGCCGGCATTCGGCCCGACGATCCGGACGCCGTCGCCCTCCAGGACCGCGCGGTTCCGGCGGGTGGCCGGATGCGCCCACATCTGGACGTTCATGGCCGGCGCGATCAGGATCGGAAGGGTCGTCGCCAGCAGGACGGTGGTCGCGAGGTCGGCCGCGTGACCGCCGGCCATGCGGGCCATCAGGTTGGCGGTCGCGGGCGCCACCACCACGGCATCCGCCTGACGGGCGAGCTTGATGTGGCCGATCTCGGCCTCGGAAGCCCGGTCGAACAGGTCGGTATGGGCCCGCTCGCCGGCGAGCGCGGCGGCGGCAAGGGGCGTCACGAATTCCTGCGCCCCCGCGGTCAGCACCGGGCAGACGCTGGCGCCGCGCTCGCGCAGGCGCCGGATCAGGTCGAGGGCCTTGTAGGCCGCGATGCCGCCGCCGATGACGAGGAGGACGCGGCGCTGGGCGAGGGTCTCGGTCATGACGACGACCCTCTGCGCGCCGGCGCGCGCGCGTCAAGCGGCCTCAGGCCGCGGCCGGGACTGCCGGAGCTTTCAGCCCGCCGAACCGGCGCTCGCGGCGGCCGAACTCGGCGACCGCCTCGGCCAGGTCCTCGGGACCGAACTCGGGCCACATCCGCTCTGTGAAGTGCAACTCGGCATAGGCCGCCTCCCACAGCATGAAGTCGGAAAGACGGCGCTCGCCGCCGGTGCGGATCAGCAGGTCGACATCGACGGGAGAGCCGTGCATCGGGCCGGCCACCAACTTGCCGAAGCTCTCGCGCGTCGGATCTTCGCCCTGGAGGCGCTGCGCCGCGGCGATGATCGCGTCGCGGGCCGAGTAGTCGACGCAGATCCGGAGATGCAGCCGGGTCCCCGCCGCCGTGGCGGCTTCCGCCGCGGCGATCGCCTCGGGGATGCCGTCCGGCAGACGGTCGCGCCGACCGACGACGCTGAGGCGCGTGCCGGTCCGGGCGAGGCGCTGGGTCTCGTTGCGCAGGTAGGAGCGCAGGAGCCGCATCAGGCCGCCGACCTCTTCGGCGGGGCGCTGCCAGTTATCCGCCGAGAAGGCGTAGAGCGTGAGCGTGCCGATGCCGAGATCCGGACAGGCCTCGGCGGTGCGCCGGATCGACTCCACGCCGCGGTGGTGGCCGGCCAGCCGCGGCAGGCCGCGCTGCGTGGCCCAGCGCCCGTTACCGTCCATGATGATCGCGGCGTGCAGGGGACCCGGCACCGCTTCGCTTTGCATCGTAAAGTCTCCCGGCATGGGCGTGGCGTTCAGGTCTATCGAGACGGGATTAACATTCCCGGCGGGACGGGGCGGTCTCACGCCGTTTTCGTGGCCGGATCGAGGCCGCGGACACCGGATTCGGGGCCGCGCTCGGCGGCCTGCGCGGCGTCGCGCACCACCTGCTCGAGCACGCCGAGATAGCCGATGAAGCGCTGGCGCCCGGTGACGGTGAGGCGGCAGACTGTCTGCGACCGGTTGTGCGCGAAGCCCTTCTCGAGGCTCACCAGATCGGCCTCGCTCAGCACGGCGAGGTGGCGGCTCAGGTTGCCGTCGGTGAGCCCGCACAGGCGCTTGAGATCCGGGAAGGGCAGGCCCTTCGGATGCGCCACCAGGGAGGTCAGCACGCTGAGGCGCGCCCGCTCGTGGATGATCCTGTCGAGCCCCTCGTAGGAAAAGCGCCCGTCGGAACGGTCAGCGGTCGTCATCGAAGGCCCGGGCCGCGTGATGGATGATCCCGGCCAGCCACGCTTGACCGAGCAGGAAGGGCAGGCCCATCGTCCAGGGGGACAGGGCCCGGGTCTCGGCCGAGACCGCCAGCACGGCGAGCCCGGCGAGCAGATACCAGGCGCCGACGCCCTGGACAGCCCGCGGCAGGATCCGGGACGAGGCGAACAGGCCGAGGCCGACCAGCACCTGCCAGAGACCCGGCAGCATCCAGACCTCGTCGGGTGCGAAGCGGGCGACGACCAGGGCGAGGCAGGCCCCCGCGCCCGCGGCCGGCAGGAACACCTCGATGGCGTTCCAAACCATGGCGTCGGCGAGGCCGGAATGCAGGCGCCGGCTGCGCCGGACCGCCTCGACGCCGATCATCATGAAAGCCGCGAGGGCGGCCGCGATCCAGAGGCCGAAGAACAGGCCCGGCCGCGCCGCGGGATCGCCGAGCCACAGGGCCTGCCCCGCCGCGCAGGCCAGCGCGAGGAAGCCGGTGCCGGCGACCGTCGCCGCCCCCAAACCCCGGAACGCCGTGTCGCGGGCGATCTGCGAGCGGATCGCCACGATGTCGGCCAGCGCCTTGTCCAGGTCCTGCATGTGCCTCAAGCCCCCGGCTGCAGCATGCTTCGCACCGCGCTTTGCATCGCAAAGTATCGACAGGATGGGCTTTCCGCAAGCCGCCTGTCCCACTCCGCCGATGCGGATCTTCTCAGCATCCGAGCCCGAGGTCGAGATCGGCACCCCGTGAATTCTACTTAATGGCTGTATTCGCTACACCTTCTCCAGTGGAAGGGGTTCTCGCCCACCCGCCGCTCCCAGGCGCGGGCGGCCTCCCACGGAAGTTGTCAAACCGCACCCGTGCAGGGTTCCTCGGAGCGGGGTCCAGGCCCATATTGTTCTCATGCCAGCACCGAAGAAACCGCGCGCCGCTTCCGTTTCGGCGTCGTCCGCCAAGGCGTCGAAGCCCGAGCTCAAGCCGCTCGACACCTATCTGGCCGAGCTCCTGAACCCGGCGCTCAACCGGAACCGGCCGGCCGCCGTCGAGCCGCCCCCCGAGCCGCCCGCGCGGCCGGGCAAGCCGAAAGGACGAGCCGGCAAGGACGGCACCAAGGCCGCCGCGCGCCGGGGCGCGATCGCCCGCGACGGCTTCGCGGAGGCTCCGCAGGCCGGCTACGCCCTCGGCGACGCGGCCGATGTCGATCCGCGCCTCGCCCAAGCGCTCGGCCTGACGCCGCCGGAGGACGGTCCGGTGCCCGAAGGCGCCGACCTGCCGGATCCCGGCGGCGACGGCGGCGCCTCCGCGACGGTGTCGGCCCTGGAGCGGCTGCTCACCGAGGGCAACCCGCTGTTCAAGGACGGCCAGACCTGGGTCCCGCACCGCCCGGAGCGACCGAAGAAATCCGAGGGTGGCGTCCGGTTCACGCTGAAATCCGAGTTTAAGCCCGCCGGTGACCAGCCGAAAGCGATCGCCGAACTCGTCGGCGGCGTGCAGGGACTCGAGCGCGATCAGGTGCTGCTCGGCGTCACCGGCTCGGGCAAGACCTTCACGATGGCCAAGATCATCGAGGAGACCCAGCGCCCGGCCCTGATCCTGGCGCCCAACAAGACGCTGGCCGCGCAACTCTACGGGGAGTTCAAGGCGTTCTTCCCGGACAACGCCGTCGAGTACTTCGTCTCCTATTACGACTATTACCAGCCCGAGGCCTACGTCCCGCGCTCCGACACGTTCATCGAGAAGGAATCCTCGATCAACGAGCAGATCGACCGGATGCGCCACGCCGCCACCCGCGCCCTGCTGGAGCGGGACGACGTCATCATCGTCGCCTCGGTCTCGTGCATCTACGGCATCGGCTCGGTCGAGACCTACACGGCGATGTCGTTCACCGTGTCGCTCGGCGAGCGGATCGAGCAGCGCCAGCTCATCGCCGACCTCGTGGCCCTGCAGTACAAGCGGATCCAGTCGGATTTCGTCCGCGGCACCTTCCGGGTGCGCGGCGATTCCATCGAGCTGTGGCCCGCCCACTTGGAAGACCGCGGCTGGCGCATCGGCCTGTTCGGCGACGAGGTCGAGAGCATCGTCGAGTTCGATCCGCTCACCGGCAAGACGATCTCCGAACTGAAATTCGTGAAGGTCTACGCCAACTCGCACTACGTCACGCCGCGCCCGACGCTGCAGCAGGCGATCAAGGGCATCAAGAACGAGCTGAACGGCCGGATCGAGGAATTGACCAAGATGGGCCGGCTCATCGAGGCGCAGCGCATCGACCAGCGCTGCACCTTCGACATCGAGATGATCGAGGCCACCGGCGCCTGCAACGGCATCGAGAACTATTCCCGCTACCTCACCGGCCGGAAGCCCGGCGAGCCGCCGCCGACCCTATTCGAGTACCTGCCCGACAACGCCCTGGTCTTCACCGACGAGAGCCACGTCACGGTGCCGCAGATCGGCGGCATGTACCGGGGCGACTTCCGCCGGAAGGCGACGCTCGCCGAATACGGCTTCCGGCTGCCCTCCTGCCTCGACAACCGCCCCCTGCGCTTCGAGGAATGGGACGCGATGCGCCCGCAGACGGTCCACGTCTCGGCGACGCCCGGCAAGTGGGAGATGGAGCAGACGGGGGGCGTCTTCGCCGAGCAGGTGATCCGCCCGACGGGACTCGTGGATCCGGTGATCGAGATCCGCCCGGCCCGCAGCCAGGTGGACGACCTGCTGGGCGAGGTCCGCGAAGTCGCGCAGGCCGGCTACCGGACTCTCGTGACCACGCTCACCAAGCGCATGGCCGAGGACCTCACCGAGTATCTCCACGAGAACAGCGTGCGGGTGCGCTACATGCACTCCGACATCGACACGCTGGAGCGCATCGAGATCATCCGCGACCTGCGGCTCGGTGCCTTCGACGTGCTGATCGGCATCAACCTCCTGCGCGAGGGCCTCGACATTCCGGAATGCGCCCTGGTGGCGATCCTCGACGCCGACAAGGAAGGCTTCCTCCGCTCGGAGACCTCGCTGATCCAGACCATCGGCCGCGCCGCCCGCAACGCCGACGCGCGCTGCATCCTGTACGCGGACAACATCACCGGCTCGATGGAGCGGGCGATGGCCGAGACCGAGCGGCGCCGCACCAAGCAGCTCGCCTACAACGAAGAGCACGGGATCACGCCGCAGAGCGTGAAGCGCGGCATCGCCGACATCCTCAGCAGCGTGTTCGAGCGCGACCACGTCCAGGTCGATACCGGGCTGGCCAAGGACGCGATCACGGTGGGCCACAACCTCAAGGCTGTGATGGCGGATCTGGAGAAGCGCATGCGCGCCGCCGCCGCCGATCTCGACTTCGAGGAGGCAGCCCGCCTGCGCGACGAGCTGAAGCGGCTCCAGGCCACCGAGCTTCTGGTCTCGGACGACCCGATGGCACGACAGAGCGACGTGGAGCGCGAGGCCGGGAAGTTCGGCCGGAAGGCGCCGCGCGGGGCAGGGGGCGCAGGCGGAGGCGGCAGCCGCATCGCCAAGCCCGACCTCGACAATATGGGCCCCGGCACGGACCGGGAGCTTCCGGTGGGCGGCCTCGCGCCGGCCTGGCAGGAGCGGCCGAAGCCGCGCTCGACGCAGGGGCTCGGCGGGCAGAAGCCCAAATACAAGGGCGGCGGCGGACGGCGGCGGGGCTGACCGGCCGCCGTTGGCTCAGGCGGCCTCGTGATCCCGGCCATGCGCCGTCGCGGCCTCGCCGGCATCGACGATGGCCTGGGCGATCCGGACGGCGAGGGCGTTGCAGGCCTCGTCGTAGGCGTGGGGATCGGCCTGTACGGCCGCCTGTGCGACCGCGCCTGCGCGCTCCCGGACGATGTCGCGCGCGGTGCGCAAGGCGTCGGCGAAGGGCTCGAAGGGTCGGGGCATCGGCGCGCTCCGGAAGCGTCGGGCCTTTGGCCCGGATTGGCGGCTGGAACGAGCAGCGCCCCGAAACTGTTCCCGCCGCCGCTGGACGTGGACGCCGGACCGGCCCAGATCAGCGGCCAGAAGAGACGAGCACGCGATGGCCTCAGAGACGAACACGCCCCCGACCCTCGATGACGAGACCCTGGCCTTCGCCGCCCGCGTCTTCCAGTACGCGCGGATGGGCCATGCGGAGGATCTCGCCGACCTGTTCGGGCAGGGGCTGCCGGCGAACCTGCGCAACGACAAGGGCGACAGCCTGCTGATGCTGGCCGCCTATAACGGCCAGGCGGACGCCACGCGGGTGATCCTGGAGGCCGGCGGCGACCCGGAACTCGCCAATGACCGTGGCCAGACGCCCCTCGCCGGCGCGGCCTTCAAGAACGATCTCGCGATCGCGCAGCTCCTGCTCCAGCACGGGGCCAGGGTGGACGGGACCGGCGACGGCACCCGCACGGCCCTGATGACGGCGGCGATGTTCGACCGCACCGAGATGGTCGACCTGCTCCTCCGCCACGGCGCCGACCCGGACCGGCGCGACGCCTCCGGACAGAGCGCCGCCGACATGGCCCGGGCAATGGGTGCCCAGGCGACGCCGGCGCAGCTCGACGGGGCGCCCCGGAAGCAGGCTTAGGCCCACTTTCAGAAACGGATCCAGGCGGGCGCGACTGTCGCCGCAAAAAGGAGCACAGCTTTGGCGCGATGGATTGGGGCGGTCCTGCTGGCCTGCTTTGCGGGACCGGCGTCCCTCGGGTCGACCTCCGCCGCTGAATCGCCCTGGCCGGCCTTCGGACACGATCCGAGCAACCGCAACTTCTCCGACCTGACCCAGATCGACCGCGACACCGTCGGTCGGCTGCGCCCCGCCTGGATCTTCCAAACCGGAATCACCGGATACTTCCAGGCCCAGCCCGTGATGGTGGACGGCACCCTCTTCGTCTCCACGACGCAGAACAACGTCGCGGCCCTCGACGCGAAGACCGGCAAGCCCGTCTGGACCTACACCCACAAGCCGCGCACCGAGAAGATCTTCGGACCGCCCTCGAACCGCGGGGTCGCGGTGTCGGGGGGGCTCGTCTTCGAGGCGACCATGGACGGGCGGCTGATCGCCCTCGACGCGAAGACCGGCAGGATCGTCTGGGACAAGGAGGCGGTCCGCCCCGAGGAGGGCGAGAGCGAGACCGCCTCGGGCCTCGCCGCGACGCTCGGCGGCAAGCCCGTCCAGGGCTCGAGCCGTCTCGGCTTCAAGATGCCGCCGTTGGTTGCCGACGGGCTCGTGATCGTCGGCGTCACCGGCGCCGGATACGGCCTCCACATCGAGGACGAGGCGGGCGGCCTCGATGGCGGCGCCGTCGTCGGCATCGAGGGCGGGTACGGACGACGCGGCTGGCTCGCGGCCTACGACGCGAAGAC
The DNA here is from genome assembly GCF_040545035.1 of Methylobacterium sp. 1973. Classification (NCBI taxonomy): domain Bacteria; kingdom Pseudomonadati; phylum Pseudomonadota; class Alphaproteobacteria; order Hyphomicrobiales; family Methylobacteriaceae; genus Methylobacterium; species Methylobacterium sp. 1973. The sequence continues at coordinate 80,747 of NZ_JBEPLA010000008.1, forward strand.
CGGCGAGGAACGCTGGCGCTGGTACGTCACGCCGTCCGAGGGTTGGGAGGGGGGCTTCGTCGCCCAGACCGCGGACGGCACGCCGCTCCACCGGGACATCGCCGCCGAGAAGGCCGCCGCTCCGGCCAACCGCGACGCTTGGCGCGTCGGCGGCGGCTCCCTCTGGATGACGCCGGCCTATGATCGGGATCTCGGCCTGATCTTCCTCGGCACCGGCAACCCGGCCCCGCAGAATTTCGGCCTCTCGCGTCCGGGCGACAACCTCTACACGATGTGCCTCGTGGCCCTCGACGTGAAGACCGGCGCGCTGCGCTGGCACTACCAGCAGGTGCCGCACGACGAATGGGGCTACGACGTCGCCGCGCCGCCCTTCCTGCTCGACATGCCCGATGGCGCGAAGGCGGTGGCTTCGGCAAGCAAGACCGGCTGGATCTACGTCCACGACCGCGCCACGGGGACGCTCCTGGCGCGGTCCGCGCCGCTCGTCGATCAGAAGAACCTGTTCGCGCCGCCGACGCCGCAGGGCACCGTGGTGGCGCCCGGTCCCCTCGGCGCGGTCTCGTGGCCGCCCACCGCCTATGACGGCCGGCGCGCCTACGTTCAGGTCCGCCACGGGGCGACGACCTACACGGTGAAGACCGTTCCGGCGGCCGCCGGGCGTCCGGAGATCCGCTACACGGAGACGGGCGAGGCGAAGGGCGAGGCGTCCTTCAGCACGCTGACGGCGGTCGACCTCGTGGATGGCGGCAGGATCGCCTGGTCGGTCCGCAGCGGGAGCCGTCTCTCCGGAGGGACCCTGGCGACGGCCGGCGGCCTCGTCTTCTCGGGAGAGGAGGACGGCCATCTCGACGCCCACGATGCGAAGGACGGCCGGATTCTCTGGCGCTTCCAGTGCGGGGCCGGCATCAGCGGCCCGGCGATGACCTACGCGCTGGACGGCAAGCAATACCTCGCGGTGGCGGCGGGCGGCGCCTCCTTCACCAAGGCATCCGGGTTCGGCACCGGCGACGCATTGCTGGTCTTCGCGCTGCCCGATTGACCGCGACCGAGCTTGGCCGGATGTCTCCCGTCCGTTCGGGGGACGGATGGCCATGGCGGACCTGTGCGAGGACATCGGGGGCGGGGCAACGGTCCAGCCGACGGATCGCGGTCCGCCGGTCATCCGCACCATCGCGATGCCCGCCGACACCAATCCCGCCGGCGACATCTTCGGCGGCTGGCTCATGGCACAGATGGATCTCGCGGCCGGCAACGTCGCGGCCCGTCGGGCACGGGGCCGGTGCGCCACCCTCGCGGTCGACGCGATCACCTTCCACCACCCTGTCTTCGTGGGCGACGAGGTGAGCCTCTATGCGTGGCTCCTGAAGGTCGGGCGCTCCTCCCTGCGCATCCAGGTCGAGGTCTGGCGGCGCGAACGGGCGAGCGAGGTCACCATGAAGGTGACCGAGGCGACCTTCACCTTCGTGGCGATCGGCGAGGACCGGCGCCCGCGGCCGGTGCCGCCGGCCGAATCCGGGCTCTGATCCGGTTTCGAGGACGGGATCGGGGCGACCTTCAGCGACGCGGCGCGATCCTCGGCGCCTGAGGGGACCGGCGCGGATCCGGACCGGTGGCGTGCGCCCGAGGGTCAGCATTCTATGCGCGCGGGCGGTTTTGCCGATCCGGGACCGTATCGGATCGGTGCCGGACGGCCGCAGCCCTGTCATCGCGGGCCGTGAGACCGTGGCGACCGTTGAAGCGCCGGGAAACATGCGCCTCGGTGGCGAAGCCGCACCGATACGCGAAGGCGCCGATCGACATGTGGAGGCAGGCCGGGTCGGATCGACGTCCCTCTCCGGGCGCGAGAGAGGCAGTTCCAGGAACCGTCCGGGCTGTCGGCGTCCGACGCGACGCCGCCAGCCCGTCGATCCGGCAGGACGATCCCGCCCGGAGCCTGAACCGAGCGCCGGTCGGCAGGGCGAGCCACATCCATCCTGCGCCGATCCCGCAGGGCGGTCGCCAAGCGGCTGCATCTCGGTCGCGAGGACGGCATTCCGCGCGCGTCCCGCGTCCGGCGGCGATACGCGTGGGATGGCCAAGCGCCGAGGGTCGGGGACGATCGGGCGGCGGATCCGCCTCAGCGCGCCAGGACGGCGTAGCGGGTGCGCAGGCGCAGGCCGAACACCGCCATCATGAACATGCAGCAGGTGGCGTTGTTACCGTTGTAGAGCACCGTCTCGAAGGAGGCCGAGACCAGCCCGAGAAACCACAGCCGCAGGAACAGCATGGTCTCCGCGTCGAGGCGCATTCCGCCGGCCACGCGCTGCAGGTCGCGCACCGGGGCGAGGACGAAGGCCACCACGGTGAGCGCGAGGAACGGCAGGCCGCCGATCAGCGCGGTGTCGAGATAGGCGTTGTGGGCATGGTCGACGGTGGTGACCCAGGTGAGCTCCTCGGAACCGGCGTACATGGTGCGTTCGGTCATCCAGAAGGCGCCGATGCCCCAGCCGCGCCAGGGCCGGATCATGATGTTGTCGATGGCGAACTGCCAGATCTCGCTGCGGCCCGTGAAGGTCGCGTCGGTGAGCAGCGCCCCCACCGCATCCTGGATCGGCGGCGCGAGCACGGAGCCGATGGAGATCAGCGAGAACCCGATCACGGGGCCGAGGAGCAGCAGGCGCCGCAGGAACCCGCCGGTGAGGACCTGGCACAGGCCGGTGACGGCGAGGATCACCGGAAGGAGCAGGATCGCGGTCTTCGAGCCGCTCGCCACCAAGAAGCCGGCCGCCAGGATCACGATCGCCCAGCCGAGCAGACGGCTCGCGACGGTGGCGACGTAGAGGCCGACGATCACCAGGATCACCATGGCTGCCCCGGCCTCGTTCTTCTGCGGGAAGATTCCGCGCCAGAGACCGGGATGGCTGGGATCGGAATTGACGTCGAAGGCCGAGTGGATCGCGAGATTGGGCACGAGGGCGACCGCGAGGTAGGAACCGAGCACGATCACCAGGGCGGATCCGGCCATGGTCAGCGCCAACTGCCGGGGGGATCGGGCCACGATCAGCACGCCTGCCGAGAGCATCGCCGCGATGGCGAACAGGACGAGCCGCCGCAGCGACAGGCTGGGCTCGATCGACAGGAGCGCCGTCGCCCCGAGCCAGAGGGCGCAGAGGACGAGGGGGCGCGTCAGCAGCGGATGAAGGTGCCGGACGCCGATCCGGTGGATCGCCGCGGCCATGGCGGCACCGGCGCCGAGAAACAGGACCTGCGTCAGCAGGCTTCCATCCTCGGAGGCCGCGAGCATCGACCGATCCGACAGATCCTTCAGCCAGACGTGGTTCCAGAGCAGGACGAAGACGAACCCGTTCAGAAGCACGCGCAGCACGTCGGGCATGTCCCGGCCCGCGACGCCGCGCTGCCGCCCGTCGGCCGGGATCCCGATCGCCGCGTTCGCAGAAGCCATGCCGTCCCACCGCGAGGCCGCGCCGTGCGGCCGAGACCATTCTAGCGGCCCGCGGGTCCGGGGCGATGGAAAATCAGACGTTCCGGCCGACGATCGCGCGATAACCTTGACGTAAGCCCGAAGCGATCAGCGCCGCATCGTGTACTGCGAGCGGCCGGCGGATTGCCGCATCAGGAACGAGGCCATCTCGGCGAGTTCCGGGGCCTTGGAGCGGAAGGTGACGGACAGCGCCAGCAACGTGTCCTTGTGATCGAGCCCCGGATAGATCCGCTCCTGGACCGGGACGTGCTCGGCCCGCAGCTTGGCGGCGAGGCTGACCGTGTGCCGCGGCTTCACCACCGTGTCGGCGTCGCCGGTCGCCAGGAAGGCGGGGGGCGAGAGCGGGCCCGCGAAGGCCACCGGCTGCGTTGCCTCCGGATCGGGAGCCTTCCCGAACACCTTCACGGTGGTGTCCTGATCGAACGGCAGGAAATCGTAGGGTCCGGACAGGCCCGCGACCGCCTTGATGACCTTGGGATCGATTCCGGCGGCGATCACGTAGCGCGGGTCCAGGCCGAGCATCACCGCGTTGTAGGCCCCGGCCGAGTGGCCGGCGAGCACGATCCGGCGCGGATCGCCGCCATAGCCCGCGATGTTGTCGCGCACCCAGGCGATGGCCGCCGCGCCATCCTCCAGGAAGCCGGGAAACGGCGCCTCCGGGTAGAGCCGATAGTCGGGCAGCACCGTGACGAAGCCCTGCGCGGCGAGCGCGTGCCCGACGAAGGCGTAGTCGTCCTTGGAGCCGCTCTGCCAGGAGCCGCCGTAGAAGAACACGAGGACCGGCGCATTCTCGGCGGCCGCCGTCGGGACGTAGACATCGAGGTGCCGCCGCGGCCCTTCGCCGAAGGGCTGGTCCTTCGCGGCGAGGCGCCCCCCCGGATCGCGCGGGCCGATCGCGTCGAACAGGGCGAGCGGCGAGGCAGCGGTGAAGCCGAACGCGGCGAGCCCGAGACAGAGGAGGCTAGCAAACGCGGTGAGGAGGCGTGTCATATCCCATCCGGTTATCCCGACCGGCTCATACCGCACCGCCCTCGGGGCGGATTGATGACGGTCCCGCGGCGGATCGTGAAAAATCAGGTCCGCAGGACGATGCAGGCACCCCCGACCTTGCGGATGCGGCCGCACAGGTCGTCGGCCGCCTGCCGGCTCTGCGCCGGGATGCGGATCCGGTAGAAGGCGCGGGTGCCGCGGTTGCGCAGGCGGGTACCGATGATCATCGGCCGCACCTCGCCGATCACCCCCGCATAGGCGCTCCGCGCCCGGTTGAAGCTCTGGAGCGCCAGCGCCTTGGAGAAGTTGCCCGCGAGCTGGATCCCCCAGGGAGCGGCCGGTCCCTCGTTGAGGCCGAGGGCGAAGCGGTCGCCGCGGGACGGGACGCGTAGGCTGGCGGTCACCTGCAGGCAGGTCTGCGGCGCCTCCGGATGGGCGTCCTTCGCGTCCTTCACGTCCTTGCCCTCGGGCTTGGCGGGTGCGCCGCCCTCCGGGTACTCGATCGCCTTGGCGGGTCCGGTCCGCCAATCGTCCACCGGCCGGCCCGTGATGACCGCCACGTAGGTCCGGGTCTCGGCGGGCAGGCCGCCATCGCCGGCGAGCCATTTGCTGACCCGCGCGGCGCCACCGTTATAGGCCGCGGCCGCGAGACCGAGATTGCCGAACTGGGACTTCAGATCGGACAGCAGATGGGCTGCGTGCGGGATCGCCTGCTCGGGATCGAACGGGTCGAGGAGGCCGCGCTCCCGTGCCGTTCCCGGCATGAATTGCGCGATGCCCTGCGCCCCGGCCGGGCTCACGACCCCCACGCGAAAGCTGCTCTCGCGCCAGATCAGGCGCGTCAGGAACGGCACCGGCAGGCCACGGGCCTTGGCGGATTCGTCGATCAGGCGGCACAGGGCCTGCTCGACGGTCTCGGTCGCCCCTTCGGACGGGGCGGCCGCGGCCGGATGCGCGCAGGCGAGGGCGAGGAGCAGGGCGCCGAGGCGCAGGGGCGGGGCAATCACGCCGCGCATGTAGCGACCTGCGGGTGCGGATCAATCCAGACCGTCAACCTTCCCGTGCGGTTCGGACGGTGCACCTTTGCGCTATGGCGCTTCCGGGCCGGTCCGTCGTAGCGTCCCGACATTCGAGCGCCCCACCAAGGCGGCGCCATGGGAGATGCGCCGATGTCCGATCTGGCAACCCTGCGCGGCCTGTCCGGCCTGAGCCCCGCGCCGGCCCCGCTCACGGGTTCCGCTCTGGTGATGATCGACCTGCAGCAGACCTATCGCGAGGGCGTCATGCGGCTCGAGGGCGTCGAGCCTGCGCTCCGCGAGGCCGCGGGCCTGCTGAAGCGGGCGCGCGACGCGGGGATCCCGGTGATCCATGTCCGCCACAATGCCGGGCCGGGAACGCCCTACGATGTGACCGCGCCGATCGGCCAGATCAGCCCGGAGGTGGCGCCGCAGGGCGACGAGCCGGTGATCACCAAGGCCTATCCGAGTTCCTTCGTGGGCACGGACCTGCAGGCACGCCTCCAGGAAGCCGGCGTGCAGGACGTCATCCTGGCGGGATTCATGACGCATATGTGCGTCAATTCCACCGCCCGGAGCGCCTTCAACCTCGGGTTCCGTCCCACCGTCGTGGCCGCCGCCACGGCGACGCGGGATCTTCCCGGGCCGGACGGACACGTGGTGCCGGCAGCCCAGCTCCAGGCCGCGAGCCTCGCCGCACTCGGCGATCTGTTCGCCGTGATCGCGCGCGGGCAGGGCGACATCCCGGACTGACGCCGTGCGAACAAGGCTCCCGCTCCGCAGAGCCCGCGCGGTATCCGCCTGAAGCGGCGGCACGGCCGAATCCGCCGGGATCAGGACTGGAGCCGGTCGATCTCGTCGATCACCGCGTCGAGCGCCGGCCGCCCGTCGGGATCCGGCTGCATACAGGCCTGCGCCAGAGCCCGCAGAGTCTCCGGCGGCGTCGCGCAACGATCGAGCAGCTCATCGATCAGGATGCCGACGGCGCGCACCTCGACCCGCGCCAGCACCGCGCCGCCCTGTCCGTCCGGGAGCGCCGAGGCGGCACCGAAATCGCTGAGCACGGCGGCGCCGGTTGCGGCATCCCACAGGGTGTTGTGGGCATACACGTCGCCGTGGAGCAGCCCGCGCCCGTGCAGATGGGTCACCGCCTCCGCGACCGAGCGGGCGATCCGCAGGGCCTTAGCCGGCTCCAGCCGTAGGCTCGGATCGTAGACGTCGCGGCTGCAACTCGCGAGGCTCGGCGGGCCGGCGAGCACCCGCCAGTGCGACGGGAGAAGCCGGAGCAGCAGCCCCTGGACGCCGGCAGGGTGATCGTGGAGCCGGCCCAGCGCACCGGTAAGCGCCGGATGCGTGCCGGCAGCGAGACAGGCCTCCATCTCCCGCTCGGGCAGGCCGTCGCTGGTCATGGCGCCCTTGAACAGCTTCAGGGCGACATCCTGCGCGGCGATCGGACCGCGCCAAGCCGCGCGGAAGACGCGGCCCGACGCGCCCTCACCGAGTTGATCGCCGACGTCCAGGTCCGCCCACGGCACGCGCGGCGCGTCCGCGGGCTCGGAGGCCGGCTCGGCGGGATTGCCCGCGTAGGCGACCCAGGCGAGGCGCGGAAGGGTGCCGAGCCAGGGCGGCAGCGCTTCGAGCCGGTTGCAGGAGAGCCGGATCAGCTCGACACGCGCCGCGCCCGCGAAGCTGTCCGGCAGCGCCGCGATCCGGTTCCCCGACAGCATCAGCTTCTGGAGCAACGGCCGCTCGCCGAGGGCGGCGGGCAGCTCCGCGATCGCGTTGTCGGTCAGCGTCAGCCAGCGCAGGTCGCGCGGCAGCGACTCCGCCGGGACTTCGCGGATGCCGCAGCCGCGGAAGCCCAACTGGCTGAGCGCGGGGCAGGCGCCGAGCACCGGCGGCAGGCGTGGGAACGGATTGCCGGAGCAGAACAGCACGCGCAGGCGGTGGAGGCGGCCGAAATCGTCCGGCAGGTCGGCGAGGTCGCCCCGGCCGAGATCCAGCACCTCCAGCGTGTCGGCGAGGGCGAAAACCTCGCGCGGCACCGCCGTCAGCCCGTCGGGCAGCCGCAGCTCCCGCGCGCCGCCGAGATCGCCGCGCCGCAGGGCGGCGAGGGTTTCGCTCCGGTCCAAGCTTCAGCTCCGCTTGAAGAAAGCGTCGGCCGCGCCCTGCGCCGCCTGCTTGGCGGCCCGCGCCGCCTCGAGACGGGCGATCTCGGCGCGCAGGAGCGCAACGCGCGCGTCGAGATCCCCGAGGGAGAGCGTGTCGAGGGGCTGCCCGATCTCGTGGGCAACGGCCTTGCGCGGCCGGTCGTCGTCGTCCCGCACGTCGTGTCCTCCCTAATCCAGGAACGAAGTTCCGGCCCCGTCCCAGGCCAGCCCGAGATGGGCCGCCACGGTGGCGCCGATATCCGCGAAGGTCTCCCGCCGGCCGATCGACCGGGCGGCCACGCCGGGGCCGAAGGCCAGGACCGGGACCTGCTCGCGAGTGTGGTCGGTCCCGGTCCAGGTCGGATCGTTGCCGTGATCGGCGGTGATCACGGCGAGGTCGCCCGGCGCCAGCGCCGCCAGGATCTCGGGGATCCGGGCGTCGAAGGCCTCCAGCTCCGCGGCATAGCCCGGCACGTCGCGGCGGTGGCCGTGCTCCGTGTCGAAATCCACCAGGTTGACGAAGATCAGGCCGCCCGCCGGCAGGGTCGCCAGCGCGGCGAGTCCCGCCGTCACGCAGGCCGCATTCGGGCCCGGCTTGATCTCGCGGCCGGTGGCGCGGTGGGCGAAGATGTCGCCGATCTTGCCGACGCTCACCACCGCGCGGCCAGCCGACTCGGCCCGGTCGAGCAGGGTGCGCCCAGGCGGCGCGACCGCGAAATCCTTGCGGTTGCCGGTCCGGCGGAAGCCCGTTTCCGCCGAGCCCACGAAGGGCCGGGCGATCACCCGGCAGACGCGGTAGGGGTCGCACAGCCGGCGCGCCACGCGGCACAGGTCGTAGAGCCGCTCCAGCCCGAACGCCTCCTCGTGGGCGGCGATCTGGAACACGCTGTCGGCCGAGGTGTAGCAGATCGGCTGGCCGGTCCGGACATGCGCGGCGCCCAGCGCGTCGATGATCGCGACGCCCGGCGCGTGGCAATCGCCCAAGATGCCCGGGATGCCGCCTTCCGTGATCAGCGCGCGGGTCAGCTCCGGCGGGAAGGCCGGCCGGGTGTCGGGGAAATGCCCCCAGGGCTCGGTCAGGGGAAGCCCGGCGATCTCCCAGTGACCGGAGGGCGTGTCCTTGCCGGCGGCCTTCTCCACCGCGTGGCCGTAGGCGCCCCGCGGCGGCCCGGCCGGCGCGAGGTTCGGCGGGATGCGGCCCGAGGCGCCACCGGCCGCCAGTCCGAGCCCGAGTTCGGCGAGATGGGGCAGACGCAGCGGACCCGCGCGCAGCCCCGCCCGATCGCCGCTTCCCTCCGCGCAGCGCTCGGCGATATGCCCCAGCGTGTCGGAGCCGGCATCGCCGTAGCTCTCCGCATCCGGGGCCCCGCCCACGCCCACGGAATCGAGGACGATGATGAGGGCGCGCGCCATGGTCAGGCGGATTCCAGCTCGGCGGGCGCGTCGCTCTCGAGGGCGAAGGCGGCCTTGAACAGGGCGCGGGTGTAGGGGGTCTGAGGATTCGCGAAGATCGACTCCGCAGGGCCTTCCTCGACCACGTGGCCGTTCTGCATGACGATCACGTAGTTGGCGAGGGCGCGCACCACCTTCAGGTCGTGGCTGATGAACAGGTAGGCGAGGCCGCGCTCGCGCTGGAGGTCGCGAAGCAGGGTCACGATCTGCGCCTGGACCGAGCGGTCGAGGGCCGAGGTCGGCTCGTCCAGGACGACGAAGCGGGGATTGAGGACCATGGCCCGCGCGATGGCGATGCGCTGGCGCTGGCCGCCGGAGAACTCGTGCGGGTAGCGGTCCATGGCGGCCGGATCGAGCCCGACATCGGTCAGGGCCTTGGCGACCACGGCGCGGCGCTCCGCCCGGGAACGCGCCGCGCCCTGCACCACCAGCCCCTCGGCGACGATGTCGGCCACCGACATGCGCGGCGAGAGAGAGCCGTAGGGATCCTGGAAGACCACCTGCATGTCCTTCCGCAGCGGGCGCATCTGCGCCACGCCGAAGCCGTCGATCGCCTGTCCGAGGAAGACGATCGGCCCTTCCGAGCGCGTGAGCCGCAGAAGGGCGAGGCCGAGGGTCGTCTTGCCTGAGCCGGACTCGCCGACGACGCCGACGGTCTCGCCGGTCCGGACCCGCAGGGACACGCCGTCCACGGCCCTGACATGGCCGGTGACGCGCCGGAGCAGACCCGATTTCAGCGGGAACCAGACCTTCAGGGGCCCGGCCTCCAGCAGCGGCGCGGCATCGGCCGGGACGGGGTTGGCCCGGCCCTTCGGCTCGGAGGCGATCAGGCGGCGCGTGTACTCGTGCTGCGGATCCGCGAAGACGGCCTTGGTCGCACCGGCCTCCACGATGCGGCCCTTGAGCATCACGCAGACGCGGTCGGCGATCCGCTCGACGATGCCGAGATCGTGGGTGATGAACAGCATCGCCATGCCGAGGCGCTTCTGCAGGTCGGCGAGCAGCGCCAGGATCTGCGCCTGCACGGTGACGTCCAGGGCCGTGGTCGGCTCGTCGGCGACCAGAAGGTCCGGCTCGCAGGCGAGCGCCATGGCGATCATCACGCGCTGGCGCTGGCCGCCGGAGAGTTCGTGCGGGTAGGCGCCCATGCGCCGCTCCGCGTCGCGCAGGCCCACGAGGTCCAGAAGCTCCAGGATCCGCCGGCGGGCCGCCTTGCCGGAGAGGCCGCGATGCAGGTCGAGTACCTCGCCGATCTGCCGCTCGATCGTGTGGAGCGGGTTCAGCGAGGTCATCGGCTCCTGGAACACCATGGTGATGTCGGCGCCGCGGACGTCGCGCATCGCCCGCTCGGGCAGCTGCGCGAGGTCGCGGTCCTTGAACAGGATCCGGCCGTCCTGCCGGGCCGATCCATCGAGGAGGCGCAGGATCGCCAGCGCCGTCACCGACTTGCCCGATCCCGATTCGCCCACGAGGGCGAGGGTCTCGCCCCGGCGGATGGCGAAGGAGACGCCGTCGACCGCCACGGTCTCGCCCTCCCGCGCGCGGAACGCCACGGACAGGTCCTCGACGGCGAGGAGCGGCTGGGGATCGGCCTCTGACATGAGCCCCTTATAGCGCGCCCGGCCCCGGACCCTAGCCCGTACGGGTGCCGCATGACGCCGACCCGACATGTGCGACGGCGCGCTCCGGGAAGTCGCGCGGCCGCCCGCGCTGCGCCGCGTTCCTACCGCGCCGGCGCCCCGGGATCGATCGCCGGCAACTCGTTGGCGGGCAGCCCCATCCCGGCCTGGGCCTGCGGCCCTCCGGCGCCGCGGGCGCGGTTGGCGAGGGCCACGGTCAGGCGCTCGGCGGTCTCGGGCTGCATCACCGCCAGGACCTCGGACATCTTGCGGGGATTCATGGCCAGCACGATCGGGACCAGCACGTCGAGCCCGAGCCGGTCGAACACCCGGGCGGCGTCCTTGGGCTTCATCGCCTCGTACATCGTGACGATGTTCTTCAGTCCCTGCTTCTCGGCGTCCTCCTTCGCCTTCGCGACGGCGTCGACCTTGTCCTCGGCCTTCTTGAGGTCGCCGAGGCCGGTCTCGAGCTTGCGCTCGGCCTCCCCCAGCATCTTCTCGCGCAGCTCCAGCTCCTCGCTCTTCTGGCGCAGGGCGTCGCGCCGGGCGCCGAGCTTCTCCAGGAGCAGGCGCTCGGTGGGCGAGGCCGGGTTCCCGGCCGCGGGCGGTGCGGGCCGCGCCGGGGGCGGTTCCGGCGGCTTCTCGGTCGCAGCGGCCGGCGCCTCCTTGGCGCCCACCGATCCGGTCGTCACCGGGTCGTAGGGCTCGTAGCCGGTGCGCGCCCGGGCGACCGCGCGCCCGTATTCCGGAAGCTCGGCGCTCTCCGGCAGGCCGGCCTGCAGCAGGCTGAGCAGCTTGAGCACGAGCAGCCCGCCCGCCGCGAGCGCCACGGCGTCGATGAGGCGCAGTCGGAACTGCCGGACGGGCTTCCGGCGCGCGCGCCGCTGCGGCGTCGCGGCGCGGCGTATCCGCTCCTCGGGATCCGGCTTCGGCGGCGGGATCTTCGGGGCCTTTACGCCGGTCACGCGGCGCGCGCCCGGACGCGGGCGAGGGCGCGCTCGCTCATGGCGAGGGCCGCCGCGGCCGCCACCCCGAGGCGCTCCCCGTTCGGACCGGCCTGCTCCGGCCTGCGCTCGGGCGGGATCTCCGGCGCGGGCCTCGGCTCAGGGGACGGCTCGGGACGGATCGGGACGGCGCGCATCTGCGCCACGATGGCGCCGATGCGCGTGATCACGCCCTCGCCGGCCTCGACCTGCAGCTTCAGCTCGGCGGCGCGGATGGTGGCGGTTTCCAGGCTGGCGTTCAGCGTGCGGTCGCCCTCGTCGATCGTCGCCCGCAGACCGGCGATGGCCCGCTCGGCCGTGCCGGTCGCCACCATCAGGTCGCCGATGGTCTGGCGCAGGGCGGCCTCGTCGCCCTTCATCTGGCCGATGCGGCGCGAGAGACGGAGGGACGTGACGATGGTCGCCGCCAGGAGGACGGCAACCAGGATGTCGGCGGCGAGGGTGACGAAGAGACTCATGTTGGGACCCTCATCGGCCCTAATTGTCCGACCGGTTGTTCATCGAGGCCTCGTAGGCCTGGATCGTCGTGCGCGAGCGGCGCAGGGGCCGCGTGACCTGGACGGCGATGTGCCCGTCGACGCGGCCCATCCGCCCCTGGGTGAGCGCCCAGTCGCCGCAGCGCACGGTGATGAGATCCGACGGCTTGGCGTCGAACATCAGCGTCTCGCCGACCTTCAGGCTCATGACCTGTTTGAGCGGCAGCATCATCTCGTGCAGCACCGCCTCCATGGTCACGTCGGCCTGCCAGATCTCGGTGGCGAGGTGGCCTTCCCAGACGTGATCGCGGCCGAGCTTCTCACCCATGAAGCTCTGGGTCAGGAGCTCCCGGATCGGCTCGATCGTCGCGTAGGGGAACAGGATCTGCAGCATGCCGCCGCGCCCGTCGACGTCCAGGCGCAGGCTGATCAGGATCGCGGCGTTGCCCGGCCGCGTGATCGTGGCGAAGCGCGGGTTGGTCTCGATCCGGTCGATGCCGAAGGTCACGGGCGACAGCGGCTGGAACGACAGCTCGAGATCGCCCAGCACGATCTCCACGAGGCGGCGCACCAGCGTCATCTCGATGGCGGTGAACGGGCGACCGTCCAGACGGCTCGACAAGCCGCCGCGCTTGCCGCCGAGCAGCAGGTCGAAGGTCGCGTAGGCGAGGTTCGAATCGACCGTGACGAGGCCGGAATTCTCCCATTGCTCGGCCCGGAACACGCCGAGCAGGGTCGGCAGCGGGATCGCGTTGAGATAGTCGCCGAAGCGCACCGAGGTGATGTTGTCCAGCGTCACCTCGACGTTGTCCTGGAACAGGTTGCGCAGGGAGGTCGACAGCAACCGGATCATCCGGTCGAAGACGATCTCCAGCATCGGCAGGCGTTCGTACTGGACGACGCCCGAATCGACGATGGCCTGAACGCCCCCGGCCCCCGAGGCCGAGAGCTCGCGCATGGAGAAGCCGAGGACGCCGTCGATCTCGTCCTGGTTCAGCACCCGGTCGTTGCCGGCGAGTTCGGGGAGGTTGTCGCTCTCCCCGTCCTCGATCATCGTCGCCCATTCGGCGGCGACGTCGCTCGCGTTGCGCGTGGTGCCCTGCTCGGCGAGGGCCGCGCCCCATTCCTCGGCGAGGGACGAGTCGCCGCCCTCGGCGCCCTGCTCCAGAAGGGCTGCCGACCAATCGTCCTCGGGGAGTTCGTCCTCGGGTTCCATCAGGCGTGCTCGATCGGGGGCCGGCCCGGCGCGGGGTTGGAGGCGATGGGGGTGGTCGCAGGCGCGCTCATTGGACGATCACGTCCTTGAAGAGCACGGCATCGACCTTGGCGGGATACAGGGCGATGTTGACCCGCCGCAGCAATTCCTCGCGCAGCCGGAACAGGCCCACCGAGTTCGTGATGTCGCTGGCGCGCAGCTCGCGCATGTAGACCTGCAGCGCGTCCTCCACCCGCGGCATCAGCGGCTTGACCTCCTCCTCGGCCTTCGCGTCCTTCAGCTCCAGGGCGATCCGGACCTTCGCGTACCGGGCCTTGTCCTGCGGCTGGTCCGGACTGAGGTTGAGGAGCATCTCGCGCACGTCCACGAAGACCACGGGCTTCTTGCCGTCCGGGCCGACACCCTTGCCGTCTGCGCCGTGCCCTCCGCCGTGGCCGCCGTCCTGTGCGGCCTCCTTGCCGCCGCCGCCCATCATCAGGAAGGCGCCCGCGCCGCCGCCCACGAGCAGGACCGCGACGGCCACCATGATCATGAGCTTCTTCTTGCCCTTCGGGGCGCTTTCGGCTCCGGCCCCGCCTTCCTCGGCGGAGGCCTTCTTCGGCTTCTTGGCCATGGAATAATGCTCTCTCGCGGGAGACTGCGCGCCAGGTACACCCGGATATCGGAGCATCACGGTTAACGTGCCGTTAAGCAGGCAATTCCTGCCGGGCCAGGTTTGCCGCAACGCAGACCCGGCGCCGACGCGACGACCGCGCAATTCCCGTCAAGCCTTTGTCAGAACGATGGAATTTTCTTCCGTTGGGTTTGGCACAGCGGATGCTGAATGGATCGTTGCCGCCTCCGCGGCCCGCGAGTCCCAGAGTCCACGATGCAGAATGCCCTCTTCGTCGGCGTGTCGAGCCAGATGGCGCTCCAGCGCGAGCTGGACGTGATCGCCAACAACATGGCGAACGTCTCGACCACCGGGTTCAAGGCTCGCAACACCCGCTTCCAGGAATACCTGATGCCGGTGGCCAGCGCGGATTCGTTCGCCCGGCCCGACCGGCGTCTCTCCTACGTCATCGACCAGGGCACCACCCTCGATCTCGGGCAGGGCCCGGTCGAGCGGACCGGCAACCCGCTCAACGTGGCGATCAAGGGCGCGGCCTTCATCGCCGTGCAGTCCCCCCAGGGCGAGCGCTACACCCGAAACGGCGCCTTCGAGATCGACCCGCAGGGCGCCCTCGTCACCAGCGACGGCTACAAGGTGGCGGGCGAGGGCGGACCGATCACCATCAACCCGCAGGAGACCGGCCTCGCCATCGGCCCCGACGGTACCGTGTCGACCAATCTCGGCATCCGCGGGCGCATCAAGCTCGTCACCTTCGCCAACCCGCAGCGGCTGACCAACGAGGGGGGCAACCTCTACGCCTCGCCGGAGCCGGCACGCCCCGCCGGCATCGACGGACGCCTGGAATCCGAAGCGCTGGAACGCTCGAACGTCCGCCCGGTGATCGAGATGACCCGGCTGATGGACGTGAACCGGTCCTACGCCATGGTGTCGAGCATGATCTCGCGCCTCGACGACCTGCGGGGCACGGCGATCCGCCGCCTCGCCGACGTCGCCTAAGGGGAGCTCGGCCGATGCGCGCCCTCTACTCCGCCGCCACCGGCATGGCGGCCCAGGAACTCAACGTCCAGGTCATCTCGAACAACATCGCGAACCTGCGCACCACCGGCTACAAGCGCCAGCAGGTGCACTTCCAGGATCTGCTCTACCAGAACCTGCGACGGGCCGGCGCCTCGACCTCGCAGCAGAACACCCAGCTTCCGGCCGGCCTCGCCCTCGGCTCGGGCGTGAAGACGACCTCGACAGCCCGCGTGATGTCCCAGGGCACGCTCTCGTCCACCGAGAAGGATTACGACGTCGCGATCCGCGGCGAGGGGTTCTTCCGGGTGACGCTCCCGGACGGCCGCACCGCCTATTCCCGGGACGGCTCCTTCGACCTCTCGGCCTCGGGCCAGCTCGTCACCCGCGACGGCTACCTGCTCGATCCGGCGATCACCGTGCCGCAGAACGCGACGTCGGTGACGATCAGCGCGACGGGCGTCGTGCAGGCGAGCATTCCGGGCCAGACGGCGCCGCAGGCGCTCGGCCAGTTCCAGCTCTCGCGCTTCGTCAACAAGGTCGGCCTCGAATCGATCGGCGACAACCTGTTCGTCGAGACCGCGGCCTCCGGGCAGGCGATCAGCGGCCTGCCGGGCGCCGACGGCTTCGGCAACCTCCAGCAGAGCTACCTGGAAGAGGCGAACGTGAACGCTGTCACCGAGATCTCGTCCCTGATCGCCGCGCAGCGCGCCTACGAGATGAACTCGAAGGTCGTCACCGCGGCCGACCAGATGCTCTCCACCACCACGCAGATGTTCCGCAGCTAACCGCGCGACCCGCACCCGCTTCAGGTCCCTGAACATGTATGCCGGCATGCATCCCGCCCATCCCGCTCATCCCGATCCCGACTTCGAGACCCTCGATCTGCCCCGTATCGGCATGGCGGACGGAAGTGACATCAGCCCGATCATCCGCCGTCCCCGGCCGCGGGTCTCCCCCCTCGGCTCTGCCGTGATCCTGCGCGCGGTGCTGGCCTTCCTGACCTTCGCGGTCCTCGGCGCCCTGGCGATCCCCGCCATGGCCCAGGCAGAAGGTCTGCGGCTGCGCGGCGACGTCACAGCCCGCGGAGACATCCTGACGCTGGCCGACCTGGTCGAGGGCGTGCCGGAGCGCCTGGCCGCGCGTCCGCTGTTCCGCGCACCCACCCTGGGTGCCACCGGGACGATCCAGACCCGCCGCATCCTCGACGCGGCCGCCGCCCTGGGTCTCGCCAACCTGGAGACCGGGGGCCGGCTGCAGATCGCCGTGCAGCGCGCCGCACGCCGCCTCGGGCCGCCGGAGATCGAAGCCGCGCTCAAGCGCGGCCTCGAGACCAGCTACGGGCTCGACCCCCGCAGCGTCACGATCCGCTTCGACGGCGACGGCCCGACCCTGCTCGCTCCGGTGGACCTCGAAGGGCAGGCCGCGGCCCTCGACGTCACCTACGACCTGCGCTCCCGCCGCGTCGCGGGGCTGGTCAGCCTCGGCGAGCGGCAGGCCTCCCTGCGGGTATCCGGCGTGGTCGTCGAACTGCGCGAAGTGGCGGTGCTCACCCGGACGCTCAACCGCGGCGAACCGGTGAAGGAGGGCGACGTCGTGGCGGAGCGGCGTCCGCGCGAGACCGTCGCCTCCGACGCGCAGGGAAGCGCCACGGCGGTCATAGGCGAGGTCGCCCAGAACACGCTCACCGCCGGGACCGTGCTGCGGATGACCGACACCGCCCCGCCCGAACTGGTCGCGCGCGGCGAGAACGTGACCATCGTGTACGAGACGCCGAACGTCAGCCTGTCGATGCGCGGCCTGTCGAACGATTCCGGCCGCATGGGCGCCGTCGTCAACGTCGTCAACGTCGCCTCCAAGAAGATCCTGCAGGCCACCGTGATCGGCCCCGGCCGGGTCTCGGTGAGCCCCAGCCCCGCGGCTCAGCAGGCCGCCGGCGCCGCCCCCGTCCAGGCGACCGCCTCCCTGCGCTGACCGCCCGTCCTGCACGCGTCGAAGAGTGATTGCCCGATGGCCCGCCGCATCGTCCTGAACCCGCTCGCCGCCGCTCTGATCGCCGGCGCGCTCGGTGCCTGCAACACCGCCGACCGCCTCTCGCAGGTGGGCGCGACCCCGGCCTTGTCGGCGATCGAGGATCCCACCACCCAGCCGGGCTACAAGCCGGTGCGGATGCCGATGCCCGACGTCCAGCCGGTCTCGTACGCCCCGAACTCGCTGTGGCGGACGGGCTCCCGCGCCTTCTTCAAGGATCAGCGCGCCGCCCGGCTCGGCGACCTCCTGACCGTGAAGGTCAACGTCACCGATCAGGCCAACATCAGCAACGAGACCAAGCGTTCCCGGGCCAACACCGAGAGCTTCGGCTTGCCGAACGCCCTGGGACTGGAGAACAACGCGGTCGGCAAGTCCTTCGGCGTCGGCAGCACCGCGCTGCTGTCCGCCACCTCGGCCACCGCCAATGACGGTGCCGGCTCGGTCCAGCGCGCCGAGACCGTGACGACGAACGTCGCCGCGGTGGTCACCCAGGTTCTGCCCAACGGCAACCTCGTGGTCGAGGGCAAGCAGGAGATCCGCGTCAACTTCGAAGTGCGCGAGATGGTGGTCGCGGGCGTCGTCCGACCGGAGGATATCGAGTCGGACAACACCATCGACTCGACCAAGATCGCCCAGGCCCGGATCGCCTATGGCGGGCGGGGCCAGATCACCGACGTGCAGCAGCCGCGCTACGGCCAGCAGATCGTCGACATCTTGCTGCCGTTCTGAGGCCCTTCAGCTCGGCTCCTCCGGCTCCGGCCCACGGGTGACGTCGAGGCCGGACCCGGCGCCGGGGGGCGGCCCGACCTTGACCGGAGCGCCGGTCCGCGCGGCCTCATAGATCGCCTCCATCAGCACCTGATCCTGCAGCCCCTCCTCTCCGGGGGTGCGGGGGCGCAGATCCTCCTGGATGCAGCGCGCGAAGTGGTCGAGTTCCAGGGCGAACTGGTTCTTGGGGCTCAGGACCTTCTCGTCCCGCGCGGCGTTCTTGCCGTCGCGGTGGCCGATGATGAGCCGCTGGCCCTGGTAGGCGAAGGCGTTCTGGAGGTCGATGGCGGCGGTTCCGGTGTGCAGGGTCAGGCTTCGCGCCTCGTAGACCCCGTAGCTCGACAGGCACTGCGCGATCACGCCGGACGGGAAGTGCAGGGTGAAGCTCGCCGTCTCCTCGACCTCGCGGTACTTGGGATCGTCCGGCGGCGAGTGGATCTGGGCCTGGATCAGGATCGGCTCCTCGCCGAGGACCGCGCGGGTGGTGTTCAGGCAGTAGAGCCCGATATCCGGCAGCGACCCGCCCCCTGCCAGCGCCTTCCGCAGGCGCCACTGCTCCGGCAGTCCCGTGGTCTGGCCGTTGAAGGCCTGGATCAGCCGGGGCCGGCCGAACTCGCCCGAACGGGCGAGCTTGATCACGGCCCGGTTGTGCGGCTCGTACTGGCACCGATAGGCGATCATCAGCTTGACGCCGGCCTTGGCGCAGGCCGCGATCATCTCGCGGCACTCGTCCGAGGAGACCGCCATCGGCTTCTCGCAGAGCACCTGCTTGCCCGCCGCCGCGGCCGCCACGACGTTGTCCCGGTGCACGCCGTTCGGCGTGACGATGTAGACCGCCTGGACGTTCGGATTGGCCTTCAGCCGATCCCACCCGTCGTAGCCGTACACGGCATCGTCCGGCAGCCCGTATTGCCGGGCCACGAGCTTCGCCTTGTCGGGGGAGCCCGACATCACCGCCGCCAGGCGGGCGCGCCTGGCCTCGCCGAAAGCCGGGAGAATCTCGTCGAGGCTCAGGCGACCCAGACCGACGACGCAGTAGCCGACCCGCTGGCCCGGCGGCTGAGGCGCCGGGCTCGGGGCGGGCGGCCTGTCGCCGGCACCGCGCCAGTTCGGGAACATCACCCGTCCGCCCTGCACGGCACCGGTATCGGCCGGAACCGAGGGGGCCGGTGGAGTGCCCGCCGGGGCGGCCTGGGCGCCGCCGCCCATCGCGGCGCCGGCCAGGGCGCCCCCGGCTGCGAGAAGATTGCGTCGTGAGAGCCGGGTGTCGTCTGCCATGGGCCTTGCCGTGTCGCCGGGACGGAATGGAGGCGCCTTGGGCGCCGCGTGGTGTGGAAGCCGCCGAGGGCGGAACCGCGCTCTCAGTGAACGCGACCCGGCGGCGTGCCGTTTCCGTCGAGAAGCGCGGCGCGCAGACGCGCCACCTCCGCCTCGCTGGCGGCGAGCCGGCGCGCGATCGCCGCCGGCTGCGTCGCGGCCCCCGTCTCGGCGAAACCGAGACCGACGCTCTCGCCCGCCCGCCAAGCTATGAAGGCCCGCCGGGTCTCGCCGCGGCAGGGGATGAACAGCTCGATGCAATCGGGCAGCGTGGCGTCGGCAGGGACCCGGATCCGTGCCCCGTCCAGGGACACGTCGCGGACCGTGCAGTCGAGATCCGGCAGAAAGGCCGCGACGCGGAGTCGGCCGCCCAGGCAGACGCGGCGTCGGGCAGTACGGCGTCGGTCGACCACGAACGCTTCATCCTGATGGGTGCGGATGTCGGGACAACCGCCATTGAGCCTGAAGCGGACCGGCCCGTCTCCTTTAACCGTCAGTTTACCTTAACGTTGGCCTCAGGCGGGCGGCGGCGGATCGGGCGCCTCGACCTCGCCGCGACGCTGCAGCTGTAGGGCGACGAACCAGCACAGGGATGCCCAGGCCGCGCCGATGCACCAGCCGGCCAGCACGTCGCTCGGCCAGTGCACGCCGAGATAGATCCGACTGATGCCCACCAGCAGCGTCACGCTGACTCCGAGGGCCAGGACCAGTGCCTTCGCGCGGCGGTTGCGCTCGACCCGGGCGATGAGGGTCGCCAGGGTCAGATAGGCGATGGCCGACATGGTGGCGTGGCCGCTCGGAAAACTCGCCGTGAACACCTCCATGCCGTGAGGGACGAGGTCCGGTCGCGGCCGGTGGTAGAGCATCTTCAGCAAGGTCGAGACCAGCTCGCCGCTGCCCACCGCGACCAGGACGTAGAGGCCGATGCGCCGCCGCCCGGACACGGCGAGATAGCCCGCCACCGCGCAGGTGAGGAACAGCACCGTGAAGACGCTGCCGAGCCCGGTGATGTCGCGCATCGTCTCCTCGAGCCAGGGCGGCCCGATCGGATCGGCGAGATCGGCGGGGTTGCGCAGGGCGAGCAGGATCCGGCGGTCGAGGGCCGCGGTGGAGCCCTCGCCGACCTCGTGGGCGAGGTAGAAGAACCCATAGCCGAGGGTGCTCAGGCAGAGCAGGGCGACGAGGGGACCGACTTCGTTCAGGCGCAACCGCAGCCACACCGCCAGGGCGGGCTCGATCAGGCGATTGTTGCGGATCTGGCTCGGGGCCTTCATGCGACGGGATCCGGGTCGGGGACGTGCGTCATCAGTCGTTCTCTCCGAAGGGCAGGCGGGCCACCGCATCCCAGGGACCGCCACGGTAGCGCCAGAGCAGCGTCGCCGGCGCGGCGAAGCGGAACGGCGCGAAACCGGCCGACAGGTCGGCGTGGAGCGCCCGGGCCTTGTCCGGAGCCACCTTGTTCTGGACCGTAACGTGGGGGCGCCAGCCCTGCCGATCCTGGGCGGTGAGATGAGGCGCGAAGCCCTGCGCAAGGCGGGCCCGGAAGTTCGACAGCGCATCGGATTCGAGCACGTAGGCGACGCCGCGGCCGGTGAAGCGCAGGCCCGTCACGGCGACCTCCGGCGTCGGAACGGTGCGGGCGAGGGCGGTGATGGCCTCGATCACGCCCCGCTCCCGGTCGCCCGGCAGGTGGTGGAACAGGGTCGCATGGGCGGGAATCCGATTCAGCGCTTCGGGGAAGTAGCGACGCCGCTCGCCGTCGAACCGGGCGAAGGTCGGCTCATCGAAGGCGAGCGTCAGGATCAGGGGGTCCGCGTCCATCATGCGGGCCAGATGGCGCCCGAAGCCGCTCAGGTCCAGTACAGAATCCGCGCCGTCGGCAGGTCTCGGGCGAGGCACGCGGTGAGGTGGCTGCGCATCGCCTGCATCAGGAGCTTCGGGAAGACATACTTCACGGAGCCGAACTTGGTGCGCTTCTCGACGCGCTCGGCCTCGTCGAGGGGCAGGTCCGAGCCGGGATACCAGCCGCGCAGCACCGCCTTCGAGCCGGGGGTGAAGCGATGGGTGATGAGTTCGGCGGTGAGGTCGAGATCCGGCACATCGGCGAGGGCGTCGGCGGCGGCGCGGATCAGCCCGGCATAGGCCGCCTCCCACTCCGGGACCGGCAGGATCGGCGCGACGGTCAGGCCGACCGGATAACCGGCCCGGGCCACCTCGGCCATGGCGGCGAGCCGGGCGGGGAGGGGATCGGTGCCGCCCTCGTAACGCGCGGCGGCCCGCGGGTTGACCGAGAAGCGGATCCGCGTGCGCCGGTTGTGCGGCAGGTCGAGGAGCGGTGCCACCGCGGCGAACTTGGTGGTGAAGCGCAACTGAACCGGCGCGTCCCAGGCGCCGAAATGCCGGATCGCCGCCGAGAGCGAGCCGGTCAGGTGCTCGACGCCGAGGGGATCGGTGTAGCAGGACGCCTCGAAGGTGGTTCCCTCGTGCGCCCGCTCCCGGGACGCCGAGGTCACTGCCCCGCGCCCGGCATAGGCCGTGAGGTTGCCGAGGATCGCCTCGAGATTGGCATAGGCGCGCGTCACCGGCGGCCCCGCGAGCGAGCCGGCGAGGTAGCAGTACTGGCAATGGGCGGGGCAGCCCTCGGCAAGGTCGAAGCGCCAGTCGGCCGAGGGCGGGATCGGCTGCAGCCGCAGCTTGGTCGGCGGGGCGCTCGTCAGGACGAGGGTCGCCTTCGCGGCCGCGTAGGCCCGGCGGGGATCCGCCTCGCGCGGGCTCGGCAGGCGGTTGGACGGCAGGCGCTCCACCGGCAGGCCCAGGGCCTCGGCGCGGGCCAGCATGGCCCGGCCATGGGGATGCTCCAGAGCGGACGGCATCACCAGCACCCGGCGCGGGCGCCACGGGCGCCCCGGGCGGACGGGCTCCGGGCCATCGGGGGTCTGAACGGCCGGGAGGGACGAAGGCGGCATGCCTGAGGAACGCCTCGTCCCGGCACCGGGTCCGGCCTAGTCGCCCGCTCACGGTGCGGCTAAAGCACCGTCATGTCTTCAGGCAGGGAGAGCGTCCATGTCGGCCGCGACGGCTGGTTATTTCTCACCGGAGGAACCAACCGGGTCATGGACCGGTATCGCGGCGGTCTGCGGCACTGGCTGCTGCTGCGCGGCTGGACGCGGCTGATCAAGGCCCGTGCGCGGCGGGCCGAGGACCTCGGCATTCGCTGCCTCCACGTGATCGTGCCGGAGAAGCTGTCGGTCTACGACGACAAGACCGACGGCCTGCGCTACGCGCCGGGCAAGGCTTCGACCCGGCGACTGGCCCGACGCCTCGCGCGACACCCGGCCTATCTCGACCTTCTCGCGCCGCTTCGCGCTGCCCGCAACGGAGCGACGCCACTCTACCTGCGCACCGACACCCACTGGACCGCGCAGGGGTGCCTGCTGGCCTATCGCGAGATCATGCGGGCACTCGGGGCGGTTCCGCCCGCCGATATCGGCGGGCGTCCCGGTACCGTCTCGGAACAGATCATGGATCTCGGCGAGAAGCTGCCCGAGCGGCCGCGCGAGCGGCTGGAGCGGTTCATGCTGCAGCGCGATGCGATTCGGGTGGAGACCGGGCCGCTACTGGCCGCCTACGAGGCGCAGGGACGCGACCGCGAGGTGCATGTCGGCGCGCATGTCGTCTATCGAAACCCGTCCCCGGGGGCCGATCCGCGACGGCTCGTCCTGTTCGGCGATTCCTGCGCCCATTTCGACCCGTTCCTGCTGACCGGGCTGCTCGCCGAGAGTTTCAGCGAGGTTCACTTCATCTGGTCTTCGAGCCTCGACTGGCCCTACATCGAGCGCGTGCGTCCGGACATCCTGCTGTTCGAGATCGCCGAGCGCTTCCTGGCCAAGCTGCCGAAGGACGATTTCGACGTGGCCGTCGCCGGTCAGCGCGGGACGGGCGGTCGCCTCGCGCGGCTCCGGAGCGACGGCCTGGGACGTGCCGTGGCGCCTCAGTAGATCGCCGGATCCAGGCGGGCGAAGTCGGTGACGCTGGCGGCCTGATACTTGGCGACGGATTCCGGCGCGCAGGCGATCCCGATCATCAGGACGAGGAGTGTCGCGAGGCACGCGAGCGTTGCCGTGACCACGTCGGCATGGCGCCGCAGAGCATGGATCACCAAGCATCCGAACGTGAACAGGGCCGCCTCGGCGACGGGCACCAGCGCGAACGACATCACTTCACCTCCATCGATCTCCCCACGCGATCGGGCCGCTGCGGCACGTGCGCGGCGACGGGTGGGAGCCCGAGAGATGGCTCAGTTTGCTGCACCGCAACAGAAGGATCGGCGCAGCCCTGCCTTGCGCAGAACTCGCGGGCCGGCGGGAACGGGCGCGCCGGTCGCGCGGTCGGCGCTCCTCGGATGCAGACCGGCATCCGTCTTCACAGACGCCGCGCGAGGCCCATCTGGGTCGGATCGCTTATGGGACCGGAGACGACGATGGGCCTCCTCGTGGACGGCATCTGGCGCGACCAGTGGTACGACACCGCCGCGACGGGCGGCCGCTTCGAGCGCAAGGCCTCCGCCTTCCGCAACTGGGTGACCGCCGACGGATCACCGGGCCCGTCCGGATCGGGCGGCTTCCGGGCCGAGCCGGGCCGCTACCATCTCTACGTCTCCCTGGCCTGTCCCTGGGCGCACCGCACGCTGATCGGGCGCGCGCTCAAAGGGCTGGAAGACGCGATCTCCGTCTCGGTGGTCGATCCGCATATGGGCGCCGAGGGCTGGGTGTTCGGTGACACGCCGGGCGCGACGCCGGACCTGATCCACGGCGCACGGCGCCTCTACGAGGTCTACCTGGCGGCCGACCCGTCCTACAGCGGCCGCGTCACCGTGCCGGTGCTGTGGGACCGGGAGCGCGGCACCATCGTGTCGAACGAATCCGCCGAGATCCTGCGGATGCTGAACGACGCCTTCGGGGGTACGGGTCCGGATCTTTACCCGGCAGACCTGCGTCCCGAGATCGACGCGGTGAACGCTCGGGTCTACGACCGGGTGAACAACGGTGTCTACAAGGCGGGCTTCGCCACCACCCAGGGCGCCTATGCTCAAGCCTTCGAGGCCCTGTTCGCCGAGCTCGATGCGCTCGAAGCGCGGCTCGACCGGAGCCGTTACCTCTGCGGCGACCGCGTGACCGAGGCGGATATCCGCCTGTTCACCACCCTGGTGCGGTTCGACGCGGTCTATGTCGGGCACTTCAAGTGCAACAGGCGCCGGATCGCCGACTATCCGAACCTGTCGAACTATCTCCGCGATCTCTATGCCATGCCCGGCATCGCGCCGACCGTCGATCTGACGCATATCAAGCGGCATTATTACGAGAGCCATCCGACCATCAATCCGACGGGGATCGTGCCCCTCGGACCGGAGCTGGATTTCGCCGCCCCGAACGACCGTGCCCTGCGGTTTGCGGCCTAGCCGGCTGCGGTGGGGGTTCGGCCCGTGGTGAGCCCGACGCCGGCCCCGTCCCGATGCCGCCCCCTCGACGGCGGGCGCCGTGCGCCTAGTTCGGCTCTCAACCGGAGGATGCCCGACCCGCCATGACCAATCGCCTGCGCCTCGCGCTGCTCTGCGCTCTCGTCAGTCTTCCCTCCGCGGCACGCGCCCAGGCCGCGTTGCGGCTGGACGGCACCTGCGAGAAGCTCGTGATCGGCACGCAGGATCTGAGCAGCTCCTGCAGCAACGTCCTGACGAACGCGGTGAGCCGCAATCGCACCAGCTTCGACTTCACCACCTCCGACGGTCAGGCGCTCAGCTTCAGCGGTAACGGCGCCCAGCAGGAAGCCACCGAGGAGACCGATCCGCTGCAGCCGATCAACGTGGTCACCACCGGAAAGGATGGCGCCCCGATCCTGGCGATCGGCGCCTGCCGCTTCTCCACACCGGAACCGGGCCGCACCGCGATCACCTGCGAGGCCAGTACGGCCGACGGACGCCCGTTTGCCGGAACGTTCGTGACTGCGGCCAAGGCGCCCGCCGGTGCGCCGGCCGCCGCACCGGCCCGCTGAGCGTCCCTGTCTTTGGGCTGGTCAGATCATGGCGGAAGCCCCATTTAGGGAACTCCACGAAAAAGGTTCCGAAGCCAGACCGATGCTCAACGACACCCTCGCCGGGGGCGGTGCCCCGGCCGGCGACACCGGCACCCTCATCAAGGACACGACCACTGCGAGCTTCCGGCAGGACGTGCTCGCCGAGTCGATGCACCGGCCTGTGCTGGTCGATTTCTGGGCGCCCTGGTGCGGACCCTGCAAGCAGCTCACGCCGGTGCTGGAGAAGGTGGTCCGGGAGGCTGCCGGCGCGGTCGCCCTGGTGAAGATGAACATCGACGAGCATCCCTCGATCGCGGGCCAGCTCGGCATCCAGTCGATTCCGGCGGTCATCGTCTTCCAGAAGGGCCAGCCGGTCGACGGCTTCATGGGCGCCGTCCCCGAGAGCCAGATCAAGGAGCTGATCGGGCGCGTGGCCGGTCCTCAGCAGGATCCGCTCGAGGCCGCGCTCGCGGACGCCGCCGCCCTAATCGAGGAGGGCGACCTCGCCGGTGCTGCGGAAATCTACGCGGCGGTCCTGGAGCAGCAGCCCGACAACGTCACGGCGCTGGCCGGCCTCGCCAAGATGCAGCTCGACGCGGGCGAGATCGAGAACGCCAAGCGGGTTCTGGCCATGGTGCCGGAGGCAAAGGCTGGCGATCCGGCGCTCGCCGGCATCCGCGCCGCCCTCGAACTCGCCGAGCAGGCCGCCTCGCTCGGCGATCTCGCGGGCGTGCAGCGGGAAGTGGAGGCCAACCCGGACGCCCATCAGGCGCGGTTCGACCTCGCGCTGGGCCTCGCCGCCCGTGGCGAACGCGGCCAGGCGGTCGACCACCTGATCGAACTGCGCCGGCGCGACAAGGACTGGAACGACGACGGGGCGCGCAAGCAGCTGCTGCAGTTCTTCGAGGCCTGGGGCGTGATGGATCCGGATACGATCCGCGGACGGCGCAAGCTCTCGGCGCTTTTGTTCTCGTGAGGTTCCGGCTCGCGCTTCGGACCACCAATCGGCCCCCCCGGGAGGCGCCATGAGCACCCATGCGAGCTACAAGGGCCCGGCGGATTGTCCCGCGGTCATCCCGGTCTTCCCCCTCTCCGGGGCGCTGCTGCTGCCCCGCGGGCAGATGCCGCTGAACATCTTCGAGCCGCGCTATCTCGCCATGGTCGACGATGCCATGCGCACGGACCGGATCATCGGCATGATCCAGCCGGATCCGGAAGGATCGGGCGGGGCCAATCCGAAACTCTACCGCGTCGGCTGCGCGGGGCGGGTGACCCAGTACGCGGAGACCGGCGACGGACGATACCTGATCTCGCTCACCGGCATCACGCGCTTCCGGGTCGAGAGTGAATTGGCCTCGATCGGCCCCTATCGCCGCTGCCACGTCTCCTATGACGACTTCGCTGTGGACTTCGAGCCCCGGGCGGGCGAGGAGCAGGTCGACCGCGCGGGCGTGCTCAAGGCGTTGCGCGACTTCGTAGAGTCGAACGACCTCAAGGTGGACTGGGCCGGAATCGACGAGGCGCCCGACGAGGCGCTGGTCAACGCCCTCTGCATGATGAGTCCGTTCGGTGTGCGCGAGAAACAGGCGATGCTCGAGGCCCCCGACCTGAAGACGCGGGCCGAGATCCTGATCGCGGTCACGCAGATGGAACTGGTTCGCGGCTCGGGCCCCGAGTCGACGATGCAATAGGCTGCACGAACGATGACCAACGACCTCACCGCCCCCGTCGAAGCGACCCGCGTGGACCCGAAGCTTTTGGAGATCCTGGTCTGCCCGCTGACCAAAGGGACACTGGAATACGATTCCGTCCGCCAGGAACTGATCAGCCGTTCCGCCAAGCTCGCTTATCCGATCCGCGACGGGATCCCGATCATGCTGCCGGAAGAAGCCCGGCCGCTGACGGACTGATCGCCCGGGCCGTTCGTTTGCGCGCGGGGCAGCCCGCGTCGCTTCGCATCCCGAGCGCCCCGTGCTTACGGGACCCGCCCCCTCCGGTCGGGCTTGGCGCGCCCCGTGCCGGCCGCCCCCTGCCAAACCTCAGGATGTCGGCGAGATTTGGCATCAGGTCTTCCGATCGGAGAGCAGATTCGACCCTATCGAGCTTGACTATTACTCCGCCCTTCGCCGACCCTGATCTATCTTGAGCTAACGCGTGGCGGCCATACTCTTGCCGCTTCGATCGTTCAGCGTCGAGTCATCCCCGATCGATGATTCTGACCGTGCATCCCGCCTCAGGCGGCATCCACTTCGCTGAGAGATCGCCCCGCATGATCAAGCTGACCGCCGTCGCGGCCCTCGCCGCCGGCCTGTTCCTTCCCCTTTGCGCGCCCGCCAGCGCGGAGCCCGGCACGCATAACGGACGGTGGTCGGTGGAACTGGTCACGGAAACCGGTCTGTGCAGCGCCCGCTACACCTACGCGCTCGCCATCCGCGAGGGTCACGTGCAGCTGATCTCCGGCGCCGCCGGCGCGCAGGTGAACGGGCATGTCGGGGCCGATGGCAGCGTCGGGCTCACTGTCAACAACGGCACCGCGAGCGGCACGGGAACGGGGCGGCTCCGGGCCGGGAGCGGCGCGGGGACCTGGAAGGTCTCGTCCCTCTGCTCTGGTCACTGGACCGCGCGGCGCAGCGATACCCGCACCGCGCAGGCCGACTGAGACCGCTCAGACGGCGGCTGCGAGCCAGGTGCGCGCCTCGTCGATGCGGGCCCGCTCGAACACCTTGATCTGGGTCGGCGAGACGAAATTGAAGGTTTCGGCCAGCGCCTTGAGCCAGGGTGCGTCCGTCACCAGGGCGACGTGGCTGACGCTCTTCATCATCGAGAAGCCGAAGCGCGGATCCTTGAAGAAGGCGGCCGGCTCCATGCCCTCGAAGGCGCGGATGTCCTCGAGCAGCTTGATCTTGCCGCCCTTGTCGAGGTCGGCCTTCATCGCCGTCATCATGGCGTTCATCTCTTCGTCGGTGATCTTCCCGTCGACCACGATCTCGGCGACGTTGGAATCCGGCGTCTTGGTATAAGTCAGCACTGATCGCTCCTCCGGGAACCGCATGCGTCCCGGCCAATCTCCGGCCGGGATCCGCCGCCCGTCGCCCGAGTGTCCTACAAAAAGCTCTGCGGGTCGACATCGATGGCGACCCGGACGTTGCCGCGCACCTTCGGACCCCGGGCGATCCAGGCGCGCAGGTAGGCCTGCAGATCGACGTTGCGCTCGGTCTTCACGAGCAGGCGGAAGCGGTATCGGCCGCGCACCAGGGCCAGCGGCGCCTCGGCGGGACCCAGCACCATCACGCCCTCCGGCGGCTCGGCCGCGCGGGCCAGCGCCTGGCCGTGGGCCTCCGCCACCTCGCGCTCGGTCGCCGAGACGATCAGCGCGGCGAGCCGCCCGAACGGCGGAAGGCCCGCCGCCTCGCGGGCCTGGATCTCCTCCGCGTAGAAGCGCTCGGCATCCCCCGACAGGAGGGCCGCGATCACGGGATGGTCCGGCTGGTAGGTCTGGACGAGGGCGCGGCCGGGCTTCTCACCGCGGCCGGCACGGCCGGTGACCTGCTGCAGCAGCTGGAACGTCCGTTCCGCGGCCCGCGGATCGCCCGAGGTCAGGCCGATATCGGCGTCGAGCACGCCGACCAGGGTCAGGAACGGGAAATTGTGGCCCTTCGCCACGAGTTGCGTCCCGATCACAATATCGCATTCGCCGGCTGCCACGGCATCGAGTTCCTGCCGCAGGCGCTCCGCGCCGCCGGGGAAGTCGCTCGACAGGACGACGACGCGCCGGTCCGGAAACAAGGCCGTGGCCTCCTCGGCGATCCGTTCGACGCCGGGGCCGCAGGCGGTGAGATTGTCGAATGTGCCGCACTCGGTGCAGGCCTCCGGCCGGCGCTCGGCATAGCCGCATTGATGGCAGACCAGCGCCCGGCGGAACCGATGCTCCACCAGCCAGGTCGAGCAGTTCTTGCACTGGTAGCGGTGGCCGCAGGCCCGGCAGAGGGTCAGGGGCGCGTAGCCCCGGCGGTTGAGGAACAGCAGCGCCTGCTCGCCGCGCTCCAGGGTGCTCTTCACGGCGTTGACCAGCGGCGGGCTCAGGAAGCGGCCGCGCTCGGGCTGGTCGAGGCGCATGTCGATCGCCGCGATGTCGGGCAGGCGCCGCCCGCCGAAGCGCTCGGGGAGCAGGATGTGCCGGTAGCGCCCCCTTGCGGCGTTGACGCGGGTCTCGATGGCGGGCGTCGCCGAGGTCAGCACCACCGGGCAGGACTCGAGACGCCCGCGCACCACCGCCATGTCGCGGGCATGGTAATGGACGCCGTCCTCCTGCTTGTAGGCGGTCTCGTGCTCCTCATCGACCACGATTAGCCCCAGCCGCGCGAAGGGCAGGAACAGGGCCGAGCGCGCGCCGACCACCACCAGCGCCTCGCCCTCGGCCACCGCGGCCCGCAGGCGCTCGCGACGCCTGCCGCCGATTCCGGAATGCCACGCCGCCGGCCGAACCCCGAACCGGGCGGCGAAGCGGTCCAGGAACTGGGCCGTCAGCGCGATTTCCGGCATCAGGATCAGCGCTTGGCGGCCCGCCCGGATGCAGGCGGCCACGGCCTCGAAATAGACCTCGGTCTTGCCCGAGCCGGTGACCCCCTCCAGCAGGACGGGCCTGAGATCGGCCGGATCCTCCGCCGGCGGCCGGTCCCACGGAAAGGGCGCGACCAGAGCCGCCACGGCCTCGGCCTGGGCGGGCGAGAGCGGCGAGCGCGGGAAGTCCGGATCGGGCCGCGGCGCGACCGGCTCGGGCGCGACCGCCACGGTCTCCAGGGCACCGTCGTCGATGAGCCCGTCGACCACCGAGAGCGAGACCCCGGCCTCCTTGGCCAGGGCGCTCTTGCCCCGCAGACCGCCGTCGGCGGCCGCGGCGAGGACCTTGGTGCGGGCCGGGGTCGGCCGGGCCGGGGGCTTGTCGGTGATGCGCACGGCGACCCGGGCGGTCTCGCCGGCCGCCGCCTCGTCGGGCAGGCGCAACACCATGGCCAGCGCCGAGCCTTTCGGCGCCAGCGTGTAGCGGGCGATCCAGTCGACGAGGCTGCGCAGCGGATCCGACAGGGGCGGGAAGGGCAGGCGGTCGGTCACAGGCCGCAGGTTCGAGCCGCCGGGGCTCTCGGCCACGCCCCAGACGACCCCGACGATCTCGCGCGGTCCGAGAGGCACCTGCACCACGTCGCCGGCGGCGAGGTCGAGCCCGGCCGGCGCCACGTAGCTGTAGGGTGTATCGAGGGCCAGCGGGATCAGGATCTCGGCGACGACGGGCATGCTGGGCTTTTCGGGCGGGTCCGTTCCGGGTCCGTACCACAGGCCCGGGAAAAGAACCCGCCGCTTCAGCGATCCCGCAGCCCCGGCACCAGCGGCAGGGCCGCGAGACTCAGGGCCGCCATCGCCCAGAAGGCGGAAGCCCCAAACGACCCGTAGAGCGCCCCGGAGGCCAGGGTCGCGGCGACGCCGGACAGGCCGAGGCCCAGGGTGCCGTACAGGGCCAGCGCGGTCGTCCGGAGGTCGGCCGGCGTGGTGGCTTCGATGAGCCCGAGGCAGGCGAGGTGGAGGAGGGCGAAGCTCACCCCGTGCAGGGCCTCGACGGCGGCGAGCCACGGGATCGCGGTCGTGGAGCCCAGCACCGCCCAGCGGACGGCCCCCGCGCAGGCCGCGGCCGCGACGCCTGCCGCAGGGCCGATCCGCGCCAGCAGGGGCGGCCCGACCAGCAGGAAGACCAGAACCTCGGCGGCCACCGACACCGACCAGAGGAGGCCCGCGGTGGCCGGCGCGATCCCGGCGGAGCGCCACAGGATCATGGCGAAGCCGTCGTGCATCGCGTGGGCACCGATCACCAGGGCGGCGACCAGCACCGTGCGGCGGAAACGCGGCAGCGCGATCAGGGCAGCGAAACCGTGCCACGGCGCCCCGGCCCGGGTCGCTCGGGCCCGATCCGCCGGCAGCGCCAGGGCCGACGCACCGGCGGCGAGGAACAGGCCGCCGCTCGCGACGAGGGCGGCGGCGAGGCCGAAGATCCCGATCGACCAGCCCGCGGCGGCGGTGCCCGCGATGAAAGCGGCCGAGCCTGCGCCACGGATCCAGCCGTACTGGAACGCCGCCCCGCCCCGCGCGGCGGCCAGGGCCAGCGCGTCGGCGAGCGGCGCCGGGGCCGCGGTGCCCACCGCGTAGAGCAGAGCCGGGGCGATCAACTGCGCAAAGCCGACGCCCGGCAGATGCGCCAGGGTGCTGAGCCCCGCCAGCGCGAGACTCGCCGCAAGAATGGATCTGCCGGCGCGATGGCGGTCGGCGAAGGCGCCGGCCAGCGGCCCGATCCCGAGGCGCAGCGCACCCGCGGCAGCGAGAAGAAGGCCGATCTCAGCCGGCGTCAGGCCACGGGCCGCCAGGAAGCCCGGCAGGATCGGCGACAGAACGCCATAGGCACCGTAGAGCGCCGCATACAGGACGAGGAACCGGGGGAGCCCGCCACGTCGTTCCGCCCCTGGCGCCCGCTTCTGCATGGGCGGAACGTAGTCCGGCAGGCCTCCCGAAGTCAGGTCAGCAGGGGCGACGGACGGCGTAGCGGTAGCGCCGCCCTTGCGCATCGAGCAGCTCGCTGTCGGGACCTTCCTGCCAGACGACCTCGTCCTCGGGCCCCGCCGCGTTGGTCAGGGTCGCCCCACGGACGATGTCGAGGCTGAGGCCGAACCCGTAATTGGTGGCGGTCGCGTCGGTGATCGCGGCCGTGATGTCGGCCTCGTCGGGCAGGCAGGCGAACAGGACGCCGTCGGCGATGGCGAGGGTGTAGGTTTGCACGGATGGGCTCCAACAGGCTCGAAGAGCGTGGACCGGCACGGGAGCGCCCAAACCTAGGCATCGCCACCGGGATGTGAAGGCTTCCCACCGAATTGCTGCATTGCACCATTTCGTGAGGACAAGCCCCGCGCAAGCCCGCCGCGCCGCGTCTCACCGCCCCAGATGGCTATCGAAGAACCGCGCCATCTCGCCGAACACCTCCTTGGTCTCCGGGGCGTCCGGGGTGAAGAGGTACTGGGCGTGGGACATGCCCTCGAACACCTGGAGGGACGCCTCGATCCCGGCGGCGCGCAGCTTCCGATGGGTGCGCACGGTGTTCGACAGGAACAGGTCGCGGGTGCCGGTGATCAGGATCGCGGGCGGCAGGCCGGCGAAATCGCCATAGATCGGCGAGAGCTGAGGGTCCTTCAGGTCCCGACCGGCGGCGTAGAGCTTGGCGGCCGGCGTCAGGTAGCCGGAATAGCTGACGAGGACGTTGTCCAGCCACTCGTTGGTCCGGTAGCTGTCGCCGGTCTCGGTCATGTCGGACCAGGGCGTGCCGAGGCCGATCGCCGCCGGCAACGCCAGTCCCTCGGCCTTGGCGCGGAGCATCAGAGCCAGGGTCATGCCGCCGCCCGTGGAGGTGCCGAACACCGCCATGTTCTGAGGCTTCTGCATGGTCAGCATGGCGCGCCACACGGCGGTCGCGTCGTCCATGGCGGCGGGGTAGGGGGCATCCGGCGGCATGCGGTAATCCACCGCGATGACCTTGTAGCCGCCGAGGCCGGCCATCAGGATCGCCTCCAGCGTGCCGGACTCGCCGGGATTGTAGACGTAGCCGCCCCCGTGGATGTGCAGGAGCAGGCGGTTGCGGTTGGCTTCGGGCATCTGCCGGGGCTGGATCACGAAGGCCTTCACGCCACCGATCACGGCGGCCTCGCTGGTGACGCCGAGCTTCTCACGCAGGGCGGGGAGGGCGGCGGCGCCGGCGGCGGCCAGTCGGTCGACCAGGGCCTTCCAGGCCGCGGCGTCCGGCGGGTTCGCGTTCCAGGCCGGCACGCGGTAGGGCGCCGCCACAGCCGTGCGGAATTGCGGACTCGTCGTGTCGGCGGGCACCGGCACGACCTTGGCCGGTACCGTCCGTGGCCCCGGCGCGGCATTGGCCGCTCCGATCTCGGCCTCGAGCTGCTCGAAACGGGGAACTGGCCTCTCGGCGGGGGCGGCCTGCCCGAGGGCGGCGTGGGTTCCGCAGGCGATCATCAGCAGCGCGGACAGGCTCAGGCGCATCTCGGTTCCTCCTGGGCAGCCCGGTCTGCGGACCCGTCTCGGCGGGGGCCGGCTGCGTGGATCCATGAAGTATCGGACGGGGCGGACCGCGACAGCGGCCCCGGTTACGATCACGGCTGTGCGTTCACGCTTCGAGGCGCGGCAGTGCAGCCGGGGTGGCCGGCTCGACCACCAGGGTCGCCGGCACGGCGCCGTCACCGGCCAGCGCCTCGGCGATCGCCTCTGGGGCGATCGGGTCCTCGGCGGCAGAACCGGCGAGATCCGGCGTGATCCGGGCGGTCTCCCGCCGTGTATCGGTCTCCGCCGCGGCGTGCTCGTCGGCGACGCCGGCCACCGCCTCGGGGGCGATCAACCCGATGGCCGCCGCATGCTCGGCCATGGCGACGCTGTCGCCGGCCAGCACCAGGCTCGATCCGGCCCGGGCGACGGCGCCGGCGAGGCGGACGATCTCCTCGACCCGGGCCGAGTCGCGGGACACGTTGCGGATGTAGACTGCCAGCACCCGCCCGGGATTCTCCTCGACGATCTGCGCGTAGACCTCCGGATCGTGCTGGCCGCTGTCGCCGATCAGCACGAAGGGCAGATCCCGGTAGAGGGCGAGCATGTGGCGGATCAGCGCCTGCTTGTGGTCGGTGGCCCGGCGCGGCAGCGGATGCGTCCAGGACAGGCCCCATTCCCTCAGGAACAGCACCGGCCCCGCCGGAATGCCGTGGCGCTGGAAGAATTCCGACAGCATTTCGTAGAGGCCCCAGGGGGCCCGGGAGACGTAGAGCATCGGGTTGCCCTCGCCGCCGCCGGCGCCCGCATGCAGGGCCCGGTAGAGGGCGGCCACACCCGGGAAGGCGACCCGGCTCTCGGCATCCTCCACGAACAGGCGCCAGAGCATCGTCAGCTTGTTGGCGACACCGGTGCGCATGACCGTGTCGTCGATGTCACTGACGACGACGACACGGCACTGGTCGGGCGGGATGAACACCGCGCCCTCGGCGGGGATCGGCGGGTCGGCGTCGAGAAGGAGATCGACCGCGTGCCACTCCCCCGGCGCAGCCGGTAGCGTGCGCGGGTGCAGGTGCAGACGGAAATAACCGTCGCGGTCGGTCTCGACCCGGACGGCGTCGTCGCCGAACCGGGCGGTCACGGCGGCTCCGGCAATCGCCCGCCGGGCGATGCGGCGCCGCAGGTCGCGCCATTGCGCCCGCAGGGAATCGGGATCCTCGCCGGGGATCCCGGGCGATTGCCGGAAGACGCGACCGATCAGGAATACCTCATCGCGTGAGCCGTAGCCGCGGTACGGCTCGACCACGAGGCCACCCGGTCCCTTGCCGCCCCGGCCCTGCGCCCGGCGGACCGGCCGGGTGAGGACCCGCAGCGCCTTGGTGGCGCCCCTGCGCACGCGTGAGGCCATGGACCGGCCGCTCCTGGGCGCTCAGGCCTGCGGCAGTTCGGGGCTGAGCCCCATCGCGTCGAGGCCCTCCTCCAGCAGATCCCCGGCGTCGGGCGAGCCCAGCAGCTCCCGCACGGCGCCCTCGCCAGCGGCCTCGCGCTCGCGGGCGAAGCGCACGGCCTCGCTCCACTCCTCGGGCTCCATGTCGCCGCGTCCGATATAGAGAAGGGCGAGCAGCTCGGCCCGGGAATCGTCGTCGAGCCCGGCGATCAGGCCCCGGACCTCGGATTCCGTGGCGTCGTCGGTGCCGGAGGTCAGGACGTCGGTGGACCCGTCGTCGATCGGGTTCGAGCCCGAATCCGGATCGGTGTTGCCCTCCTTCACCTCGATGGCGCGCAGCCGCATGACGATGTCGGTGACGGTTTCGACGGCGATATCCATGCGCTGATCTCCGAACGCTGACAGGAGCGGCCAAGCGGGGCCCTCAAGCCGCGACAACGGACGAGCGGGCCCGGGGTTCGCCCCATCCCCATCGAAGGCGCGGTGCGTGGTCGGCGCCACTTCCCGGTTCGACCACCGTAGGATAGAGCCTGCGAGACTATTTCGATAACCGGGTCAACATCGGCGATAGACGTGGTTTCTATAGAGTCTGCTGGAACATCCTTCGCCGATACCACCGTCTCCTGCGTACGCGACTCAAGGTCTCGGCGCTCGGCCGGGCGCCGCTGGCACGTCGGCGCCCTCGCGGGGCTCTGGGGAGTGGCCGGATCCGTGCTGCTTGGACCGGACCCCGCCGAGGCCAGGCCCGCGAGCTACGAGGGTAGCGCGCCGAGCTGCTTCCTCACGGGCGGCGGCGCCCTCGAGATCTGCCGGGATGGCTCGGAGGCCGAGGGCGTCCTGATCGCGCCGGCGCCCTGCGCGTTCGTACGCGGCGTTCAGCTCCTGCGGCTTGCCCGTTCCGAGGCACCGGGCCCGATCCAGGCCCTGTTCCAGGGGCAGACCCCTGTGGCATCCCGACGGGACGAGCCCTGCCCGGAGCGCCGCGCCACGGACAGCCGGGATGGCGGCGCCCTGCGCACCGGTCGGACCTTCGAGGCCTTGGTCACGACGCTGCCGCCCGCGGCCGACCGGTTCTGGGTCGACCTGCCAGAGCAGAGCACGCGGGCGCGCGGCTGGTCCGAACCGACACCGACGGCCGAGGGGATCGGCCCGCGCGACCCGATCGCGGTGACGGGCCGCACCTGGGCCGGGGAGGCCTACAGCTACGTCTTCCTGCTCGGCCAGGAGCGCGTGGGCGTCACCGGCGGGGACGATGCTGAGACCGAGCGCCGGGGCCGCCGTCGGCGCCGGCGAGCGGAGCAGGACGCGCCGGCGTCCGGCCCGGCCGATGTCCGCCGCCGCGTGCAGATCGAGGCCCGGACCCTCGATTTCCAGACCTTCGAGATCCGCACCCGCACCGCGGACGGGTACGGCCTGGCCTGGACGCCGTTCGAGGCCGGCGCGGGCCGCGGGCGGCGCAGCGACCCGCCCGCCCCCGCCGCGGTGATCGACGAGGCGGGCAAGCCGGTGACCTCGGCCTGCACGGCCCCGGCCTTCGAGACCCACGGGCTCGCCGGTTCGATCAGCGTCGTGGATCGCACCTATCACTACGTCTATACCGACGTGCTGCCCGAGGATTGCGGCCTCGCCCCCGAGAAGCGCCGCACCGGGCTCTTCCTGCGCACCGCGCAGGACCTGTCCGGTGCGAAGGTCTGGTCGACGGCCCGCAAGCTCGCCGGGCCGCTGCCGCCCGGGTCCCTCGTGCGGGTGGCCCGGGCCAAGGGCTTGCAGCGCTGGGCGGTCTCCTACACGTGCCAGCGGCCCGCCAACGCGCCGGGCGGCCCCGTGGCGGACATCTGCCTCCAGTACACCGCCGACATGAACCTCGATGGCATCGGCGCCCTCAAGCTCTACGCCGATCCGGTCGAAGCCGGCCGCTCGCCGGCCTATCTCGGACTGCGCTCGGGGGGCGACGGCAGCGGCCGGTACGATCGGAGCGCGCATTTCTGGATGACGGACGCGGAAGGCAACCTCGACACGCCGGCGATCTATCCGAACAAGGCCGGGTTCCTGACTTGGCTCGACCGGCTCGCTCCGACCGCCTCCGGCCGCGACACGTCGAGCCTCTACGGAAGGCCCGTCTACTGGGCGACGTGGACGGTGCGCCAGATCGGCGCGCAATAAGTCGCGGGAGGCGCTATATGGGCGGCCGACAAGCCGCGCGCGGCGTGCCTGACGGACCCGATGGAAACCCATATCGACCTGTGGTTCGCCGCGAGCATCGTGGCGATCTCGTTGCTCCTCTCGGCTTTCTTCGCGGGCGCGGAGACGGCCTTCACGGCCGCGTCGCGGGCGCGGATGCACGCCCTCGAACAGGCGGGCGATCCGCGGGCCGCGATCGTCAACCGCATCCTGGCGATCCGCGAGCGCTTCATCGGCGCCATGCTGATCGGCTACAACATCGTGGCGATCGGCGCCTCGGCCTTCACCACCAGCGTGCTCACCGCGCTGTTCGGCAAGAGCGGCGTGATCTACGCCACGGTCGGCATGTCGGTGCTGGTCATCGTGTTCGCCGAGGTGCTGCCGAAGACCCTCGCCATCTCCAAGCCCGACAAGGCGGCGCTGCTCACCGCC
Organism: Methylobacterium sp. 1973; assembly: GCF_040545035.1. Classification (NCBI taxonomy): domain Bacteria; kingdom Pseudomonadati; phylum Pseudomonadota; class Alphaproteobacteria; order Hyphomicrobiales; family Methylobacteriaceae; genus Methylobacterium; species Methylobacterium sp. 1973. Next base: position 118,105 of record NZ_JBEPLA010000008.1, read on the forward strand.
CGGCCGGTGGCCTTCGCGGTGGCGCTGATGGGCCCGCTGGCCATCGCCATCGAGCATCTCGTGCGGCTGATGCTGAAGCCGTTCGGCGTCACCATCGGCGAGCACCAGTCGATCCTCACCGCCGCCGAGGAGCTGCGCGGGCAGGTGGCGCTGATGCACCGGGAGGGGGGCGTCGCAAAGGCCGAGCGCGACATGCTGGGCGGCCTCCTCGACCTCTCGGACCTGTCGGTCTCCGACGTCATGGTCCACCGCACCAAGATGCGGGCGATCGACGCCGACCAGCCCTCCGAGGACATCGTCCGCGCCGTCCTGTCCTCGCCCTATACGCGCATGCCCCTGTGGCGCGGCACGCCGGAGAACATCGTCGGCGTGCTCCACGCCAAGGACCTTCTGCGGGCGCTCGACGCGGCGGGGGGCGACGCCTCGGGCCTCAAGGTCGAGGCGCTCGCCCTGGAGACGTGGTTCGTGCCGGGCACCACGTCCCTGCGCGCCCAGCTCAAGGCCTTCCTCACCAAGAAGACCCACTTCGCCCTGGTGGTCGACGAGTACGGCGAGGTGATGGGCCTCGTGACTCTGGAAGACATCCTGGAGGAGATCGTCGGCGACATCGCCGACGAGCACGACGTCACGGTCTCGGGGGTGCGCCCGCAGGGGGACGGGTCGGTGAACGTCGATGGCGGCGTGCCGATCCGCGACCTGAATCGCGCGATGGACTGGAAACTCCCCGACGAGGAGGCGACCACGATCGCGGGCCTCGTCATCCACGAGGCCCGGACCATCCCGGATCAGGGGACGGCCTTCAACTTCCACGGCTTCCGCTTCCAGGTGCTGCGGAAGGCCAAGAACCGGATCACCACGCTGCGCATCACGCCGCTGACGGCGACCGGGCTCCAGGCCACCGCTCAGCCGGACGCGCAGCGCGACGCGGTGTGATGCCGCGTCCGGGCGGCGGCTTCGACGTCGCCGCGTCCGCGCGCACAGCGCCGCCTTTTGGAGGCGCGATGCTGATGGACCTCGCGGCATGCCGGGTCACGTCGCGCCACGCAAAATGACGGGGCGCGCGTCTTCGACCGGAATGCGGGTGCGGCACCGGGTCCGGACGACGGTTTTCCCGCCGTCCGTCTGAGGTCCATCCGCGACCGGCCGCGCGCCTCAGCCCGGCATCGCCTCCAGCCCCTCGGCGCGGATCCAGTCCCGGGTGCGGTCGAGCGCCCGGCCGAGCCGGTCGAACAGGGCATCGATCTCATCCGGCGCGATGATCAGCGGCGGGCAGACCGCGACGCGGTCGCCGGCAAGCGCCCGCACGATCAGCCCTTCGCCCTGCGCGAAGGCGACGCAGCGCGCAGCGACGCCGGTCTTGGGGTCGTATTGCCGCTTGGTGGCCTTGTCGGCGACGATCTCCAGGCCGCCGATCAGCCCGATGCCCCCGGCCTCGCCCACGAGGTCGTGCCCGGCCAGCGCCGAGAGGCGACGCTGGAACTGGGGTGCCTTCTCGGCCGCCCCCTCGATGATGCGGTCGCGGCGATAGATCTCGATGGCCTTCAGCGCCACGGCCGCAGCCACCGGGTGTCCGGAATAGGTGGTGCCGTGGCCGAAGGTGCCGATCTTCTCGCTCTGGCCGACAAGGGCTTCGTAGAGCGGTTCGTCGATGCTCACGCCGCCGAGCGGCATGTAGGCCGAGGTCAGGGCCTTGGCGAAGGAGATCGAATCGGGCCGGGCACCCAGCGCCTCGCTGCCGAACCACGTGCCGAGCCGTCCGAAGCCGCAGATCACCTCATCGGCGATGAAGCGGACCTCGTATTTCGCCAGCACCGCCTGGATCGCGGAAAAATAGCCCCGCGGCGGCACGATCGCGCCGCCCGCGCCCATGACCGGCTCGGCGATGAAGGCCGCCACCGTGTCCGGCCCCTCCCGCAGGATGGTCTCCTCCAGTTCGGCGGCGAGGCGCGCGGAATAGGCCTCCTCGCTCTCGCCCGGCTCGGCGCCCCGGTAATGGTGGGCGGCGGAGACGTGCAGGAAGCCCGGAAGCGGCAGGTCCCAGTCGGCGTGATTCGCGGCGAGCCCGGTCATCGACGCACTGGCGACCGTCACGCCATGGTAGCCCTTCTGGCGGGCGATGATCTTCTTTTTATTCCGGCGCCCGAGGGCGTTGTTGTAATACCACGTGAGCTTGACCTGCGTGTCGTTGGCCTCGGATCCCGAAGACGTGAAAAAGATCTTCGAGGTCGGAACCGGCATCAGCTCCTTGAGCGTCTCGGCGAGTTCGATACCCGGATCGTGGCTGCGGCCGGAGAACAGGTGCGTGAAGGGCAGGCGCGCCATCTGCGCCCGGGCCGCCTCCACCAGCTCGGCGTTGGAATAGCCCAAGGCCGTGCACCACAGGCCGGACATGCCCTCGATATAGGGACGCCCCTCGGTGTCGTAGACGTGCACACCCTCGCCGCGCTCCAGAACCAGCGGACCGATCTGTCGGTGCGTCGACAGGTTGGTGTAGGGGTGGAGAACGGTTTCGACGTCGCGGGTCGCGAGATTCGAGAGCATGGTTCGCAAGGTCCTCGTGCGAGGGTCACCGCCGCCACACTACCGACCCGATGCCCCGGCAGGTAGCCCGAAGGACCCGCGGCCGGCCGTTACCGGACGCATGCCGCCCGCGACCGCCTCTGTTGACGCCCGACCGATGCTCAATCCGGAAACGTTCGTCGCACAACCCGCCCCCGGCCGCGCCTGCGGCGCCTGCACGCTCTGCTGCAAGGTCTACGACGTGCCCGCGGTGGAGAGCGTGGCCGGACAATGGTGCCGGCACACCAGGGCCGGCCAGGGCTGCGCCATTCACGCCACCCGGCCCGACCATTGCCGGGCATTCCACTGCCTCTGGATGACGGAAGGCTGGCTCGGACCGGAATGGAAGCCGGATCGCGCCAAGATGGTGCTGAGCCTCGACCCGCTCACCCGCAACATGAACGTCCAGGTCGATCCCGGCCAAGCGGGCGCGTGGCGGCGCGAACCCTATTACGGGCAGCTCAAACGCTGGGCCGTCGCCTCGGTGCCGCTGCGGCGGCACGTGCTGGTCCACGTCAACAAGAGCACCACCGTCGTCCTGCCGGACCGCGATGTCAGTCTCGGAGTGGTCGGCGCCGACGAACGCATCGTCACCACCGACCGCATGACCCCGCAGGGCCCGAGCTTCGACGTCCGGAAAGTCCCGGCCTGAGCCCATCGGCCCGGACCGGAGGAGCCCACTCTCAGGGGCTCATGAACACGTAACCGCTCCGTTTCAGCACTCCGGGTCGGACGCCCGTCAGCCGGGCGGATTGCCTGTCCCGCAATCCGGTGCCCGGCGCCTCCGGCACCGTGGATGCGCCCCGGACGAGGAAGCGACAGCGCGGCATCCCCACATCCCGGTCGGGCGCGGAGGGGAGGCGGGCTCCACGCGCCGCCGGCGCCGCCGCGGCGCGGTCGCGATGAGATGATGCGCGCGTCTTGCGGAACCGGCCGGTTTGCTCAAGTGATCGGGCATGACGACAGTTCACGATCTCAGCGTGTCCGCGGCCGACGGCACGCCTTACCCGCTCGCGCAGCATCGCGGACAGGTGCTGCTCATCGTCAACACGGCCTCCCGCTGCGGCTTCACCCCGCAATATGAGGGCCTGGAGGGGCTGTGGCGCCGATACCGGGAGGAAGGTCTGACGATCCTGGGCTTCCCCTGCAACCAGTTCGGCGCCCAGGAGCCGGGCGACGCCACCGAAATCGCGCAGTTCTGCTCGCTGCGCTACGATGTGAGTTTCCCGGTGCTCGCCAAGATCGCGGTGAACGGGCCGGATGCCGATCCGCTCTACGCCCATCTTACCCAGGCCCGACCGGGGCTGTTCGGCACGCGGGTGGTCAAGTGGAACTTCACCAAGTTTCTGGTGGGTCGTGACGGCCGGGTCATCGCCCGTTTCGCGCCCGGGACGAAGCCCGCGGCCCTGGAGGCGAAGATCCAGGCGGCCCTGGCCGCGCCAGCCTGAGCCGCGTCGGCGTGACCTTGGCGTCAGACCGCGTCGAGATCCGCCGCCTCGGAGGCGGGAACGCGGCGTCGGTCGACCCGCTCGCGAGCCCGCAGCACCGTCCGCAGGGACGCGACCGGGAAGGGGCGCACCGACTCGCGCAGGATGCCCGTCAGGAAGCGGATCTCGGCGATCTTGCGCAAGGTCAGGTCGGGGGCACCGGCGCTCTTTGCCCTGCGTTCGAGGTCCGAAAGAGCGTCGAAGAGCGCGTATCGCGCGGGCAGATCCCGGGACGATTGCTTCGAGGCAATCAGCGTCGCCAGTTCGCCTTCAAATCTGCATCGGACAGGCTGATTGGAACGCATTGTCGTCTCGAACACAATGTGCGCCGACCGTAAAACAGTGTTCGCGGCTTGTCAGCCGCTGAAGCCGACCGGGCGCCGCGAATGGCGGATTGTTGCCCAATTGCATCTGCGCGACGGATCACACTTCGGGTCTCGGCTCAGCCTTCGACGCCGACGAACGCGGCCGCCGCCTCGAACTCGATCCGGCGCGCCGCGAGGCGTGCTTCCGCATCCGCGTCGCGCCCCCAGACGGCAGCCTGGTAGGTCTCGTCGACGTGAGCGGCGTCCCAGGCTTCCGCCGGGGCCAGGCGGCCACGCAGCACCGCCAGCGCGATCAGAAGGGAGCCGGTCAGGGTGGTCAGGGTGTGCAATCCGGCCAACCGAAACGGATCCGTCACCGCATTCACCGCCGTGGAGAGGGTCTGGATCGTGTCGGCGGGCTGCTCGACATGCATGACGCCCTCGCTCAGGATCACCCGCGCACCGAACTCGTCCCGCGCCCAGGCGAGGATCGGGTCCCAGGCCGCCGCCTGCGCCGCCACGAGGCGCTCCGGATCACCAGCGCGGTAGGCCACGAGATCGGTACCGGCATAGGCGCAGAGATCGGCTGCCACCGCACCCAAGCGGGGCCTGACGCCGTCGATCGCCGTGTTGGCGAGCCGCGTCAGCGGCATCTGTGCCGGGTCGATCGCAGTGTCCTGGGCCGCCCATTCCGCCGCGACCCGCTCGGCCAGGGCGCGGCTCGGGAGCCGCAGCGGGTTGCGGGCCGGCGTGTTGGCCGGACGTCCGTCCAGGGTCAGCCGGAAGCCCTCGGCCTCCTCGGAGAAGCCGGCCTCCGTGTAGAACCGCCGGGGCAGGGCGGGCTTGGAATGGCCCCGGGCCGCACGGATCGGGTCGGGCCGCGCGCCGTCGCCCGGTTCGCCGAGCCAGTCTGTCGTCTGATCGCTCATGGACGCGAGATAGGCGTTTCCGGCCCGGCGCGCGAGCCTTTCGCCATCAGCCGCCCGTCGCGAGGCCCTCGAGAAGCAGCACCTCCAGCGCAGCGGCCGTCGGGACGACCGTCACGGCCCCGGCCCCGTAGAGCGCGTCCGGAGGATGATACCCCCAGGCGACCCCGATGGCCGTGGCACCGGCCGCCACGCCCATGGCGATGTCGAAGGTCGTGTCGCCCACCATCACGGTCGCCTCCGGCGCGCAACCGGCCTCGCTGATCGCCTGCCGCAGCATGGTCGGGTCCGGCTTGGACGGCGCGTCGTCGGCGCTCTGGGTCGTGGCGAACCACTCCGTCCAGCCGTGATGCGCGATCAGCCGGTCGACGCCGCGCCGCGACTTCCCCGTCGCGAGGCCGATCAGCACGTCCCCACGGTCATGGAGCCGGGTCAGCAGGTCGGCCATCCCGGGGAACAGTGGTTCCTCATGGGCCGGATCGAGCCGCAGGCGGTTGTAGGCCTGCTTGTAGCTCTCCGAGAGTTCCGCAACGGGGCCGTCCTCGCCGACCAGACGCCGGAAGGCCTGCGGCAGTGACAGGCCCACCACGGACAACGCCTCGCGCCGCCCCGGGGCCGGCAGGCCATTCTCCGCGAAGGCCACCTCCTGGGCCGCCACGATCAGGTGCTGGCTGTCGACGAGGGTGCCGTCGACGTCGAAGACGACGAGCCTCATCGCCGACGACGCGCCAAAGGCGGCCCCGACGGCGCGGATGGGCGGATGTCGGACTCGGTCACGGCTTCCGGCCCGGCTGTGCCGGCGCGGCCGCGGCGGGCTGACCGCCGGGAACCCGGGTCCGCTCGTAGCCGAGCCGGCAGCGGATCAGGAAACGCCGGCGCTTGCCGCCGCGCAGGCCGCGCTGGTGCGAGGCGCGATTGCAGGCCGCATAGGAACGCCGGCGGCGCTCCGCGCGGGAACTCGCGGCCGGGCGCTGCGCGGCCTGCGTGGGCGCCGCATTCGCGGCGGGAGCGGCGGGCGGATGCGGCGACGCCGCCTCGGCCGGATGGGCGCCGTTCGCGGTCGGCGCCGCCTTGGCTGCCTCGCCCGGTGCGGCGTGCGCGATCGGCCCGGTGAGGCACAGGGCGGCGAGGCAGGCCAGCATCGCGAGCTTCATATGTCAGGATCTCGAACCGCCGGAAACTGGCCCCGCGGCGGATCGGCGGGGCGCGGGCAGCATATGAGGCGGCACGGCCGATTGCCAAGGCATGCGCGGCACGGCCCGCCCCGATGACGGGTCACTTTCACCGGGGATACCGCAGCGCACATCTCCCGCGACAATGATTTGGGGGATGGAGGGGGGATCCGGCAATCAGGCTCCTGCGGCTGCCCGCTTTGATGCGCGAAACCGACCTCTCACCGGAGACCGAGACCGCCTCACGGCGCGGTCCTCTGAGCGGGGATCCCGCCATCCGGCGCGTCGCGTCGCCGCAGTGGCACCTGGGCGATCGTTTGAACCGAGCGCAGGCGCCTATCTTCGTTGCCCCTTGCGTGCCGGCACGGCGGCGCAGGCGCGACGGACCTCCGGAGCTATCACCCCTATCCACCAGCGAAGCTTGCAGGAGCCTCGACCGGACGGGCGATCGTCCCGCCGATGCATCCGGGCCGGGTCGAGGATACCGCTCTCGGGACGCGCATTCGGCCGAAGGGCGACGGGCAGGGCGAAGCGGTTCTCCTGCCCGACCCGGGTCGTGGCCGCAGCCCAGGAGGTCCGGCGCGGACTCGACCAGGCGCGGGACCGTCGCGACGGCATACCGGGCGCGGCCCCGACGGCGATCGGCGGGTCGCGCCACAGGCGGCGGCCGGAAGTCCCGTACACTCTGACGAACCCGGCCGTGCCCTGGCTGCCCACTCAGGCTTCCGGGGCCTCGACGATCGGGTCGTAGCGGGTGGCGTCGAAGCCCAGCAGGTTCCAGCTCTGCGCCATGTGGGGCGGTAGCGGCGCGCTCACGTCCACGGGCTTGCCGGTGCGCGGATGCGGGATGACGATCCGGCGGGCGAGCAGGTGCAGGCGGTTCTGGATGCCCCCCGGCAGCTCCCAATTCTCCACGGAGAAGTATTTCGGGTCGCCGACGATCGGGTGGCCGATATGGGCCGCGTGGGCGCGCAGCTGGTGCGTCCGTCCGGTCACCGGCTTGAACGACAGCCAGGACAGCTTCTGGGCGGCCTGATCGACCATCGCGTAGTAGGTCAGCGCGTGGCTCGCCCCCTCGTCGCCGTGCTTGGCGACGCGCATCCGCGCGTCGGCGTCGGTCAGCTCCTCCTTGGCCAGGTAGGTCGAGACACGCCCCTGCCGGACCCGCGGCACGCCCGCGGTCAGCGCCCAGTAGATCTTCCGCGCGGCCCGGGAGCGGAAGCTCTTGGCGAGCGTCGCGGCGGCGAGCCGGGTCTTGGCGACGATCAGGCAGCCGGCCGTATCCTTGTCGAGCCGGTGGACGAGGCGCGGCTTCTGGCCATCCGGGCCGGTGAGGGCGGCGAGCAGGCCGTCCACGTGCCGGACCGTCCCCGAACCACCCTGGACCGCGAGGCCGAAGGGCTTGTTGAGGATCATCATGTCGGCATCCTCGTAGAGGATGAGCGACCGGATGAATTCGGCATCGTCCTGCTCGCGGGCGGCGTTGCGCGGGCGCTCGGAGGGCTGGTCGAGGCGCAGCGGCGGCACGCGCACGCTCATGCCCGGCTCCAGCCGGTCGTTCGGCTTGGCGCGCTTGCCGTCGACGCGCAGTTCGCCCTTGCGGACGATGGTCTGCACGCGGGTGAAGGGCAGGAGCGGGAAACGCGCGGTGAGGAAGCGGTCGATCCGCATGCCGGCCTCGTCCGGCTCGACCATCAGGGTCTGCACCCCGGAGGCGAGGGTCGCGGAGGCGGCCGCGCGCTGCTCGCGGCGGGTCGGACCGGGTGTCGGCGCGGGGGAAGGGGCCGGGGCAGGCGCAGGGGCCTCCGAGCGCTTGGAAACGGGCCGGCTGCCGGGCTTCGCCGCCAGCGGACCGCGCGGCGCGGCTGTGTCGCGCCGCGGCTTCGCGGGCCGGGCCGGGACTGCGGCTGCGGCGCCCTGCGTACCCCAGGGATCGCGCGCACCCGCATCGTCGCCGCGATTGCGGGCCGCGCGCTCTGCAGCGTCGCGGGCGCTGGTGCGCGGGCCCGTGCGGGCACGGCCGTCGGCCTGGAACTTGCCGGGCTTGAACTTGCCCGCATCGAACTTGCCGGCCTGAGGCTTGCGCCCCTTCGGCCCGCCGCTTTTGGGAGGTCGTGTCGTCATGCTTCCGCCGGCACCCGTCTCCGCTTCGGACGGAGCGTCCGGGCGCATGGGCCGCGGCGTCGCGGACGTCCGGACCGATGGGATTGCACGGCTGTAGCATCGCCCGCGCGCAGCGGCAAAGGCGGCAGCGCGATCGCGCCCGTCAGGGCTCCGCGTCCCACGCCGCGCGGAGCCAGGCCTTCAGGCCGGTCGGGAAGAGTTCCGGCCCGCCCGGGACGTCGAGCCCGTCGAGATCGCACCACCGCGCCACGCAGGCGGTGCCGCAATCCTCGTGAAAGACGAAGCGCTCCTGTCCGTCGAACCGGCCGGGCGGCAGGGCGACCGGGAACAGGAACAGCACCTCGTGCCCGACCTGCCCCTCGTGCAGGAAGATGTTCTCCACGACGCGCGGGCCGCCGAGCACCGTGACGGTGATGCCGAGCTCCTCTTCGAACTCCCGGATCAGCGCGTCCTCGGCCCTCTCACCGAACGCAACGCTGCCACCGAGGGGCCGGACACCTGTCAGCCGCCCGTCATCCGCATGGATCTCCGCCACCAGCAGGCTATCGCCGCGCCGGGGGAGCCCCAAGGCCTTCACGCGGATCTCCGCAGGGGGACGCCAGACCGTCATGCCGAACCGGCTAGATCGTTCCCGACGGCGCCGCAACGAACCGGCGGGCCGCCGCGTCGATCCACGACAACTCCCGGACGTGCGGTTGACGCCCGGACGCACGACGGCCAAGCTGTTCCTCGACGGTTCCCCTCGGGGATCAAAAGGGAACGCGATGAGGGGCCCGCCCCGAAGCCGCGGCTGCCCCCGCAACTGTAAGCGGCGAGCCCTTCACCACCACGTCACTGGGTCACCCCGGGAAGACGGTGCGAGGGCGGCGACCCGCGAGCCAGGAGACCTGCCGTCAGCCGTGGTCACACGCGAAACGCGCCGGGCGGGGTGTCCTGGCGGGTGTCGAGGCGCCGTCAATCCCGAGGGGAGGCGGCCGCCGAGGCCTCGTTCGCGGTGACGTGCCACAGCAAGCGCGCCCGCGACGCCGTTCCCATGTCCGTCTCCACCGTTTCGCGACCTGCGATTCCTGTTCCGGGAGGCCTCCGCGCACCCGTTCAGGCTCAGGTTTCCAGATGGTCGAGGCATTGTAATGTTATTACAATGCTTATAGGACGAAGGGGCCGGCGCGCGCCGTGCACGGACCGCTTCCCCCATGCTTCTCTCGATCCATCGCGCCCGCTCCGGCGGGCCGGCTCCCCTCTGCGGCGTTCTCCTCGCGCTCCTCGCCAGTCCGACCGCCGCCCAGGAGGCCGTCACCCTGGATGAACTCTCCGTGGCTGGCGCGGGCGGAGACCCGAACCGCGCTGCACCGAACGGCCTCAATTTGCGCACCCCCGACCGGACCGCGAGCCGCCTCGGTCTGACGCCGCTGGAGACGCCGGCCAGCCTCGACATCGTGTCGGGTGAGACCGCGCGGCTGCGCGGCCAGGATACGATCACCGAAGCCGTGACCCAGGACGCCACCGGCATCACCACCATCGCGGCACCCGGCAACGGCAACGGCGCCTTCACATCCCGGGGCTTCGCCGGCCCGAACTCGATCCAGCAGCTCTACGACGGCACGCGCTTCTACGTCGGCGCCAACACGGTGACCTTCCCGTTCGACACGTGGAACGTCGAGCGGATCGAGGTGCTCCGCGGCCCGTCTTCGGTGCTCTACGGCGACGGCGCCATCGGCGGCGTGATCAACGTGGTGCCGAAGAAGCCGGTCTTCGTGCCGATCAACGCCGCCCGCGCCGTTGTCGGCACGGATGGCGTTGCGCGCCTTGCGTTCGATTCGGGCGGTGGAATCGGTCAAGCGGAGTTCGGCGACACCTTCGCGTATCGCCTCAACGTCAGCGGCAATCGCGCCGACGGCTGGATCCGGCCGGAGGGCGATTTCCGCAACCTCGCGGTCTCGGCCGCCCTGCTGTTCCGGCCGAGCGCCGATCTGGCGTTCACCCTGAGCCACGATCTCGGCTACCAGGAGCCCGCCCGCTACTGGGGCACGCCGCTCGTCGAGGGACGGATCCCGGACCTCATCCGGTTCAACAACTACAACGTCCGGGACGCGAAGATCACCTGGGCCGACAACTGGACCCAGCTCAAGACCGAATGGTCGCCCTCGGCCGACATCACGATCCGCAACACCGCCTACCGGCTCACCAGCCGGCGCCACTGGCTCGACGTCGAGCAATATTCCTACAACCGCGGCACCGGGCTGGTGGACCGGGGCGATTATCTGGAAATCTACCACAGCCAGGAGCAGGTCGGTGACCGGCTCGACGCGACGTTCCGGGGCAGCCTGTTCGGCTTGCCCAACCAGTTCGTGGCCGGGTTCGACGTGAACCACATCGACTTCCGGCACACCAACAACTTCTACTTCGACCAGACCACCAGCGTGCCGCTCGTCGGCTACGATCCGGGCCTCTTCCCGCAGAACGGGCGAGCCCGTCCGGCCTACGCCACGCAGACAAGCCAAGCCTCGGTCTTCGCGGAGGACCGTCTGATCCTGTCGGACAAGCTCTCGTTCCTCACCGGCGTGCGCCTCGACGTGCCGACGCTGAATCGGGAGGACCTGCAGACGGGATCGCGGTTCGAGAAGACCTACCGGGCGCTGGGCTACCGGTTCGGCCTCGTCTACAACCCGACGCCGGACAGCGCGCTCTACGCCCAGTACAGCTTCGCCACCGACCCGGTGAACAGCCTGATCACGCTGAACCAGTCGCTGGCGGGCTTCAAGCTCGCCACAGGCAATCAAGTCGAGATCGGCGCCAAGGGTCTTGCCTTCGACGGTGCCGTGGAATGGACCATCGCGGGCTACCGGATCGTCAAGGACAACCTGATCTCGGCAATTCCCGGCCAGCCGACGCTGTCCACGCAGGTGGGGAGCCAGTCCTCGCAGGGATTCGAGCTGGCCTTGGGCTGGCGCTTCGCTCCGGGCTGGCGGCTGGACGGCAACCTCGCGCTGCTGCACGCGCAGTACGACCGGTTCGACCAGACGGTGAACGGCGCCACCGTGTCGTATGCCGGCAATCAGCCCATCGACGTGCCGGAGCGGGTGGCCAACCTCTGGCTGACCTGGGACGTCTACCGCGACTGGACCGCGCGGGTCGGGCTTCAGAACGTGGGGCAGGTCTACAGCGACTTCGGCAATACGGCGCGGCGCCCGGCCTACAACCTCGTCAACGTGGTCCTCGACCATCAGGTCACGGCGGAGTCGCGCCTGTCGCTGCGGGTCTACAACCTGTTCGACAAGGTCTACGCGATCAGCGGCAATGCCGTGAACGGGGTCGGGACCAACTGGCTGCTCGGGCGGCCGCGCTCGGTCGAGGTCGCCTACACGGTGACGTGGTGAGCCTGCCGCGGCGGCTCGGCAAGGCGGGACGGCGCTGGCTGCTGCTGTTCCACCGCTGGGCCGGGATCGCCGCGGGGCTGTTCTTCGCCCTGTGGATCGGCTCCGGACTGGTGATGCTCTACGTGCCGTTCCCGGCGCTCACCGGGGCCGAGCGCCTGGACCGACTCGCACCGATCGCCTGGGAGCGCGTCGCGGTGGCGCCCGACGACGCTCTGCGGGCCGGCGGTCTTGCCGGCGTGCCGGCGGCCTTCGCCCTGGAGATGCGCGGTGCGGAACCGGTCTACCGGATCGCCGACCGCGAGGGGCGCCGGGCCACGGTCTCGGCGCGGACCGGGGAGCGGCTCGGCCCGCTGAGGCCCGAGGATGCGTTGCGTCTCGCGGCCGAGGGGATTCCGGGCGCACATGTCGATCCGGTCGAGCGGGACCAGTGGACCGTCACGGCCCGGTACGACCCGCTCCGGCCGTTCCTGAAGGTCGTCCTCGACGATGCGGCCGGGACCGAGCTCTACGTGTCTCAGGTCACCGGCGAGGTCGCCCTCGACACGACCCGCTTCGAGCGTGGCTGGAACTGGGCCGGCGCCGTGGCGCATTGGATCTACCTGACGCCGCTGCGCGCCCGGGCCGATCTGTGGCGGACGGTCCTGCTGTGGCTGTCCGGCTTCGCCGCCCTCGGGGCGCTGAGCGGCCTCGCGATCGGGATCTGGCGCCTGCGCCTCCGCCGCCGCTACGCGGGCGGGGCCGTCACGCCCTATCGCGGTCTCGCACGCTGGCACCACCTGTTCGGCCTCGCGGGCGGAATCGGACTCAGCACCTTCATCCTCAGCGGCTGGATTTCGATGAACCCGAACCGCTGGTTCTCGTCGAACGCTGCGCCCGCCGAGATCCGCGCCGCCTATGCCGGACAGCCCGCCCCCCTCGGCCTCGACGCCGGAGCCCTGCGGGGCTTCGCAGAGGCCGGAACCCGCGCGCTGCGCTTCGCCGCCATCGGCGGGTCCTGGTGGATCGTCGCCGACACACCGGCGGGAGCCCGGAGCCGCAGGGCGGATGACGGCACGCTCCTCGATGCCGCCGCGCTCGCGCGGGCCGCCGGTCCGGCCCTGCCCGGCGGATTACGGACGGCAGAGACCCTGACCGCCTACGACCTGTACTGGTATCCGCACGGGATCGACCCACGGCCGCTTCCGGTGCTGCGCCTGCGCTTCGCTGATCCGGACGCCACGTGGCTCCACGTCGATCCCCGGGACGGGACCATCCTCCAGCGCCTGGATCGCTCCGGCCGCATCAACCGCTGGCTGTTCGACGCCGCGCACCGCCTCGATCTGCCGGGGCTCAGCGGCAACCGCTCGCTCCACGATGCCGCCCAATGGGTCCTGAACCTCCTGGCGGCGGGGATCGCGGTCACCGGTCTGGTCGCGGGCTGGCGCCGCCTGCGCCGCGTTCTGTCGGCCTAGGAGGCCGGCCGAGGCTCCCGGTGCCCGACGCGGCCGATCACGCCCGCTTGGTCGTCACGCCGAAAGCGCAGTGACCCGGTGCCCGCCGACAACGCGACGTCCGGCGCAGCCCTGGATGGCTTCGCCGCTCGCGCAGGGACAGCGCCGTGGCGGCCGGAACGTTCAGAACCGCGCCGTCAGGAACAGCCGCACGTTCCGCCCCGGCAGCAGGATCTCGTCCTTCTTGAACGAGGTCGAGTTGCGGATGTCGTCGTTCAGGAGGTTGCGGCCCTGGACGCCGAGGGTGATCGCGCTCGCCCCGTAGACCGCGGGATCGACCGCCTTGGTGTAGCTCAGCTCGGCCCGCAGGTCGTCGTAGCCGGGCGTGGGCGTCTCGTAGACCGCCGTGGCGTCGTGGCTGAAGGCGTGGATGAGGTTCACCCGCGCGAACCATCCGTCGGCCCGCAGGTAGACGCCGCCGCCGAGCCGGTAGGGCGGGATGCGCGGCACGTTGGTGCCGTTGTCGAACTGGGCGCGGACGAAATCGAACTGCCCCTCGATGCCGGCGAAGCCGTTGCCCACCGGCAGGAGGTCGTACTGGCCGATGATCTCGGCGCCGTAGAAGGTCGCGTTCTGCTGCTGATAGACGATCTGCCGGTTGTCGGTGCCGACACCGCAAGAGGCGAAGTCGTCGTCGCAGGTCAGCCCCGTGTAGTTGCGGTAGATGAAGCCGGTATAGCGCGTGAAGTAGCCGGTGGCGTCGAGGCGGAAGGGTCCCTCGGCCCGCCGGATGCTGGCCTCGACGGTCCGGGCGCGCTCCTTCTTGAGGTTCGGGTTGCCGATCTCGAAGGTCGCGGTGGCGTCGTGGGGCCCCTGCGAGAACAGCTCGTAACCGGTGGGTCCGCGCTCGACATAGGAGCCGGTGAGGCTCGCCACGAAGCCGTAGGGCAGATCCTGCAGGGCGCCGATACTGGCGCTCTTCGGCGCGAAGCGGCGGGTCCGGGCGTACTGGAACGGCTCCTGCCCGTCGACCGGCACGTAATCGCTGGGGAACTGTGCGGCCGTACTCGACAGCCGATCGACCTCGTAGCGCCCGGCCGCCTGCAGACGCGTGCCCGGACGCAGCTCCAGCTCCTCGAACAGGTAGACCGCGTTGGCACGGGACTCGGTCTTGGGCAGGAACGATTCGAGCTGCGTGTTGATCACACGCCGGTCCGACTGGAAGCCGAGCGCGCCGGTGAGCTTGCCGAGATCCGTGAAGACCGGGACGTGCTGGAGTTCCAGGCGCCCTTCGGCCTCCCGGTTCTTGAAGATCGCCTGGACGCCCTCGATCCCGTCCTCGCCGATGCCGACCTCGTTGTGGCGATAGACCGAGTAGCCCGCCCAGTAGCGGATCACCTCGAAGGGGCCGTCGAGGGGCCGGTACTCGCCCCGCGACAGCACCCGATCCTGGTTCGGGGTCAGCCGGGTCCGGTCCTGCTCCGCCACGCCGCCGGGGATCGCATAGATGGCGTCGTAGTGGCTGAAGGAGATGCCGACGAAGCCGCGGTCGCCGATCGCCGAGATGCCGACCGCGCCGCCCTGCGACTCGTTGTAGGAGTTGCGCTGGATCCCGCCGGGGATCGCGTAGCTGTCGTTGGCCGTCTTGAAGCCGTCGGCGTGGACCGCGATGCCATCGCCGCCGGCATCCACCGTGGCGGCCCCGAGCCGGCCGTTGTCCACGCTGGAGAAGCCGGTGGTCACCTGCCCCTGCACCCCGTTCGCCGGAATGAAGGTCGGCACCCGGTTGTTGTCCGCCGAGACCACGCCGCCGATGGCGCCGGAGCCGTAGCGCAAGGTCGCGGGGCCGCGGATCACCTCGATCCGGTCGGCCACCAGCGGATTCACCGGCACGGCATGGTCCTCGCCGAGGTCGGACACGCCGCCGTTGACGATGCCATTCTCCTGGATGCGCACCCGGGCGTTGTCGAGACCGCGGATGATCGGCCGTGAGGCCGCGCCCGGGGCGTAGGACGTGCCGGAGATGCCAGGCCTGTCGAACAGGGCGTCGCCCAAGGTCCGGGGCTGATCGCGCGCGATCTGCTCCTGGGTAACCACGGTGACGGGGGAGAAGGTGTTGGTCGCCACCGGCAGAACGCCGATCGGGACCGCCGCGTCGGCGATCGGCGCGGTGCGCGGGGCCTGGATCGGGCTCGGACTGGTGACGCTGATCTCGTCGAGGGTGACGGCCTGCTGGGCCCGGGCAACCGACGGAGCCAACATGCCGGTGCAGACGGTCGAGGACAGCATTGTGCCGGCAAGGAAGCGGAGGCGACGCAGGCGGGACATGGAGACTCACATAGTGTTATACTGTTTCAGTGTCGCGGACCTCGGGTCAGGTGCAAGGTGTAATCCCGCGCCACCCCGACACGCTTGAGAAACGTTACATCGTTGCAACAGCTTCGCCGGGTCCCGCCGCTGCGGCGCGTTTCACTGCCTTGACTTTGAAATGTTATAACATTTTGATTGCGGCATGACACAGCCCGATCGCCGCCTGCCCGTCACCGTTCTGTCCGGCTTTCTCGGAGCCGGCAAAACGACGCTGCTCAATCATGTTCTGAACAACCGCGACGGCCGCCGGGTGGCGGTGATCGTGAACGACATGAGCGAGGTCAACATCGATGCCGACCTCGTCCGCGCGGGCGGAGCCGACCTGTCCCGGACGGACGAGACCCTCGTCGAGATGACCAACGGCTGCATCTGCTGCACCCTGCGCGACGATCTGCTCGCCGAGGTCCGCCGCCTGTCGGAGACCGGGCGGTTCGATTACCTGCTGATCGAGGGCACCGGCATCGCCGAACCGCTCCCGATCGCGTCGACCTTCTCGTTCCGGGACGAGGCGGGCCGCTCCCTGTCGGATCTGGCCCGGCTCGACACGATGGTGACCGTGGTCGACGCGGTGAACCTGCTGAAGGATTACGGCTCGGCCGCGTTCCTGCGTGAGCGCGGGGAGACCGCGGGCGCCGAGGATACGCGCACGCTCGTGGACCTGCTCGTGGAGCAGATCGAGTTCGCCGACGTGGTGGTGATCAACAAGGCGCATGACGTCTCACCCGAGCATCTCGCGCTGGTCCGCTCGGTTGTGCGCGGCCTGAACGCCGACGCCCGCATCCTCGAGACCGATCACGGACGTGCGCCGCTCGCGGAAATCCTCGACACCGGCCTGTTCGACGAGGAGAAGGCGCAGCAGCACCCGCTCTGGTTCAAGGAACTCTACGGCGCCCACGCGCACGTGCCGGAGACCGAGGAATACGGCATCGCCTCCTTCGTCTACCGGGCCCGGCGCCCCTTCGACCCCGAGCGCTTCAACGCCTTCGTCAACGCCACCTGGCCGGGCCTGATCCGGGCGAAGGGCCATTTCTGGCTGGCGACGCGACCGGATTGGGTCGGCGAGTTCTCCCTGGCGGGGGCCGTGGCCAGGGTCTCCGCGATGGGGTTCTGGTGGTCGGCGGTGCCGCGGCGGCGCTGGCCGGAGGCGCCCGAGTTCCGGGAGCGCCTGCATACGGTCTGGAGCGAGGTCTGGGGCGACCGGCGCCAGGAACTGGTCTTCATCGGATCCAGGATGGACCGCGCCGCGCTCATCGCCGCGCTCGATGCCTGCCTCGTGGACACCGGACCGGATCGCGCACCTTTCGATCCCGCGCCCTACCGCGAACTGCCGGATCCGTTCCCGGCCTGGCGCCGGGCCGCGGCCTGAGCCCCGCCGGTCAGGCCGGCAGGCCCTCCGTCTCGTCCTCGGCCTCGATCTCGGCATCGGCCTCCGCCACCTGACCGGAGGCACCGGCTGCCTCGGCGAGGCCGCGGGCGGCCTTGCGCAGGAGCTTGCGCAGGCGTCGGCGGTCGGTCTTGTCGAGGTGGTCGAGCAACTCGGCCTCGACCTCTTCCTGGATCCGCTCGATCGCCTCGGCCTTGGCCATGCCGGCTTCCGTGAGCTGAACCCGGACCACGCGGCCATCGCCCGACTCGGCCCGGCGCTCGACGATGCCGAGGGCCGCGAGCCGCGTCACGGTCTTGGACGCGGTGGGCGGCCGCACCCGCAGCAGCGCCGCGAGATCACCCATGGTCATGGTGCCGGCCGCAGCCAACGCCTGCACCACCTGCTCCTGGCCGGCGAAAAGCCCCAGCTTGGCCAGCCGGTCGCCGGTGCGGGCGCGGTGCAGGCGCGCCGCCTGCACCAGCGCCCAACCGACGCTGCGGACGCCGGGCGGCCGCATCTTCTTGGACGTGTGGCCGAGCACGGCCGCAGCTTCGTCCTGATGATCGCGCTTCTGCTTGTCGCCCACCGGAGCGCCCGAATTAATGCCGGCGGCCGCCGGACGATCCTGAAACTGCACCGTCCACCCCCGTCACGCGGCCGCTCCGGTCCGTGTGGCGCTGGCCGGTGACGGTGCGATGACGGGGCCGACGTGAAGGTCGGATCAGCAGTGCATGAGGCGCTGAAGACGGTCCAGGATATCCTCGCCGGTGCAGGGCCGGGCGATGAACTCGGCATGCTCGGGCATGCGGGCCGGATCCGGGGCCGCGCGCCCGGAGACGATCAGGATCGGCAGTTGCGGCCGCGCCTCGGCCACGGAACTCGCCAGATCGAACCCGTCGGTCTTTCCCGACAGCTGCACGTCCGTGACCAGGCCGCAGATGTCCGGGCGCGCCTGCAGGATGCTCAGCGCGCGCTCGGCCGAGGCGCACTGAACGGTGTCGTAGCCGCCTTCCTCCAGCACGTCCCCGAGGTCCATGATCGTCAGCGCCTCGTCCTCGACGAGGAGGATTACCGGCCGATCGCCGCTCGAACCCGTCTGCTCGCTCGCCACTGTGTACTCCCTTTGGCAGCGTCCGGCCGCGCGGGCCGCCGCACGCATCTCCAGCCGTAGGCCCAACGGCAGAAACGGTCACGGGTTGCAGGCGCCCGCGGAGACGGATCACGGGAATGTGGAACGCCCGGTCGTCATGCCGATCCGGGCGCCAGCTCGGTCACCACGGCGGCGACCGCCTCGATCAGCCGGTCGAGATCCGCTGCATCGATCGTGAGGGCGGGGGTGAGATAGACGATGTCGCCGAACGGCCGGACCCAGACGCCGCGGGCGAGCAATCGCGCCTTGAGGACGGCCAAGTCGGGCGCACGGGCGAACTGCACCGCTCCGATGGCACCGAGTACCCGGACATCCGCCACGCCCCGCACCCGCCGCAGGGGTTCCAGCCCCTCGGCAAGACGGGCCGCGATGGCGCGGGCCTGGATCAGCCGTGGCTCCGCCTCAAACAGATCGAGGCTGGCATTGGCCGCTGCGCAGGCCAGGGGATTGGCCATGAAGGTCGGGCCGTGCATCAGCGCGGCCGCGGGGTCTTCGGACCAGAACGCCGCGAACACCTCCGTGCGGGCGACCGTGGCGGCGAGCGCCATCGTTCCGCCCGTAAGGGCCTTCGACAGGCAGACGATGTCGGGCACGATTCCCGCCTGCTCGCAGGCGAACAGGCTGCCGGTGCGCCCGAAGCCGGTGAAGATCTCGTCGGCGATGAGCGGCAGTCCGTGCCGGCGCGCCAGCCCGGCGATCGTCGCGACCACCTCAGGCGGGTGCGTCCGCATCCCGCCCGCACCCTGGACCAGCGGCTCGACAATCACCGCCGCCAGGGTGTCGCGATGAGACGCGAGGGCCGCGTCGAGCGCCGCGGTCTCGGCCGCGCTTCGCGGCAGGTCGCAGAAGATCTGGCTCGGCAGGTAGGCACCGAAGCGGCGATGCATGCCCTCCTCGGGGTCGCAAACCGACATCGCCCCCATCGTGTCGCCGTGATAGCCGCCCCGGAACGCCAGGACCTTCGTCCGGCCGCCCACCCCGCGGTTGATCCACATCTGCGCCGCCATCTTGAGCGCGACCTCCACGGCGACCGAGCCCGAATCGCTCAGGAAGACGTGGTCGAGATCGCCCGGCAGCAGGGCGGCGAGCCGGCGCGCCAGCGTCTCCGCCGGCGCATGGGTGAGGCCGCCGAACATCACGTGGGGCATGCGCGCGAGCTGGTCGGCGACAGCGCCCGCTATGTGCGGGTGATTGTAGCCGTGCACCGCGGTCCACCAGGAGGCGATGCCGTCCACGAGTTCGCGGCCGTCGGCGAGGCGGATGCGGGTGCCATGCGTCGCGACCGCCTCCAGCGGCGGCGGGGCGAGGCGCATCTGCGTGTAGGGCCGCCAGAGATGGCCTGCGGGCGTTTCGAGGGTCATGCGTCCGGCATGGAAGCCCCTCGGACGGGGGTCAAGAGTCCGGCACCCGCCGCTTGACTTTGCCGCCGCGGCATCGCCCATCCCCATCCCCATGGACAGCCTCGACGCCTTCGCCACCGGGAAACTCGAAGCCCTCGAGGCCGGTCGCCTGCGCCGCACGCTGGTGCCGACGGAGCGCGGCTCCGGCGCCGCGGCGGCACGACGGGGCCGGACGCTCGTCTCCTTTTCCTGCAACGATTACCTCGGCCTCTCGCATCACCCGCGGGTGATCGCGGCGGCTCAGGCGGCCGTCGCGAGCCACGGCGCGGGGTCGGGCGGATCGCGGCTCGTGACCGGCGACCATCCGTATCTCGGCGCGCTGGAGGACGGCCTCGCGCGCCACAAGGGCACGGAGGCCGCCCTGGTCTTCGGCAGCGGCTATCTCGCCAATCTCGGCATCACCCCGGCGCTGGCCGGGCGGGGCGACCTCGTCCTGCTGGACGCGCTGTCCCATGCCTGCATGTGGGCCGGCGCGCGGCTGTCGGGCGCGCGGGTCCTGACCTTCCGCCACAACGATCCCGGCGACCTCGCGGCCCAGCTCGCGGAGCACCGCCCCCATTACGGGCGCGCCCTGGTGCTCACCGAGCGGGTCTTCAGCATGGATGGCGACCGGGCGCCGCTCGGCGACATCCTGGGCATCGCGGAGACCTTCGACGCCTGGACGCTGGTGGACGACGCCCACGGCATCGGCGTGGTCGAGGACGGGCCGCGGGCGCCGCTGGAAATGGGCACCCTGTCGAAGGCGCTCGGCTCGTATGGCGGCTATCTCTGCGCCTCGCGCCCGGTCATCGACCTGATGACGAGCCGCGCCCGCAGCTTCGTCTACACCACCGGCCTGCCTCCGGCCTCGGCCGCCGCCGCCCTGGAGGCGCTGACGATCCTGGAGGCGGAACCCGACCGGCGTGCCCGACCGCTGACCCTCGCCCGGCGCTTCACCGCCCGTCTGGGCCTGCCGGAGGCCGAGAGCGCCGTCGTGCCGGTCCTGGTCGGCGAGGCGCAGGCGGCGCTCGACATCTCGGCCGCGCTGGAGGCCTCGGGATTCCTGGTGGTGGCGATCCGCCCGCCGACCGTGCCGGCCGGGACCGCGCGGCTGCGGGTGGCCTTCTCGGCCGCCCACGACGAGGCCCAGGTCGACGCCCTCGCGGAAGCGGTGGCCGTCCTCACCGGGCGCGCCTGAGAACCGCTTCCCGTCCGCGTGGCGCGCACCTATACCGGGCGCCTGACGGAGCCGGAACGCTCCGGCCGGCCCGCCGCCGAGAAGCGGGTCAGATCCGGAATCGAGAGGACGACGCCATGGACGCCACCACGCTGCGAGCCCTCCAGGCTCCGATCAAGGACAAGTACCGCACCGCACCGGACGCGGCGTTCATCACCCTGAAGGCCAGGGGCACGCTGGACGACACCAAGATCGCCTGCAAGGTCGAGACGGGCCGCGCCATCGCGGAGGCCGGGCTCCATCCGGCGACGGGCGGTTCGGGGGCGGAGCTGTGCTCGGGCGACATGCTGCTGGAGGCGCTGGTCGCCTGCGCGGGGGTGACGCTCAAGGCCGTGGCCACAGCCCTGGAGATCCCGCTGCGCGCCGGCACGGTCAGCGCCGAGGGCGACCTCGATTTCCGCGGCACCCTCGGGGTCGACAAGGAGGCGCCGGTGGGCTTCCGCAGCATCCGCCTGTTCTTCGAACTCGATACCGACGCGCCGGAGGACAAGCTGGCGCAGCTCCTGAAGCTGACCGAGCGCTACTGCGTGGTGTTCCAGACCCTGAACCACAAGCCCGAGCTGTCCGTGGCCACGACCACGGTCTGACGGAGGGAGCATGGCGGGCGGCATCACCCAGACCGAATACTGGAACGGCGAGGTCGGCACGCGCTGGGCGCGCAATCAGGTCGTCCTCGACGCGATGTTCCTCCCGCTGACGGAGGCGCTGTTCGCCCGCACGCCCCTCGCTCCCGGCGACACGGTGCTCGATATCGGCTGCGGCGCGGGGGCCACGACCCTGGAGGCCGCCCGCAGGGTCGGGCCCGGCGGCGGCGTCACGGGGGCCGACATCTCGGCGCCGCTGCTCGCCGTGGCGCGGGACTGCGCCGCCGCGGAGGTTGCACGCACCGCCCCGATCCGGTTCGTGGAGGCGGATGTCGGGACGGCCGATCTCGGTCCTTTCGACGGGATCCTGTCGCGCTTCGGCGTGATGTTCTTCCCGGATTCCGCCGGCGCTTTCGCCAACATTCGCCGGATGCTCAAGCCGGGCGGCCGGCTGACCTTCCTGTGCTGGCGGACCTTGCCCGAGAATCACTGGGTGATCGTGCCGCGCGACGCGGTGCTTCCGCTCCTGCCGGAGCCCCCGCCTCCGCCGCAGCCCGACACGCCGGGGCCCTTCCGCTTCGCCGACCCCGACCCGCTGGTCGCGCTCCTGCGCGCCGCCGGGTTCGCCGGCGTGACCTGCGACGCGCTCGACCGGGACATCGTCGTCGGTCAGGGCGAGACCGACGCGGCGGCGACCGCGGCGGCCACCCACGTCTCCCTGAACCTCGGCCCCAGCTCCCACCTCGTCCGCGAGGCCGCACCGGATCTCCGGGCGCGGGCCGAGGCGGCCGTGGCGGCGGCCCTCGCGCGGCACGCGGCGGGTGGCGCCGTGCGCCTGCGCGCCGCCTGCTGGCTCGTTCAGGCGGGCTGAGCCGGCATCCCGCGCCGCCGGGCGGGCGGCGCGTTCTCTCAGAGTCCCAGGGCGCCGCCGTCCGAGCGCGGGTCGTGGGTCGCCTCGATCCGACCGTTCCGGGGATGGCGGACCAGCATGCCCGCGTGCCCGAGCGAGTCGATGTAGGGTCCGCCCAGTTCCTCGATCTCGTGGCCGAGTCGGCCGAGGGCCGCGATGCAGGCCGAATCGAACCGGTCCTCCACCTTCACGCTGAGCGAGGGCGCCCCCCAGGTGCGCCCGTAGAGCAGGCGCGGCGCGTCGACGGCATCGGCCACCGACATCCCGTAATCGGCGTAGCGGGTGAAGATCTGGGCCTGGAATTGCGGCTGCCCGTCGCCGCCCATGCTGCCGTAGCTCATCACACGGCCGTCGTCGAAGGCGGCGAGCGCCGGGATCAGCGTGTGGAAGGGGCGCCGCCCCGGCTCCAGGGGATTCACGGCCTTCGGGTCGAGGGAGAACGACATGCCCCGGTTCTGCCAGCAGATGCCGGTGGCGGGCAGCACCGTGCCGGAGCCGTACTCCCAGTAGACCGACTGGATGTAGGAGACGGCAAGCCCGTCCTTGTCGATCGCGCCCATCCAGACCGTGTCGCCGTGACCCGGATCGGGCAGGGGTACCCGGGCTGCGCGACCCATGTCGATCAGCGCGGCCTCGCGGGCCAGCCGTTCCGGGGTCAGGAAGGCGGCGGGGTCGTGCC
This sequence comes from Methylobacterium sp. 1973, assembly GCF_040545035.1. Classification (NCBI taxonomy): domain Bacteria; kingdom Pseudomonadati; phylum Pseudomonadota; class Alphaproteobacteria; order Hyphomicrobiales; family Methylobacteriaceae; genus Methylobacterium; species Methylobacterium sp. 1973. The sequence continues at coordinate 141,160 of NZ_JBEPLA010000008.1, forward strand.
GCAGGCGGGCGAAATCGGTGACCACCCGGTCGCGGATCGCGAAGGCCCGCTTCGTCGCCTCGATCAGCCCGTGATAATGGGCCGTGCGTTCGGGCTCGGAGACGTTCAGCCGGTCGAAGATCCCGAGGATCAGCAGGGCGGCGAGCCCCTGGGTCGGCGGCGGGAAGTTGTAGAGCGTCGCGTCGCGGCGCCGGATCGACAGGGGCGCCCGCTCCACCGCCGCGAAGGCCTCCAGATCCGCCCGGGTGACCGGCGCACCGAGGCGCTCCAGGTCGGCGGCGATCTCCCGGCCGATATCGCCGCGATAGAAGTCGCCGAGCCCCGCATGAGCGAGCTGCTCCAGGGTATCGGCGAGGCGGGGCAGCGCGCGGGTCTCTCCGGCGGGATAGGGCTTGCCGTCCTTCAAGAAGGTGGCCGCAAAGTTTGGCGTGTCGTGGAGCGTGTCGAGTTCCTGGGGCACGTAGCGTGCCTCCGAGGGCGAGACCGCGACGCCGGCTCGGGCCTGACCGATCGCGTCGGCGAAGAGCGTCTCCAGGGGCAGGCGGCCGCCGAGCGCCCGCGCCAGCTCCAGGGCGAGGCGCCAGCCGCCCACCGCGCCCGCCACCGTGACCATGGCGTCGGGTCCCCGCGCGGGGATCGCGTCGTAGCCCTTCTCGCGGTAGCGGGGGATCGTGGCGAGACGCCCGGCCGGGCCACAGGCCTCGATGCCCCGCACCCGGCCGCCCCGCTCGCGCACCAGCCAGAACCCGTCGCCGCCGATGCCGTTCATGTGCGGATAGACCACCGCGATAGAGGCGGCCATCGCCACCATCGCCTCGATGGCGTTGCCCCCCTGGGCGAGGACGGTCTGGCCGGCCTGGGCGGCGAGGCTGTGGGGTGCGGCGACGGCGGCGGACGTGAAGACGGGGGTCTCGGGCATCGACGGTCCTGTGGTGTACCGGCCGCAGGGTTAGGCGAGGCGACGCCTCCTGCAAAGACCAAGCGCATACGGGCGGCGGGCCATGCTATGCTGCGCGTGTGCTGTCGCCCAGAAGCGGCCGATGTCCTGCAAACTCATTTCCTGGCTGGCCCTCGGCCTGTCGACCCTTCCCGCTGCGGCCCAGACGCGGACCGTGTACGAGGGCGCGGGCGCCGATCCGCGCATCTCGGTCTCGCAGCCGGAGACCACCAGCCAGGCCTCCGGCGGCTATGTCCGCTCGGTGGAGCCCTCTCTCGGCCCGCTCGGCGACCCGCTCGGGATCCGCCCGGTCCTGAAGGAACGGGGCATCGCGTACAGCCTGACCTACATCGCCGACGTGCTCGGCAATCCGGTCGGCGGCCTTCGACAGGGTGCGATCGTCGAGGATCGCCTCAACCTGCGCCTCAACCTCGACCTCGACCGGCTGGCGGGCTGGCAAGGCGCCACGGTCCATGCCAACGCCTACTTCATCCACGGCACCGGCCTGTCGCGCTACTATGTCGGCAACCTGCTGACCACGAGCGTCATCGAGGCGCTGCCGTCCACGCGGCTCTACGTGCTCTGGTTCGACCAGAGCCTGATGGACGGCCAGCTCGGGATCCGGATCGGGCAGCAGGCTGCCGACACCGAGTTCTTCGTCAGCCAGACCGCGACGCTGTTCGTGAACTCGACCTTCGGCTGGCCGGTCATCACCGGGCTCGACCTGCCGAGCGGCGGGCCGGCCTACCCGCTCGCAGCCCCGGCGATCCGGGCCAAATACGTGCCGGGCAACGGCTTTTCCCTGCAGGTCGGGCTCTACGACGGTGATCCGGCCGGTGCGAACCGTCCGGGTGACGATCCGGAGGCGCAGCGCCTCGACCGGACGGGCACCAATTTCCGCCTGCGCGATCCGGCCCTGATCATCGCCGAGGCCACCTACGCGTACAACATCGCGCCCGGTTCCCGGGGCCTGCCCGGCGACATCACCCTGGGCGGCTGGCAACATTTCGGCCGGTTCGACAGCCTGCGCTTCGACATCACCGGCGTGCCGCTCGCCGACCCGAACGCCACCGGGATCGGCCGGCCGGTGCGCGGCAATGCCGGCCTCTACGCGATCTACGACCAGACCCTCTACCGGGAATCCGGCAAGGACGACGAGGGCCTCGGCTTCTTCGTGCGTGCCGCGTGGTCGCCCACCCGCTCCAGCCTGATCGACGCCTACCTGGATACCGGGCTGGCCTACAAGGGCCTGTTCGACGGGCGCGACGACGACACGATCGGCCTCAGCGTCGCCTACGCACGCATCAGCGACGAGGCCCAGCGGGCCGACCGGGACACGATCCTCTACTCGGGCATGCCGATGCCCCGCCGCCGCGCCGAGGCGGTGATCGAGGCGACCTATCAGGCCGTGGTCGTGCCGGGCTTCACGGTTCAGCCCGACGCGCAATACGTCATCCGGCCGGGCGCCGGCATCGCCGGTCCGGACGGCCGCCGGCTGCGCAACGCGGCGGTGCTTGGGGTACGCGCCACCGTGCAGTACTGAGCCGGCCTGCGACCGTGGGCCCCGGAACGGTCCCGGGGCTCCGCCTCTTTCAGCAGCATGTTAGTCTTCGAGTGGGTCGTCGGCGTCCTGTTCGGCGCCGTCCTCCTGGCCGGTGTCGCACGTCGGCTCGGGGCGCCATATCCGGCCTTCCTGGCGCTGGGCGGTGTCGGCCTCGCCTTCGTCCCCGGCGTCCCGAACCTGCGGCTCGATCCCGAACTGGCGCTCGCGCTGTTCCTGGCTCCGGTCCTGCTCGATGCCGGCTTCGACGCCTCCGTGCGGGATCTGAAGGAGAACTGGCGCGCGGTGGCCGGGCTCGCGGTCGGGGCGGTGGCGGTGACCACGCTCGCCGTCGCGGTCGTGGCGCGGCTCGTCGTCCCGGACATGCCGCTCTCCGCCTGCATCGTGCTCGGTGCCGTGGTCGCGCCGCCCGACGCCGTGGCGGCACTGGCGGTGCTCAAGCACGCGCCGATGCCGCACCGGCTCGCCACGATCCTGCGTGGCGAGAGCCTGCTCAACGACGCGGCCTCGCTGCTGATCTACCGGCTCGGCGTGACGGCCGCGATGGCCGGCACCTTCCACCCGGCGGAGGTGGCGCCGGCGTTCCTCCTGGGCGTCGTCGCGAGCCTCGTCGTCGGCCCCTGCCTCGGCCTGCTGTTCGTGGCCGTGACCCGGCGCGTGACCGACCCGGCGAGCGCGATCGTGATGCAGTTCGTCGCCGCCTTCGGGATCTGGCTCGCCGCGGAGCGGCTCGAGCTGTCGGGGGTCCTGACCATCGTGACCTTCGCGGTGACGGTCGCCCGCCGGGCCCCCGGCGTCACCGCGCCCCGGGCCCGGGTGATCTCCTACGCCGTCTGGGACACGGCGGTGTTCGTGCTCAACGTCCTGGCCTTCGTGCTGATCGGCATCCAGATCGACCCGATCCGGGAGCGGCTGAGCGGCGCGGATGCGTGGCAGGCCCTGATCCTCGCGGGCGCGACCTTCGCCACCGTGGTGGTGACCCGCCTCGCCTGGGTCCTGCCGACCACCGGGATCCGCGAATTCGGCCTCCGCCAGGCCGGAGTTCCGGCGCGGCTGGGGCCGGGCATCGCCCTGTCCTGGGCGGGCATGCGCGGGATCGTCACCGTGGCGGCCGCCCTGGCGCTGCCTGCCCAGTTCCCGCACCGGGATCTCGTGGTCGTCGCCGCCTTCGTCACGGTGCTCGGAACCCTGATCGTTCAGGGCCTGACCCTGCGGCCGCTGCTCGCCCATCTGCGGCTCGAGGACGACGACCCCGTGGGGCGTGAGACGGGCCGGGCCCGGGCGGCGGCCTACAAGGCCGCCCTCGACAGCCTCGCGGATGCGGAGGACGCGCCGGCGACCGACGCGCTGCGCGCCGAGTTCCGCGCAGCCCTCGCGGAGGCGGAGGCGCACGACGAGGGCCTGGCGCCGGAGAGCCTGCCGGCGGACGCCGCCCGGCGCCAAGCCGTCGAGGCCGCCCGCGACGCGGTGCTCGCCCTGCGCCGCCAGGGCCGGATCGGCGACGACGCCTATTTCCTGCTGGAGGAGGAGTTCGACTGGGCCGAACTCAGCGCGACGCCGCGCGCGGAGACCTGAGACCGCGCGCCGTCACACGCCCTTGCGTGCCGCGATCCGGGCCTCGATCGCATCCCAGACGGCGATGGACAGGTCGGGGCCCCCGAGCCGCTGTATCGCCCGGATGCCGGTGGGCGAGGTGACGTTGATCTCGGTGAGGTGCCCGTCGATCACGTCGATCCCCACCAGGATCAGGCCCCGCCGCGCCAGCTCGGGCCCGATCGTGGCGCAGATCTCACGTTCGCGGTCGGTCAGCTCGGAGGCGGAGGCGGCCCCGCCGCGGACCATGTTGGAGCGGATGTCGTTCGCCGCCGGGACGCGGTTGACCGCGCCCATGGGGACGCCGTCGACCAGGATGATGCGCTTGTCACCCTCCGTGACCCGGTCGAGGTAACGCTGCACGACCCAGGCCTCCCGGAAGGTCGTGGCGAACAGGTCGAACATCGAGCCGAAATTCGGGTCCTTCTCGGTGACCTTGAACACGGCCGCGCCGCCATGCCCGTGCAGCGGCTTCATCGCCACCGTCCCGTGCTCCAGCCGGAAGGCCTCGATCTCCGCCTTGTCGCGGCTGATCAGGGTCGGCGGCATCAACTCGGGAAAATCGAGGACGAACAGCTTCTCGGGCGCGTTGCGCACCTCGAATGGATCGTTGACCACGAGGGTCTCCGGATGGATCCGCTCGAGCATGTGGGTGGCCGTGATGTAGGCCATGTCGAAGGGCGGATCCTGCCGCATCAGCACCACGTCCGCCTCGGCCAGGTCGAGCCGCTCCGGTGGCGCCAGGGTGTAATGCGCGCCTTCGACGTCCTGCACGCTCAGGCGTTCGACCCGCGCGGTCACGCGCCGGCCCTGCATCGAGAGCCGGTCCGGCGTGTAGTAGACGAGCGTATGCCCCCGCCGCTGGGCCTCCAGCAGCAGGGCAAAGGTCGTGTCACCCGCGATCCGGATATTCTGGATCGGGTCCATCTGAACCGCGACGGTCAGGCTCATACCAAACGCCCCTCGCCCACGGCGGGCATCACAACCGGATGCGGCAATCTCAATCGTCGGACAGAGACTTGCTGCCCGTGCGCTTGTCGTAGTCGCCGATCGCCGACCGGCATTCGGGAGACAGGCGCTTGCGGTTGCGCATCATGCAGCGATCCGCGTCCTGGCTGTTCGGGTCGACGCCCGCGCAGAGGCGGAAATAGTCGTTGGCGCAGCCAAGCTGCAGGCCTTGGTCCTCGCGCTGGGCATAGGCGGGGCCAGCCGTCAGCGCGAACAGCGCCAGCGCCGCAGTAGCCAACCCGCGGCGGCGGGCGGCGCGCAGGGATCGTTCCGGAACCAGTCGCATTCAGCGGTGTCCTCAATCTCGCTCGGGCGGAGAACCGACGCGGCGGTCCCGCAATCGCCCGCGTCCGGCATATCGGTCGGGCCGGGCGGTAGGCAAGCGTTGGAGGTCCCGAGGGGTTCCGCGCAGGAACGTCGCGACCACGCTTCGCCGCGGTGTGGCTCGCGGGTCGCACGGCGGCGGCGTCCGACAAGACACGACGGTCCACATAAGAAGGCCCCGTCCGGGATCGGACGGGGCCTCAAGTCGAAGGGAGGAAACGCCCGCCATGGGCACGGAAGGCCAGGCAAGTCGCGCGCCAACTCCCATCAGAGCGCTCTTCGGGCGCCGATGCCTGGAAAGACTCCGTTAACCACGTCGTGCTGGATTGTTTCGGTAGCCCTTGCCGACGCCCTCCGAAGGGCCCGGGCCAGATGCTCGGACCGCCGACAGGAGCCGGAGACCATGACCCTTTTCAAGCCGCAGGAGACCGGCGAAATCCGCTCGTCGAAGTCGGCCGCCGATCTGTCCCGCAGAGTTGCGCCGGCCGCGTCCGCGGACCTGATTCCCTTTCCGGGCGCCGAGGCGCGTCGGAGTTCCCGCATTCCGCGCTCCGGCGAGCGGCGCGGCGAGATCCTCCTGTTCCTCGGCGTGCGCTACGAGCGCCTCGCGTCCTGAGGACGTCGCGGTCCATGTCACATCGGCCGCGCGCCGCCACCGACGGTTCTCCCATGTCAGCCCCGGATCGCCGGCCGTTCGACCGCGCACGCCGAGCGATGCGCCTCGGCCCCGTCGGCGCTGCACTGGCCGTGCTCGCAGCCTGCACCCAGAGCGGCGATTTTGGCCGACCGCGTACGGGGGTCTGGAACGGGCTCATCGATACGACAGGCAGCTTCAGCACCCGAGACCGCGGGCGCCTGCTGCTCGAATCCGGCCTCACCGACGACGAGCAGGCCCTGCGCGACCGCGCTTGGCGATTCGTCCAGCCCGCCAGCAGCTTCACCGCCTTTCAGGACGCGGTGCTGGGCCTCGCCAGCGCCCACGTGCTCCCGCCGACCTGGCGCTACGAGGAAGTCGGTTCCTATTACGAGGCCCTGACGGCGGAGCCGTCCCGCTCCCCGGTCTCCCGCTACCGGAAGCTCGGCGACGACGCCACGGCCGATGCCCGGCTGATCCCGATCTTCGTGGCGCTGGCCGCCCGCGTTATCGACGCCGATGCCGCCCGTCTGCGCAGCCTGCCCTTCGCCAAGACCCTCGACAACGCCGACGTGCTGGAGGCCGCCCAGCGGGTCGCCGAGAATCGCTGCCTGATCGCCTGGGTGCGCTTCGAGGCCGGCCTGCGGCTCGCGCGCTACCGCTTCGCCCTGGAACACCTGTTCGCCGCGGCGCCGGCACCGGAATCGGTCTCGGCCGAGCGGTCCATCATGATGCTGGCCGCCCGCCGCAACCTGCTCGACCCGCTCCTCCCGCCGGATGCCGCGGCCCGCTGCGGCCTCGGACCGGCTCCGCTGCCGCCCCCGGTGCCGGTCGCGCAGGCGGAGCCGCTGGTGGTCAAGTATTGAACGACCGAGACTGCGGTCGCGCCCCATCCTGACGACGACAGCGCCCGTGCCGCCGCGACATCGGCCGCGTGGCCGACGTGCAGGCCCGCGCGTGTCCGGATCGTGGGTCAGGGAGAGGGGCAGGTCCATCCGGCCGATCGCCTAGTGCTGGAGACGCGGACGATCCGCGGATCCCCGAACGGACGAAGGTGGCTGAGGCCCGCCGCACGTCGATCGACGCAGCCAGCCCGTTCGACGGCCCCGCTAGCGCCCCGTCCCCTTGCCGGGCCCATCCTTGCCGGGCGCGTCCTTGCCTGGCGCGTCCTTGCCTGGCGCGTCCTTGCCCGTCGGCGCATCGTCCGTCGACGTGTCGGTGGTGCAGGAGACGGCCTGGACCGCGGCATTCGCGGCGGGACGCTGACTCGGGAGACCGGCGATCACCCGCACCACCACGAAGCCGCGCGTGTCGGGCGCGACGATGCGCACGTCGCGGCTCGGATCGTTCTCGTCGTCGTCCGCAAGCGCCTCGTCGTACTGGGCGCGGGTCAGGATGACGAGGTCGAGGGCGCCACGGACCGCGGCCTGGTCGGTCACCGCGTAGAAGGCCCCGCGGCGGGCATGCGCGGCGAGCGACAGGGACAGGGGACCGGTGCGGGCGGAGACGCGCATGGGCCCGTCCGCGAGGTTGTAGGCGCAGACGCCCACCGCCACCGCCGGATCCGGGATCGGCAGCCATGCCTCGGGCGGGGAGGGGTCGTCACCGGTGGCAACCGTGTAGATCGACTGCGGATGGTCCAGGTTCTCGCTGGTGCGGGCGCGCGAGACGGCGTCGGCTTCCGAGAGGGCAGGGATCGCCAGGACCGCCGCGATGTGGACGATCCCGGCGAGCACGAGGCCGATCAGCGTGGCGTAGACGAAGCGCAGGCTCACGAGGCGCATCCGAGGCGAGTGACGGCCGGCACGGAACTCCGGTCGAGGGACCCGACGCTGGCGGCCACCGGCGTATCGTAGAGGCGCAGCGCCAGCCGGACCGGACCGGTCGCCCGCGGGCTCGGGAGCCAGTTCCCGGGCTGCACATCCGGCGCGAGCACGATCGAGAACCACCCGTCGGGCGCGCGCAGCACCTCGGTGGAGGTGAAGCCCTCGCGCAGGGGCGCACGGCCGGGATCGCGCGGGCCGCGGCCGGCCACCGTGATCGTCCAGGCGCGGGCGGGCGGCGTCGCGCCGCCGATCCGGTAGGTGCAGGTGGCGTCGAGCGCCTGCCCGGCATCGTCGACCGCCGCCGTCAGGAGCAGGCCCTCACCGACCGCCAGAGGGATCTCTCCCCGGCGGGCATTGACGGCGCGGGTGTAAGGATCCGCATTCGCCGCGCCGGCCCGCGGCCAAGCGGTCCAGGCACCGACCTGAACGCCCCCGAACGGATAGCCGCCGCTCGTCGCCCAGTCGGCGCTGGCGAGGCCCAGGAGGGCGCCCAGCGCCAGGGCGTAGACGGCAAGGCCGGCGATCGAAGTCTTGCGCCACAGCCGTCGGACGAACCGGACCGCGCGGCTGCGCGGGGCGCCGGCGGACATGGAGACGCGGCCGAACGCGTCGGGAATCGTGAGCTTCATGCGCTCACCGAACCTCGGTGAAGCCGCCGACCGGGCGGCTGCCCTCGGCAAGTTCGCGCAGCTGGCCGGACGGCGGCACCGCGGCCCGGTCGCCGGGCTTCCTGCCGGTCTTCCGCGCGTCTCCGGTTCCGGAGGGTGCGTCCGGAGCCGGTTCTGCGGGGGCGCGCTCGACCGTGCGGAACAGGCCGTTCAGGCCGCTGATCACCTCGAAGGAGCGGCGCGAGAGCTTGCCGTAGGCGCTGGCATTGGGGTCGATTGGGGTGGTCGGGCCCCCGGAAGCCTGCTGCTGGGCGGCGCGCGGGCTGTCCTTCAGGCCGGGCAGACCCTTGATCTCGATGCCCTGATGGGCCGGCTCCATGATGTCGTGCCAGGTCTGGGCAGGGAGCGAGCCGCCGGTCAGCTTGTTGGTGGAGGTGTGATCGTCGTTCCCGAACCAGACGGCGCCCACGTAATTGCCCGTGTAGCCGACGAACCACGCGTCCCGGTAGGCGTTCGTGGTGCCCGACTTGCCGGCCACCTTCACGCCCTCGAGCTGCGCCCGTTTGCCTGTGCCCTCCTCGACCACCTTGTTCAGCATGAAGTTCATGTCGGCCACGACCTGCGGCGAGAGCACCCGCTCGGGCGCCTCGTCGGCGTGGCGGTAGATCACCTCGCCGGACGAGTTCTTCACCTCGATGGCCGCGTAGGGCTTGGCGCGGAAGCCGCCGTTGGCGAAGACCGCATAGCCCGCCGCCTGGTCGATCACCGTCACCTCGTCCGAGCCGATCGGCATCGACACCGTGTCGATCAGGTTCGAGGTGATGCCCATCTTGTGGGCAAGTTCGGTGATCTTTGCGCGGCCCGCCTTGGCGGCCCGGGCCTCGTGACTGATGCCCATGGCCTTGCCGAGGGAAATCGAGATCTTGATCGGGATCGTGTTGATCGACTTCGCCACCGCGAGCCACATCGGCACCCGGCCGGCATAGGAGCGGCCGTAATTCTGCGGGCACCAGTTGCCGATGCAGACGGGACTGTCGACCACCGTCGTGTCGGGCTTGAACAGGCCGGAGGCGAGCGCGGCCGAATAGACGTAGGGCTTGAACGACGAGCCGGGCTGGCGCAGGGCGTCGGTGGCGCGGTTGAACTGGCTCTCGCCGTAATCGGCGCCCCCCACCATGGCGCGCAGCGCCCCGTCCGGGTCGAGGATCACCATCGCGGCCTCGTCGACGTCGTAGGCGTCGCCGGACTTGCGCAGGATGTCGGCCACGACCTCGTCGGCCCGCTTCTGGATGGCGAGGTCGAGGGGCGTCTTCACGGTCAGCACACGGTCGCTGCGCAGCTTGCCCGCGTCGGCCATGGCCTTGATCTCGCCGAAGGCCCAATCGAGGTAATAGTCGGCGGTGATGTCGCGGGTGCGGGTCACCGGGGTCGCCGGGTTGCGAAGCGCCGTCTGGATCTGGCCCTCGGTGACGAAGCCCGCCTCCACCATATTGTGCAGCACGTCCGCCGCCCGGGCGCGCGCCGCCGGCAGGTTGACGTGCGGGGCGTACTTGGTGGGCGCCTTGAACAGGCCCGCCAGCATGGCGGCCTCGGCGAGGCTGATGTCCTTGAGCGGCTTGCCGAAATAATAGTCCGCCGCCGCCACGGCGCCGAAGGTGCCGCCGCCCATATAGGCGCGATCGAGGTAGAGCTTCAGGATCTCGTTCTTGGTGAGGTGGCTCTCCAGCCACAGGGCCAGGAACGCCTCGTTGATCTTGCGCTCCAGGGAGCGCTCGTTCGTCAGGAACAGGTTCTTGGCGAGCTGCTGGGTGATCGAGGAGCCGCCCTGCGTGCCGCCGCCGCCGCGCGAGTTGTTGACCAGCGCCCGGAGGGTGCCGATCGGGTCGATGCCCCAATGCTCGTAGAAGCGCCGGTCCTCCGTGGAGACCAGCGCCTTGATCATGATGTCGGGAAAGTCATCGAGCTTGAGCGAATCGTCATGCTTGATGCCGCGGCGGCCGACCTCGGTGCCGTAGCGGTCGAGGAAGGTGACGGCGAGGTCCTGCTGCTTGAGCCAGTTCTCGCTCGTCAGCTGGAAGGCGGGCTGAGCCAGGGCGAGCATCAGGACAGCGCCCCCGGTCCCGATGGTGACGCCCTCGCTCGTCAGGTCGAGGGCGACGCGCTTCCAGCCGCGCACGGCGAACCGGCTCATGACGCGCTGGAAGCGCTCGTAGGCTTCGCCCGTGGACTGGCCGCCATCGTACAGGCTGGCATTGACCCAGGCGTCGAAGGCGAGCGCGGCGCGTTCGAGGCGGACCTTGATCTCGGTGAGCGTCGGCAGGCGCACGATGTCGAACCCGGCTTGTCGAGCGCCTCTGCGGCGGATCCTGGCGGCGGATGGTCGAGGGCCCGCGCCGCGGACACGAACCCTGCGCCTGCGCCACCGCACGGCATCCGAGGTCCATAGCAGGATCCGGAACCGTCGGCGAGGCTCTGCGCAGTCTCGCGAATCGCCGCGGACGAGCTTGGGCGTAACGCACGACGGTGCGATCCGGTCGCATGGAGGTCGTCGGCGGCCACGCTTGCAGCGGTGCCCGGGCTCGGGCAGAGAGGCGGCTTCCCATCCGAGAGACTTTCCCGATGCCCAAGCCCGAGGCGCCGCGCCGCGGGGCGGTCGAGCCGTTCTGGCGGACCAAGACGCTCGAAGCCATGACCCCGTCCGAGTGGGAGAGCCTGTGCGACGGCTGCGGCCGGTGCTGCCTGATGAAGCTCGAGGACGAGGATACCGGCGAGGTCCATCACACCGATATCGGCTGCACGTTGCTCGACGGCCTCACCTGCCGGTGCCGCGACTACGCGCGGCGCCAGAAGCGGGTGCCCGACTGCGTGCGCCTGACGCCGGAAGCGGTGCGGTCGATCGCCTGGCTGCCGCCGACCTGCGCGTACCGGCTCGTGCGCGACGGGCAGCCGCTCTACCCGTGGCATCCCCTGATCTCCGGCCGGGCCGCGAGCGTGCACGAGGCGGGCATCTCGGTCCGCGGCCGGCTCGCCGGCAACGAGGAGGAATTCTCCGAGGACGAGCTGCCGGATCGGATCGTGGACTGGCCGGGCCTCGATCCCAGCGCCGCCTGAGGCGAGCGCGCCGGACGCCGGGGCCCGCAGACCGGCTCACGCCGCGTGGTCGCGGCCCGGCGCCTCGACCGGTACGCCCTAGCCGGTCCCGGAGTGCCGGCCGAGCAGCCGGCCGCCCGCCAGGCCGTTCGCCGCGATGACGATGGTCACCGCCGCCGCGTGGAACAGGAGATCCGTGGCGGTGGCGTCGTGGGGGTGGACGGGCATGAGCAGCGCCGCCGCCGCCGCCGCCACCGCCAGCCCCCCGAGGGCGGCGGTGAGGTTCGGCCGCAGCGGGCAGGCGCGCCGCAGCATCACGACGATCAGCACCGACAAGGGCACCGAGACGCAGATCAGGAAGCTGAAGCAGCCCGCGATCGTGTGCTCGCCGGGCACGTCGGCCCCCGGCGCGATCCAGTCGCGCAGGCAGCCCAGCCCGCTCGCGCCGACCCAGAGGGCCAGGGGCGGAAGCGGCAAAAGCGCCCAGCGGCTGGACCGTCCCGGCACGCTCGTGGCGAAGGCCGCGAAGGCGGCCGTGATCGCCGTCAGCACGGCGCCGACCGCCGCGAGGGCCAGATCCGGCACATGCATGCGCAGCATGAAGCCGCCGGTTCCGATCCAGGCCGCGAGGACGACGCCGACCACCAGCGTCACGCCGAGCCAGAGCGCCGCGCGGGCCTCCGGGGTCGGCAGCGGCCGCACGGGTTCGAGGCCCCCTGCGAGTTCCTCGACGAGTCGGTCGTAACGGGACAGGTCCCCGCCGGCCCGGTTGCTCCCCTCTCCGGGCATCACTCCCGCTCCTGCGTCAGACTGGCCCGGAGCGCCTTCAGCGCCCGGTGCAGGTTCACCTTGAGGGCTCCCTTGCTGCGACCGGTGAGGGCCGCGGTCTCGTCGAGCGACAGCTCGCGCAGGCCCAGGTGCTCCACGGCCTGCCGCTGGCCGTCGGGCAGGGCGGCCACCGCCCTGGCCAGGGCGGCCGCCCGATCCCGCGCCTCCAGCCCATGGCCGGGGATCGGGCCCGGATCGACCTCGGCCTCGTAGGCCAGGGGGTCGTTGACCTCCCGCGGGCGCCGCCCGGCGCGGCGCAGCCGGTCGATCGCCCGCCGCTGGGTGATGGCGCGCAGCCAGGGCAGGAAGGGACGGGCCGGATCGTAGCTCGCCCGGGCCCGGTGGACGGTCATCAGCGCGTCCTGCACGACATCGTCCACCGCCTCGCCGCGCACGCCCTGTGCCCGGGCGATCGCCGAGACCACGGGCAGACACGCCTTGAGCAGCGAGCGGTAGGCGGCCGCGTCGCCGCCCTGCGCCGCCGCCATCAGGGTCGCCAGTTCCTCTTCGAGCGCCATCCGGGCTCCGCCGTCGTTCCGCCCCCCGGCCCGCGTCGTGTCTACCCCGCGGTGGGATCCCGACGCCAGCGCCCAAGCGCGCGCGGGCATCCCGCCCGAAACGGCGAGCATCATCGTACGGCCTCCCGTTCCGTCCCGGCGGGGGACGCGGCGAGTCGCGCCGCGCCGAGGATGCGCCCGTCATCGGCCTGAAGCAGCAGGGCCGCCGTCTCGCCCTCGGGGCGGGTCGCCGTGAAGGTCGCGGCGGTACCGGACCAGCGCCCGAGATCCTGCAGCGAGCGGACGACGTTGGCCTGCTCGAGGGTCCGCCCGGCATTCTCGCCGCGCAGCACCCGCGTGGTGTGGCTCGGATCGTATCCGATCAGCAGGACGCGGCCGGAGGCCCCTCCGGCGTCGGGCGCGGGCCCGATCTGCGCGACGACGCGCCCGCCGTCGCGGGCCAGGGTCGCCGGGATGCCGGGGCCGGCCTCCCGGGCGCGGGCGATGGCAGCGCGCAGCCCGACCTCGTCGGAGCCGACCAGCCCGGTCTGCCCGTCGATCACGGCCTGCGGCGTATAGGCGGGTCCGCCGAGGCGGGTCGCGTAGGATTCCTGGCGGGCGGTGGCGGCCGGCAGGGCGTAGGGGTCGCGCCAGTTCAGGTGGTTCCAATAGGTGACGTGGAACGCGAGCGGCAGGACGTCGCCCTGCGCACCCGCCGGCTCATGGGCGAGGCGGCCGATCAGCGCCTCCGCGGGCGGGCAGGAGGAGCAGCTCTGCGAGGTGAACAATTCGACGACGACGGGGCGCGCCGCCGCCTCGGCCGAAGGGAGGACGGCACACGACAGGACGGCGGCGATCAAGAGGGCAGGGCGCATGGCCGGAACTCCCGCACGCCGGCGGTTCGGACCCGGCGTACCGGCTCCTTCGGCGCTGCCGCGGCGGCGGTTACACGTCCGGGTCGAGTTCGAAGGCGTCGACGTCGCGCAGGAGGGCGAGGAAGGCCCGGGCACCGTAGTCCAGTGCCGCACGACCCGCCTCGGCTGTTCCGAGACGCGCATCGCCCATGGCGCCCGAAGGATGGAGGTCGCCGGCCTTCCACGCGAAGGCGGCGGGGCGGCCGGCACGCAGGTGAGTGAAGTCGCGGACCATCGCCCGCGTCCGCGGCGGGAAGTCGGCGATCCGGTCGGCCCGGACGAGGTCAGGCCGCAGGGCCAGCATCAGCGCCGTCTCGATCCCGCCGGCATGGATGCCGTGGGCGATCTCGTCGGCGGGGAACAGGCCCTCGGGATAGCCGAGTCGCGCCCAGGACGTCGTGACCGCCACCATGCGGAACCGAGCGCGCAACTCGCCCGCCACGAGATCGATGAGCCCGCTGTTGCCGCCGTGACTCGTGACGAGCACCAGCTTTCGGCAGCCGGCGCGGTGGACGGCCGCGCCGATTCCCGTCCAGGCGGCGAGCGCCGTCCCGGTGTCCAGGGAGAGCGTACCCGGGAAGGAATCGTGCTCGTCCGACTTCCCCACCGGCTGGACTGGCAGCAGCAGCACGTCGAGATCGGGCGGCGCGTGGTCGCGCACCCGGGCGAGGTAGCCCTCGGCGATGAGGGTGTCGGTGGCGAGCGGCAGGTGCGGGCCGTGTTGCTCGATGGCGGCCACCGGCAGCACCGCGATCGCCCGCTTCATATCGCGACGCGCCAAGTCTTCGGTGGTCAATTCGGACCAGAACCGCGCCGTCATTCCTGCCGAGGCCTCCTTCCGGCGCCGCCAGGCGGCGGCGGGTTCGGGAGGCGATCTAACCGGCAGGCCGCCGCCGAGTCGACTATCGGGTCGGCGGTCGACGCCTCGCCGGCAAGGTTCGCCTCAGGCGAACAGCGCGTCGATGTCGTCCTGGGAGGGCGTGGCGTCCACAGCCTGCGGACCGTTCAGCAGGAGATCCTCCGCCCGGGCCCGCCGGGCGCGCTCGGCGGGATCCATGGAGGACGCGTCGCGGGCCTTCACGGCCCCCACGAACCGCGCCAGGCGCTGCTCGAACAAGCGCAGCGATTCGACCACTTTGGCGATCCGCTGGCCGGTGATGTCCTGGAACGCGCAGGCTTCGAAGATCGTGTTGATGCGCTCCTCGACGGCCTCGCGGTAACCCGGTCCGTCGGGCAGGCCGAGCATCGCCTCGGCGGCCTCCATGATCGTGTTGGTGGCGCCTGCCGTCGCCGCGACAACGCTGCCGAGTTCCTCGTGCGCCATTGGGATGCGGTCACGGCTCATCTCGTTCGCGCGCAGCGCCCCGATCTCCTCACGGAGATGGGCGATGTAATCCGCGATCTCGATCAGCTCGGCGATCACGGTCTGCGGTTCACGAAACCGCAGATCGGCCTGCCGTGAGGCGGCTGACGACATGCTCTTCTCCTCGGATCTGTGGCCGTCCTGACCGGCCACGCCACGTCTCGGCGCCCGGCGGCGCAGGAGCGAACAGCCCGGACGGCGAGGGGACGAAGAAGGGGAGCCGGTCAGCTTCCGCAGACCGCCTCGATCTTCGACTTCAGCGTGGCCGCGTTGAAGGGCTTGACGATGTAATTGTTCACGCCGGCCTTCTTGGCCGCGATCACGTTCTCGGTCTTCGATTCGGCCGTCACCATGATGAACGGCGTCGTCCGAAGATTTTCGTCGGCGCGCACGTGCCGCAGCAGCTCGTAGCCCGTCATCGGCTCCATGTTCCAATCGGAGATGACGAGCCCGTACTTGCGGCCCTTCAGTCGCGCCAGCGCCTCGGTCCCATCGGACGCGTCATCAACCTCTTCGAAGCCGAGCTGCTTCAGTAGATTGCGAATAATGCGGACCATCGTCTGGTAATCGTCGACAACGAGGATCGGCATGCTCAGGTCGAGAGCCATCGAACAACTGCTCCGTATTGCCCGGCGGGAAGCCGCGGCGGCTCCCGGATAGATTAACGCTTCGCTAACGCTGCGTTTTAGCTGCGCTGCACAGCATTGAAAATAGGGCACGCGCATTGCGAAGCGGTTAATCGGGACGGCCGAGGCGAGGCCGCGCGCCCCGAGGGCAGCCCGGCGCCCTCGGAATGCCTCGCTTGACCCTCCGGGCGCCTTTGGGCAGGGTCCGGCCGCGTCGGGCCCCTCGCGGACATGTCAGGCGATCCCATCCGACCCTTCCGAGCATTCGACCCCGAACCGATGGCCCCAGGCGACGACACGGCCGCGCGGCCCTTCACGATCTGCCGCGCCGATGCGCCCGTCCCACCCGCCCTGGCCGGGGCCGTGGCGGCGATCGGCAATTTCGACGGCGTCCATCTCGGTCATCGGGTGCTCGTCGAGGGCGTGCGCGCCGAGGCCCGTGCGGCGGGCCGACCGGCCGTGATCCTGACCTTCGAGCCGCACCCGCGGGCCTATTTCACGCCCGACGCGCCGATGTTCCGGCTGACCGGCCTCGCCGCCAAGGAGATCGTGTTCGCGCATCTGGGCCTCGACGGCCTGATCGTGCGCCGCTTCGACGGGGCTCTGGCTGCCACGGGCGCCCGTGCCTTCGTGCTCGACTTCCTGAAGGGGGCGCTCGGCCTGTCCGGCGTTGTCGTCGGGCACGATTTCCATTTCGGCCGCGGCCGCGAGGGTACCCCCGCGATCCTCGCCGAACTCTGCCGTGAAGCCGGGATGCGCTGCCGGATCGTGGCGCCGGTCGCCCTCGGCGGCGAGACCGAGCCGGTCTCGTCGAGCGCGATCCGCGCCGCCCTCGCGGCCGGCGACATCGTCCGCGCCAACGCGCTTCTCGGCTATCGCTGGTTCGTCCTCGGCGCGGTGCGCCACGGCGACAAGCGCGGGCGGCAGCTCGGCTTTCCCACCGCCAACATGATGCTGCCCGATTGCGGGCTGGCACACGGCATCTACGCGGTGCGGGTCCGCCTGGCGTCGGGGGACTTCCGCGACGGCGTGGCGAGCTACGGGCGCCGTCCGACCTTCGATGACGGCGCGCCGCTGCTGGAGACTTATCTCTTCGATTTCTCCGACGATCTCTACGGGCAGGACATCGCCGTGGAGTTCGTCGGACACATTCGCGGCGAGGAGCGGTTCGCCAGCGCCGACGCGCTGGTCGAACGCATGCATGTCGATGCGGCGATGGCGCGGGCCCTGCTGGCGCGCGATGAAACCCCGTCGATGCTGACCTGAACCTCGCGGGCATCGCGGGGCGTGCAGATCGTGTAGAAGGCGCCATCGAGCAGGAGGCGGACGTGCTGGGTCGTTACGAGCGCGCGAACAACGGCGAAGCGGTCGTCGAGTACGGCGACGGCACCATGCGGGTGGTCAAGCCCGGCAGCTTCGTGCGCTGCGCGGTGACCGGCGAGCCGATCCCGCTCGACGGGCTGCGCTACTGGAGCGCCGCCCGCCAGGAGGCCTACGCCTCCCCCGAGGCGATTCTGCAGCGGCTCAAGGAAACCGGCCGTCCCTGAGGCTCACGGCGCGCGGAGCGCGTCGCGGATCTGCCGGCGCAGGGCGTCCACGTCGTCGAGCACGAGGCGGACGCGCAGGACGCGCACGTCTGCCGAGAAGGCCGGCGGCAGGCGCACGGCGTCCTTCTCGGTGGTGACGAGGTCTGCACCGAGGCGCCGGGCCGACTCGGCCAGGGCAGCCAGTTCTCCCGGCCGGTAGGGATGATGATCCGGGAACGGACGCGTCCCGGCGATCACCGCGCCCGCCGTCGCCAGGGTCGCGAAGAATTTTTCGGGTCGGCCGATGCCCGCGAAGGCGAGGCAGCGCCGGCCCGCCAGATCATCCGCCTCCCGCACGAGTCGCGCCCGGTGGACGGGCAGGCCGCGCCGCTCGGCCGCCCGGGCGACCGTGTCGCCGCCGGCGCCATCACCGATCACGATCAGCCCACCGACATGCGGCCATTGCCGGGCGAGGGGCGCGCGCAGCGGCCCCGCCGGGAACGGCAATCCGTTGCCGAGGCCGGCGGGACCGTCGACCACCGCGAAGCTGAGATCCTTGACGAGGCTCGGATTCTGCAGGCCGTCATCCATGACGATGACGTCGGCGCCAAGCTGCCGGCAGAGGGCGGCGCCCGCCGGCCGGTCGCGGGAGACGATCGCGGTCGCCTTGCGGGCGAGGAGCAGCGGCTCGTCGCCGACCTCCGCGGCGGCGTGGCGGTCGGGATCGACCTGCACCGGGCCCGCGTTCCGGCCCCCGTAGCCGCGGGACAGGAAGGCCGGCCTGCGGCCGAGCTCGGCGAGGAGGGCCGCGACCGCCAGGGCGGCCGGCGTCTTGCCGGCACCGCCGAGGGTGAAATTGCCCAGGCACAGGACCGGGCAGCCGGCCGGGGCGCCGGGACGATCCATGCGCCGGGCCACCAATGCCCCGTAGAGCGCCGCGAAGGGGGCGAGGCCGCGCGCGGCCGGGTGATCCGGCCCCGCCGCCCAGAAGGCCGGGGGCCGCATCAGGCCCGCACGAGCGGTCGCGCGCGGCTACCCCGGTCGAGGCGCTGGAGCTTCATCTGCGCCACGAAGGGATCGAGCACGGCGAGCGTGCGCGCCACCGCCCCCTCGAAGGGCTCCAGGGCACGCTGTCCCTCACGGGCCATGTCGGCGAGCCGGCTCCGATCGCCGAGGAGCTCCGCGGCGATCGCCGCCAGTTCGACGCCGTCGCGCACGGGCAGGGCGCCCCCGGCCCGGTCGAGGGCCTGATAGACCACGCTGAAATTCTCGATATGGGGCCCGTGCAGCACCGCAGAGCCGAGGCGCAGCGGCTCGATCGGGTTCTGTCCGCCCCGCGGCACCAGGGAACCGCCGAGAAACACCAGGGGACTCAGGCGGTAGAACAGGCCCAGCTCACCGATCGTATCCGCGACGTAGACCTCGATGGACGGGTGAGGCCGCCCGCCGGTGGAGCGCCGGGCGCTGCGCAGGCCGACGGCGTCGGCGCACGCCACCACCTCGCCCCCCCGGGCCGGATGGCGCGGGGCGATGATGGTCAGGAGCTGGGGGAACTGCACCTTCAGCACCGCGTGCGCGTAGGCGACCATGGTCTCCTCGCCGGCATGCGTGCTCGCGGCGACCCAAACCGGCCGGCCGGCCATCATGGCCCCCAGATAGGCAAGCTGCTGCGCGTCGGCCGGAGGCACCGACGCGTCGAACTTCAGATTCCCCGCGATGCTCACCCGCGGCGCCCCGAGCTTGGCGAAGCGCTCGCCGTCCTCCTGGGTCTGCGCGAGGCAGATCGCGATCCGCGTCAGCAGAGCCTTGGCGGTGCGCGGGCAGCGCTCCCAGCCCCGGAACGAGCGCTCCGACATGCGGCCGTTGACCAGGATCAGCGGGATCTCGCGCTCGTCCAGCGCCAGGATCGTGTTCGGCCAGATCTCCGATTCGGCGATGACCGCGAGGTCCGGCTGCCAATGCTCCAGGAACCGTCCGATCCAGCGGGGCGCGTCGAGCGGCATGTACTGATGCACCGCGCCGGGCGGCAGCCGCACGCCGACGAGTTCGGCCGCCGCGCGTGTGCCCGTGGTCACGAGCACCGAGAAGCCGCGGGCGATCATGCCCTCGACGAGCCCGATCAGCGACAGGGCTTCGCCGACGCTCGCGCCGTGCATCCAGGCCAGCGGCCCGACCGGCCGGGCCCGCCCCGGCAGACCGCGGCGCTCCGGAAGCCGACGCGGATCCTCCTTGCCGCGCTGCGCACGCCACGCGAGCAGGCCGGTCAGCGCCGGCTCGCCGATGCGCAGGCCGGCCCGGTAGGCCTGCAGCGGCAGGGTGACGGAGGGACGCCTCACGCGAGGTCTCCCACCGGCGCGTCTCGGAGCTCGGGAAGCGGGTCGCGGTAGAGCGCCGCCCGGTCGGCGCGCCCGACGAGCGCGTAGGCGCGGGCATGCACCCGATTCATCTCGGCCTCGACGAAGCGGCGCAGCGTCTCGAACGCCTCGCCGTCGCTGTCCCGCGGAACATAGATCGGGTCGCCCAGCACGATCGCGCCGCGGCCGAAGGGCAGGCCCAGGCAGGCCCGGTCCCACGAGTTGAAGCGCAGATGCCGGCTCGTCACCACGGCCGCCGGGACGATCGGCCGCCCGGAGAAGCGCGCCAGGGTCAGGATCCCGGCATCGCACCGGCGCGAGACCTTGGGAACGTCGGCGCTGAAGGCTACCGATTCGCCGCCCTTCAGGGCCCGCAGCATGGCCCGCAATCCTTCGGCTCCGCCCTTGGCGCGCAGATCGGTGGCGCGGCTGCGGCCGCGGGCGCCGGAGGCCCGCATCACACGGACGCCGAAGCGTTCCAGCGCGATGGCGTTGATGTTCCCATCCGGATTCCGCGAGATGATCGTGGCCACGCGGTCGCCCGGGCGACGCATGAGCGGCATCATGATGTGCTGGCCGTGCCACATGCCGATGATCAGCGGCTTGCGCGCGTCGATCCAGCCGTCCGCGGCCCCAGGGGACGCATCGCCCGCATGGATCTCGAAGCGGTTGGTGAGTCGCACGAGCCGCAGATAGCCGGCCGCGAAACGGCCGAGGAGGCCCTGCACGGACGGATGGCGGATAAGACGCTTGCCGAGGTTCATGTCACGCGTGGGGCGGCTGGACGGCCGCCCGATCAGTTCCGGATCGAATTCGACCGGGCATGGTCTAGCCCCCGCCCCCGAGACGAGACAATCGGCCCCGCCCACAACCACACGTTTGAGCCACCGGTGTCGACCGGCCTGCCAGCGTCGCGGATGCTCCCGCGGAGCGGCGAAAACACGGCAAGCACCCTTGTTTGGATTGATTCCAGACTGTAGATTGGAATTGATCCAAACAAGGAGATTCGCATGGCCGCCGCCCTCGAAAGTGCCGTCGCATTGGACGCGGAAGCGCGCCGCGCCTTCGTCTTGCGCTACGTGCAGCCCGGCCTTGCGGGCCTGATCGACGGCTCGGTCTCGACCCTCGCGCCGATCTTCGCGGCGGCTTTCGCCACGGGGCAGAACGGCGCGACCTTCCTGGTGGGGCTCGCGGCGTCGGTCGGGGCCGGCATCAGCATGGGCTTCACCGAGGCGCTCTCGGACGACGGCCAGGTCACGGGCCGCGGCGACCCCTGGCTGCGCGGCCTGGTGTGCGGCGCCATGACCACGCTGGGCGGCCTCGGCCACACGCTGCCCTACGCGATTCCCGACACGCTCCCGCCCGGCTGGCCGAACCCGTTCGTGCTCGCCACGAGCCTCGCCGTCTTGGTCGTGGTGGTGGAACTCGCGGTCATCGCGGCGATCCGCACGCGCTTCATGGCGACGCCCTTCTGGCGCGCGGCCCTGCAGGTCATGCTCGGCGGGGCGCTGGTGCTGGTGGTCGGGATGCTGATCGGAAGCGCTTGACGCGAGGCGCCGCGCCCGCGATGCGGGGCGCCTTCCGTCCCCGTGTCGAGGGTGACCACCGGCGTTGACCTTCCGCCTCGCCCATCTCAGCGATCCGCATGTCGGCCCCCTCGGCCGGGTGCGTCTCCACCAGCTCATCGGCAAGCGCGCCACCGGCTACGCCAATTGGCGGCGCGGGCGCTCGCGCAGCCACGACATGACCGTGCTGGAGGCGCTGGTCACCGATCTGAAGGCGCAGGGCGCCGGACACATCGCCTGTACGGGCGACCTGTGCAACATCGGCCTGCCGAGCGAATGGGAGACGGCCCGCACCTTCCTGGAGGCACTGGGCTCGCCCGAAGCGGTCAGCTTCGTGCCGGGCAACCACGATGCCTATGTCCGCGGCTCCCTCGAAGGCCTGCTCGCCGCCTGCGGCCGTTACACGGGCGACGATTCCGGCTCGTGGGGCCGCTTTCCCTACCTGCGGCGGCGTGGGCCCCTGGCGCTGGTCGGCCTGTCCAGCGCGATTCCGACCAAACCCTTCGTGGCGACGGGCCGCCTCGGTGCGCCGCAGCTGGCCGCGGCCGAAGCTCTGCTCCGCGCCCTGGCCACGGAGCCGGGGCGCCCGTTCCGCGTGGTGATGATCCACCATCCGCCGCAGCCCGGGGGCGCCTCGCCCGGCCGCGAGCTGAAGGATGCCGCAGCGTTCACCGCGATGATCGCACGGGCCGGGGCGGACCTGATCCTGCACGGTCACAATCACGTCACCAGCGCCGCCCGGATCCCGGGGCCGGACGGCCGGGCCGTCCCGGTGGTGGGTGCCCCCTCCGCATCGGCGCGCCCGCACGGACACGGGGCGATGGCGTCGCGCCGGGCCTCCTACCTGCTGTTCGAGATCGACCGGTCGGACCAGAGAGTCTCGGTCACGGCCCGGCGACGGGGCCTCGATGCGTCAGGCGCCATCAGCGATCTCGGCGCCCTGGACCTCGACGGGTCGGACCTCGACGCGTCAAACCTCGCCTGACGAGCCGGGCCGGCCGGCCCGTGAGGGGGGCGCCGGCCCGGGATCGGGATGCGGGTCAGATGCCGACGACTGCCAAGTCGGTGCGCTGCTGTCGGCTGAGGCTCGCTTCGTAGCGCTCGGCCTGGAGGCGGGTAAGACCGCAGATCAACGCGAGTGTCCCGCGATACACAGTGTAGGTGCCGTCGTGTGTCGGCCTGACGCGAATCACCTCTGCCATGGAAGCCTGCCTTCTGCTGGAGGTTGCCTGCCCTCGTCTAAGAAAGTCGTTCCTTCTCGCTGAATTGGCCGGTCGAACGCGCGAACGGGGGGAGGTTATCAGTCGTTCCAAAGGTAGCAAGAGCCGCCTACGTCGGAATGCTTAGGTCTTTTCTGCTGCATTGCGGCAAAGCCTTGCCGGCGTTGGCGATCCACGGAAGCGGAAAAAAGCGGCCGTCGGCTTGCATATTGAATATGCTCCGCGGGCCGGCCGGGAGCCGCTCGGGCGGTGCGAATCGTAGGATGGACCCCGCCCGTCCGGGCGCGCGAAAGGAACCCCCATGCAGCTCTGGCGTCTGACGGCGACCGACCTCGCGGCCCTGATCCGCACCGGCCAAGTTTCGGCCCGGGAGGTCGCGCGGGACGCCCTCGACCGGCTCGAGACGGTCAATGGGCGGATCAACGCCGTGGTCGAGCACCGCCCGGAGGATGTGCTGGCGCAGGCCGACACGGTGGACGCCGCCCGGGCTCGGGGTGAGGCGCCCGGCCCGCTCGCGGGTGTCCCGGTCACCATCAAGGTCAACGCCGACCAGCAGGGCTTCGCGACGACGAACGGGCTGCGTCTCCAGCGCGACCTCGTGGCGACGGACGACAATCCCGTGGTCGCCAATTTTCGCCGGGCCGGCGCGGTGCTGCTCGGTCGGACCAACACGCCCGCCTTCTCGCTGCGCTGGTTCACCACCAACCAGCTCCACGGCGACACCAAGAATCCGCGCGATCCGGCTCTGACGCCCGGCGGCTCGTCCGGAGGCGCGGGCGCGGCTGTGGCGGCCGGGATCGGCGCGATCGCCCACGGCACCGACATTGCCGGATCGGTGCGCTATCCAGCCTATGCCTGCGGCGTGCACGGGCTGCGTCCGAGCCTGGGCCGGATCCCCGCCTGGAATCCGTCCTCGCCCGAGCGCGGGATCGGTCCCCAACTCATGGCGGTCTCGGGGCCGCTCGCCCGCAGCATCGCGGATCTTCGCCTCGGCCTCGAAGTCATGGCGGCCCCGGATCCGCGCGATCCATGGTGGGTGCCGGCGCCGCTGGAAGGGCCGTCCGTGCCACGCCAGGTCGCCCTGTGCGTGCGGCCTGGGGGCCTCGCCACTGCCCCGGAGGTCGAAGCCGCCCTGCGCGAGGCCGCGCGCCGCCTGGCCGAGGCCGGATGGACGGTCACGGAGATCGCCGACACCCCGCCGATCCGGGAAGCCAGCGAACTCCAGCTCCAGCTCTGGCTCGGTGACGGCTACGCGGCGGTCCGGGCTGCGGCGGAGCGGGAAGGGGATCCGGCGGCCATCGGGCTCCTGGAGAGCTTCCGGTCGCGGGCCGAGGCGATGGCGCCCGACGCCATCGCCCGGGCGCTCACCCGGCGCGCGACGCTGGCACGGGAATGGTCGCTGTTCCTTGCCGAGAACCCTGTGCTTCTGGTCCCGGTCTCGGGCGAGCTGCCCTTCCCCGACGGGCTCGACCGCACCGGGGATGCCGGCGTCGCCCGGGCCTTCGAGGCGAACCTGCTGCAGGTGGGACTGGCACCGATCGGGGTCCCGGCGCTCACCGTGACGACCGGCCTCGTCGGACGGACCCCTGTCGGGGTGCAACTGGTCGCCGCCCGCTTCCGGGAAGACCTATGCCTCGCGGCCGGCGCGGCGATCGAGGCCGGAGGCGTGCCGGAGATGCCGGTCGACCCGGTCTGACGCCGGGCCGCCCCTGTCCGGACCCGAAAAGTGGCAGGCCTGCCGGTCCGACGATCGGCTGCAGGAGTCGCGACGGGTCGCGGATCGCCACAGGCGGGTGCGTGTGAAGCCCCTGACCGGTCTGCCGACCGCGCCGTCAGGTCCGCTCCTCGCCCTGGCGGGCTTCGTCCGCGGCGGCACGGCGGGGGGCCTGCCGGGGGTGCCGTCGCGATCGCGGCACTCGGCCGGGTCCGCGCCTGACATCACGCCGGCCGGGCTCAGGCCCGGCCTGCGGCTCCGAGGTTTGCCAGCAGGGCCGCGAACAGCCGCGCCCGCTGCGGCAGGGTCTCGATCAGCACGTGCTCCTCCAGGGTGTGGTAGCCTTGGCCCAGCGGCCCGAGCCCGTCGAGGGTCGGGATACCGTTGGCGCCGGTGAAGTTGCCGTCCGAGCCGCCGCCGGCACTGCGATGGGGCAGGGGCTGGCCGAGCGCCTCGCTCAGGGCACGCGCCTGCTCGTAGAGCGCCATGCAGCCCGCATCCGGCTCCCAGACCGGCCGGGTCACGCCCCGGGTCACGGTGAAGCGGACGCCGTCCTCCTCCCCCGACAGCGCCAGCATCCGCTCGACGCCGCGGTCGAGGTCGGCCTGGCGCTTGGCCATGCTGAGCGCCTGCCCGCGGCAGACGGTCGGGACGCAGTTCACCCACTGCCCGCCCGACACGATCCCGGTGGAGACGGTGCAGTCGGCGTCCGAGAGCCCATCGATCGCGAGGATCTTGCGCGCCATCGCGCGGATCGCCGAGCGCCCCTCGTGGGGCGAGGCGCCGGCATGGCTCGGACGGCCCAGGGCCTCAAGGTCGAAGCGGGCGATGGCGTAGCGCCCGGTGACCACGCCGTTGTCGGGCTGGCCGGGTTCGGGCACCAGCACGACGGCGTGGCGGGCCGCCTCAGCCTCGATCAGGTCGCGGGTCGAGGGGCTGCCGACCTCCTCGTCGCCGGTGAACAGGACGGTCACCGGCAGCGGCGTCTCGATCCCGGCCGCAGCCAGGGCGCGGATTGCCGCCAGGGCGATGATGTTGCCGCCCTTCATGTCGAGGATGCCCGGGCCGTAGGCGCGATCGCCGTCGATCCGCCAGGGCAGGCTTCCGAGGGTGCCGACCGGATGCACCGTGTCGAGATGGCCGAGCACCAGAATGCCGGGCCGGTCGCGGTCCCGGTGCGGGAACCGCGCGCGGACGCAGTCGCTCAGGCCCATGCGGCCCGGGATCGTCTCGACGGTCGCCCCGAGGAGCGCGAGATCGCGGGCGGCGACGCTCATCATCCGATTGACCGCCGCCGCGTCGTGGGTGGGACTCTCGCACAGGACCCAGGGCTGCAGGGTCGCGAGGATGTCCTGAGCGTCGAAGTGCAGATCCGGAATCATCGGGCTTTCTCCTCGGCGAACGGATCGGCGACCCGCGGCCAGTAGAGGCCCGACCGCTTGGTGTAGGGGATCGCGCCGTAATCCGGCGGAACGGCGCCGGGGGCCGCGACGTAGCGGACCTCGCTCGCGATCGGCGCGAAGGCGGCGTAGAAATGCTGCATCGACTTCACCACGACCATCCGCTTGTCGTCGAGGGTGAGGCCGAGACCCGTGAACGCGTCGGGCGCGAAGGCCTGCTGGCGCTTGTGGGTCAGCACCACGTGGATCCCGTCCGCCTCGACCCAGGCCGCGGGGCCGAGATGGGCGTGGCCGCCGCTGAGGCCGGTCTGGCTGTGGTTGTCCGACAGGCCGCGCACCGTGACGCGCAGGTCCACCGGGTTCCCGGAGGTCACGCCGCACTTGCCGCCGATCCGCAGCGTGAAAGACGCCCCGAGCCCGGCCTCGTGGCAGATGCCGACTGCCCCGGGATCCCAGATCAGGCCGAGGGCCACGTCCTTGACGCCCCGCTCTGCGAGGCGGGCGAGGATCGCGGTGTTGTCCGAAGGCGCGCCCGCGCCGGCATTGTCGGCGAAGTCGGCGAGGACCATCGGGCGCGGGTCGGCGGAGGCGAGGGCGAAATCGATGGCCGCGTCGATCGTATCGCAGCGGCTCGCGGCCTCTTCCCGCATCGCCCAGACCGCGCCGGCCAGCTCATCGGCCAGCGCCTGCGCCTTGCCGGCATCACCGTCGGCGACGACCAGCATCTTGGCACCGACATCCGCCACGTCGCCCCAGGGGAAGCCGTGCCCGAAGGAGACCGACAGGATGCCGTCGCGCCCCTCCAGGGACTCCATCCGGCGCACGAAGCCCGCGACCGGCTCGCGGCTGGTGCGCCACATGTTGACGATCCGGCAGTCGGCGTACGCCATCACCGGCCGGATGTCCTTCGACACCGTCTTGACGACCAACGGATACAGGTCGCGGGCGCGGTCGACGATGTCGGTGTGCGGGTATTCCTTGTAGATCACGATGACGTCGGCGTTGGTCCGCATCGTCTCTGTGAGATGGCAGTGGAGGTCGAGCTCGACGCCGATCGTGGCGTCCGGCCCGACGATGGCGCGGACCCGCTCCAGGATGTCGCCCTCGCAGTCGTCATAGCCCTCCGCCACCATGGCGCCGTGCATGAACAGCAGCACCGCGTCCACCGGCATCGCCGCCTTCAGATCCTCCAGCAGGGTGTCGCGCAGCGCCTCGTAGACGGCCCGCAGGGTGATGCCGCCGGGCTGCGCGAAGGTCGAGAGGCTCTCGACCACCGCATGCCCGTCCGCCTCGGCCATCGCGCGCCAGGCCTTGAGGCCGATATTGCTCAGGCTCGGCGGGTTCCGGCTGCCGTCGCGGCGGGCGTAGTCGGCGTGAAACGCCGCTTGTCCGGTGGGCAAGGGCGCGAAGGTGTTGGTCTCTGTGGCGAGACCCGCGATGAAGATCTTCAAGGTCCTGTCCCAATCCGTCCCGGCCGCCGGGTCAGGCGGGGCTCGGGGTCAGCGTGATCACCGTCTCGGTGGCCGCGTCCACGGCCGCGCGGCCGTAGAGCATCGGCACATAGTCCTGGCGCCCCCAGACCGGGGCCAGATCGGCGTAGTGCGGGCTTGCCGGGTCCCCCGACTGGCCCGGCACGTTGATGAAGACCGAACGGTCCCAGTCCCCCACATCCACGACCATGCGGAACGAGGCGCCGTGGGTGAGCCGGAACGTGTCGGTCCGGTACTCCGCGTGCATGACCGATGCCGCGGCTCCGCCCACGGGCAGCGGACCGATATCCCAGCGGGAATCGGGCCTCAGGGCGGTCAGCGGATGCGCGAACAGCGCGTGGTGCAGGCGGCCCCAGGACCAGCCCGCGGGGTCGGCGCCCATCCGCTCCCGGCAGGTGCGGTAGGCGGCGGCGAGGGCGTCGGTGAGCAGCGCCGCGCACACCGCCGGGTCGAGACCGGTCTCCAGCCGCTCGATCAGGCTCTGCGTGTCGCCGGGCGGCAGCAGGCGCCGCGTCCCGGCATCGGGCACCAGCGCCGCGAGCAGGGCCGGGCGGAGGTGCCGGACCCAGACCACCTCGATGAGGGCCGCCGCCGCGGAGCCGTGGTGCAGGGCGCCGTGGAACGACGCCAGCAGAGCCTGGGCCGCGGCGGCATCGGGATCGCCCGCCGCCGGCAGGGCCCGCATCAGATCGGCCAGCCGCCGGGCCGGCTCGGAGACGACATCCCCCTGGAGCGCCTGCGAGTCGGCGAGGCTGTGCCGGTCCGGCCCGCCGAGCACCGCCCGGATACGGCCGGCGCGCCAGGGCTCGGCCCATTCGAACCCGACCTTCCGATCCTCCGCGGGGTAGTCCGGCGGCAGGTTCATCTCGTTGGCGGTGGCGAGCCAGCCCGAGGCCGGATCGACGCTGCGGGGCAGGGCGCCGGGATCGTGGAAGCCGGCCCAATCGTAGCGACCATCGCCCGGCACCGGCAGCAATCCGTCATGGCCGGGGCGAACCGGCGCCTTGCCGGCCATGAACCACGCGATGTGCCCCGCGGTGTCGGCGTAGAGCTGGTTCACCGAGGGCGCCGACCAATGGCGCAGGGCCTCGCCGAAGGCCTCGGGCGTCGTGGCGCCGAGATAGGCGAGGCTGCCGAGATAGGCGGCAGCGCCGGGCTCCGACCAGACGGTCCGCAGCGCGAAGGCGCGGCCCTGGTCCTCGCGAAGCACCGGCCCGTGCCGGGTGAAGCCGAGGATGACGGTCTCGTCCGGTCCGCCGCGCACCGGGATCCGCTCCGTGATGCGCATGATCGGCGCCCAACCGTCGCCGGAGCGGTAGCGATCGGGATCGGCCGGGTCGGTCTCGCAGACGAAGAGATCCTCCTGGTCCATCGGCGCGATGGTGAGGCTGAAGGCGGCATGGCCGTTATGGCCGATGGAGATGCCGGGCAGGGCCGGCTCGCCGGCCCCGATCACGTCGAGCCCCGGGGCGGTCAGGTGCACGGCGTAGCGCAGCGAAGGCTGCAGGTAGACCCGGTGCGGATCGCTCGCCAGGATCGGCCGTCCGGTGGCGGTGCGGGACGGCGCCACCGCCCAGTTGTTCGAGCCCTCGGCCGGCTCCTTCGGCGCGCTGCGGGGGCCGCGCGTGACGGCTCCGTGCGCGTCGACCTTGGACCAGTCCCAGGCCTCCGCGCGGGACGCCGCCATCCGGTCCGGGCTGAACCCCACCGTCGCCGTGGCCAGTCGGAAGTCGTCGAGGAGATCGTCCGGCCAGTCGACGGCGTCGAAACCGTCCGGGACGATGGGTTCGTGGGGCGGGCTGATCCGCTTGCGCAGGTCGTCCGCGTCGAGCCCGTCCGCCCGGCTCTCCGCACGGGCGAGGACCCGTGCGCGGGCGACCTCGGACAGGACGTTGCGGATCAGCCCATGGCTGCGGATGCGCACCACGTCCTCCGGCTGCCACAGGGCCGGGCGCGTGTCCGTCACGGCGAATTCCGGCGGGCGCAGCTCGGGACGCGCCTCGGTCAGGGTCACGTAGGCGTTGATCCCCGCCACGAACGCCGTGACGATGGCCCGCGTGTCCTGCGGCCCGTAGGCCGCCCACTCGGCCGCCATGTCGCCGCGGTAGAGGAACAGCCGGGCCGCGCGATCCTGGGCGAGGTAGCCGGGCCCGAAATCCGCCGCCAGAAGGCCGAGGCCGCGCTTGCGCCAGAGGTCGAGCTGCCAGAGCCGGTCCCGGGCCGCGTTGAACCCCTGCGCCCGGAAGGCGTCGAGCGCCGTGCCGGCGCGGATATGCGCCAGCCCCCAGCGGTCGAGGCGGATCTCCACCGGCGCGTCGAGGCCGGGGAGGGGATAGGTCGCGCCGCTCACAGAGCCACTTCGATGAGGTGCGGACCTGCATTGGCCAGCGCGTGCTCGAACGCCGCGATGAAGTCGGGCAGGGTCTCGACCCGCCGCCCCGCGACCCCGAATCCTCGGGCGAGGCTCACCCAATCCACCGCCGGATCGTCGAGGCTCAGCATGCCGAGCGCCTTCGGGCCGGGATTGAGCGCGCCGACATTGGCGAGCTCCGCCCGCAGGATCGCGTAGGAGCGGTTCGACCAGACGAGCGTCACCACGTCGAGGCGCTCGCGGGCCTGGGTCCAGAGCGCCTGCACCGTGTAGAGACCGCTGCCGTCCGCCTGCAGGTTGATGACCTTGCGGTCGGGGCAGGCCACGGCGGCGCCGGTCGCCATCGGGATGCCGAGGCCGATCGACCCGCCGCTGAGCTGGAGCCAGGTATGGGGCGCGGCATCCCGGGTCAGGGCGAAGAAGTTGCGCCCCGTCGTGATCGACTCGTCGCAGATCACCGCGCCCTCGGGGATCAGCGCGCCGAGCACCTGCCCGATCGTGTCCTGGTCCAGCGGACCTGAGGTCGGGAGCTTCGGCCGCGGGCCGACGGCGACCGGTTCGGCGGGCGGGGCCGCGACGGCCTCGGCGAGCCGCTCGAGGGCGTCGATCTGGTCCTCCTCGGGCGTCGCCAGCGTGATCGTGGTGCTGCCCTCCGGCGCCAGCAGGCTCGGCTTGCCCGGGTAGGCGAAGAAGCCCACCGGCGGGGTCGCGCCGATCAGGATGATGTGGCGGAAGTCCTTCAGGGCCGCGATGCCCTGGTCGATCGGGTAGGGCAGGCGCTCGATCGGCACGGTGCCGGCGCCGCGGTCGATCCGGGCATTCGACGTCATGGCCATCAGCTGCGCGCCGGTCTTGCGGGCGATCCGGTCGGCGATCACCCGGCCCTCGTTCCGGACTGCCCGGTCGCCGAGATGCAGGAGCACCGGCTCGCCGCTTTTGAGCGCCTCCACGGCCGCCGCGATCGCGTCGTCGCTCGCCCGCGCACGCTCGGGGATCGGCGGCACGGGTGCGGGTCCGGTGCCGGGATCCCAGGCGGTGTTGGCCGGGAGGATCAGCGTCGCGACCTGACCCGGGGCGGTACGGGCGGCCGCGATGGCGGCGGCGCCGTCGGAGCCGATCTCGGTCGCGCTCATCCCGGTCCGCACCCAGGACGACATCGGATGGGCCAGCCCCTCGATGTCGGAGGTGAGCGGCGCGTTGTATTCCCGGTGGTAGGTCGCGTGCTCGCCGACGATGTTGACGACGGGGGTGCGTGCCTTCTTGGCGTTGTGGAGGTTGGCCAATCCGTTGGCGAGGCCCGGCCCGAGATGGAGCAGGGTCGAGGCCGGCTTGTCGGCCATGCGGGCGTAGCCGTCGGCGGCACCCGTCGCCCCGCCCTCGAACAGGAACAGGACGCAGCGCATCCCCTCGACCCGGTCGAGGGCGGCGACGAAATGCATCTCGGACGTGCCGGGATTGGTGAAGCACACCTCGACCCCGCCCTCGACAAGGGTCCGGACCAAGCTCTCGGCCCCGTTGATGGCGCGCGGCGTCTCGTCGGTCACGGGTATCTCCCTCGCGGTGCCGCCGAGTTGGCCGGCGAATCGCATTTTTTATTATCGTGACGCGGCTGACGCCACGCGCAAGAGGCGAAGTCCGGCATCTTCTGTTCGCCGAACGCAGGACCTAAACTTGAGCGTGGCGCGGGAATTGCGCTTGGCGCGCCGCAACTACGACGATTGGGATCCGGATGACATTTCGCCGCCTGATTGCCGCCGCCCTGGCGGGTTCCGTGGCCCTGACGGGATCGGCCAGCGCCGAGAGCGTCCTGCGCATCGCCATGACGGCGAGCGACATCCCCACCACGACGGGCATGCCCAACAACGGCTTCGAGGGGATGCGCTTCCTCGGCTACCCGATCTTCGAGGGGCTGGTGCAGTGGGATCTCAAGAGCACCACCAAGCTCGCCGGGCTCATCCCGGCTTTGGCCGAGCGCTGGGAGCAGGATCCGAACGACAAGGCGGTCTGGACCTTCCACCTGCGCCAGGGCGTGAAGTTCCATGACGGGACGCCGTTCAACGCCGACGCGGTGATCTGGAATCTCGACCGCTATTTCAAGAACGACAGCCCGCAATTCGAGGCCCAGGGCGCCGGCATCACACGGGCGCGGGCGCCGCTCGTCGGGAGCTACAGGAAGATCGACGATTCGACCGTGCAGATCACCACCACGCAGGTCGCCTCGTACTTCCCCTACATGGTGGTCTACGTGCTCTTCACCTCGCCCGCCTCCTTCGAGAAGGCGGGGCGCGACTGGAGCAAGGTCGCGGCGCTGCCGGCAGCCGGCACGGGCCCGTTCAGGATCACCCGCGTGGCCCCGCGGGAGGCGGTCGATCTCGCCAAGTTCGACGGCTACTGGGACCCGGACCGGATGGCCAAGGTCGACAAGGTCCGGCTGCTGCCGATCCCGGAGGCGAATGCCCGGGTCGCGGCCCTGCGGGCCGGCCAGGTCGACTGGATCGAGGTACCGGCGCCCGACGCGATCCCGTCGCTGAAACAGGCGGGCTTCACGATCACCACGGGCTCATACCCGCATGTCTGGCCCTACCTCTTCAACATCGGCGCCAAGGACAGCCCGCTGAAGGATGTGCGCGTCCGGCAGGGCCTGAACTACTGCATCGACCGGGCGGGCATCGTCGAACTCCTCAACGGGACCGCCGAGCCGGCGACTGGGTGGCTGAACGACAAGGATCCGAATTTCGGCAACCCGAAGAACCGCTACACCTTCGACGCCGCCAAGGGGAAGGCGCTGCTGGCCGAGGCCGGCTTCACCGACAAGAAGCCGCTCAGCCTCAAGGTGATGATCTCCTCCTCCGGCTCGGGCCAGATGCTGCCGATGCCGATGAACGAGTACCTGCAGGAGAACCTGAAGCAGGCCTGCAACGTCGATCTGACCTTCAACGTCGTCGAATGGCAGGTTCTGCTGAACGCCGCCCGGGCGCTCCCCGACGCGCCGAACCTTCAGGGGGCGATGGCGCTCAATGTCTCCTCGCCCTCGTCGGATCCCGCCGTCATGGCCCGCTACTTCGCGGGCGACCGGTTCCCGCCCAACGGCTTCAACTTCCCCAACTGGAAGGATGACCCGTTCGACACGGCCCTGAAGGCGCTTGCCGAGACCACCGACGCCAAGGTGATCGACGCGCAGACCAAGACCGCCCACGAGCGCCTGGTGGACAACCCGCCCTGGCTGTTCGTCGTCCACGACCTCAATCCCCGCGGGATGTCCAAGAAGATCCACGGTTTCGTCTCGCCGCAATCCTGGTTCGTCGATCTCACCCTCGTCAGCGTGCAGTAGAACCCATGTCCGACATCGATCCCGTACACGCCTCCGCGGCCGAACTCGCCCGGGCGATCCAGGGGCGGACGCTCTCGCCGGTCGAGGCCGTCGATGCCCTTCTCGGGCGGATCGACCGGCTGGAGCCCAAGCTCCAGGCCTTTACGGAGGTCTTCGCCGCCGAAGCCCGACTCGCCGCCGAGGGCGCCGACCGGGCGATCCGGTCGGGCCATGCCGTGGGGCCGCTCCATGGCGTCCCCGTCGTGCTCAAGGACCTGATCGACCTGGAGGGCCGGATCACCATGGGCGGCTCGGCCGCCCACCGGGCCCGGCGGGCGGAGCGCACCGCGACGATCGCCAAGCGCCTCATCGGCCAGGGCATGATCGTGCTCGGCAAGACCCACACGGTGGAGTTCGCCTATGGCGGCTGGGGCACGAACCAGCATCTCGGCACACCGTGGAATCCCTGGGACACCGAGACGCCGCGCACCCCCGGCGGCTCGAGCAGCGGCACCGGCGTTTCGGTGGCGGCCCGGATGGCCCCCTGGGGCATCGGCACCGACACCGGCGGATCGGTGCGCCTGCCGGCCGCCTTCTGCGGGCTGACGGGGCTCAAGGTGACGGTCGGGCGCGTCTCGACCTGGGGGATCGTGCCGCTGTCTATGACCCTCGATACGCCCGGACCGCTGGCCCGCACCGTGGAGGATGCCGCGCTTCTCTACGAGGCGATCTCCGGCCCCGATCCCCGCGATCCGACCACCCGCGGGATCCAGCCGGAGGCCCCCTGGTCCACGCTCAACCGCGGCGTCCGCGGTCTGCGCCTCGGCCGGATGCCGGCCTCGGAACGGGACGGGGTCGCCCCCGACATGCTGGCCGCCTACGACGCGGCCCTGGACCTCCTGGCCGGGCAGGGGGCGGAGATCGTGGATGTCGAACTGCCGTTCCGGTTCAGCGACTGCATGGCGCTGACCGAGATCACCAACGCGGAGGCCTACTTCGTCAATGGGAGCCTGGCGGAGGACCCGTCCACGCAACTCGGCGACGCCGTGCGGGGGCGGATCCTGGCCGGCGCGACGGTCTCGGCCCAGGCGTACCTCGGCACGCTTCACCGGCGGGCCGCCATGAAAGAGCAATACGCTGCCGCCCTCGAGGGGATCGACGCCCTGCTGACGCCGACAACCGAGAGCGCGGCCGTGGCCCTCGCCGCCGTCGACGAGGCGCACCTGCCGTCGCGCTTCACCCGCTTCGGCAACCTGCTCGACCTCTGTGCCCTGGCTCTGCCGAACGGCTTCACCGGCTCCGGCCTGCCGCTCTCGCTGCAGATCGTCTGCCGGGGATACGAAGAGGCAACGGCTCTGCGGATCGGACAGGCCTACCAGCGGGCGACCGACTGGCACCTGCGCCGGCCGCCGATGTGAGGGGCGTTCGGACGCGTGCCGCCGGCTCCATTACCGGCTCACGGGACGGCGCGGCGAAAGGAACACGTCCGCCGCGCCGCCCTGCACCGGGCATCAGCGGGCGAAGAGAGTCCAGATCCAGACGACGAGCGCCCAGAACGCCTTCAGGTTCAAGATCAGCGCTCTGAACCAGACCGACAGAAAGCTGAGAAAGACGACGGCACAGAGGAACGCGCTCATCCAGGCGGAATCCTCGGTGACGAGACCGAGCCGCCAGATGGCCCAGGAGCAAGCGAGTCCGAGGAGGCAAAGACCGAAGGCGATGACCACCGGGTGCGCCAGCCCCCGGTGCGCGGCGCTTCCGCCGTCTTGAGACGAAGCGTCCATGCGCGCGGCCCGTCGCGGAGATCGCCAGGAGCCTACGCGGCCACGGCTTACGATCGCCTTAGCGCCGAAGACCAATCAGCCGGACCGGCCTGCCGCCGAGCCGCCGGCTCAGACAGCCGGTGCCTGGCCCGAGACCACGACGCCGAGGGTATCGAGCAGCGACGACCGGGCCCGGCTCACCCGGCTCTTGACGGTCCCGACCTGACAGCCGAGCTTCAGGGCGGCTTCCTCGTAGGTGTGGCCCTCCGCCCCCACCAGCAGCAGCGCCTGCCGCTGCGCCGAGGGCAGGTCGCCGAGACGCTCCCAGACGACCTTGAGGGTGCTGGCATCTTCCTGGTCGGAGGGGCTGCTCATCTGACCCGCATGCGTCCCGTCCACATCCTCCACCTCCCGCCGCGTCTTGCGCAGGTCCGTGTAGAACTGGTTGCGCAGGATGGTGAACAGCCAAGCGGTGAAGTTCGTGCCCGGCCGGAACTTCTGCTGGTTCGCCCAGGCCTTCACGAAGGTCTCCTGCACCAGATCGTCGGCGCGGCTCACATCGCCGACGAGCGACAGCGCGAAGGTGCGCAGAGCCGGCAAGGCCTTGATGATGTCGCCGCGGAAGTCGAAGGGCACCGTGTCGCCATGCGCCTTGATCGCTACCTCGAACCGGGTGACCAAGGCGGCGAGCTGCGCCGGCAGCGGCTCCTGCTCGACGACCCGGAAATACTCGCGGATCGGCAGGACGAGGTGCTGGCCGATGGCTGCGGCGTAGCTGTCATCCCGGGCACGTACGACGGCGTCGGGCAGGTCCGCAGCAGCATCAGTCATGAATCTTTCCGCCTCCAACACCGCTTTACTGGAATCGCTCTAACGTCGGTAGCGGTAAAATTCTGAACCTATGCCAAACGCTCCCGAACGTGACAGGGAATTTAGGCAGAGCGCCCGGCAAGACGGACGAATCGGAT
Source organism: Methylobacterium sp. 1973 (assembly GCF_040545035.1). Taxonomy (NCBI): domain Bacteria; kingdom Pseudomonadati; phylum Pseudomonadota; class Alphaproteobacteria; order Hyphomicrobiales; family Methylobacteriaceae; genus Methylobacterium; species Methylobacterium sp. 1973. The sequence goes on from NZ_JBEPLA010000008.1 coordinate 176,650, forward strand.
CCGCGCAGCCGGACTGGCGCCGCCCCCTCGGGGGATGCACACTGCGCGCAGCCAGGAGAGCGGGATGAGCCACGATCACGCCGATCATGAGCATGATCACCACGATCATCAGCACGATCATCACCATGGCAGCGCCTTGTCGCCGGTGGAGGCCCGGGTGCGCGCCCTCGAATCCCTGCTCACCGAGAAGGGCTATGTCGATCCGGCGGCCCTCGATGCCCTGGTCGAACTCTACGAGACCAAGGTCGGCCCGCATGCGGGCGCCCGGGTCGTGGCACGGGCCTGGACCGATCCCGCATACCGGGCGCGGCTCCTGGCCGACGCCACGCCGGCCATCGCCGAACTGGGGATCGGCGGCCGCGGCGGCGAACACATGGTGGTGGTCGAGAACACGCCGGAGACGCACAACCTCGTCGTCTGCACCCTGTGCTCCTGCTACCCGTGGCCGGTGCTCGGCCTGCCCCCGGTCTGGTACAAGGCGCCGCCCTATCGGGCCCGGGCGGTGATCGACCCGCGCGGCGTTCTCGCCGAGTTCGGGGTGACGCTGCCGGAAACCACCCGCATCACCGTCTGGGACTCGACGGCCGAGACCCGCTACATGGTCCTGCCCATGCGGCCTGCCGAGACGGAGGGCTTTTCCGAGGAGTCGCTGGCCGCCCTCGTGACCCGCGATTCCATGATCGGCACGGGCCTGCCCAAGGGCATACCGGCCTCGCCCGTGGAGATGCCGGTATGAACGGCGCCCAGGATCTCGGCGGCTGCCACGGCTTCGGGCCGGTGACGCCGGAGCCGGACGAGCCGGTCTTCCACGCCCCTTGGGAGCGCCGCGTCTTCGCGATGGCGATGGCCATGGGCTACACGGGTGCGTGGAACCTCGACGGCAGCCGCGCCAATCGGGAATCCTTGCCGCCCGCGGAGTACCTTGCGGCGAGCTACTACGAGATCTGGCTGAAGGCCCTGGAGAAGCAGGTCGCCGCCACCGGATTGGCGACGCAGGCGGAGATCGAGGCCGGCAAGTCCGCGGCCCCGGCCGAGCCTGTCGCGCGCGTCCTGCACCGCGAGGGACTGGAAGAGCGCTTCCGGGCCGGCTTCCCGAGCAGCCGCACCGCCGCTGCCGCGGCCCGCTTCGCGGTGGGCGACGTGATCCGGGCGCGCAATGATCACCCAACCGGCCATACGCGGCTGCCGCGCTACGTCCGGGGCAGGCACGGCCGGATCGTGCGCGTCGACGGTGTCTTCGTCTTCCCCGACACCAACGCCTACGGGGCGGGCGAGAACCCGACATGGCTCTACACGGTGGCCTTCACCGCGCAGGAGTTGTGGGGCGAGAGCGGCGATCCGGGCGGCATCGTCACGGTGGCGGCCTTCGAACCCTATCTGGAGCCCGCGTGACCGATCCGTCGCCGAACGCCTTCGCGGCGCCCTGGGAGGCGCAGGTCTTCGCCCTGGTGGTCGCCCTGCGGGAAGCCGGAGTGTTCACGTGGTCGGAATGGGCCGCGCGCCTCGGGCGGGAGATCCGCCCGGCGGGCGCGCCGGAGCAGGCGGCCGATTACGGCGCGTGGCTCGCGACGCTGGAGGCGCTCCTGGCCGAGCGCGGCGTGGCCGGACCCGAGACCGTCGCGGCGCGGACCGCGGCCTTCCTGCGGGCCGCGGAGGCCACGCCCCACGGCCAGCCGATCCGCCTGGAGAACGATCCGCTCTACCGGCCCTGAGGCCGGAGCCCGTCGAGCGGCACCGGAGCCGCGTGAGACCGGCCGCTCATCAGCTGGTCGAGCAAGGCCAGGACCTCGGGCCGCCCGCAATTGCGCGCGGGCTCGAACGGCGTCCAGGTCTGGACGAAGTCGAGGCGCTCGAACACGTCGCGGTACCGGCGCAATTCGCTCGGCGTGAGCGGTACCCCGCGGACGAAGGCCTTGTGGGCCGAGATCGTCGTGGCGCGGCGAAAATCGTCTGGGTCGAGTTCGAATTTCAGCGCGTCGCCGCAGAAGCAGATCTTCCGCGACCGGTCGTACAGGACCGCGTGGCCGTCGAAATGGCCGGCGGTCCGGTGCAGTTCCAGGCCGGGCAGGGGCTCGAGGAAATCGTCGTAGGGCCAGCTCACCTGAAGCGCGGCGCTCCAGGTGAAGTCGGCCGCCGGCAGGCATAGCTCCGGGTCGAACCGGTCCTGGAGCTGCGGCAGCGCCCCGTAGGAATGCGGGTGCGAGGCCGAGAGGACCGCCATGCCGCCGAGCCGGGCGATCTGGTCGAGGGCGGCCTCGCTGAAGACCGGGCAGCCCTCGAAGCCCATATTCCCGTGCTCGGTCTGGATCAGGTAGGCGGAGGGCCCGATGCCGGAGACCGGCTCGTTCCAGAAGCGCCAGACGCCCGACTCCAGCTCCTGCCAGTGACAGGGGAAGGCCTCCTGCGCCTCGCGGGCGGTGCGGAAGCGCCAGCCATCCTGCGGCACCACGTGGCGGGCGTCGAGGCACATCGGGCAGGCGGCCGGCGTCTCGAAGTGCCGCTGCCAGAAGCCGCAATTGTCGCAGGTATAGGCGGGCAGCTTCAGGGCGCCCGCGAAGGGCAGGTAGCCGGGCATCGTGGTGGACCTTCCTCGAGGCGGATCGTGTAACAGGCGGCGCGCTCGGACGCAGCCGTCAGGTCCTCTGAGGCAGCCGGCGCGCCGAACGGGCGGCATGGACGGTGCCGGCGAGCCCGACGAGCGCCAGCCCGGCGAGGCCGGCGACCAGGAGATCGCGGGTGCGGCTCGTGGCGAACTCGGTCCGGCTCGCCTTGGTCCTGTCGGAGAATCGGCCGTCGATCCCGACGGAACCGGGCACGGGCTCGTAGAGGTTGCCCGCCATGGCGGGGATGGTCTCGTCGGAGAGCTGCGCCGACCACATGGATGCAGCCTTGCGGTCGGCGAGCGCCGGCGCCAGCGCCTGCGCTGCGGCCATCACCATCGACGAGCGCCCGACCCAGACCTCCCGGCGCGGATGCTCGACCGCGTACAGGATCGCCTCGGCGCAGAGCCGCGGGTCGAAGACCGGATCCGGCGCGAATTGGCGGTGCCCGGTGCGGTTGCGCGCCCAGTTGAACTGGGGCGTGTTGACCGCCGGCAGGTAGATCACGCTGAGGCTGACATTGACCCGGTCGTGCAGCAGCTCGCAGCGCAGGGCGTCGGTGAAGCCCGAGACCGCGAACTTCGCCGCGCAATAGGGCGCCTGCAGCGGCGCCGCCCGGATCGCCAGACCGGACGAGACCTGGATGATCGCGCCGCGATCGCGCCGCTTCATGAAGCGCAGGGCGGCGAGCGTCCCGTAGACCTGGCTGAGATAGGTCGTCTCGGTGACCCGCCGGTATTCGTCCGGCGTGATCCGATCGGCCGGGCTCACCACGGTCGACATGGCGTTATTGACCCAGGCGCGGATCGGGCCGAGTTCGCGCTCCACCCGTTCCGCGGCCTCGTCCACGGCCTGCGAATCGGCCACGTCGGCCCCGATCGCCAGGACCGGCTGGCCGTAGGCGGCCAGCGCCCGCTCCACCGCGGCGAGACGACCCGGATCCCGTGCGATCACCGCCACCGACCAGCCGCGCGCAGCGAATTCATGGGCCGTGGCGAGCCCGATCCCGGCCGTGCCCCCAGTGACGACCGCAACCCGTGCCATACCCACCTCACCGTCGACTGATCGAACCGGCAACACGGATCGGCGCCCTCGGTTGCGTCGTCGGACCGGGCCGCATCGTCACGGGGCGGCCGAATTCCGTTCCGGCGACGCAACGTCCGACGGCCACAGCTGTTGACTGCCTGTACCGCGTCATGCCGAACCATCGAGGGTCGCAGCCATGCGCACCGGACGACGCTTCTCCCTGCCGATCGATCCCTGGCCGCAGGCCTCTCTGGCCGAGCGGACCGCCGTCGGGATGGTGCTGACGTTCCTGCTGCTGCTGCCGGCCTGTGCGGCCGGGGCCGCGCTCTTCGTGATCACGACGCTCGCGGCCCACATGTACTGGTCCTACGACCTCGGCGCCTCGCTGCACGCCCTCATCGCCCGGCACGTCGGGCGGAAGGAGCGCCTGGCCCCGAAGACCTGACGCGGCCTGCCGGCCGATCCGCCACGGGCGGTGCCGGTTCACACGGTCCGACACCGCGACGGCCGTGATCCCTGTGCGTTCGCATCGGTCCGATTTGACCTGACCGTCTCTCGTAGGCCAGTCAGGGTCGGAACCGAGAGAATGCCATGTTCCGTACCCTGATGACTGCGCGGCGGTTCGCGCCGCTGTTCTGGTGCCAGTTCTTCTCGGCGTTCAACGACAATTTTCTCAAGAACGCGCTGGCCTTCCTGATCCTGTTCGGCATCGGCGGCCAGGCGGATGCCCATGCCGGCGTCCTGGTGACCCTGGCGAGCGCCGTCTTCATCGGGCCGTTTTTCATCCTGTCAGGACTCGGCGGCCAATGGGCCGACCGGTACGACAAGGCCCTGATGGCCCGGCGGCTCAAGTTCGCCGAGATCTTCGCGGCCGGCGCCGCCGTGCTCGGCTTCCTGCTGCATTCCGTGCCGATCCTGTTCGTCGCGCTCGGCCTGTTCGGAACGATCGCGGCCCTGTTCGGCCCGATCAAGTACGGGATCCTTCCGGACCATCTCCGGCGCGAGGAGCTGCCCGCCGGCAACGCCCTGGTGGAGGCGGCGACCTTCCTGGCGATTCTGCTGGGGACGATCGCGGCGGGCGCGGCCTCGGCGATGGGCGGGTCCGGAATCGTGTTCGGGGCCCTGGTGATGGGCTTCGCCGTCCTGTGCTGGCTCTCGGCCCGGATGATCCCGGCGACCGGGGAGGGGGCACCGGACCTGCGCGTCGACCCGAACGTCGCCCGCTCCACCTACGCGCTGCTGCGCGACCTCTGGGCCGACACGCGCCTGTGGCGCGGCTCGCTCACCGTGAGCTGGTTCTGGCTCGTCGGCGTGGTGGTGCTGTCGCTGCTGCCCGTCCTGGTCCGCGGCGCCTTCAACGGCACCGAGACGGTGATCACGCTGCTCCTGGCGCTCTTCTCCATCGGCATCGCATTGGGCTCCGGCCTCGCCTCGTGGCTCGCCAGCGGCCGGATCGTGCTGCTGCCGACGCCGGTGGGCGCGGTTCTGATGGGGCTGTTCGGCCTCGATCTCGCCTGGACGGTCGGCCATCTCCCGGCGCCCCCCGCGGAGCCGATCGGGCCCCTCGCGTTCCTGCAGACCGGCCACGGCCTGCGCGCCGGGATCGACTTCCTCGGACTCGCGGTCTCGGGCGGCCTCTACATCGTCCCGTCCTTCGCGGCCGTGCAGGCCTGGGCCGAGAAGGCGATGCGGGCGCGAATCATCGGCGCGGTCAACGTCATGACGGCGGCCTTCATGGTGGCCGGCACCCTGGCGCTCGCGGGTCTGCAGGGCGCGGGCCTGTCGATCGCGAGCCTTCTCGCCGTGGTGGCGGTGCTGAACGTCCTCGTCGGCGCGATCGTGTTCGCGACCCTGCCGACCAGCCCGTTCCGCGACGCCCTGTCGATCCTGTTCCGGGCCTTCTATCGCCTGGAAGTCCGGGGCTTCGACAACCTCGCGGCGGCCGGGCCGAACGCCATCGTGGCGCTCAACCACGTCTCGTTTCTCGACGCGCCGCTGGCCCTGTCGCTCCTCGAGCAGGAGCCGGTCTTCGCCATCGACAGCGGGATCGCGCAGCGCTGGTGGGTGCGGCCGTTCCTGCGCGTCACCAAGGCGATGCCCCTGGACCCGACCCGGCCGCTGGCCACCCGGACGCTGATCAATGCGGTCAAGGGCGGCGAGACCCTGATCATCTTCCCCGAGGGTCGGCTCACCGTCACCGGCAGCCTGATGAAGGTCTATGACGGCGCCGGGCTCATCGCCGACAAGTCCGACGCGATGGTGGTCCCCGTGAAGATCGACGGGCTGGAGCGCACCGCCTTCTCGCGCCTCTCCCGCCGGCAGGTCAGCCGCCGCTGGTGGCCCAAAGTCGTCGTGACGGTGATGCCGCCGGTGCGCCTGACGGTGGACCCGGCCCTCAAGGGCAAGGCGCGGCGGCAGGCGGCCGGTGCGGCCCTCTACGGCATCATGTCGGACCTCGTCTTCCGCACCACCGACATCGACCGCGGATTGATGGCGGCTTTGATCGAGGCGGGCGAGCTTCACGGCTGGCGCCGCAACGCCCTGGAGGACCCGGTCGGCGGAAAGCTCAGTTACGGCCGGCTCGTGATGGGCGCCAATATCCTCGGCCGCAAGCTGATGCCGCTCGCGCCCCTCGGCGGGCGGATCGGCGTCATGCTGCCGAACGCCAACGGCGCCGCCGTGACGCTGTTCGCGCTGGCTTCCGCGGGCCGGGTCCCGGCGATGATCAATTTCTCGGCCGGCCCCGCCAACGTCCTCTCCGCCTGCCGGGCGGCCGAGGTGAGCAGGATCCTCACCTCCCGGGCCTTCATCGAGAAGGGGCGGCTCGGACCGCTCGTGGAGGCGATCCGCGACTCGGTGGAGCTCGTCTACCTGGAGGACGTGCGGGCCGGCATCACCACCGGGGACAAGATCCGGGGCTTTCTCGCGCCCCGACGCCCCCTCGTGGCCCGCCGCGGCGAGGATCCGGGAGCGGTGCTGTTCACCTCGGGCAGCGAGGGCACGCCGAAGGGTGTGGTGCTCGCCAACCGCTGCATGCTCGCCAACGTGGCGCAGGTGGCGGCCCGGATCGATTTCGGGCCGATGGACAAGGTGTTCAACGTCCTGCCCGTGTTCCACGCCTTCGGCCTGACGGCCGGGCTGATCCTGCCCTTGGTCTCGGGCGTGCCGGTCTACCTCTACCCGTCGCCGCTGCACTACCGGATCGTCCCGGAGCTGATCTACGGCTCGAACAGCACCGTTCTGTTCGGGACCGACACGTTCCTCACGGGCTATGCCCGGGCCGCCCATTCCTACGACCTGCGCTCGCTGCGCTACGTCGTCGCCGGCGCCGAGGCCGTGAAGGAGACGACCCGGAGGACCTATGCGGAGAAGTTCGGGCTGCGCATCCTGGAGGGCTACGGCGTCACCGAATGCGGACCGGTCGTGGCGCTCAACACGCCGATGTTCAACCGCTTCGGCACGGTCGGGCGGATCCTGCCCGGTATCGAGACCCGCCTGGACCCGGTGCCGGGGATCGACGAGGGCGGCCGCCTGTCGCTACGCGGCCCCAACATCATGCTGGGCTATCTGCGCGCCGAGAAGCCGGGCGTCCTGGAGCCGCCTCCGGGGGGCTGGCACGACACCGGTGACATCGTAGCGATCGACCCGATGGGCTTCGTGACGATCAAGGGCCGGGCGAAGCGCTTCGCCAAGGTCGCGGGGGAGATGGTCTCGCTCGCCGGCGTCGAGGCGTTGGCCGCCGAACTCTGGCCCGATCGTCCGAGCGCCGTGGCGGCGCTGCCGGACCCGCGCAAGGGCGAGCGGTTGGTCCTGTTCACGCAGGAGACGGGCGCGACCCGGGCGGCCTATCAGAGCTTCGCCAAGAGCCGTGGCGCCTCGGACGTGGCGATCCCGGCCGAGGTCGTGGTGCTGGAAGCGATCCCGATGCTCGGCACCGGCAAGATCGACCAAGTGGCCGTCACCAAGCTGGCCCTGGAGCGCGCGAAAGAGACGGCGGCCGCCTGACCGGAGGCCCCCACGCCCCGCGTCACCCAAACGGGGGATGCGGGGTGCCCCGGGATCCGATGGTATCGCGCATACAGCCGCGATTCGAGACGCTCGGCGCGTACGGGTTGCGTGTCTGAGGGGGACGCGGGTCGGTTCGACGAGGGGCAGATCATGCAGAAGGGCAGGCCTATTCCCGCTTGGCTGGCGAGGCGGACCTATTTCAAGCGGATCGGGCGCTGGACGAAGCCCGGCAAGGCGGCGCCGCCGCCCTCCGGGCCGGTGGCGGCCCCGATGCCCTCCAACGTCGTGCCCTTCCCGGTGCGGATGAACCGCCCGGATCGCCCCGTCCTCGAGGACCTGCGCGTGGTCGGCACGGCGTAGGGTCGGGCCTCACCCGGACCGGACGGTCGCGCGCGGTCGGCGCCCGGGATCGCCGGAGGACTTGTCGGCCGCGCCGGAACGGTAAATCCTGCGCCGTCGGAGCCGGAACCGGGGGGATGCGTGCCGCACGACGGGTCCGATCCGAGCAGGCCGGCGCCCCCGCGGGCGCGGCGCATCGGTTCGCGGCTGGCTTTCGGAGCCGCCGCGCTCGGTCTGAGCCTCCTTGTGGCCGGCGTCGGCGCGCTCTGGCGTTTCGCCGACGCGCTTCCCCCCCTCGACCTCAGCCCCGCAGAGGCGCGCTCGACGGTGGTGCTGGACCGGGCCGGCACGCTGCTGCGCCCTTTCGCGACGGCGGACGGGCGCTGGCGCCTGCCGGTCACCGCGGAGACGGTCGATCCACGCTATCGGGCCATGCTGCTCGCTTTCGAAGATCGCCGGTTCGCCGATCATCCCGGCATCGATCCGGCCGCGGTGTTGCGCGCCGCCCTCCAGTGGCTTGTCCGGGGCCACATCGTGTCGGGTGCCTCGACCCTGTCGATGCAGGTGGCCCGCCTGGTCGAGCCGCGGCGGGAGCGCTCCCTCGCGGCCAAGCTCCGCCAGATGGTGCGCGCGGTCGCGCTGGAGCGACGTCTCGGGAAGTCCGGGCTCCTCGATCTCTATCTGGCGCTGGCCCCCTATGGCGGTCCGCTGGAGGGCGTCCGGGCGGCGAGCATCGCGTATTTCGGGCGGGAGCCGGTGCGGCTGACCGCGGCGCAGGCGGCTCTCCTCGTCGCCCTGCCGCAATCGCCCGAGACCCGCCGCCCGGACCGGTTCGCGGAGCGCGCCCGCGCCGCCCGCGATCGGGTCCTAGCCGTCGCGCAGGCCCGCGGCATCCTCACCGCGGCCGAGGCCGAGGCCGCCCGGGCCGAGCCGGTGCCGACGGCGCGCCGGCCGTTCCCGATGCTCGCGGCGCATGCCGCCGAGGAGGCGGTCGCGGCCGACCCGGAGGCTGCAACGATCCGCCTTGCCATCGACGGCCGTCTGCAGGAGAGACTGGAAGCGCTGGCGGCCGAGCGCGCAACCGCCGCCGGGCCGGACCTCTCGGCCGCGATCCTCGTCCTCGACAATCGTGACGGGCGGGTGCTCGCCCAGGTGGGCAGCGCCGGCTACCTCGACCCGTCCCGGCGCGGCGCCATCGATATGACCCTGGCGGTGCGCTCCCCCGGCTCGGCGCTGAAGCCGTTCGTCTACGCCATGGCCTTCGCGGACGGCCTCGCGCATCCCGAGACGCTGCTGGAAGACCGGCCCGCCCGCTTCTCGGCAAGCTACGCCCCGGAGAATTTCGACCTGACCTTCCAGGGCACGGTGACGGCCCGCCGGGCCCTGCAGCTCTCGCTCAACGTGCCGGCGGTCGAATTGATGGACGCGGTGGGGCCCGCCCGCTTCATCGCCCGGCTGCGCGCCGCCGGGGCCGGGATCCAGCTCCCCCGAGAGGCCGCGCCGGGGTTGCCGGTCGCACTGGGCGGGCTCGGCATCACGCTCACCGATCTCGCCCGTCTCTATGCCGGCCTCGCCCGCGGCGGCGCCGTTCCAGACCTGCTGCGCCGCGCCGACGGGGTCGCGGCCGAATCCCGGCACCGCGTCGCGGAGCCCGTGGCCGCCTGGTACGTCGCCGACATCCTGCGCGGGACACCGCCGCCGGAGAACGCCCTGCCCAATCGCATCGCCTACAAGACCGGCACCTCCTACGGGTACCGCGACGCCTGGGCGGCGGGCTTCGACCGTCACGTCACGGTCGTCGTCTGGGCCGGTCGGCCGGACGGCGCCGCGGTGCCGGGGCTCGTGGGCCGGACGGTCGCGGCGCCGCTCCTGTTCGACGCCTTCGCGCGCCTCGGGATCGAGCCCGAGCCGGTCCCGCAGCCGCGGGATGCGCTGGTCGTGGGGACGGGGCGCCTGCCGCCGCCGCTGCAGCACCTGCGCCGCGAGGCGGCCGAGACGGCGGGCCCGGCGCTGCGGATCGCGTATCCGCCGGACGGGGCACGGATCGATCTCGGCCTCGGCGCGGACGCCCACGGCGCGGCGGATGGCGGTCCGGGCCTCGCCTTGAAGGCCCTGGGCGGGGTGCCGCCGCTCACTTGGTTGGTCGATGGTCAGCCGGTCATTCAGACGCCGCGACGGCGGGCAGAATGGGTGCCGGGGGGCGCAGGCTTCGCCCGGATCTCCGTCCTGGATGCGACCGGCGCCAGCGACAGCGTGTCTGTCCGGCTCGAATAGGCCTACGCATTCCTGGCTGCCGGCGCAGCACGGGGCGCCGCAGTGGAATCCGGATGCGCCTGGATCAGCGGCCGATCCCGAACCCGCGCGGTGTGTCGGCGGCGCCGCGCTGCCCGCAGGCCTCCAGCGCGGCGGCGATCCGCGTCGCGCTGGCCGCGGACCCGTGCGACAGGCTGAGGACGGTGCCGAGGATCCCGGCGCTCACGAGGACGCCGAGGGCTGCCACACCGAGCAGCATGTAGCTCATCAATCTGTTGCGGCGCAGGTCGGCCGTCAGCGCCCGGATCAGATCCTGGTTGTCTTCGGCCAGACGATTCCGCGCCGCCACCAGCTCGTTGTACATGTTGGTGATGGCGTTGGTGGACATGTACACGAGCAGCAGGTGGACGACGAAGTCGTCGTCCGTCGTGGTGTTGAGGGCGGCAGCGATCCGCACGGCGAGCTGGCGCTCCCAGGGCTGCAGATCGCGGCCATGGACCGACCGGTAGAACCGCTCGAGGTTGGTCACGGCCGAAGGGCATCCCGCCACGCCGTGTGGAAGTTGCGCCGCAGGCGGCGGCCCTCGACCCGAAGGCGCATCGGCGCGCTGTTCGCCAGGGCCTGCCAGGTCATGTGCTGGACCCGCAGGGCCTCGATCAGCCGCTCGCCGATCCGCTCCACCTCGATGACGCGGAAGTTCGACTGCTTGCGCAGGGAGCGCACGAGATCGGACGATTCGAGATAATCGAAATTCGTCGCCTGGGCGGTGTTCTTGGCCAGGATCGCCCGATCGCACTCGATCAGCATGGGCCGGAGTTCCCTGAGGACCTCCAGGGCGGTGGGATCGACCGCGCCGGCCGCGACGACCACGGCGAGGCGGATATTCGCCTCCCGGCAGCTCTCCACGATGATCTCGGCACAGCGGCGCGTCGTCTCGGTATCGCCGGCCGGGAAGTCGACCACGATGAAGCGTTCGGGGGTCTCGATGACCCGTTCGATCAGGTCTTGGCACAGGGTCGGGTCGACGCGCCCCGTGCTGTCTTCGGCACGCAGGCGCTGCCGGAAGCCGGTGATTCCGGACCTGCGCGCCACGAAATTGTCGCTGCCGGGATTGGTCTCCTGCATGAGCGCGGTGTGGAAATGCCGGTTGGCCGGATCGGTGTCGATCGCCAGCACCGGACCCGCCTCCGCACAGAGATCGGCCACCTGAAGGGCGATGGTGGTCTTGCCGACGCCGCCCTTGCCGCCGAGGCAGAGGACGAGAACCTTCGCGGCAGAGCCCAGAAGATCGCGCTGGATGTCCTGGATCTCGTCCGGGCTGTACCAAGCCGGAATTTTACTCTGGGACGTGTCGGTCATGCGCTGTCTCCTTGCTGATTCATGCAGGACGGCCTCGGCACGCGCGGCACCGGGCCTGCGGGCATTCGGGGGTCACGGGACCAGCCCGCACGGGCGCTCCGGGGACGCGGTGCGGGCTCCCGACGGCGCGATCGCGCAAAGGGCTCTCGGGCCTTCGCGAGGGAAGGATCCGATCATGCCGGTGCCGACGGGGCGGAGAGACCCACCGGTGACGCTGGCCTGGGCCGAGCGCGGTCGCGTGCGCCGACCCTTCGCGTCCCCCCGGCGATAGGCGTCTCGGATTGGCGTCCGTCGCCACGGTAGGCACTCCGTTCCTGGATCTCTTTCTTCGACGGTTGGACCCAGAAGCTTTCGCTTCGCTGCAGCCGAGTTCTGGGAAGATCTGGCGTGACACAGGAAACGACGCAAGCCATGTCTGATCAGTTTTCCTCTCAAATCTCCGTCTAACGTTCGATCATTAAAAAAGGTTTATACTTTATTACAACGCAATAATCGTCGATTATATGAGTTATTATCCTACACTTATCGATATACGGCAGTCATAATCGTCAATTCGGCAGATTCGTCCGGACGGATAGCGAGCCCCTCCGCATATCCGGCATGTGACGGGAAAGGCCCGTCGAAACGATCCGATCCGGAGCGGCCCTCAGCACTTCGCGAATGACGGGTGCGCGCGCGGACGTCAGCGGGCCGCAGCGAGGGGGGCGAACACGTCCAGGAGGCCGTTCACCATAATCTGCGTGCCGACGCACAGCAGCAGGAAGGCGAAGAGGCGGCCCATCACCCGGGCGCGGGCCGGGCCTATGAACGCCACCACCCGGTCGGCGGAGGCGTAGAGCACGGCGACCGTGGCGGCGACCGCGAGGGCTGCCAGCGTGACGCCGATGTAGAAGCTGAACCGCTCCGCATAAGCCGTCGGCCGGTTCGCCCCCAGGGTGATGGCAACCGCGATCGTCCCCGGTCCCGTGGTGAACGGCAGCGTCAGGGGGAAAAAGGCGATGTCGGAGAGGGGGCCCGGTGCCGGATCGCCCTGTGGCTCTGTCGAGACCGCGCCGCGGCCCGCCGAGCCCGAGGCCTCGGCCTGCTTGCGCGCCTCCCGCGCCTCCGGCCGGTTCAGCTGCGTCCAGGCCGACGACATGACCACGAGTCCGCCGGCGATGCGCAGCGCCCCCAGCGTGACGCCGAAGAAATTGAGGATCGGCGTACCCGCCCAGAGGGCGCCGAGCATCACCAGGGCGGCGTAACCGCCGATCCGCCGCGACAGCAGAACGCGCTCGGCGTGGCTGAAGGCGCTCGTCACCTGCGCGAAGATGAACGCACCCCCGATCGGGTTCACGATCGAGAACAGGGCCGACAGGGCGAGCAGGAACTGCTGGGTGGTGAGGTCGAGGCTCATCAGGTCCAACCGGATCGCACGCTGTCCTGGACCATCGACCGCCGTGGATGGGGATCGCGCATCCGGATCAGCCCGGGGAGGGGGCCGGCACCAGCACACGGGCCGGCGCGAGACGGCGGGCGCGCCGCACCTGCTGCACGGCGACGGGCCGGTACAGCTGCTTCGTCGCGTCGACCACGTGCAGGCCCGCGAAGGGCAGGGACAGGCTGGTGCCGAGCCACTCCCAGGCCGGTCCGGTGCGCAGCATCAGGCGCGAGCGTGCCGGCGGCATGTACAGGGTCTCGGCCCAGCTCACCGGCGAGAACAGCGTATCCCGCATCAGCCGTCCGAGCTGCGAGCGGCTGTAGGGCTGGCCGTGACCGAAGGGCGTCGCCTCCCGGCGGGCCCAGACGCCCCGGCGGTTGGGCACCACCAGGATCATGCGACCGCCCGGGGTGAGGGTCCGCCAGACCTCCTGCAGCAGCTCTGTCGGGCTCTCCACCGATTCGAGGGCGTGGACCAGGATGACCCGGTCGATGGCGGCCTCGGGCAGCGGCATCATGGTGGGATCGGCCAAAGCCGCGCAGGAACGCCCGGTGCTCGGCCAGTTCACCACGCCCTGCGTGGCCGGCATGAAGGCGAGCGTGCGCTCGGCGATATAGTGGACCGGCCCGAGATAGGGCGTCGCGTAGCCGATCCCGAGGACGCGCAGCCCCGAGACCGAGCCGAGGAAATCGTGGAGCGCGCGGCCGACCACACGATGCGTCGTGCGGCCCAGAGGGCTGGCGTAGAAGGCCCGCAAGCCGTTGACGTCGAGACGCATGGGAACAGAAGATCGCGATCGGAACGGTCGTTGTACTCAATGGTGAGCCGCGCGCCGCGCGGCAAGCGTCCGAGGAACCCGGCGGGACCATCACCTGTTCACGGCAACAGATTTCGCGCCCCTTCGCGTTCCTGGGAGACCCCGTCCGATGGCCGCCGAGACCGAGATTCGCACCTTCCTCTGCCGCAGCGACAATATCGGCGTGCTCATCCGCGATCCGGCGACCGGCGCCTGCGCGGCGATCGACGCCCCGGAGGCCGGGCCGGTCCTGAAGGCCCTCGACGAGACCGGCTGGCGCTTGACCGACGTCCTCGTCACGCACCGGCACGGCGACCATGTCGAGGGCATCCCGGCGGTGAAGCAGGCGACCGGAGCCCGGGTGGTCGCCCCCGCCAAGGCCGGCGACGCGGTCCCGCAGGTGGACGTGACGGTGCGAGAGGGCGACACCGTCGCGATCGGCCGCCTGGAAGCCCAGGTCTGGGAGACGCCGGGCCACTGCGCCGACCACGTGACCTACTGGTTCGCCCAGGCCGGCCTCGTCTGCGCCGGGGACACCCTGTTCACCCTCGGCTGCGGGCGGGTGATGGAGAGCCCGCCCGAGACCCTGTACCGCTCCCTGCGGCGCTTCGACGATCTGCCCGACGCGACGCAGGTGTTCAGCGGCCACGACTACGTACTCTCCAACGCACGCTTCGCTCTGGCGGCCGATCCGGACAATCCGGACCTGAAGGCGCGCTTCGCCGAGGCCGAGCGCGCCAAGGCGGAAGGCCGCTTCCTGATCCCCTCGACCATGGGCGCGGAACGGGCAACCAACCCGTTCCTGCGCAGTGGACAGCCGGCCCTGGCCCGGTCCGTCGACCTACCGCCGGAAAGCGATCCCGAGGCGGTGTTCGTCGCCTTGCGAGCGTGGAAGAACCGCTTTTAACGCAGGTGATAACGAGAAAAATTTGTTGCCTTCTCAAGGCAAACTGACACATAGGGATGTTTAAGCGGTCCTAATCCGCTCAGGTAACCGGGCTCCCGGGGGGAAGCCGTAACGTCAACGCGAAGCGCCGGGACGCTTCAGCCGGTATGATGGGGGTCCGTCTCGCCCTACCACCTGTCCACTTCCCGCCTGCCGCTGCCTTTCCTCAAGCCAGAGTCCGACGGGTCCAAGGAGGAGGCGCTCAGCGCCAAGCCCAAGATTTCCGTCGCCGACGCACTCCGCGAAAATGGTGACGCGGCCAGTCCTGCGCGCCCGCGGGCGCCGGTTGCGGCCGACGTCCGGCTGCTCGGCATCGCCACCGAGCATCTGTCGCGGCTCGGCCCCAAGCGCGTGACGGTCGTGGCCGTTGCCGCCGAGGCCGGCATGACGCACGCCAACGTGTACCGCTACTTCCCGTCGAAGGACGCGCTCCTCGACGCGGTGGCGGGACGCTGGCTGCGCGAGGTCGAAGCCCGGCTCGCCGGCATCGCCGACGCGCCCGATCCCGCCGACGACAAGATCGAGCGCCTGCTGACAGCCCTCGCGACGGTCCAGCGGGACGCCCTGTTCGACGAACCGAACCTGTTCGCGGTCCATCTCGACGCCACCGTGTCGGCCCGGCCGATCGCCCGGCGGCATCGCGTCCGCCTGCGCAGTCTCGTGGAGCGGGTGGTCGAAGAGGGGATCACGTCCGGGATCTTCTCGGCTCGCGATCGGGAGCGGGCGATCGCCTACATCTTCGACGCGAGCTACCGCTTCACGCATCCCCTGGCGATCCAGCACGATGCCGAAGTGCCCCGCGACCTGATCGAGGCCCGTTTCGGAGCCGTCATCCACGCGATCCAGCGGGTGCTCCGCTCCGGCATCCTCTGATCCACCGCTTTCGCGAACGCCGCTCGCCGGGCCCGGACTCCCCTGTCCGGGCCCTTGTCGTTTCCGCGCTGCGGGCCGATCCGAGCGCCGCCCCCGACCGAAATGACAGGTCTCAGAATCTGTCATCGAGACTTCGGAGCGCGTGCGGAGCCGGGTGCACTGCACCTAAAACCTTCGCGACGTTGACGTTTCGGCACACCCCTCGGCTCGTTGAGAGGCCGCCGGATGTCTCGGACGCGCCGGCCACGCACCCTGCATCGGGTTGAAGCCACGGTGCTTTTCGGCCACACAGCCGCGCAGATTTCAGAGTGACGAATCCGGTCTCGGACCCTGGCGGCCGAGCACAGCCGGCCTCGCGCACCGCATCACCGAAGTCGAACGCAGCGGAGACGAATCCGACATGGCTCGCAACAAGATCGCGCTCATCGGTGCCGGCCAGATCGGCGGCACCCTGGCACTTCTCGCTGGCCTCAAGGATCTCGGGGACGTGGTGCTGTTCGACATCGTCGACGGCGTGCCGCAGGGCAAGGCGCTCGACATCGCCGAGGCCGCCCCGGTGGAGGGCTTCGACGCGACCTACGCGGGCGCGAGCGACTACGCCGCCATCAAGGGGGCCGACGTCGTGATCGTCACCGCCGGCGTGCCGCGCAAGCCCGGCATGAGCCGCGACGACCTGATCGGCATCAATCTCAAGGTGATGCAGGCGGTGGGCGAGGGCATCAAGACCCACGCGCCGGACGCCTTCGTGATCTGCATCACCAACCCGCTCGACGCGATGGTCTGGGCGCTCCAGAAGTTCTCCGGTCTGCCCACCAACAAGATCGTCGGCATGGCCGGCGTTCTCGACTCGGCCCGCTTCCGCCACTTCCTGGCCGAGGAGTTCAAGGTCTCGGTCGAGGACGTCACCGCCTTCGTCCTCGGCGGCCACGGCGACGACATGGTGCCGCTGACCCGCTACTCGACGGTGGCGGGCGTGCCGCTGACCGACCTCGTCAAGCTCGGCTGGACCACCCAGGAGAAGCTCGACGCCATGGTCGAGCGCACCCGCAAGGGCGGCGGCGAGATCGTCAACCTGCTTAAGACCGGCTCGGCCTTCTACGCGCCCGCCGCCTCCGCCATCGCCATGGCCGAGAGCTATCTGCGCGACAAGAAGCGGGTCCTGCCCTGCGCCGCCTATCTCGACGGCCAGTACGGCGTCTCCGGCATGTTC
The DNA here is from genome assembly GCF_040545035.1 of Methylobacterium sp. 1973. Classification (NCBI taxonomy): domain Bacteria; kingdom Pseudomonadati; phylum Pseudomonadota; class Alphaproteobacteria; order Hyphomicrobiales; family Methylobacteriaceae; genus Methylobacterium; species Methylobacterium sp. 1973. Next base: position 193,480 of record NZ_JBEPLA010000008.1, read on the forward strand.
ATCGGCGTGCCGATCGTGATCGGCGCGAACGGCGTGGAGCGCGTGCTCGAGGTGACCTTCGACGCGGCCGAGAAGACGATGTTCGACAAGTCGGTCGCCTCGGTGGCGGGCCTGATCGAGGCCTGCAAGGGCGTCGACAGCAACCTCGCCTGACCGGTAAGCGGATACCGGGCCGCGCGAAGCGTTCGGGGATTCGAATCCCAGTCGCTCCGCGCTGTTCGTTGCCACCTATTCGCTCCTCCCTACGAGGCTCCGATGAACATCCACGAATACCAGGCCAAGGCCGTGCTGAAGGAGTTCGGCCTGCCCGTCTCCCGCGGCGTGGCCATCTTCAACCCGTCGGAGGCTGAGGCCGCCGCCAAGGAGCTCGGCGGCCCGGTCTGGGTCGTGAAGAGCCAGATCCACGCGGGCGGCCGCGGCAAGGGCACCTTCAAGGGTGCACCCGAGGGCGCTAAGGGCGGCGTGCGCGTCACCAAGTCGATCGACGAGGTGAAGCAGTATGCGGGCGAGATGCTCGGCCAGACGCTGGTGACGATCCAGACCGGCCCGGCCGGCAAGCAGGTCAACCGCCTTTACATCGAGGAAGGCGCGCAGATCGCCGAGGAATTCTACCTCTCGATGCTGGTGGACCGCGCCACGGGCGGCGTCGCCTTCGTGGTCTCCACCGAGGGCGGGATGGACATCGAGGCGGTGGCCCACGACACGCCCGAGAAGATCCACACGATCGCGGTCGATCCGGCCACGGGCGTCATGCCCCATCACGGCCGCGCCGTCGCCAAGGCGCTCGGGCTGTCCGGCGCCCAGGCCAAGGAAGCCGGCGCGCTCACCGAGAAGCTCTACGCGGCCTTCGTCGCCAAGGACATGAGCCTCCTCGAGATCAACCCGCTGGTGCTCACCGCGGACGGGCATCTCAAGTGCCTCGACGCCAAGATGGCCTTCGATTCGAACGCCCTCTACCGGCACCCGGACATCGTGGCGCTCCGCGACGAGACCGAGGAGGACGCCAAGGAGATCGAGGCGTCCAAGTACGACCTCGCCTACATCGCGCTCGACGGCACGATCGGCTGCATGGTCAACGGCGCCGGCCTCGCCATGGCGACCCTCGACATCATCAAGCTCTACGGCGAGGAGCCGGCGAACTTCCTCGATGTCGGCGGCGGCGCCTCGGAGGAGAAGGTCACGGCGGCGTTCAAGATCATCACCGCCGATCCGAACGTGAAGGGGATCCTCGTCAACATCTTCGGCGGGATCATGAAGTGCGACGTGATCGCCAACGGCGTCATCGCGGCCGTGAAAGCGGTGGGCCTGCAGGTGCCGCTGGTTGTGCGCCTCGAGGGCACGAACGTCGAGGAGGGGAAGGCGATCATCCGGAATTCCGGTCTCAACGTGATCCCGGCGGACGACCTCGACGACGCCGCCCAGAAGATCGTCGCCGCCGTGAAGGGAGCCTGATCATGTCGGTGATGATCGACGCCAACACCAAGGTCATCTGCCAGGGTTTCACCGGCAAGAACGGGACCTTCCACTCCGAGCAGGCCATCGCCTACGGCACCAAGATGGTCGGCGGCACGAGCCCCGGTAAGGGCGGCTCGACGCATCTCGGCCTGCCGGTGTTCGACACGGTGGCCGAGGCCCGCGAGGCCACGGGCGCCGATGCCTCGGTGGTCTACGTGCCCCCACCCGGCGCAGCCGACGCGATCTGCGAGGCGATCGCCGCCGAGATCCCGCTGATCGTCTGCATCACCGAGGGCATTCCGGTGCTCGACATGGTCAAGGTGAAGCGGGCGCTCACCGGCTCGAAGTCGCGTCTGGTCGGGCCGAACTGCCCGGGCATCGTCACGGCGGGCGAATCGAAGATCGGCATCATGCCGGCCAACATCTTCCGGCAAGGCTCGGTCGGTATCGTCTCGCGCTCCGGCACGCTGACCTACGAGGCGGTGTTCCAGACCTCCAATGCCGGCCTCGGCCAGACCACCGCGGTGGGCATCGGCGGTGATCCGGTGAAGGGCACCGAGTTCATCGACGTGCTGGAGCTGTTCCTCGCCGATCCGAAGACCGAGTCGATCGTGATGATCGGCGAGATCGGCGGCTCGGCCGAGGAGGAGGCTGCGCAGTTCCTGAAGGACGAGGCCAAACGCGGGCGCAAGAAGCCGATGGTCGGCTTCATCGCCGGCCGCACGGCGCCTCCCGGCCGCCGCATGGGCCATGCCGGCGCGATCATCTCGGGCGGCAAGGGCGGCGCCGAGGACAAGATCGCCGCCATGGAGGCCGCGGGCATCCGCGTGTCGCCGTCGCCGGCCCGGCTGGGCTCGACGCTCGTCGAGGTCCTGAAGGGCTGAGGGCAAGCGCGCCTGCGTTGCGGCCATCGCAGGGCCGCAACGCCCATATCGGGCGTGCAGACGATTTCAGCGGGGCGGTCACCCGCCCCGTTTCGGTTTGAGGGCGATCCGCCGCGCTGACGGGGAGCCCGAAGGGCAGGGGAGCCTGCCCGCGCGACAGGATGGACGCACCATGGCACGCCAGGACGTGAACGAAGCGCTCCTCGAAACCTCGTTCCTCTACGGCGCCAACGCCGCCTACATCGAGGAATTGCAGGCGGCCTACGCCCGCAACCCGTCCTCGGTGGATCCGGAGTGGCAGACCTTCTTCAAGGGGCTCGGCGAAGACGAGACCCTGGTCGAGAAGAACGCCGCCGGCGCCTCCTGGGAGAAGCCCAACTGGCCGGTGCCGCTAAACGGCGAGCTGGTCTCGGCGCTCGACGGCAATTGGGGTGCCCTGGAGAAGGCGGTCGGCGACCGCATCGTCGCCCGGGACGGCAAGGACGCCAAGGACGCGAAGCCCGGCAAGCCGCAGGATAGCGTCACCGCAACCACCGGCGTGTCTGTGGAGCAGGCGACGAAGGATTCGGTGCGGGCGATCATGCTGATCCGCTCCTACCGCATGCGCGGCCACCTGCACGCCAAGCTCGACCCGCTCGGGCTCGCCCCCCGCGGTGACCACGAGGAGCTGCACCCGCAGCATTACGGCTTCACCGAGGAATCCGACTGGGACCGCCCGATCTTCCTCGACAACGTGCTCGGCCTCCAGTTCGGCACGATCCGCGAGATCGTCGACATCCTGGAGCGGACCTACTGCCAGACGCTCGGCGTCGAGTTCATGCACATCTCCGACCCCGCCGAGAAGGCGTGGATCCAGGAGCGCATCGAGGGCAAGGACAAGGAGATCTCCTTCACGCCCGAGGGCCGCCGCGCGATCCTCAACAAGCTGATCGAGGCCGAGGGCTTCGAGAAGTTCCTGGACCTGAAGTACACCGGCACGAAGCGCTTCGGCCTCGATGGCGGCGAGTCGATGATCCCGGCGCTGGAGCAGATCATCAAGCGCGGCGGCGCGCTCGGCGTCCGCGAGATCGTGCTGGGCATGGCCCATCGCGGCCGGCTCAACGTGCTCACCAACGTGATGGCGAAGCCCTTCCGGGCGGTGTTCCACGAGTTCAAGGGCGGCTCGGCTTCCCCGGCCGAGGTCGAGGGCTCGGGCGACGTGAAGTACCATCTGGGCGCGTCCTCGGACCGCGCCTTCGACGGCAACAACGTCCACCTGTCGCTCACCGCCAACCCCTCGCATCTCGAGATCGTCGATCCGGTGGTGCTCGGGAAGGTCCGCGCCAAGCAGGACCAGTGGGCCAAACCCAACATCGAGCGTCGCACGGTGCTGCCGCTGCTGATTCACGGCGACGCCGCCTTCGCGGGCCAGGGCGTGGTGGCCGAGTGCTTCGGCCTGTCGGGCCTGAAGGGCCACCGCACCGGCGGCTCGATCCACTTCATCATCAACAACCAGATCGGCTTCACCACCGATCCGCGCTTCTCGCGCTCCTCGCCCTACCCGTCCGACGTCGCCAAGATGGTCGAGGCGCCGATCTTCCACTGCAACGGCGACGATCCGGAAGCCGTCACCTTCGCGGCCAAGGTGGCGGTCGAGTACCGGCAGAAGTTCGGCAAGCCGGTCGTGATCGACATGCTCTGCTACCGCCGCTTCGGCCACAACGAGGGCGATGAGCCGGCCTTCACCCAGCCGAAGATGTACCAGCGGATCCGCAAGCATCCCTCGGTGCTGGAGAATTACGGCCGCAAGCTCGTCGAGAACAGCTCCGTGACCCAGGAGGCGCTCGACGCCCGAAAGGCCGAGTTCCGCGGGATGCTCGACACCGAGCTCGACGTCGCCAACACCTACAAGGCCAACAAGGCCGACTGGCTCGACGGCCGCTGGTCCGGCGTGAAGGCGGTCCACGAGGACGTGGACGATCCGCGCCGGGGTCGCACCGCCGTGCCGGCCGAGACCCTGCAGGAGATCGGGCGCAAGATCACCCAGGCGCCGCCCGGCTTCCACCTGCACCGCACGATCCAGCGGTTCATGGACAACCGCGCCAAGGCGGTGGAGACGGGTGTCGGCATCGACTGGGCGACCGCCGAGGCCCTGGCCTTCGGGGCGACCCTGCTCGACGGCAACCGGGTCCGTCTCTCCGGCCAGGATGTCGAGCGCGGCACCTTCTCGCAGCGCCACGCGGTGGTGATCGATCAGGAGAACGAGCAGCGCTACACGCCGCTCAACGCCATCCGTGAGGGCCAGGCCTCCATCGAGATCATCAACTCGATGCTCTCCGAGGAGGCGGTGCTCGGCTTCGAGTACGGCTACTCCCTGGCCGAGCCGAACGCCCTGGTCCTCTGGGAGGCGCAGTTCGGCGATTTCGCCAACGGCGCCCAGGTGGTGATCGACCAGTTCATCGCGTCCGGCGAGCGCAAGTGGCTGCGCATGTCCGGCCTCGTGCTGCTGCTGCCGCACGGCTACGAGGGGCAGGGGCCGGAGCACTCCTCCGCCCGGCTGGAGCGCTACCTCCAGGCCTGCGCCGAGGACAACATGCAGGTCGCCAACGTCACGACGCCGGCGAACTACTTCCACATCCTGCGCCGGCAGCTGAAGCGCGACTTCCGCAAGCCGCTGGTGCTGATGACGCCGAAGTCGCTGCTGCGCCACAAGCGCGCCGTCTCCAGCCTCGACGCGCTGGCCGAGGGCTCGACCTTCCACCGCGTCCTCTGGGACGACGCCGAGGAGGAGGGCGCGCCGAACAAGCTCGTGCGCGACGACAAGATCCGCCGCGTCGTGCTGTGTTCCGGCAAGGTCTATTACGACCTGCTGGAGGAGCGGGAGAAGCGCGGGCTCAACGACATCTACCTGATGCGCGTCGAGCAGCTCTACCCGTTCCCGCTCAAGGCCCTGGCCAACGAGATGGCCCGCTTCCGCAACGCCGACGTGATCTGGTGCCAGGAGGAGCCCAAGAACATGGGCGCCTGGTCCTTCGTCGAGCCCTACCTCGAGTGGGTGCTCGGCCAGGCCGGCTCCGCGGTGAAGCGCGCTCGGTACGTCGGCCGTCCGGCCTCCGCCTCCACGGCGGTCGGCCAGATGTCGAAGCACCAAGCGCAGCTCCAGGCCTTCCTCAACGAGGCCCTGGCGGTCTGATCATCCGGCCATGGCCTATTTCCTGCTCCGTCTGGAACCGCCCCGCCCGAGCTTCCCGTTCGACGCGACGGAGGCCGAGAAGGCGCTGTTCTCGGCTCATTCCGGCTACTGGATGGAGCAGGCGGCCGCAGGGGCCGCCATCGCGGTCGGGCCCGTCTTCGAGTCCGGCGGCACCTGGGGCCTGGCCCTGGTCGAGGCCGACGACGCGGCCCAGGCCGAGGCGCTCGGCGAAGCAGATCCCGTCCTGATGGCGCAGGCAGGCTTCCGGTACACCGTCTCGCCCGTTCCATCCCTGATCCTGCGGCGCTGACGTCGCGGCCCGACATCCAGAGGAGGCCCCCCGCGGGGCAGAAGAGAGCATGGCAACCGACATCCTCGTCCCGACCCTCGGCGAATCCGTGAGCGAGGCCACGATCGGCCGCTGGTTCAAGAAGCCCGGCGACACGGTCGCGGCCGACGAGCCGATCGTCGAGCTCGAGACCGACAAGGTCACCCTGGAGGTCAACGCCCCGGCGGCCGGCGAGCTCGGCGAGATCCTGGTCAAGGATGGGGAGACCGTGGAGCCCGGCGCCCTGCTCGGCTCGATCGTCGAGGCCGGCGCGGCCGGCAGCGGCAAGAAGGCCGCCCCCAAGGAGGCCCCGAAGGAGGCCGCCGAGATCAAAGCCGAGAGCCGGAGCGAGACCCCGAAGGCCGCCGCCCCCGCGAAGGCCGAAGCGCCCGCCCAGGAATCCTCTGCCGGCTACGGCAACCACGGCGACGCCGCCGCTCCGGCGGCAGCCCAGCAGCGCCCGGTGGGCGACAACGGCCCGGCGGTGGCGAAGCTCGCCCGGGAATCCGGCGTCGACCCGTCGGCGGTCAGTGGCTCCGGCAAGGACGGCCGCGTCACCAAGGGCGACATGCTCGGCGCCATCGCCAAGGGTCCGTCGGCCGCGCCCGCCAAGGAGGCCCGACCGACCCTGCCGCGCGCGCCCTCGGCGCCGGACGACGCCGCGCGCGAGGAACGCGTGCGGATGACGAAGCTGCGCCAGACCATCGCGCGCCGCCTCAAGGACGCGCAGGACACGGCGGCGATGCTGACGACGTTCAACGACGTCGACATGTCGGCCGTGATGGCGATGCGCAGCCAGTACAAGGATATCTTCGAGAAGAAGCACGGCACGAAGCTCGGCTTCATGGGCTTCTTCACCAAGGCGGTGATCGGCGCCCTCAAGGACGTGCCGGCGGTCAACGCCGAGATCGACGGGCAGGACCTCGTCTACAAGAACTACTACCACATCGGCATCGCGGTCGGGACCGATAAGGGGCTCGTCGTGCCGGTGGTGCGCGACGCCGACGACCTGTCGATCGCCGGCATCGAGAAGAAGATCGCGGGCTTCGGCAAGAAGGCCCGCGACGGCAAGCTCTCCATCGAGGAGATGCAGGGCGGCACCTTCACGATCACCAACGGCGGCATCTACGGCTCGCTGATGTCGACGCCGATCCTCAACGCGCCGCAATCGGGCATCCTCGGCATGCACCGCATCGAGGAGCGCCCGGTGGTCCGGGCCGGCAAGATCGAGGCCCGGCCGATGATGTACCTCGCGCTGTCGTACGATCATCGCATCGTCGACGGTAAGGAGGCCGTGACCTTCCTGGTGCGGGTGAAGGAGGCGCTGGAGGATCCGGCGCGGCTCGTGCTGGACCTCTGAGGTCGTCATGTCGGGCGCTGAGAACAGGGTTGCGATCGTCACCGGCGGCAGCCGCGGCATCGGCCGGGCCGTGTCGCTGCTTCTCGCGGAGCGCGGCTACGCGGTCTGCCTGAGCTACGTGTCGGACGCCGCCGCAGCCAAGACCGTGGTGGACGCGATCACCGCCAAGGGCGGCAAGGCGCGCGCCGTGAAGGGCGATGTCGGCAGCGAGGCCGACGTCATCGCGCTGTTCAGGGCGGCCGACGGGCTCGGGCGCCTCGCGGCTTTGGTCAACAATGCCGGCGTCGTCGACGTGAAGTCCGACGTCGCCGACATGACCGAGGGCCGGCTCCAGCGGATGATGACAACCAACGTGGTCGGCAGCTTCCTGTGCGCCCGCGAGGCGGTCCGGCGGATGTCGACCAAGCGCGGCGGGGCAGGGGGCGCCATCGTCAACCTGTCCTCGGTGGCGGCGCGGCTGGGCGGCCCCGGTCAGTTCGTGGATTACGCCGCCTCGAAGGGGGCCATCGACGCGCTGACGATCGGGCTCGCCCGGGAGGTGGCCGCCGAAGGCATCCGGGTCAACGCGGTGGCGCCCGGCATCATCGCCACCGAGATCCATGCCAGCGGCGGCGAGCCGGACCGGGTGGAGCGCCTCGGCCCGGGCGTCCCGATGAAGCGGGCCGGCACCGCCGAGGAGGTGGCCGCACCGATCGTGTGGCTGCTCTCGGAGGAGGCCTCCTACACCACGGGCGCCATCCTCGACGTCGGCGGCGGCCGCTGAGCCTCAGCCCGACCTGACATTCCCTGCCCGTCTCACACGCGGCACGACCGAGCGGAAGCGAAGCCTCATGTCCTACGATCTCGTCGTCATCGGCACCGGTCCTGGCGGCTACGTGTGCGCCATCCGCGCGGCGCAGCTCGGCCTGCGGACCGCCGTGGTCGAGAAGCGCGCGACCCATGGCGGCACCTGCCTCAATGTCGGCTGCATCCCGTCCAAGGCCCTGCTGCACGCCTCCGAGGCGTTCGAGGAGGCCAACACGCATTTCGCCGATCTCGGCATCGATGTCGGCACGCCGAAGCTCGACCTGAAGAAGATGATGGCCTTCAAGGCCGAGGGCGTGGCGGGCAACACAAAGGGCGTCGAGTTCCTGCTCAAGAAGAACAAGGTCGAGACCTTCCACGGCACCGGTCGGATCGCGGGTGCCGGCCGGGTCGAGGTCGTGTCCGAGGATGGCGGCAACCAGATGCTCGAGACCAAGAGCATCGTCATCGCCACCGGCTCGGACGTGGCGCGGCTGCCCGGCGTCACCATCGACGAGAAGGTGGTGGTCTCCTCGACCGGCGCCCTGGAGCTCGACCGGGTGCCGAAGAAGCTCCTGGTCATCGGCGCCGGCGTGATCGGGCTGGAGCTGGGCTCCGTCTGGCGCCGGCTCGGCTCCGAGGTCACCGTGGTCGAGTATCTCGACCGGGTGCTGCCCGGCATGGACGGAGAGGTCGGCAAGCAGTTCCAGCGGATCCTGACCAAGCAGGGCATCGCCTTCAAGTTGTCCACCAAGGTGACCGGCGTCGAGGTCGGCAAGAAGGGCGGCGCGACCGTCACCGTGGAGCCGGCCGCGGGCGGCGCGGCGGAAACGCTCCAGGCGGACGCGGTCCTCGTCTGCATCGGCCGGGTCCCCTACACGGAGGGCCTGGGCCTCGACACGGTGGGCGTCCAGCGGGACGACAAGGGCCGGATCCTCACGGACTCGCACTACGCCACCAACGTCACCGGCATCTACGCCATCGGTGACGTGATTGCCGGCCCGATGCTGGCCCACAAGGCCGAGGACGAGGGCGTCGCGGTGGCCGAGATGCTGGCCGGCCAGTCCGGCCACGTGAATTACGGCGTGATCCCGAACGTGGTCTACACGTTCCCGGAGGTCGCCTCGGTGGGCAAGACCGAGGAGGAGTTGAAGAAGGACGGCGTCGCCTACAATGCCGGCAAGTTCCCCTTCACGGCCAACGGCCGGGCCAAGGCGAACGGCACCACGGACGGCTTCGTGAAGGTGCTGGCCGACGCCCAGACCGACCGGGTGCTGGGCGTGCACATCGTCGGCGCGGATGCCGGCAACCTGATCGCCGAGGCGGCGGTGGCGATGGAGTTCGGTGCCTCCTCGGAGGACATCGCCCGGACCTGCCACGCGCATCCGACGCTGACCGAGGCCGTCAAGGAAGCCGCCCTGGCGGTGAGCAAGCGCGCGATCCACGTCTGAGTGGCGGGCGGACGCACGAGCGTCCATCCGCAGGGGCGCTGGCACAAGGGGCGGCTCTCCGAACTGCCCCTTGTCCTGAGTCGCCGGAGCGCAGCGCAGACCATGAGGCAGGGCGCCGGAGACCGTCCCGCTCCCCAAAGCCCCCTTCGAGGACCGCTTCGCGGGCACCTCAGGATGAGACTGGGAGATCGCGGCCGCCTGCCGGCGGCGGGATCAGGCGATCTTGCGCCGGGAGTTCGGCAGGTCGGCGATCCGCAGGAGGGCGCTCGGTGCGGGCGGCGCCGTCAGGGCGTTGAGCAGGTAGGGCCTGCGCAGGCCCAGGGCGTTGTGCAAGGCGAGGTCGATGTCGCGGGCGTAGAACGGCATTCGCAGGACCGCATCGACGCCGAAGTAGCGGCCGGCCTGGGCGACGGGCTCCAGCTCGGACGTCGTCAACAGTGTGATCCGGGTCGGAAGGCTGAGGGGCTGGATCTGGCAGGCCAGTTCGAGCCCGTCGATGCCACCGAGCTTCACGTCGATGAAGGCGAAGTCGTAGGCGGCAAACTTCAGCTGCCTGAGGGCGTGGCGTCCGTCATCCGTCTCGTCGAGGTCGATGGCGAAGCCGCTGCGCGCCACGACGCGGCTGATGGCCGAGCGCCCCGCCGGGGTCGAGCAGGCGAGCAGAGCCCGGGTCGGGGCGCGGCGCCGGGCATCGGCGTGGAGCAGCTGCTCGATATGGCCTGGATCGAGGGGGGTCTTCAGGACCTCGTAGGCCCCGAGGCTGGTGGCGATCTCCTGCCAGTGCGGCAGGACGCGGGTGGCGACCAGAACCAGACAGGGCGGCTCCGCACCCGCGCGACGCGCCACGGCGACGGCTTCGGGCCCGCTCAGGTCGTCAAGCTGAAGCCCGACGAAGGCCAGAGTCGGGCGGTGACGCAGCAGGATGTCGCAGAGCGCCTGACCGGAGGTCGCCTCGTCGATCACGGCGCGTGGATCGAAGCGCAGGACGATCTCTCGCAGGGAGAGGCGCCGGCCCGGATCGCAATCCGCGATCACGACACGTGCCGGCGCCCCTCCGTCCTCAAGCTCCATGACGCCCGCCCAAGCCGATCCGAATGTTCATGCTCATAGTGGCTGAAGATCGTGACGAAGCTCTTAAAAAGTGCGGTTGTGCAATGAGCCGATCGGATGACGCGTCTATAGATGATGTTGAACAGCCCCGAAGTCGAAACTTCCAGCACTCTTGATCAGCGACCCGCCCGGGGATGGGCCGCCGCGTAGGCGCTCATGAGACGGGCGGCATCGACCTGGGTGTAGAGCTGAGTGGTGGACAGGGAGGCGTGGCCGAGGAGTTCCTGGATCGCGCGCAATTCACCCTGGCGGGCCAGCAGATGGGTGGCGAAGGAGTGCCGCAGGGCGTGCGGCGTGGCGCTGTCGGGCAGGCCGAGGGCTCCCCGCGCGCGGGCCACCGTATACTGGATGATCCGCGGCGACAGGGCCCCCCCGCGCGCGCCGACGAAGAGCGGCCCCTCCGGCGGCAGCGGCAGCGGGCAGGCGGCGAGGTAGTCGGCCACGGCCTGCGCCACCACGGGCAGGATCGGCACCATGCGCTGCTTGCCGCCCTTGCCGAGCACGGTGACCTGGTCGACCCCGGGCAGGGGCGCGTCGCGGCGAGTCAGTCCGAGGGCCTCGGAGATGCGCAGGCCTGCGCCGTAGAGCAGCGCCAGCACGGCGGCATCCCGGGCGAGAACCCAGGGCGCGCGTTCCTCGCCGGCGCGAATCGCCGTGTCGGTCAACGCCACGGCGGCGCTGACGGGCAGGGGTCGCGGAAGCCGCCGCGGAACCTTGGGCGAGCGCACGCCGCCCAGGGCCGAGACGGTGCCGAAGCCCTCGCGTTCGAGGAAGCGTGCGAAGGAGCGCAGGCCCGCGAGCATGCGCATCAGCGAGCGCCCGGAGACCTCCTCGGCCCGGCGCGCCGCCATGAAGGCGCGGATGTCCCGCACCTTCAAGCCGACGAGCATCGGGATGGTCGGCGTGCTCTGCCGCGACGCGAGGTGGTGGAGAAACTGACGGAGGTCACGCCCGTAAGCCTCGACGGTGTTGGGCGACATTCGCCGCTCGCGGGCCAGCCCCTCGATCCAGGCCTGGACGGCCGCGCGGAGGCGGGCATCGCCCGGAAACAGCAGCCGATCGCCTTCGGTTTCGTGCGCGCTCATGGTGCCACTCGACCGGATCATCCTTGCTGGGAGCTTAAGACCCTGCCTTGGTGAAACCGGGTGTTCACGATACGTACGGCAGCCTCGGGCCGTTCACCGAGCCGTGGAGCCCCATGACAACCCCCATCCGCATCCTCGGCATCGATCCCGGCCTGCGCCGCACCGGCTGGGGCCTGATCACCGCGCAGGGCACGAAGCTCACCTACGGCGATTGCGGCGTCGTGACCTCGGACGGCGACCTGCCGCTGGCCCTGCGCCTGCGCGAGCTGTTCGAGGGGATCAGCCGCATCGTCGAGACCGTGCGGCCCGACGAGGTCGCCGTGGAGGAGACCTTCGTCAACAAGGACGCGCAGGCGACGCTCAAGCTGGGTCACGCCCGGGCGATGGCGCTGGTGGTGCCGGCCCTCGCCGGCCTGCCCGTGTTCGAATACGCCGCGAACCTGATCAAGAAGACCGTGGCGGGCTCCGGTCACGCCGAGAAGGTACAGATCCAGGCGATGGTGCGCTTCCTCCTGCCGAAGGCCGAGTTCCGCGTGGCGGACGCCGCCGACGCGCTGGCCATCGCGATCACCCATGCCAGCCATCGGGACGCCCACGCCCTTCGGCAGGCGCATCTGCCGAAGGGCAAGCGCCGCACGCTCACCGGCCAGGCGGCCGCGGGACAGGGGCTCGAAGGGAAGGGATTCTCCGCCGCCGCAGCCGCGCGCATCGAGGCCGCATTGGCGAAACAGGGCTGACGGGATCGGGAAGAACTTGGTGGGGGAAGTAGGACTCGAACCTACGAAGCTTACGCAGCGGATTTACAGTCCGCCCCCTTTGCCGCTCGGGACATTCCCCCAAGGCAGGTTTCTCACCCGCGGCGCCCTTATGGTGAGGGGGCGGCCGGGTGTCAACGCTTATGGTGAGCTGATCCGCGTTGGCGCGTGCGGCAACCGTGGAGAGCGGTGCGGTTTCGATCGATCGCACCGCGCGAGCGCCTCCCTGTCCGCCCCTCCGGGACGGGGACGAAAACGCGAACGTTCCGCGACTCCAGGGATTCACAAAGGAATCCGGATCGGCCACGGTGCGCGGATGTCATCCTGCTTCGCCAGTCCTTGACCCGCCCCGCCCCGTCTCTGCGGTCCCACCAGCGCACGCTGATGGCCCTGGTCGCGGCCATGGCGCGCGGCGAGGCGGCCCATGTCCGGAAGATCCTGGCCGCGGTGACGCCGGGCGGCGGCAAGTCGCTGCTGCCGGTGATCGCCGCGCACGGGCTGATCGCCGCCGGGCTCGTCGAACGCGTGGTCTGGGTGGTGCCGCGGGATTCCCTGCGATTGCAGGCGGAGGAGGCTTTCGCCGACCCACTCTGGCGCGCCGCGTTCGGGCACGCTCTCAGCGTGCGGGCGGCGGACAACGAGCGCGACCCGGCGCGGGGTCTGGCCGGCTACGTCACCACCTATCAGGCGGTCGCCGCCGCCCCGGCGCTCCACCTCGCGGAAGCCCGGGCGCACCGGACCCTGCTGGTCGTCGATGAGGTCCATCACCTGCCGGTGCCCGGACGGCCCGGCGCCGACGAGAACGCCGCCGAGGACGCGGAAGCGGGGGCGTGGTCCCGCGCGATGCTGCCCGTCATGGAGGCAGCGACCGTTCGCCTCTACCTGTCCGGGACGCTGGAGCGCGCGGACGGGCGACGCATCCTCGGCCTGCCCTATCAGCCCGCCGCGCCCGGCCGCGGGCCGGATCTCGACCTCGACGCGCCCGGCCTCGCGGTGATCGGCTATTCGCGGGCCCAGGCGCTGGCCGAGCGGGCGGTGCTGCCGGTGACCTTCGGCGCCATCGACGGCGAGGCCAGCTGGCTGGAGGGCGGCCGGATCGCCGGCGACAGTCCGCGGGTCGGCCCGCACCGGCTGGGTGCGGGCTCGGTCCGGATCACCACCCGGCCGGCCCTGTTCACCGCCCTGCGGACCGGCTTCGCCCGCGACCTGCTGAGCGAGGCCTTCTTCGCCACGAAGCGCCTGCGTGCCCGGCGCCGGGCCGAGCGGGATCTCCCGCCCGGCGAGCCGGCCCGGGGGCTCGGCAAGCTCCTCGTGGTGGCGCCCGATCAGGCGAGCGCGCGGGCCTACCTCGCCACCCTGCGGGACTGGATGCCGGCCGGGCAGGGCGAGCGCGACGTCCGGCTCGCGACCTCCGGCCAGGGCGACGCCCACGCGGCGCTCGCCGCGTTCCGGCTCACGCCGGAACCGGCCGTGCTGGTGACGGTGGCCATGGCGTATGAGGGCCTCGACGCCCCCGAGGTCGCGGTGGTCGCAGCGCTGACCCATATCCGCTCGCGGCCCTGGCTGGAGCAAATGCTCGCCCGGGCCACCCGGGTCGATCCGCATGCGGGCCCCTACGACGGGCAGCAGGCCCTGATCTTCCACCCCGACGACCCGCTCTTCGCCCGGTTCCGCCTGGAACTGGAGACCGAGCAGGGCAGCAGCGTGCGGCCGCCCCGCGAGCGGCCGGCGAGCGCCATCGTGCCCGAGCGGACCCGCTGGCGCGACGACGAGCCGGCCGGGATCACGCCCCTGGAGAGCAACGCGATCGGGCTGCGCTACGCCCTGCTGCGCCCCCGCCTGCCCGAGCCTGTCCCCACGACACCCGCGCCCGAACCGCCGTCGATCACCGAGCGGACCCTGCGCCAGCGGCTCGCCGCCGCGGTGGCGGCCCAGGCGGTCGAGGACGAGACGTCCCTGCGGGTGCCCCGCGGCGGCAACCTCGCCCACCGGTACAACGCCGTGCTCAAGCGCGTCCTCGGCAAGGGGCGTGCGACCATGACCCTGCCCGAGCTGGAGGCGGCCTTGTCCTGGCTTGAACGCAACCGCCTCGCCGACCATCTCGACTGCCTCGACGGCGATGCCCGCTACGCGTGGTCCGCCCGCCAGCGCCGCGGCCGCTGGCAGCCGGAGCGCGCCGCCGGCCGCTGAACCGGCGCGGGAGGGAGAGAGCCGTGACCGAGAGCCTGCCCGCCGCCTTCACCGCGACACTCTCGGCGCCCGAGCCGCCGCCCGGCTGGCCCGCACCGCTCGCCGCGCTCTGGTGGCTCGCCCACGATCCGTCCGGACCCGCCTCCGCCGCCTGGGACCGGGCCCACCGCCTCGTTCAGGACGCCGCCGGGCCCGATGCCGCCTGGGTGCACGCCCATCTCCACAGGATCGAGGGCGATGACGGCAATGCGCGCTACTGGTACGGCCGCGCCGGCCAGCCGGGCCCGCACGGCACGCTCGCGCAGGAGCGGGCCGCGCTCGTCGGCGCCCTCTTTAAGCCGATCTGATCGCCCGGCCCCCGCCGAGTCTCGGAACGCCCGGCCTCACAGCCAGTTGAATGGCCGCCCGGTGCGGAGATCGGGCCTCGATCATCGGAGCGGATCCATGAGCCTTCTCGGCAGCATCGTCAGCAAAATCCTCCATCCGTTCGGCGGGGGTAGCGCGGACGCGGCCCCCGCCCCCTCCGGCGGTACGACCGGCACGAGCGCCCCGTCCACCCCGTCGGCCCCCGGCACCGCCGGCGGCGAACCCGTGGACGTCGCGGCGGTCCTCACCGGCCTCGCCGAGAAGAACCCGCAGAAGCTCGACTGGCGCCACTCGATCGTCGACCTGATGAAGCTGCTGGGCCTCGATTCCGGTCTCGCCTCGCGCAAGCAGCTTGCCGACGAGCTGCACTACACCGGCGACAAGGACGATTCGGCCAGCATGAACATCTGGCTGCACAAGCAGGTCATGCAGAAGCTCGCCGAGAACGGCGGCAAGGTTCCGGACGATCTGAAGCACTAGATCGCCCGTTTCATCTTACCTGAGCATCGCCGCGGGCAGCCTGTGACGGCAGCCCGCGGCACTGTCCCGGACGATGCGAGCGGGAGAAGCGAGGCTGCCAAGCGCCTGCGCTTGTCCCCGGCAGCGGGCCTTGCAGCGGCCCTGTCCTTTCCGATCACATGGATCGCATCACACAGCGCCGAATCACGGGGCGCCGGGGAGCGATCGGTCATGTCCATACCGATGGGGCATCACAGGGACCCATTCCGAGGGCTGCACCTCGCACCCATCGCCGCCGCCGTCGCCCGCGGCGATCTCGCCGGCATCGCCGCGCTGGCCCCGGGCGTGAACCTGTCCGACCGCGGCGACCAGAACATGACCCTCCTCGAATGGGCGATCTGGAACGGGCAGCCGCGCGCATTGTCCGCGCTTCTCGAGGCCGGCGCCGACCCGTCCGAACCGGGCCTCGACCAAGAGACCGTCATGCACATGGCGGCGATGGTCGAGGATCCGCACTATCTGGAGATCCTGCTGCGGCACGGCGCGCCGGTCGATCCCGTGAGCGTGCCCCGTCACTGGACGCCCCTGTTCCGTGCAGTCCAGAATCGCCGGCAGGCACAGATTGCGTCGCTGCTTCAGGCCGGCGCGGACCCGAACCGGGTCGATGACACCGGCAATTCCCTGCTCCATCTGGCAGCGCAGGTCGGTGCGGCCAACCCGTGGGTGCTGAGGCTGCTTCAGGCCGGCCTCGACCCGACGCTGCGCAATGCACAGCAGAAGACATTCCAGCCGTATTTCTTCACGACGCCCGATCATCTGCTGAACGATGCCGCGCGGCAGACCCGCTCCGCCGTCCGCACTTGGCTGATCAATCACGACATCCCGCTGGACGAGGCGCGCTGACGGAACCTCCACAGGGTCCGATGCGACAGCGCGGCCAAGGCATGCCCGGGCCGGCCACGCCCCATCCGTCCGATCCGCCGCGAAGCCCCCGCGGCACTTCGCATCGGCGGGGGGCCGAGAGGCACACGCCTCCCCCCGGCTCTCGCCCGTCAGCGCCCGGTGCGGACCCGAGTCCAGAGCCGGGTGACGAAGCGCTGGGTGCGGTCGTCCCAGGCGGTGTTGATCGACAGGCGCTGCATCGTCGCCTCGTCCGGGTAGATTCCGGTATTGTTCAGGATCTCGGGCTTCACGAATTTCTTCGCCGCGAGGTTGCCGCTGGCATAGGACACGAAGTTGGTGTTGGCCGCCGCCACATCGGGCCGCATCATGTAGTCGATGAAGGCCAGGGCCTCGGCCGGGTGGGCGGCATCCTTTGGGATCGCGAAGGTGTCGAACCACATCAGCGCACCCTCTTTCGGCACCACGTAGGCGATGTCGATCCCGTTCTTGGCCTCCTCGGCCCGGCGCTTGGCCTGCATGATGTCGCCGGAATAGCCCACCGCCAGGCAGATATCGCCGTTGGCCAGCGCCTGGATGTATT
This sequence comes from Methylobacterium sp. 1973, assembly GCF_040545035.1. NCBI lineage: Bacteria > Pseudomonadati > Pseudomonadota > Alphaproteobacteria > Hyphomicrobiales > Methylobacteriaceae > Methylobacterium > Methylobacterium sp. 1973. Next base: position 210,361 of record NZ_JBEPLA010000008.1, read on the forward strand.
CCGACGAGTGGAACTTCCGCACGGCGCCGCGCACCTTGTAGAGGGCGTCGGTCACCAGGGTCAGGTCGTCCCAGCGCTTCGAATCCGCCTTGGCGCCGAAGACCGGGAGCAGGCTGGGGATCAGATCCTCGGGGCTGTCGAGCATCATGATCCCGCACTCCTTCAGCTTGTTCGCCGAAGCGGGATTGAGGACGACGCTCCAAGAGTTCAGCGACGCATTGGGACCCAGCCGCTCGCGGACGGCGGCGACGTTGTAGCCGATACCGGTCGTGCCCCACATGTAGTCGACGGCATAGGTGTTGCCGGGGTCGTAGGCCGCCAGCCGGCTGGTGACCTCCGGCCAGAGATTGCCGAGGTTCTTGAGCTTGGACTTGTCCAGCGGCAGGAAGGCGCCGGCCCGGATCAGCCGCTGCAGGTAGGGCCCCGACGGCACGACGATGTCGTAGCCGGACCGGCCGGCGAGCAGCTTGGTCTCCAGGATCTCGTTGTTGTCGTAGGTGTCGTAGACGACCTTGATGCCGGTCTCGCGGGTGAAGGCCTCAAGCACCTTCGGGTCGATGTAATCCGACCAATTGTAGATGTTGACGACCCGCTCCTCGGCGGCCGGGGCGGGCCGCACGAGGGGCAGGGCCGCCAGGACGCCTCCCAGCAGGGCGGCCGCGGCGGCCGCCAGCACCGAGCGACGGCGGCCGCTCATCGGCTCTTCGCGGCCACGATCACGATCTCCACGAGGTACTCGGGCGCCGCGAGCTTGGCCTCGACGGTGGCGCGCGCCGGCGGGTTCTCCGGGGAGACCCAGGCATCCCACGCGGCGTTCATCTCCGCGAAGGTGGCGATGTCGGCGAGGTAGATCGTGGCCGCGAGGATGCGCGCCTTGTCGCTGCCGGCAGCGGCCAGGAGACGGTCGATCTCCGACAGGATCTGCTGGGTCTGGATCGTCACCCCGGTGCCGACCGTGTCGGACGCGACCTGACCGGCGAGATAGACCATGTCGCCGAAGACGACGGCCTGCGACATCCGCTTGCCCGGCTCGATCCGCTGAATGTCCATACCCGCCTCCACAACCTTGAGAACCGGCGTATCTGCCGTCGCACCCACCTGGCCGTAAAGGGCCACACACGCACGCACCGCTGGAACACGCGGAAAATCGTCACCGCGGGGCAGGGTGCGGGCAACCGTCGCGGGTCTCGAAGCGTTCTGCCGCCATCGACAGTCATGCTTTGGGGTTTGTCATGGGTATCCTCTGGACCATCATCATCGGTTTCCTCGCGGGCGTCATCGCCAAGTTTCTCATGCCGGGACCGAATGAGCCGGCGGGCTTCATCCTGACGACGATCCTCGGCATCGTCGGCGCCTTCGTGGCGACGTTCCTCGGCCAGGCCGTGGGCTGGTACGGGCCGAACCAGGGAGCGGGCTTCATCGGCGCCATCGTGGGCGCCGTGGTGGTTCTGTTCATCTACGGCATGATCGCCGGCCGCCGCACCACCACCTACTGATCCTTCCGGCCGACCCGGAAACGATGAGGGGCGCCCCGCGGGGCGCCCCTTTTTTTGTCGTCCGATCGGCCTGCGCGCTCAGAAATGCTCGGAGGCGGCCTTCACGGCGCAGTGGCCGGTCGCGCCACGCACCGCCAGGCCGACGCCGACGACGAGCGCCAGCAGGCTCAGAAGCTTGTTGGGCCGCGGCTGCGCGGCCACGGCCGCGATCCCGAGCCCGAGAGCCACCGAGACAGCGCGCTCGGTGGTGGAGATGTTCGGCTCCCCGCTGAAGATGTCGTGCATCATGTCGTTGGCCATGGACGGATCCCTGTTGTGAAGGTCGCCGGTCGAACGCGGGCGCGCCGGCTGCGTTCCCTTCGCCGTTGGACGGGGCGACCGCGGATGCCGCCGGACCCGTCGCGCAGGGTGTCGGACGCGGCGGCGATCCTGGTCCTCGCTTACGCTCCCGGTGTTCCAGCGCGGCGCCCTAGCGCTACGCCGGCCCGTGACCGGCCGCGGCGAGGCTGCGGGTGCTCGACGACGCCGTGGACCGCCCGCCGGGCCGGAGACTCCGCGGGCCGTGCTGCGGCGCCTCGCGGAGGCCGCGCATGCGTGTCCTCCGGACTGGGTGATCGCCCTCGCGGAGCACCGGTCGCCGTCGATCAGGCCTCTTACATATCGAAGGCGCAGGGCCTGTATCCGCCGTTTGGCCTTCGGCTGGCGCCCTTGTCCGCGTGGATCGCGCAGACGCGCGATGTCCTGAAACCCGGAACGGCTTGGGCCGTCGCCCCACTCGCGAGATGACGAGCGACGGGCGCTGATCGCCAAGACGGGCCATGCGCAGGCGTGGCAGCGACGTCCGCTTCGGTGCGTGTACAGCCGGGACGTGAACCGTCGCGAAGCCACCCATCGCAGCCCCCATGCGGTCGAACCGGGCAGGCTCCATTCAAGTGCGCGTCGCCGCGCCCGCGATGAGGGAGGGGGCACCGCTCCGGGCGGAGGCGGGGCGATGCGCCATGAAAAAGGGCGCGGCCCCGAAGGACCGCGCCCATCTGAACCATCCCGCGCCGGCCGAAGCCCGCACGGGGTGCGTCCCCGCGCTTACTCGCCCGCCTCGCGGCGGCGCTCGCCGCGGTGGCGGCCGCCCTCGCGGGGCTCGCGGGACTCGCCGTCCCGCTCGCCGCGGCTGGAATCGCGCTCGGCCTTCACCTTCTCGGTGATGTCCTCGCCGGTCTGCTGATCGACGACCTTCATGGACAGGCGGATCTTGCCGCGGTCGTCCTGACCGAGGAACTTCACCTTGACCTTGTCGCCCTCCTTGACGACGTCCTGCACCTTGGCGACCCGCTGGGCGGCGAGTTCCGAGATGTGGACGAGGCCGTCCTTGGCGCCGAAGAAGTTCACGAAGGCACCGAACTCCATGCACTTCACGATCGTGCCGTCGTAGATCACGCCGACCTCCGGCTCCGCCACGATCGAGCGGATCCAGTTGTAGGCCGCCTTGATCGCCTTGCCGTCGGCCGAGGCGATCTTGACGATGCCGGTATCCTCGATGTTGATCTTGGCGCCGGTCTTCTCGACGATCTCGCGGATCACCTTGCCGCCGGTGCCGATCACGTCGCGGATCTTGTCGGTCGGGATCTGCATCGTCTCGATGCGCGGCGCGTACTCGCCGAGCTCCGGACGGGCAGCGGTCAACGCCTTGGCCATCTCGGCCAGGATGTGGGCGCGCCCGTCCTTCGCCTGGTCGAGGGCGACCCGCATGATCTCCTCGGTGATGCCGGCGATCTTGATGTCCATCTGGAGCGAGGTCACGCCCTCGTCCGTGCCGGCCACCTTGAAGTCCATGTCGCCGAGGTGATCCTCGTCGCCGAGGATGTCGGACAGGACCGCGAAGCGCTCACCCTCGAGGATGAGGCCCATGGCGATGCCGGCCACGGGACGGCGCAGGGGCACGCCCGCGTCCATCAGCGACAGCGAGCCGCCGCAGACCGAGGCCATCGAGGACGAGCCGTTCGACTCGGTGATCTCCGACACGACGCGGATCGTGTAGGGGAACTCGTGGGCCGGCGGCAGGACCGGGCGGATCGCCCGCCACGCCAGCTTGCCGTGGCCGATCTCGCGACGGCCGGGGGAACCCATCCGGCCGGTCTCGCCGACGGAATAGGGAGGGAAGTTGTAGTGAAGCAGGAAGCGCTCCTTGTAGGTGCCTTCCAGCGAGTCGATGAACTGCTCGTCCTCACCGGTGCCGAGCGTGGCGACCACGAGGGCCTGGGTCTCGCCGCGGGTGAACAGCGACGAGCCGTGGGCGCGGGGCAGGACGCCGACTTCGGAGACGATCGGGCGGACCGTCTTCAGGTCACGGCCGTCGATGCGCGAGCCGGTGTCGAGCACGTTCCAGCGCACGACCTTCGACTGGGCTTCCTTGAAGGCGGCCTTGACCTTCTCGGCCGGGAACTTCTCGGCACCCTCGGGGCAGAGGGCGGCCATCACCTTCGCCTTCACGGCGTCGACGGCGGCGTAGCGCTCCTGCTTGACGGTCTTGGTGTAGGCGGCGCGCAGCTCCGTCTCGCAGATCTCCAGGACCGCCTTCTCGACGTCGGCGTTCTCGGGGGCCTTGAAGTCGCGCGGCTCCTTGGCGGCCTTCTCGGCCAGGCGGATGATCGCCTCGATCACCGGCTGGAAATGCTTGTGGCCGAACATCACGGCGCCGAGCATCACGTCCTCGGAGAGTTCCTTGGCCTCCGACTCGACCATCAGCACCGCGTCCTGCGTGCCGGCGACGACGAGATCGAGGCTGGATTCCTCCTTGGTCTCGGTGACCAGCGGGTTCAGCCGGTAGCCGCCGTTGATGTAGCCGACGCGGGCGCCGCCGATCGGGCCCATGAACGGGACGCCCGACAGGGTCAGGGCCGCGGAAGCCGCCACCATGGCGACGATATCGGGATCGTTCTCGAGGTCGTGGGTCAGGACGGTGACGACGACCTGCGTGTCGTTGCGCCAGCCCTCGACGAAGAGCGGACGGATCGGGCGGTCGATCAGGCGGGAGACCAGGGTCTCCTTCTCGGAGGGACGGCCCTCGCGCTTAAAGTAGCCGCCGGGGATGCGGCCGGCCGCGTAGGCCCGCTCCTGGTAGTTCACGGTGAGCGGCATGAAGTCGATGCCGGGCTTGGGCTCCTTCGTGGCGACCACGGTGGCGAGCACCGAGGTCTCGCCGTAGGTGGCGACCACGGCGCCGTCGGCCTGACGGGCGACCTTGCCGGTCTCGAGGACGAGCTTGCGGTCGCCCCACATCAGCTCTTCGCGTTGAACGTCGAACATTCTTGATCTCTTCCTTGCCTGCGACGGGCCTGGCCCGGCGCCGCCCGGGGGCAAGACGGCGCGACACTTCCCGCTGAAGTGTCGTGCGATCCTGCCCCGATGCCGGCGCCTCGAAGCGGCCCGTTTGTCGGGAGGCCGGACCCATTCCGGCAGCCCGCGATGGTGAAACGCGGCCCCGGGCCGGGCCCGGAACCGCGCGAAACGCGCCTTAGCGGCGGATGCCGAGACGCTCGATGAGGGCGCGGTAGCGGGCCTCGTCCTTGCGCTTGACGTAGTCGAGCAGCGAGCGGCGCTGCGAGACCAGCTTCAGGAGGCCGCGGCGGGAATGGTTGTCCTTGCCGTGGGTCTTGAAGTGGCCGGTCAGGTTGGTGATCCGCTCGGTGAGGATCGCCACCTGGACCTCGGGGGACCCGGTGTCCTTGGCGTCCTTGCGGTGTTCCTTGATGAGCGCGGTCTTGCGCTCTGCCGTGATCGACATCGCATGCCTTTCGGGTTGTGCTGGTCGGATGCGGCGCCCCGTTCGGGCGCGCGCGGGCTCGGCGTTCGGCCGGTGCCGGGATGTCGTCCAGCACGGTCACAGCGCCAAGCGGCTCAAGCCCCGCCCGGTAACCCGGGTCGAGGCCGCGCGATCCATACACGAAATCGGCAATTATGCCAGCCCTCGGCGAAGCGGTCGCGACTGGACCGTACTCGCGGCGACCCGCTTGCCGGCCCCGCCGGGCCGGGCCGGGTCGTGCAAAGCCGCGGCCCCCTGGCGCAGCACCCGTCCGGGAACGGGCATCGGGCTCGCGACGCCCCCGCGGCCCTGGCCCCGACAGGCGGAACGCTCGTGGAAACGGCCCCGATCCTGCGCAAGGACAGGGCGCGAAGCCGCCGCACCAAGGGGCCCCGGATTTTCCAAGGGAACGGTTAACGCGTGCATGGTAGCCGAGCCGGAGCACGAAACGCGGCCCGGCGATGAACGGCACCCTCTCGGATGCGTGCGGCGTCGTGGTGGCGACGCTGCTCGGCATCCCCCTCGTCCTCCTGCCGGGCTACGCCCTGGGCAGGCTGACCGGCATCCTCGGCTTCCGTGCGCTCGCGGCCGGCGACCGCCTGCTGTGCGGGGCGCTCCTCGGGATCGGGCTCCTGCCCGCCCTCGACAGCCTGGTGATCCAGGCAGCGGGCGTCCCGGCTGCGGCACTGGCGAATGGCGTGTTGGGACTCGCCGCGCTGCTTCCGGCCCTGCGAAGCCTGCGGACGTCCCTCAACCGGGCGGTCCTGGCGCTCGCCGCACTCTGGCTCGGCGTCGTGGCCTATGCGCTGATCGACATCGACACCGGCACCGCCCTCTATCAGCCCGTGACGGTCATCGACCTCGTCAAGCACGCGGCCCTCACACGGGCGATCGTCACGCATGGGCTTCCGCCCGTGGATCCCTTCTTCGCCCGGCCCGATCGGGCGGGCTACTACTATGAGTTCTATACGCTGACCGCGCTGGTCGACGGGGTCGGAGGGCGCCTCGTCGACGGGCGCACCGCCTTCGCGGGGCTGGCCTTCTGGACCGGTCTCGCGCTCCTCGGCCTGCTGGACCGGCTCCTGGCCGCGACCGGCCTCCTGGGAGACGCCGCGCCCCGGCTCGTCCGCCGCGCGGTGCTGTTGTTGCTGCCGGCGGGCGGCCTCGACATCCTGCTGGTCCTCGCCGATCGGGCCGCGTCCGGGACCTGGCTGCCGATTCCCGAATGGGTGAACGAGCAGGTCCTCAACTGGCCCGCCTCCCTGGTCTGGGTGCCGCACCACGTGGCCGGCGCCCTGGCCGGATGGCTCGGCCTCCTGGCGCTGGCCGAGGTGGCCGACCGCACGCAGCCGAGTCGGCATACGGAAGCCGTGGCGATCGGTGTCGCGGGCCTGGCCTTCGCGGCCTGCGCGGGCCTGTCGGTCTGGGTCTGTCTCGGCACGGCGACCGCCGCGGGGATCTGGCTGGTGCTGCTGGGCCTGGAGCGCCGCTGGCGCGCCGCGGCCCGGTTGGCGGTCGCCGGCCTGCTCAGCGCCGCGCTGGCCGCGCCCTGCCTGCTGAGCATCCTGGCCAACCGGACCGATGGTGGCTCGCCGATCCGATTCGCGATCCGGCGATTCGGGCCCCTCGACGGGCTCGTCGACGAGCCGGCCCTGAGCGCGCTCGGAATCGTCCTGCTGCCGCTGAACTACTACGTGGCGCTGGGCGTCTTCGCCGCCGGGACGCTGCTGTTCTGGCGGCTCGTCCCGCGCCGTGAAGCGCATGCCCGGGAGGCGGGACGGTTGCTCACCCTCTGCGCAGCGGCCAGCCTGCTCCTCGGCGGCTTCCTCCGCTCGGCGATCCTCAACAACGACCTCGGTGCCCGCGTGGTCCTGCTGGCGCAGGTCGCGGCCCTCGTCTGGACCGTCGTGGCCCTGAGCCGCCTGGTCGAGGCGCGGCGACTCCGGTTCCCCGGCCTGCTCGCCACGCTGTTGATCCTCGGATACGCGACGACCCTCTACGGCTTCGTCGGGATGCGCGCCTATTCCGCCTCCGACCGGCCCGCCTTCGCCCGCTTGGCCGGCCGTCCCGACATCGACCGGGCGCTGCGCGCGGCCTATGCCTGGGCCGGCCTGCACCTGCCTCGGGATCTGGTGCTGCAGCAATCACCGGTGCCGCGGCGGGTGTTCGATTTCGGCCTCTACGGGCTCCAGCCGACGGGAGTGGCCGACGCAGAGGCGCGGCTGTTCGGCGCCCCGCCCGAGGCCGTAGCGTCCCGGCTCGCCGATGTCGCGCCGATCTTCCGCGACCGCCTGGACGGTCGCGAGGTGCGCCGCCGGGCCGAAACGGCCGGGATCGGCGCCCTGGTCGTCACCGCGCAGGATACCCCCTGGAGCAGCCCGGATTCCTGGGTCTGGCGGCACCAAGCGGTCTATGCCGATCCACTCGTCCGGATCCTGCGGGTCGAGGATCTTCATGACTGACGCCGGCTCCAGGCCCCCCGCAGGCCGGCGCGCCGGACAGGTCGTGCGCTGGCTCTGCGCCCAGGCGCTGCTTCAGGCTGGCGCCGTCGCCCTCGGCCTCGGCTGCTTCGTGCTGCTGTTCCAGACGGATCTCTGGTCCGGCGTGACCATCCTGTTCTACCGCGGCCTGATCCTGCTGGGCGTGGCCTTCCTGCTGACCCTGGCGGCGACGGCGGCGCTGGCCGGCCTCGGCCGGGCCTGGGGGCTGCGCCGCCGGGACGCCCTCGGCGCCTGCGTCCTGTCGCTGGCCCTCAACCTGAGCGCCTTCGTGATCCTGCCGGTGACGGTCGACCGCTCGATCAGCGTGTTCTTGCTCGGCCAGATGGCGGCCCATCCCGAGGAGCGCTTCACCCCGGAGCGGGCGCGGACGGTGTTCGAGACGGTCTATCTCGGCGCCTTCCGGCAGATGGAGCGGCGCCTGTCCGAGCAGCAGGCCTCGGGCAACGTCGCGCAGACGGCCGACGGCTACGTCATCACCCCCCAGGGCCGCGCCTTCATCCGCTTCTGCGGCCTCGTGGCCCGGGCATTCCGGACCGACACCCGGATGATCGATGCCGCAGCGTCCGCCCCGTCTGCCGCCCGCGATCCGGCAGCGCCCGACGGGTCCGCGGGCGTGGTACCGCGATAGGCTGGTCCGCCAACGACAGGACTTGGACCGGACCGGATTTGGTCACGCCTCCGGGGAGGCCGGCATCCCGGCATGGACTGTGCCAGATGACCATCCGGGCGAGGGAGAAGGGACGCGATGGCGGATCCCGCGATGACCAGGAATGAGCGTGCGGATGCCGGGGAGGGGCGTGAGCTCGCCCGGAGCCTCACCGCTCCGGGCCTCGTCGCCATCGGCCTCGGCGCCACGATCGGCGCCGGCATCTTCGTGCTGACCGGAACGGCGGCGGCGCAGTATGCGGGTCCCGCGCTCAGCCTCTCCTTCGTGATCGGCGGCATCGCCTGCGGCTTGGTCGGCCTGTGCTACGCCGAATTGGCCGCCATGATCCCGGAGGCGGGATCCACCTACACCTACACCCGCGCCAGCCTCGGCCGCCTCCCCGCCTGGATCATCGGCTGGGACCTCGTCCTCGAATTCGCCGTGGCGGCGGCGACCGTGGCGGTCGGCTGGTCCGGCTACGCGCAATCCCTCGCGGCGGAGTTCGGCCTGCATCTGCCGCCGGCTTTGGCCAGGGCCCCCGGCGATGGCGGGCTCGTCAACCTGCCGGCCGTCGGCATCGTGCTGCTGCTCAGCGCGCTCCTGATGCGCGCGACGAAGCAGGCTTCCCTGGTCAACGGGCTGCTGGTCGCCTGCAAGGTCGCGATCATCCTGGCCTTCGTGGGCGTCGGCGCCGCCCATCTCCGGCCCGAACTCTGGCACCCCTTCGTGCCCGAGAATACCGGCGCCTTCGGCGCCTATGGCTGGAGCGGCGTGTTCCGCGGCGCCGCGGTGGTGTTCTTCGCCTTCGTGGGCTTCGAGACCGTGGCGACGGCCGCGGGCGAGTGCCGGGCGCCGCAGCGCGACGCGCCGGTCGGCCTGATCGGATCGCTCCTGATCACCACGATCCTGTACGTGGCCATGGCGGCCGTCCTAACCGGCCTCGTGCCCTATCGCGATCTGAACGTTGCCGACCCGGTGGCGAAGGCGGTGGACGTGATCGGCCTGTCGGGGTTCTCGACCGTGATCAAGGTCGGCGCCCTGATCGGCCTGACGACCTCGGCGCTGACCGCCCTCTACGGACAGAGCCGGATCTTCTTCGCCATCGCCCGGGACGGACTCCTCCCGGAGATCTTCTGCCGGGTCCATCCGGTCACGCGGGTGCCCGTGGCGAGCCAGCTCGTCATCGGCGTGTTCACCGCTGGTGTCGCGGGGCTCGTGCCCATCGACGTGCTCGGCGAGATCGTCAGCATCGGCACGCTCCTGGCCTTCTGCCTCGTCTGCGCCACGGTGCTGATCCTGCGCCGCACCGCCCCGGACCGGGCGCGTCCGTTCCGCGTGCCGGCGGTGACGCTCACGGCGGGGCTCGGGATCCTGTCCTGCGTGACGCTGATGGCCGCCCTTCCGGCCGACACCTGGATCCGCCTCGCGATCTGGCTGGCGATCGGCCTCGCGATCTACGCCGGCTACGGCCGGCGGCACGCCCGGTTCAGCCGATCAGGTTGATCGTGGCCTGCGTGAGCGTTTTGATCGACGACGAGGCGTTGAGGCTGAGCTCGTAGTTCCGGATCACCCGCTGCAGGTCGGCCGATTCCACCGCGATGTTCACGTTCGGCAGGCGGACATAGCCCTGGAGGTCGGCACCGGGATTGGTCGGGTCGTAGCGGCTGCGGAAGCCGGTGGTGTCGCGGACGATCCGGCCGACCGGGTCTCCGGGGGCGTCGGCGACCACGGGGGCGAACACCGCGATCTTGCGCGCATAGGGGGCGCCGCCGGGGGTGGTCGGGACCGAATCGGCGTTGGCGAGGTTCTCGGAGATCGCGCGGATCCGCCCGCTCTGCACCTGCCGGCCGGCGGCCAGCGCGCTGGAGGCCGAGTGGAGGGCGCTGGAATCCGGCATGCGCGGGCCCTGTCGACGGCGAGGATCTGACCGAAACCTTGCCGAACAGCCTTAACCCGCGGTTAAGACGCCCGGGCGGAGAGGCTCAGCGCCTCGCGGAGATCCTGCCCATCCGTCAGACGCAGCCCGCGGCGGCGCAGGGAGGCCAGCATCGCGCGGTCCGGGAATGGGCAGTAGGGCAGCACCGGCTCGGTCCGCCCCTCGGGCAGGCTACCGGTCCGGTCGATCGTGTCGAGCAGCCCGTCCAGCATGCCGCGCCCGTGGGCATGCAGCGCCACGGCGGCCCGGGTGGCGGTGGTGCCGGCAGGCAGCGGCACGGCTTCCTGGGCGAGGATCGCCCCGGTATCGATCGCGGCCGCCAGCCGGTGCAGGGTCATGCCGAAGCTGCCGGGGCCCTCGGCGAGGGCGTGGATCGTCGGCACCGGACCGCGGTGGCGCGGCAGCAGGCCGGGATGTCCGTTGATGCCGCCGAGCCGCGCCAGCCCGATCGTCTCGGGCTTGAGGATCTGGTCGAAATGGTAGGTGAGGATCAGGTCCGGCGCCGTGTCCCGCAGGGTCCGCGCGACCTCGGGACCGTTGACTTCGTCGACCGTCACGGTCGGGATGCCCATGCGGCGGCACAGGGTCTTGAGCGGTGTCGCCTCCGGCGCATCGCCGCTTCCGGACGCCGCCTGGGTCAGGGGCGCCAGGGGGCGCAGCAGGTCCGGCAGGCCGAAATTGACCGCCAGATACGGCAGGATCCCGGTGCCCGAGCGCGCGAGGTGTCGCCGGATCTGGCCCGTGAGGCCGCCGCTCGAGGGCCGCTCGGCATTGGAGAGGCCCACGAACGCGATGTCGGCCCGGTAATCGGCGACGAGCCGGCGCACCACGCGGGCGTTCGGCAGCGCCTCCAGGACGAACAGCGCGATCCGGGGCCGCGCCATCAGCGCCGCTTCCGGCGCTGGAATCGGAAGGCGTAGAGACCGGCCTTGCGGACGTTCTCCGGCAGGAGCAGCACGGTGCGGGCGAGCGCCGTGAGGATGAAGGGGAAGGCGATCACGTCGCGGTTGGCCGCGATGCCCTTGGCGATGCGCACGGCGGCCGCCTCGGCACTGATCTCGAGGGGGCGCCAGCCCTTCAACTCGCCGCCCATCGGCGTCTTCACGTAGCCGGGCGTGACGACGTTGACCTTCACGCCCCGGGGCGCGACCTTCTGGCGCAGGGCGAGGCCGTGGGCGACGAGCGCCGCCTTGGCGCCGCTATAGGCCGGCGCGTCCTGAAGCGGCGCGTAGGCCGCCAGCGACGACAGCAGCACGATCTGACCGCGCCCGCGCTCCAGCATCCGCGTCAGGGCGGGCAGCATCACGTTGAGCGAGCCGGTGTAGTTGATGTCCGCGGTCTCGAAGGCGACGTCCTCGGCCTCCACCTGGCCCTCTTGATTGCCGCCGTTCACCGCCGCATTGGCGATGACGAGGTCGAGGGGCGCCTCCGTGTCCGACTGCCGCACGAGCGCCACCGTGGCGGCCCGGTCGCGGGTGTCGAGGCGGGCGGTCTCGGCGGTGGCGCCGCTGGCACGGCAGTCGCGGGCGACCGCCTCCAGGCGTTCGGCGTTGCGTCCGACGAGGACGAGGCTCACGCCGGGTTGCGCGTAGTGGCGCGCCAGCGCGGCGCCGATGCCGCTCGACGCGCCGGTGATCAGAATGCGGGGCATGGGGCGGGTTACGCCGCCGCGCATGGAAAGATCAAGGTCGTGAAAGACTCACCGGCGGCGAAAGCCGCATCAAAGGCCGCCGAATGAAGACGGGTCGGCGGCCGGCCGGTCAGTAGACCGGCGCGAGTTCGCCGTCCCGCTCGGCCGCCTCGACGACCGCCCGCGCCGCCGCCAGCATCGAATCGGGCAGGGCCGATTCCATCCGCGGCACCGAGCCGGCCACGGCCCGGTCGATCGCTTCCTTGGAAAAGAAGCCGCCATTGACCTGGGTCCGGTGCAGGACGACGCGGCGGAAATCCGCCATCAGGTCCATTTCCGGCGGCGTCGGGCTCTTCCAGAAGCTGTCGAGATCGCCCTGATGGGTCAGGCCGGCCATGTTGTAGATCGCGGTGCCGACCGCGTGGGTCGGACAGCCCATCTCCAGGGACAGCATCCCCACCGTCGAATTGACGATGACCACGCCGCGGGCGCTCTTGATCAGGGCCGGGAGGTCGCCGCCGTCGATGAAGTCCAGCCGATCGCTGACGCCGTGGCGGCGGGCCGAAGCGCGGGCGAACTTGCGCCAGTTGATCAGGCCGCTGTCGAGCGGGTGCAGCTTCACCAGGAGCCGGGTCGGCGCCGAGGAGCCGTCCGCGAAAGACTTGATCACCCGGTCCATGAAGCCCTCGACGCCGAGGAACGGCGAGTGGACCCGGATCTGGTAGTCGCTGTCGAGCTGGAGCGGCAGCAGGAAGTAGTCGCAGCCGACCGCGCGGTAGATCTCGTCGCAGCGCGCCGCCTCGCGGCGGGTATGGGCGCGGCGGGCGAACTTCTTGACCCAGCCGGCATACTCGGCGGCGATATGGGTCGGCCGGTGGCTGCGGAAATGCGGGAAGAGGTACGGGAACAGGACGTTGGCGAGGTTGTAACCGACGTCCCAGACGCTGCGGCGGGCCATGTCGCCGGTCGAGGGCATCGCCCGGCCGGGCTGCGGCAGGCGCCGCGCCAGAGCCCGGATCTCGGCGGCCGTCCGGGGGAGGGACGAGAAGCCGTTCACGCCGCCGAGTTCGCAGGTGATCCAGTTCGGCCGGATATAGCCTTCCTCGAACACATGCACCCGCAGGCCGCGATACTCGGCGATCATGCGGGCGGCCTTGTGGAACGGCCGGCAATCGCCGAACAGAACGATGTCGGTCACGGTTTCGCGGTCGAGATAGGCCTCGAGATACTCGCCCCAGGCCTCGCGGCGACCCCGGTAATTGTCGGCGTCGCCGCTCCAGAACAGCCAGTCGCCGGGGCAGAGATTGATGCGCCGGACAGTGTGTCCCCGTGCGCGCAGCGCCTTTCCGAGGTCGGAGAAGAACGGCGTCGCGATGCCCTGCAGGAAGAGGAAGGTCGCGGGGCGGTCGCGAGGGACGTCGAGGGCGGGCTGTTGCATTCCGCGGCGCTTCTGTCCTTGACCCAGGGCCGGATGAACCGAACCGACGAGAGACTCTTGAGGTGGCACGGCGCCCGGCGGGCCCGCAATCCGAAGCCATGCCGCGGCATGGCATTTCTGCGCCTGCGTGGCCCGTCTGCAACGGTCGCACGCCTGCGGCTCGGCCTTCGGATTAGGCGGGCAATCGCGGCGACGATATGTCCAAATCCTTTCCAGGACGTGGCGACGGCGACGCGCGCTCAGGTTGTCCCCGCCTTGCACCACATCCCAGGCCGACGAAAATGCGCTACAGGCGGGCCCAGCACCTCACCCGACCGGAGCCGGACGCACCGACCATGCCCCCTGACCCGACCTCGTCGCTCTACGCGACCGGCCGCACGATCCGCCGCCTGCGGGCGGAAATCGAGGCCGCGACGGGCCTCGCCTTCGGGGCGGCGCGTCCGGGCGCGATCGGCGCGGTCTGGGGCGCGGGAAGCTTGGCCGCGCGGATTCTGGCGCTGACGGGCCGGCGCCGCCTCGTGGTCGCCCCCGGGCCGCTCCTGAGCCCGTACGACTCGCCGGAGACCGGCTTCGCATCCCTGCGGATCAGCCTCGACGGGGCGCCGGTCGGCGGGGAGGGGGGCGTCCACTACCTCGACCCCTGGACCCGGCTGCCGATCGACCGCGCGGCGTGCGCCGAGCGGGTGGCATGGCTCGCCGCGCGCTTCGCCGAGAACGACCGGCGGGTGGTCTATGTCGGGATGTCTCGCTGGAAGCGGCCCGCCTTGGACGTCCTCGGCGCCGGGCCCGCCGGCCGGCCGATCCACACCATGACCACCGAGGCCGCGATCGCGGCGGGGCGGCGCCATGACGGCCGCCTCCTCGCCTGGGCGACGCGGGCCCCGGGCCAGCTCGAGGAGGCCTGCGCGCGGGCTGGCCTGCCCCTCGCCCGGGTGGAGGACGGGTTCCTGCGCTCGGTGGGCCTCGGCGCCAGCCTTCAGCCCGGCGCCTCCGTGGTGGTGGACGACCTCGGCATCTACTACGACCCGCGCCGGGAGAGCCGCCTGCAGCGCCTGCTGGCCGAGGCCGACTTCACCCCGGACCTCGTCGCCCGGGCGCGGCGCCTGCGCGAGGAGGTCGTGTCGCGCCGGCTCAGCAAGTACAATGTCGGCCTCGACGCCGCGGCCCTCGACTGGCCCGCCGGACGGCGGATCGTGCTGGTGCCGGGACAGGTGGAGGACGACGCCTCAGTGCGTCACGGTTCGCCGCTGGTCCGCTCGAACCGGGCCTTGCTGGAGGCGGCGCGGCGGCGGAATCCGGACGCTTTCCTGCTCTACAAACCGCATCCCGACGTGGAGGCCGGGTTCCGTCCCGGCATCATCCCGGAGGCGGAGGCCCTGACCCTGGCCGACCGGATCGTCGCGGGCATCAGCATCGTCGACCTCCTCGACCGGGTGCATCACGTCGAGACCATGACGTCATTGGCCGGATTCGAGGCCCTGATCCGCGGACTCAGTGTGGCGACGCACGGCCGGCCGTTCTACTCGGGCTGGGGCCTGTCGGAGGATCTCGCGCCGGGCGCCGATCGCGGCCGCCGGCTGAGCCTCGACGAGTTGGTGGCGGGCGCCATGATCCTCTATTCGCGCTACCTCGACCCCGTGGCGATGAAGCCGTGCAGTCCGGAGCAGCTCCTCGACCGCTTGAGCGCGGCCCGGGCGGCGGCGCCGCGCAACGCCCTCTCCCTCGGCCGGACGGCCCATTTGGTGATGCGCGCGCGCTACGGCCTCCTCAATCCCGTGGTCCGGGCCCTGCGCCTCCGGCGCGGCGTCGGCCGCGAGGCCGGAGGCGGCCCGCGCTAGACCGGGGCCGTCGCGCGGAATCCGGTTTCACGAGACTCTGATGTGACACCAAAGCGATAGCGCGCGCTGCTAGAGTCAGACCTCAGCAGCCCGCCCCGGGGCCGGTCCCGATCATTCCGGATCAGGAACGGCTCGCAACTCCTTGCTCCCGCGCGCTGTTTCCCGCCGGACCGGATTCCGGCGGAGAGCAGGCCCGCCCCACGCCGAGTGTCCGAGTCTTGACGACGTTCCTCATCGCCACCGGTCTCGCGCTCGCCGTCTGCCTCGCCCTGGAGGTTTTGGCGGGCGACTCGCTCAGCCGGGCGAGCCTCGCGCCGCAGGATCTCGGCCTGCGGCTGCTCGGCTACCTGCTGATCCTGCTGTTCTGGTTCGCATTCTCCTGGCGCCCCTGGCTCGCCGGGCTGACCTGCGTGATCACGGTGGCGATCCTCATCGTCGTCAGCCGCGCCAAGCGCTCGGTGATCGGCGAGCCGCTGCTGTTCAGCGATTTCGCCCTGCTGCCCCAGGTGCCGCGGCATCCGCAGCTCTACTACATCCCGCCCCTGTGGGATCCGCGCATCGCGGGTCCGGTCCTGCTTACCCTGGCGGTGACCGTGTTGTGGTACCGGACCGAGCCGAGCGTGCTGCCCGCCGCCACGCTGCCGCGCGCCCTGGCCCTGCTCGGCCTGCCGCTCGCGCTCTGGCTGCTGGTCAAGGCCGCGCCGCGCCCGCCGCTCGCAGGGCTGATCGCCCGCTGGTTCCCCCAGCCCGACCTGGAGGCGGACGTGACCCGGGTCGGCCTGCCGGCGAGCCTTCTGGGCTACACCGCCCGGGCGATGGCGGGCGGCGAGCCCGTGCCCGAGGCGCCGGCGCTGCCGAACGGGCCGGGCGACGACGTCGTGGTGGTGATCCAGCTGGAATCCTTCGTCGATCCGGAGCGGCTGGGCGGCGCGAAGCTGCCGGTGATGGACCTGTTCCGCACCCGGGCCGCGCAGTACGGGCGCCTTCGGGTCCCGGCGCACGGTGCCTACACGATGCGCAGCGAGCACGCGGTGCTCACCGGCCGGCCCTCCGACAGCCTCGGCTTCGGCCGGTACGACCCCTACACGTCCCGGAGCGGGGACGAGCCGACGAGTCTCGCGCGGCTCGCCCGCGGACGGGGCTACGGCACGCTGTTCCTGCACCCGTTCCACAGGGACTTCTTCCGCCGGGCACGGGTGATGGAGGCCTTCGGCTTCGCCGACCTCGTGATGGGCGAAGCCTTCACGGAGACGCCGCGCGTCGGCCCCTATGTCGGAGACATCGCCCTCGGCGACCGCCTCCTCGCGGAGGTCCGGGCCCGGCAGACGCCGCTGTTCCTGTTCTGCGTGACCATGGAGAACCACGGCCCCTGGAAGCCGGGGCGGCTGCCGGGCATCGACGACCCGCAGGCCCAGTATCTCCACCACGTCGCCAATACCGGACAGATGGTGGAGGACATCGTGGCGGGCCTCGACGTCATCGCCCGCGAGCGCCACCAGACCATCACGCTCTGCGTGTTTGGTGACCACGCACCGTCGCTGCCGAGTTGCAAGCCGGGCTTTGGAGGCCGGACCACCGACTACGCCCTGTTCCGCTTCGGCCAACCGCAGGGCACTCCGGCTCAGGTCGACATCGCCGCCGACGAGCTCGGGCGGGCGCTGCGGGGGATTCTCGCGAGCGCACCGGCGGACATGGCTGCCGGGACATGATAAGGTTAAGCTTGCGCGCCATAAGCGTGGCTGTGCCACGCTGGTGACGCATTGCCCACGGATAGCGCGACCGTCCGCGAGGCGGCCGCCGGTTCGGCGCGGCCGTTAAAGCGATCGCAGCGTTTGGCGGTCAAACTGGATGTCCCGGCCCGGGCCAGCGATGGCGCGGGGTCGGCGAGGAGAAGTCTCTGTGATGCTGCGTAAGACGGCGCGCACCGCCCTGATGGCCGCTCTGGCGGCGGGATCTGCAGGGGGTTGCACCTACCTGCCTGCGGCGGGTCCGACGGCGGGCGCGATCCAGGCGGGGGCGGAGGTGGCCACCGCCGACGGCGGCCTGATCGCCCGCTACGAGATCATCGACGTCACGCCCTCGGTGGTCGAAGCCCTGCGCGGCCGGCCGCTGGACAGCCTGCTCGCCTCCTTCGGCGACCATCGTCCCTCCTCGGAGCCGGTGATCGGCGTCGGCGACATGGTCTCGGTCTCGATCTGGGAAGCCGGGTCGGGCGGCCTGTTCTCCGGGCCGCTGGTGGCCGACCGCTTCTCGGCGGGCTCCAAGTCCGCCCTCATCCCCGAGCAGCCCGTCGGGCGCGACGGCGCCATCTCGGTCCCCTATGCCGGCCGCATCAAGGTCGCCGGCCGCCGCACCCAGGACGTCCAGGCGCTCATCGAGAACGAACTCGCCGGCAAGGCCATCCAGCCGCAGGTGCTGGTCTCGGTCACCCGGCCGATCAGCCAGGCGGTGACCGTCACCGGCGAGGGCGCCGCCGGCGCCCGCCTGCCGCTCTCGGGCCACGGCGACCGCATCCTCGACGTCATCGCCGCCGCCGGCGGCAACCGCGCGCCGGTCAACGAGACCTTCGTGCGGCTCTCGCGCGGCCCGGTGACCGCGACCGTGCCGCTGACCACGGTGGTGTCGAACCCCAAGGAGAACATCTACCTGCGGCCCAACGACGTGCTCACTCTGGTGCGCGACCCGCAGACCTTCATCGCGGTGGGCGCGCTGGGCAACAGCACCGAGCTGCCGTTCCAGGCCGACGGCATCACCCTGGCCCAGGCGCTGGCCAAGGCGCGCGGCCTGTCGGACTTCGCCGCCGACCCGGCCGGGACATTCATCTTCCGGTTCGAGCCGGCCAGCGTCGTGCGGCGCCTCAGCCCCAGCTCGCGGCTGCTCGGCACGCCGCTGGTGCCGGTGGTCTACCGGATCGACATGCGCGATCCCAACAGCCTGTTCGTCTCCCAGGCGTTCCGCATGCGCAACCGCGATCTGATCTACGTGTCGAACGCGCCGTTCACCGAGGTCCAGAAGGTGCTCACCGCCTTCAGCGGCGTCACCGGACCGGTCTCCTCCGCCGCCTTGGCCTACTCCTACGCCAAGTAGGGAGCGGCCCGCATACGGGACGATCGGGATCGCGGCGCCGCCTGTGCGCGCGATCCTGGATCCCGGCCCTTCCTTATCGAGCCTGCGGACACCCTGGATTCAAAGCGAAACGGGGCGCGGATGTCATCCGCGCCCCGTTTCCCGTCATAACGCTCGTCGTGGATCCGGGGCCCACGGCCCCGGACGGGCTCAGACCCGCTTGGCCAGCAGCTGCTCGATCAGCGAGCCGCCCTTGTCGATGGCCGCCAGTTCCTCGGCCACCGCGTTCACGGTGTCGCGGATCTGGTCGGGGGTGTGCTCGGAGGTCAGGAAGAAACGCAGGCGCGAGGCCCGCTCCGGCACCGCCGGGTGGATGATCGGCTGGACGTTGATGCCCCGGCGGAACAGCCGGTCCGACAGGGTGACGGCTTTCAGCGAGTCACCGACGATGATCGGCACGACCGCGAGGCCCAGGCTGAAGCCGGTGTCGAGGCCCAGCTTCTTGGCGGTCGCCAGGAACAGGGTGCCGTTCTGGCGCAGGCGCTCGACCCGCTCCGGCTCGGCATGCATCACCGCGAGGGCCACCTCGGCAGCGGCGGCGAGCGGCGGCGACATGCCGACGCTGTACACGAATCCGCCCGCCGTGTGCTTGAGATACTCGATCAGGGCAATCGGCCCGCAGATGTAGCCGCCGCAGGTGGACAGGGTCTTCGACAGCGTGCCCATCCAGATGTCGACCTCCTTCGGGTCGACACCGCAATGTTCGAACAGGCCCGCGCCGGTGCGGCCGGTGACGCCGAGACCATGGGCCTCGTCGACCATCAGCCAGGCGTCGTAGCGCTTCTTGAGGGCCACGAGCCCGGCGAGGTCCGGCGCATCGCCGTCCATGCTGTAGAGGCCCTCGACCACGATCAGCGCCCGGCGGTGCTCGTGGCGGGTCGACTGGAGCAGGGTCTCCAGGGCATCGAGGTCGTTATGCGCGAAGGAGCGCCGCTGCGCCCCCGAGAGTTGCGCGCCCGTGACGATGCTGTTGTGGGAGAGGGCGTCGTGGAAGATGACGTCGCCGGATTCCAGCAGGGCGCCGATCGTCGTGACGTTGGTGGCGTGCCCGCTCACCATCACGACGCAGCCCTCGGACTGATAGTGCTTGGCCAAAGCCTGTTCGAGGCTGATATGGCCCGGACGCTCCCCCGCCACGACACGGCTCGCCGACGAGGAGGTGCCGTAGGCATCGATCGCCTCGCGGGCGGCGTTGCTCACCCGCGGATGTCCGTTCAGGCCGAGATAGTCATACGACGAGAAGTTGGTGAAGGCCTTCTGGTCGATCCGGGTGGTTGCTCCGGCCTTGGCGTCGTGGACGCGGAAGAACGGGTTGCCCAGGCCGATCAGCTCCGCCGCCTGCCGCTGAAGCTTCAGCTCCCGGTAGCCCGGCAGGTTCTCGAAGTTCTGCGCCGCCGACTTCCCGGCCGGCGAGGCCGCTTTGACGGGGGCCGGGCGCGGCGTGGCGCGCCCGAGCCGGTTGGTCACGAAGCCGGCGAGCGCCGCCCGCCCGCCGTCCGGCCGTGCCGTGTCGGTCATGAGTTGGTCTCTTTGATCCCGCTGGACGTCTGCTCGATGAGTTCCTTGAGAGGCGCGATCATCTGCGCATCCACCTCACCGCCGACATGCTTCGCCACGAGGCTCATCGCGACGCCGGCGGTCTCATCCATGGGCGCGGAAACCGCCTGAATTAAGGACTCCGACAGTTCGGTGACGGTCATGCCCGAGGACAGGCCCGCGGGCGGCGCGTCGAGGGCGAAGCGCTCCTGCAGGCTGGCGCCGAGTTCGACGCCCATCAGCGAGTCGAGGCCGATCTCCGAGAGCTGGCGGACGCGGCTGATGTCGTCCTTCGGCAGGCGCAGGATCCGGGCGATGTCCTCGACGATCGCATCCGACACGGTCTTGCGGACCGCGTCGAGGTCGCCCCCCTTGAGGAGCGCCCCGATGTTGATCGCCTGGACGCCGCCGGCCTCGACCTGCTGGTCCGACCCGAGTTCCGCGTAGCTCGGCGAGCGCATGGTGGCGAGCCGCTCGCGCGCCTTGCCCCAATGCATCGCCGCGATGGCGATCACCGCCTCGTCGGGGGACGTCCCCTGGCATTCCAGCGCCTCGGCCATCAGGTCGAGGCAGCGGCGGGCCTCCATCGGCGTGACGCCGACGCGACCGGCCAGACCTTCCATGACCGCCCTGTTGCGGGCGAGCATGCCGACATCGCCGATGGCCCCCCAGGCCACCGCCAGGGCGGGCAGACCGCGGCGGCGGCGCTGGCGCGCCAAGCCCTCCATGAAGCCGTTGGCGGCCACGTAGGAGCCCTGACCGGGATTGCCGATGAAGGTCGTCGCCGAGGAGAACAGGACGAAGTAGTCGAGGCTCCGGTCGCGGGTCGCGGCGTCCAGGTGCTGGGCGCCGATCACCTTCGGTCCGATCACCGCGTCGAGCGCAGCCGCGTCGATGTTGGAGATCAGGCCGTCCTGGAGCACCGCCGCGGCGTGGAGGACGCCCGCGAGCTTCTTGCCCTTCTGCTCGATCTCGGCGAGCAGACGGTCCACCGAGGCGCGGCTGGTGATGTCGACGGCCTTCGCCTCGACGGTCACACCCTGGGCCGACAGCTCGGCGACGATCGCCTTGGCCTCATCGGTGGCCGCCCCCTTGCGGCCGGCCAGCACGAGGTGCTTGGCACCCCGGTCGATCAGCCACCGCGCCGCCTCGAGGCCGAAGCCGCCGAGGCCGCCGGTCAGCAGGTGGACGCCCGTCTCCGAGACCGTGAACGGCTTCGC
The DNA here is from genome assembly GCF_040545035.1 of Methylobacterium sp. 1973. Lineage (NCBI taxonomy): Bacteria > Pseudomonadati > Pseudomonadota > Alphaproteobacteria > Hyphomicrobiales > Methylobacteriaceae > Methylobacterium > Methylobacterium sp. 1973. The sequence continues at coordinate 231,527 of NZ_JBEPLA010000008.1, forward strand.
CGTGTCCTTCATGATCGTGCCGGCCTTGGGCGGGCTGATCACGATCTTCCCGATATGACCCGACTGCTGCATCAGCCGGAACGCGTCCGAGGTCTCGGCCGCCGTGAAGGGCTGGTAGGGCAGGGGCTTCAGGCCGCCGTCGTTGAACAGCGCCATCACCTCGCGGAACATCCGCGCGCCGTCGTCGCCCTGGTGCTGGATCACCTGATCAAGGTCGACGCCGAAGTAGCTGAGGTTCCGCCGGAATGGGCGCAGGCCGATATGGGTGTTAGCGACGTAGTCGCGCTTGCCCAGCTCGACGAAGCGGCCGAAGGGCCGCAGCGCGTTGAGCGAACGCTCCATCGCCTCGCCGAACAGGCTGTTCAGCACGATGTCGACGCCGTCGCCGGTGATCGCCCGGACCTCGTCCACGAAGGCGAGCGAGCGGGAATCGAGCACATGCTCGGCGCCCAGCGCCTTCACGAGGGCCCGCTTCTCGCGGGAGCCGGCGGTGGCGATGACCCGCGCACCCTTCAGCTTGGCGATCTGCAGGGCCGCGAGGCCGACGCCACCCGCGCCGCCATGGACCAGCACCCACTCGCCGCGCCGCATCCGGGCGCAGGAAACGAGGCCGTAATAGGCGGTGAGGAAGGCCACCGGCACGGTGGCGGCCGCCATCGGGTCGAGGCCCTGCGGCATCGGCGCGACGACGAGGTCGGGCACCACGATATGCGTGGCGAAGCCCGACTGGGCGAAGGCGACGACCGGATCGCCGACCTTGAAGCCCTTCACGCCCGGGCCGACGGCCGTGACGCGGCCGGCGCATTCGAGGCCGAGGCGCGGGCCGGCGAAGCCGTCCTCAAGGATCTCCTCGGGGAGCATCGAGAGCGCCCAGAGCACGTCGCGGAAGTTGAGGCCGGTGGCCTCGACCGCGATCTCCATCTCGCCCTTGCCGGGGGCGCGGCGCTCGGCCGGACCCCAGACCATCTCGCTGAGGCCGCCGGTGTTGCTGCGCTCGAGCCGCGCGGCCTCGGCCGGGACGGTATCGGCCGGATCCCGGTGCTGCGGCCGGCCGGCATGGAAGCGCACGACCTGCGTCCGCTCGTCGTCCAGCACGATCTCGGTCTCCGGCGTGCCGGAGAGGATCAGGTCGCGCAGGCGCTCCGAGGCGCGCTTCGACGACATCTCGGGGGAGAGGTCGATGCGGCGGACGTCGAGGTTCGGGGCCTCGTTGGCGAGGGTGCGGGAGAAGGCCCACACGCCGGCCTCGATGTTGGTGGTCTGGCCGCCGCGGTCGCGGGTGGCCCCCGGCGCCACGACCCACAGCCGGGTCTGGCGGGCGCCGAGATGCTCCGTGCAGCGCTTCAGGCTGAGGCAGCGGTCGCGCAGCCGCTCGGCCGCCTCGCCGCCGCGGGTGAAGGCGCCGGCCAGGAACACCACCGTGTCGGGGGTCTCCTTCTCCAGCTCCATCAGGGAGGTCTCGGAGTCGAGGATGATCGAGACATGCACGCCGCCCGCGACCAGCAGCGTCGCCAGGGAGGAGGCGGTCTCGGCCGCGAACTCGTCGTCGGAGCCGATGATGAAGGCGAAGCTCTGTGCCGGAGCCGGGCCCGGACGCACCGGCGCCTCGGCCGTCAGCAGGAGGTCATCGCCGTTGGCGGAGGCCGCCCGCTCGACCTCGACCTTGACGAGGCCGTGGGCGCTCAGCGTGCGCTGCCAGCCCTCGATGTCCTCGAGCCGGCCCACGGGCATGCCGCCCACGGCCTCCTCGAACCAGCCGGCCGTGAGACCGAACACGAGGTCGCGGAACAGGGACGCTCCCGGCTCGACCGCCACCAGCAGGCCGCCGGTGGCGAGCGCCCCGGCGAGCTGGCCCGGAAGGGACCGGTCGCCCCGGTGGAGGCTGCCGGCCGCCAGGATCAGGTCGAAGCTGCCGGGAGCGAGCTCCTCGGCGGTCTCGACCACGGCGGCGGTGCGTCCCAGGGACAGGCGGGCGCGCTCGGCGAGCCGGCGATCGGTCTCGAAGACGGTGAGCCGGGCCTCGGCGGCGGCCGCGAAGGTCGCGGTTTGCGCCGAGAGCGGGCCGAAGCCGATCTGGAGGACTCGCAGCGCCCGCTCCTTCGGGAGCTGGGCTCGGCTCCGCTCGATCAGGCTGGCGACCACGTCGGCGCCGTGGCGCGCGGTGGCCGAGCGCAGCACGAAGGCGTCGATCGCCCCCTGCGGCAGGGCGGGCGCGTCGGTCAGCTTCCCGGCGAGCAGCCGGTCGACCAGGGCGCCGACATCGGCGATCAGCACCAGTTCGGCCGAGAGATCCGGATGGTCACCGGCGATCCAGCGCATGATCTCGTCGGGCGCAGGCAACGCGGAGCCGTCGCCCAGCGTCCAGTTCTGGCCCGCACGCTCGGCGAGGCCGCTGCTTTCCAGGGCGTAGAGGGCGTTCAGCAGCCAGGGGCGCAGGGCCTCGGGCACGCGGCTGTCGGTGACAGAGACGGTCGCACCCTGGGCCAGCCCGGAGGCGAGGCGGTAGGCGAGCGAGGTCGCCCAGCCTTCCAGCAGGAGGTGCCCCGGAGACAGGGCGGCGTCGGCCGGCCCCTTCGCCTCGGCGGCCAGCGGGCGCAGCCGCGCGGCCACGCTCGGACGGCGTTCCATGGGGATCGCGGTCGGCTCGGTGGCGAGTTCCGGCACCTGCGAGATCGCGAAGGCCGCGAGGTCACCGCCGCTCTTGGCCCGCAGGGCCTGGAATCGGCCCTCGCGGATCGTGGCGACCACCGCCCCCTCGGCATCGAGGAGGGTGAAATCCGCCAGGATCGAACGCTCGTTGCAGCGGCGTGTCCGGATGATCGAACGGGCGATCACCGCGCCGGGGCGCAGCAGTCGTACCTCTCCGAAGCGGACCGGGATGTAGGCCTTGCCGCCATTCTCGCCGAGGAGATCGGCGAAGAGCAGGATCAACCCGTGAAAACAGGCATCGAGCCGGTTCGGCACCAGGGCGTAGCGGCTGTCGGGCTCGGCCGGCAGCAGGTCGGACACGATGGTGGCGTCGTCCAGCCGGGCGCTCATCGCCACCTGCTGGAAGCTCGGGCCGAAGGCCAGACCCGAGGCGAGGGCCTTGGCGTAGAGCGCGTCGCCGGTGAGCACGTGCTCGCCGGCGGTCTCGAAGCTGAAGCCGTTCAGGTCGGGGGCCTTCGGCGACGAGAAGGTGCCCTCGACGATCTTCGCCTGGGCGTGGAGCTGCCAGGGCGTCTGCGTCAGGCGCGGACGGCTCAGCACCTGGATGCCGTTGCCGGAGCCCGAGAGGCGCACCGCGACCTCGCGCAGGGCCTCCTCGGCGAACACCATCGGCGCCACGATCTCGAAATCAGCCAGCACGACCTCGTCGTCGCGCAGGGCCTCGCGGACGCAGGCCAGCGCCATCTCGACGAAGCCGGCGCCGGGCATGATCACCTGGCCATCGACCTTGTGGTCCTCCAGCTCCGGCACGGTGACCGGATCGACGAAGCCGTTCCATTCCAGTCCGTCGAAGGTCGTGCGCGACCCGATCAGCGGATGGTAGGGGCGGGGGCTCATCGCGCCGACGCCTTCGGTGGTGTCGGCGAGACGGAACGGCCGGCGCTGCCACGGATAGGTCGGCAGGCGGACATCGCCCTTGGGCGCGTCGCCGAACAGCAGGGTCTCGTCGACCTGCGCGCCCTGGACCAGCGCGGCGCTGACCGCCTTGGCGATCGGATCGCCACCGGAGGCCTTGCGGTGCATCACGCCGACCGTGGCGGTCTCGATGCCCAGCGGCTCGACCGCGTCGCCGACATGGGACATGAGGGTCGCGCGCGGGCCGACTTCGACGAAGACGCGGGCGCCGCGGCGGGTCGCGTCCTGCACGGCTTCGCAGAAGCGCACCGGCTCGCGGATGTTGCGCCACCAGTAGCCGGCACCGAAATGGCTGCCGTCCAGCACGCTGCCGGTGACGGTGGAGACCATCGCGGTGGTGCCGGCCTTGGCCTTCAGCCCGGCGAGATCGCGCAGGAGCGGCTTCTCGGTCGGGTCCATCAGCCGGCCATGGAAGGCGTAGGCGAGGTCGAGCTTGCGGCCGCGGCGGCGCTTGCGCGACAGCGCCTTGAGGGCGGCGTCGATATCGGCCACCGGCCCGGCGACCGTGACGGCCTTCGGGCTGTTGTAGGCGGCGATGTCGAGGGACGGGTAGTCCTTCAGGAAGGCCTCGACCTCCTCGGACGGCATCAGCAGCACCGCCATGGTGCCCTGGCCGTGCGTCGTCTCCTGATGGTGGCTGCGATAGTAGATGACCCGGACCGCGTCCTCCAGGCTCAGGATGCCGGCGGCCTCGGCGGCCGCGATCTCGCCCACGCTGTGGCCGAGGACATAGGACGGGATCAGACCCTTGGCCTTGAGGGCGGCCGTGGAGGCGCTCTCGATGGCGAAGATCAGCGGCTGCGAGACGCTGGTGAGCACGAGGCGCTCGTCCAGGTCGTCGGCGTAGAGGGCGTCCTTGAGCGACCAGTCGGAGTAGCCCTGGAACAGGGTGTCGATCCGGTCGAAGGCGGCGCGGAAGGCGGGGTTCTCCTCGTAGGCCTCGCGGCCCATGCCGGCCCATTGGCTGCCGTTGCCCGAATAGACGAAGGCCACCTCGGCGACGCGGTCGACGGCGGTGCCGGTGAAGGCGTCCTGCGTGTCCTCGCCTTCGCCGACGGCGCGCAGGGCGGCAACCACGTCGGCCTTGCCGTCGAGGGCGATGGCGAGGCGGGCCGACATGCGCTCGCGGCGGTGGGCGACGGCGGCCGCGATGGTCGGAACCTGGGCGGGCTCGGCCTCCAGGCGCTCGGCGTAATCGAGGGCCAACTCGTTCAGTGCGGCCCGGCTCTGGGCCGAGAGCAGCAGCACCTGGGCCTCCGGCGCCGGGGCCGACTCGGCGGCCCTGGACCAGGCCGGGGCGTCGGTGATGACGACATGGGCGTTGGTGCCGCCGAACCCGAAGGAGTTCACGCCCGCGAAACGCTCGCGCGCGCCGCGGGTGATCGGCAGGGCCTTCCGCACCACGTGCAGGTTGAGGTCGTCGAAGGGGATCTCGGGATTCAGTTCAGCCGCATGCAGCGACGGCGGCACGAGGTCGTGCTCCAGGGCCAGCGTCGCCTTCATCAGGCCGGCAAGGCCCGAGACAGGCTCGGTGTGGCCGATATTGGTCTTGATCGAGCCGATCGGCAGCGGCGCCTGCCGGCCGCGGCCGAGCTTCGAGCCGATGGCCGAGGCCTCGATCGGATCGCCCACCGGCGTGCCGGTGCCGTGCGCCTCCATGAAGGCGAGGTCGTCGAGACCGATCTCGGCCTCGCGGTAGACCTTCTCCAAGAGGGCGCCCTGGGCGTAGCCCGAGGGCAGCGAGATGCCGGTGGTGCGCCCGTCGGAATTGATGCCCGAGGCCGCCACCACGGCGCGGACCGTGGCGCCGTTGCGCCGCGCGGCCTCGGCCGATTGCAGCACGAACACCACGCCGCCCTCCGAGCGCACGTAGCCGTCGGCGTTCTTCGAGAACGCCTGGCACAGGCCGGTGCGCGAGAGCATCTGCGCGGTGGAGAAGCAGATGAAGTTGAACGGGCTCGCCAGCACGTTGACGCCCGCGACGACGGCGGTGTCGACGCGGCCCGACCGGATCGCCTGGACGGCGTTGTCGAAGGCGACGAGGGAGGACGAGCAGGCCGTGTCGACCGTGAAGCTCGGGCCCTTCAGGTCGAAGATGTAGGAGATGCGGTTCGAGATGATCGAGAGCGTGTTGCCGGTGGCCGCATAGGCGTCGCCCGACGGCGCGTCGAGGATGCGCAGGTTGCCGTAATCGAGCGACGAGGCGCCGACGAACACGCCGATATTGCTGCCGGCCACGCTGGACGGGCGCAGGCCCGCATCCTCAAGAGCCTCCCAGGTCAGTTCCAGCAGCATCCGCTGCTGCGGATCCATCTGCTCTGCCTCGCGGGGCGAGATCCCGAATACCGCAGGGTCGAACGACCACACGTCGTCGATGACACCGGCGGCCCAGGTGTAGCTCTTGCCGCGTTCATGGGCGCGCGGGTGCGCGAACCGCTCCAGGGAGAACCGGTCGGCCGGCACCTTGCTGACGGCGCAGCGCCCCTCGGACAGGAGTGACCACAGCCCGTCGACGCTGGGGGCTCCGGGCAGTCGGCATGCGCGTCCGACGATCGCAATGTCTGTACGTTGTGTCACGTTCGGTTCGCACACGCTCGTTATCGGAAGTCGGCTCGGCTCTCGACGAGTGAGTACCCTCTCACCCCTTACTGTGGCACCATTGCGGTGTCCAACCAGCCCCAACGCGAGGTCATCCCTCTGCGGCGAAATTGCCAGAGGCTGTGACATGTATTCATCAGCGGCTTATCCAATCCCTGCGGCCAAAACGCCAAGATTGAACCGCTGGACCGCCTGTCGAGACGCGAACTCGACCACGAGAAAGCCACAGTTGCCCCTCGGGGGCGGCAGCCCGTCTAGCGGCATCGGACCTGATTCCGGAAGAAATCTTCGCGCGCCGGCGCAGATCCCGCACAGGAATTCAGGCCCGTCGGTCTCCACCGCGATGATCAAGACCCGTTCCGCGCGACGCTCTCCTTGGTTCGTCCGACGCCGCAATAGGTGAAACCGTGTCGCGCCGCGCTCGCGGGGTCGTAGATGTTGCGCAGGTCGATCAGCACGGGGGCCGATCCGTCGGAGGACATGATCTGACGCAGCCGGTCGAGGTCCAGCGCCCGGAACGCGTTCCACTCGGTGACGATCACCAGGGCGTCCGCACCCTCCGCGCAGGCATAGGCGTTCTCGGCGTAATCCACAGCCGGCATCAGCATCCGGGCCTGCTCCATGCCCTCCGGATCGTAGGCGCGCACCTTCGCCCCCGCATCCTGAAGCCCGGCGACGATCGCCAGCGATGGCGCATCGCGCATATCGTCGGTGTTCGGCTTGAAGGTCAGGCCGAGCAGCGCAACCGTCTTGCCCCGCACGCTGCCGCCGCAGGCCTTGATCACCTTGCGGGCCATGGCGCGCTTGCGCTGGTCGTTGACCGCCACAACCGTCTCGACCATCCGCAGCGGCGTGCCGGCATCCTGGGCGGTCTTGACCAGCGCCAGCGTGTCCTTGGGAAAGCACGAGCCGCCGTAGCCCGGCCCGGCATGCAGGAACTTCGACCCGATCCGGTTGTCCAACCCGATGCCGCGGGCCACCGCCTGAACGTCGGCGCCGACCGCCTCGCACAGATCCGCGATCTCGTTGATGAAGGTGATCTTGGCCGCCAGGAACGCGTTCGCCGCGTATTTGGTCAATTCGGCGGTGCGCCGCGCGGTGACCATGATCGGGGCCTGATTGAGATAGAGCGGCCGGTAGACCTCGCGCATCACGGCCTCGGCCCGCGCCTCCTCGGCGCCGACCACGATGCGGTCGGGACGCTTGAAGTCGGCGATGGCCGCGCCCTCGCGCAGGAACTCGGGATTGGACACCACCGCGACGTCCGCGTCGGCATTGGTCTCGCGGATGATGCGCTCGACCTCGTCGCCGGTGCCCACCGGCACGGTCGACTTCGTCACCACCACGGTGAAGCCCGACAGCGCCCCGGCGATCTCCCGGGCGGCATCGAACACGAAGCTCAGGTCGGCGAAACCGTCGCCGCGGCGGGACGGCGTGCCCACCGCGATGAACACCGCGTCGGCCTCGGCCACGGCCTCCCGCATCGATGTGCTGAATGCGAGCCGGCCCTGGCGGACATTCTCGGTCACCAGCGCGTCGAGGCCGGGCTCGTAGATCGGCATGCGGCCGGCATTCAGGCTCGCGATCTTGTCGGGATCCCGGTCGATGCAGACGACCGCGTGGCCGAAATCGGCAAGGCATGCTCCGGAGACCAGGCCGACATACCCGGCCCCAATCATCGCAATCCGCATCGGGCCCTCCCGGCAGCTCGCCCAGCGGCTTGCTGCGATGCAACATGATCCCGGCCGCCAGACGATGCAAGCCGGGCCAGCCTGGATCCGGTCCAGTCTGTCACGGGAATGCAACACCCGCGAAGGATGACTGTAGTTTGACAGCCACCGGGGCGCCGTGCGCCGGCGGCCGGGCCGCGCGCCGCCGATCCGCGAATGGAGGCGGGGCGGCTTCGCAGCGCGGACGGCTTCCTGTAGAAGCGCCACCGCCCGAAGGGGAGGCCGCAGATCCGCCCCCGAGGACCCGACCCAAGGATCGGCGAAGGACCGCGATGACCGAATTGCCCAACGTGCACGTGCGTGCCGAGGTCCTGGCTCAGGCGCTGCCCCACATGCAGCGCTACGACCAGGAGATCGTGGTCATCAAGTACGGCGGCCACGCCATGGGCGACCGGGCCGCGGCCGAGGATTTCGCCGAGGACATCGTCCTCCTGGAACAGTCCGGGCTGAAGCCGATCGTCGTGCACGGCGGCGGGCCGCAGATCGGCAAGATGCTCGACCGGCTCGGCATCCAGTCGGAGTTCCGCGGCGGCCTGCGCGTCACCGACGAGGCCACCGTCGAGGTGGTCGAGATGGTCCTGGCGGGCCTGATCAACAAGCAGATCGTCGGCTGGATCTCCGCCGAGGGCGGCCGGGCGGTCGGCCTGTGCGGCAAGGACGGCAACATGGTCCGGGCCAAGCGGGCCATGAAGACCGTCGTCGATCCCGAGAGCCACGTGGAGCAGACCGTCGATCTAGGCCTCGTCGGCGAGCCGGATCACGTCGAGCGCGGCGTCCTCGACGCGGTGCTGAAGGCCGAGCTGATCCCGGTCCTGGCGCCCGTCGCCTACGGCGCTGACGGCCAGACCTACAACGTCAACGCCGACACCTTCGCGGGGGCGATCGCCGGGGCGCTGCGGGCCAAGCGCCTGCTGCTGCTCACGGACGTGCCGGGCGTGCTCGACAAGGACAAGAAGCTGATCCCGGAACTCACCGTCGAGGATTGCCGGCGCCTGATCGCGGACGGCACCATCACGGGCGGGATGATCCCGAAGATCGAGACCTGCATGTATGCGCTCGAGCGCGGTGTCGAGGCGGTGGTCATCCTCGACGGCAAGGTCAACCATGCGGTGCTCCTCGAGCTGTTCACCGATTACGGCGCCGGCACCCTGATCCGTCGGGGCTGAGAATCGGACCGACCCGCACCGCGCCGCCTCCCGGCGCGGTGCCGCCCGCATCGGTGGCGGCAACATCTGCGCCCGCCGCGCATTGTCGTACCCCGCCCACCAGACCAGCCCCGGACAAGCATCAAACTTGCGAGCTTGACCGTTCCGGTCCACAGATTCCGTGGGTATCAGCAACCTGAGGGGTTCCGGTGCACCACCCCGGCAAGGCCCAGTTCACCACCCCCGCGGCGCGCGGCTTCGCCGACGTCGACACCTGGGTGTTCGACCTCGACAATACCCTTTACCCGAGCGATGCTGCGGTCTGGCCTAAGGTCGACGAGCGCATCACCCTTTACGTGATGCAGCTCTACGGACTCGACGGGATTTCGGCGCGCGCGCTGCAGAAGCATTTCTATCACCGCTACGGCACGACGCTGTCGGCGCTGATGGTGGAGGCGGGCGTCGATCCCCACGATTTCCTCGACTTCGCCCACGACATCGACCACTCGTCGATCAAGCTCGACAAGAGCCTCGGCGACGCGATCGAGCGGCTGCCCGGGCGGAAGCTGATCCTGACCAACGGGTCGCGCCGGCACGCCGAGACCGTCGCCGCCAAGCTCGGCATCCTCGATCATTTCGAGGACGTGTTCGACATCGCCGCCGCCGACTTCGTTCCGAAGCCGGAACGCACGACTTACGAGCGGTTCCTGGAGAAGCACGCCGTCGAGCCGACCCGCGCGGCCCTGTTCGAGGACATCGCCCGGAACCTCGCGGTGCCGCACGACCTCGGCATGGCCACCGTGCTGGTGGTGCCGAGGGTCACCGATCCCTACCGCGAGGCCTTCGAGCAGGAGGCCGTGCGCGAGCCGCATATCGATCACATCACGGACGACCTCGCCGCCTTCCTGGCCGCCTGCGTGCTGCCCGAGGCCAAGGCGGCGCGAGAGCCGGTCGACCGGGACCGTCGCTGAACCGCGTCCAACGGCAATCGACAAGCCGGCAACGATCCTGTAGAGAGCCGCCCAACTCACAACAGGATCGCCGAAATCCTGGCGCCGATCGCCCATGAGGGGCGAAGCGGCGCGACGGCCGGAGCTATGCCATGAACATCATCGAGCAGCTGGAGCGCGAGGAAGTCGCGCGCCTCGCCAAGACCATCCCGGATTTCGAGCCGGGCGATACGCTGATCGTCAACGTCCGCGTGAAGGAAGGCGAGCGCACCCGCGTTCAGGCCTACGAGGGCGTCTGCATCGCCCGCTCGGGCGGCGGCCTCAACGAGAGCTTCACGGTCCGCAAGATCTCCTACGGCGAGGGCGTGGAGCGCGTTTTCCCGGTGCACTCGCCGATGATCGATTCGATCAAGGTGGCCCGTCGCGGCAAGGTGCGTCGCGCCAAGCTGTACTACCTGCGCGACCGCCGCGGGAAGTCGGCCCGCATCGTCGAGCGCACCGACCGCTACAAGACCAAGGACGCCCCGGCCGCCGCGCCCACCGCCGCCGAGTAAGCTGTCCGAATCGCTCCGCAGGCCGGAGCGATCGCCCGGTTTCAGACCGGCCCGGCTCAGCCGGGCCGGTTTTTTCTTGGCCGGCCGCCCCGTCCCGGCCGCCGATACGATCCGCTCAGGCGGCCCGGATCCCGTCCAAGAACCGGCGGATCTCGGCGGCGAGTTGCTCGGACCTGCGCGACATGTCGATCGCGGCGTCGAGAACGCGCTCGGCCGCCCCGCCCGTCTCCTCGGCGCCCTGCGAGACGTCGGCGATGTTGCCGGTGACCGCCTCGGTGGCCGCCGCGGCGCGCCCGACGCTGCGCACGATCTCTTCGGTTGTCGCGCCCTGCTGCTCGATCGCCGCAGCGACCGTGGCGGCGAGGGTGCTGACCTCCCCCATGGTGCGGCCGATCCCCTGGATCGCCTCCACGGCCTGGCAGGTCGACGCCTGGACCGCGCCGATCCTTAGGGCGATCTCCTCGGTGGCGGTGGCGGTCTGCTCAGCCAGCGCCTTGACCTCGGCCGCCACGACGGCGAAGCCCCGGCCCGCCTCGCCGGCCCGGGCCGCCTCGATCGTGGCGTTGAGGGCCAGGAGGTTGGTCTGACGGGCGATGCCGGCAATCATGCTGGCGACGGCACCGATCTGCTCGGCCCCGTTCGCGAGGTCGCCCACGAGGGCGTCGGTGCGCTGCGCCTCGGTCGCGGCCTGCGCCGTCTTGGCCGAGGATTGCGCCATCTGTCCGGAGATGTCCTGGATGGTGACCGCCATCTCCTCGGTGGCGGCGGCAACGCTCTGCACGCTCCCGGCGGTCTCCTGCGCGGCCCCCGCCACATGCGTGGCCCGGACACTCGTGCGGGAGGCCCGCCGTGCCATGGCCTCGGCGGTCGCCTGCATCTGCGCAGCGGCCGCGGAGACGCCCGTCATGAGGGCCCCGGAATCGGCCTCGAACGCCCGGGTGAGCACGTCGAGCCTCTGTACGTGCTGGGCCTTGGCCGCCGCTTCCTGCGCCGCCGTCCGATCCATCTCGGCCTTTGCGATCAGCGCTTGGCGGAAGACCTCCACGGTTCGGGCCATCTGCCCGATCTCATCCGTCCGATCGAGCCCGGGAATCGGGCCCGTCACGTCGCCCTGGGCGAGGGCCTGCATCCGGCGGCCGAGCCGGTCGAGCGGACGCGTGATGCCGCGCCCGATCAGGACCGAGCCGAGCACGCCGAGGGCGCCGACCCCGAGAAGCAGGCCGCTTGCCGCCAGAGCGAGCGACAGGAAAGCGTCCTTGATGTCGTCGGTATAGGTCCCGGCCGCGATCATGATGTTCCAGGGCGTGAACCTGACGGCGCGTGTGGTCTTCAGGTACAGGCCCTCGCGGCCAGGTCGCGGATACTGATACGTCGTCAGGGCCGTGTCGGAGGTCTTCAGCAGATCGATCAGCGTCCCGGCCACGCGCACCCCGTTGACCCGGGCGTCCAGCTGGTTGCTGCCGACAAGCCTGCGGTCGGGAACCGCCAGAGCCGTACCGTCCATCGCGTAGATGGCGACGTAGTTCGTGCCGTTGTCGAAGCGCATGGCCATGGCCGTCTCGGCAAGTTCCGCCAGGGCGGCTTCGCGGGTCAGGGCGCCGCTTCTGACCCGGGACTCAAGGTTTTGTGCGTAGGTGGTGAACAGCTCCGTGATCGCGCGCAGGGATTGAAGCCGCTCGGACAGCATTTCCTCGTAATACAATCGCAATCCGCCAGCGCCAATGGCTGAAACGATCAATACGGTGAGTACAATTTGCGCTATCATACGACGAAACAGACTTGCGCTGAAAAATCGAATGCGCATAATAAATTCCCGCAGATCGCCAAATCAAGCGATACCGCGGTATGGTCTGATAAATCCGATTGCTCATGTCAACAGAGGCGCGCAGATCAAGATCATGACCTACAAGTTGAACGACCGAGATCTGCAGATGAGGCGACGATGCCGTTGCTTTTGACATGGCGCATGCCGGCCGCACGGATGGGCTGCCGCCAGCGACGACAGAACCTGAGATCGCCCCGGCGAACCGCACCTGCACCGCAGCAATGGACGGGTCGAATGCCCCCGGCACCCGGGACGGGCGCGGCCGCAATGCGGGCGCGGCGGAGATGATCGGGTCGGAGGATCGGATGGCGCTGCGGCCCGGCGGAACGGCATGCGGGGGCCGCTCGCCGTCGTCGGCGCGATCGGGGCGCCGCTACCGGGTCCGCGCGGTGACCTCGATCTCGACGCGCATCTCGGGGCGTAGAAGACCCGCCACGACCAGGATCGTGGCGGCCGGCCGGACATCGGCCAGCACCCGGCCGCAGACCGCCAGCACGGCCTCGGCGTCGTCCCGGTCGATGACGTAATAGGTGGCGCGCACGATGCCGGCGAGATCTGTTCCGGCCTCCGCGAGCACCGAGCGGATCGTGCGCCAGCAGGCCTCAGCCTGCGCGGCGGCCCCCTCGGGCATGGTCATCGTGGCGTAGTCGTAGCCGGTCGTCCCGGACAGGTAGACGGTGTCCCCGTCGACCACCGCCCGGGAGTAGCCGTAGTCCCGCTCGAACGGGGAGCCCGACGTGATCAGCCGCCGTCTCACCCGCCGCGCAGCGCCTCCAGCACCTTGCCGCCGGGACGGCCCGTGGGCGTCATCCCGAGCCGGCGCTCCACGTCCTTGATGGCATCGCGCGTCTTCTGGCCGACCTTGCCGTCCGGCTCACCGACATCGTAGCCGCGGGCGGCCAGCCGGGTCTGGAGATCGCGCCGCTCGGCCCGGGACAGAGGCGGGTCGTCGGTCGGCCAAGCGGCCTGGACGCCGGGCTTACCGCGCAGCCGGTCGGAGAGGACCGCGATGGCGAGACCGTACGACTCGGCGGCGTTGTAGGAGTAGATCGCGTCGAAGTTCTTGGTCACCAGGAAGGCCGGGCCGTCGATGCCGGCGGGTGCGATGATCCCGGCCGGGCCCTCGCCCGAGAGCGGGCGCCCGTCCACGCGGGTCACGCCGAGCGAGGCCCAGTGGGCGACCGGTTTCTTGTTCTTGCGTCCGGCGGCTCCGACGTTGAAGCCCCGGGGCAGCTTCACCTCGTAACCCCAGACCTGGCCGTTCTGCCACTTCGCGACGTGCAGGAAGTTGGCGGTGGACCCGACGGCGTCGGCGACCGAATCGACCACGTCGCGCCGTCCGTCGCCATCGCCGTCCACGGCGAGGCGGTGATAGGTGGTGGGCATGAACTGGGTCTGGCCGAAGGCGCCCGCCCAGGAGCCGGTGAGCCGCTCCGGCGCGATGTCGCCGCGCTCGATGATGCGGAGCGTGGCGATCAGCTCGCCGCGGAAGAAGTCCCGGCGGCGGTTGTTCGAGCAGGCCAGCGTCGCCAGCGACTGGACCAGCGGCATCTTGCCGAGGTTCTTGCCGAAATTCGACTCGACGCCCCAGACGGCCGCGATCGTATAGCGGTCGACCCCGTAGCGCGCCTCGGCCTGGGCCAGGGCCGCCACGTGCTGGCGCATGGCCGCCCGCCCGTCCTCGACCCGCTCGTCGTCGACCAGCGCCGCCATGTAGTCCCAGATCGGCGTCTTGAACTCGGGCTGCGCCTGAGACAGCTCGATCACCTTGTCGTCGTAACTGATGCCGCTCGTGGCGGACCGGAAGGTCTGCGCCGAGACGCCCGCCGCGGCGGCCTGCCCCTGGATGCCGGCAAGGCAGCTGTCGAAATCGGCCCGTGCGGGCAGGACTGCCAGCGGCACGACCGCGATCCCGGCGAGCAGCCCGAGCGCGCGCGCTTTCCTCGGTCCCGTCGGGTGCTTCGGCATGCTGGCGATCCTCACGATGCGGGGCGGAGTCTGGGCGCGGATTCAGGCGACATGTGGGTTAACGAAGGGTGAGGAAATCCGCGTCGTCTTGACCACCGCGCCTACCAATCGATAGGTTGGCTCGGAGCCCGCCAGCGAGCGGCGGGCCCTCCAAGGCGGGAGACGAAACGCATGATGAAGGATTGGAATCAGTACGGCGCCGAGCTGGTGAGCACGCTCGGGCGCATCGGCGCGGTGAGCCCGGACCTGCTCAAGGCTCATGACCAGCTCGCCGCGGCGGCGCCGACCGAGCGCAAGCTCGACGCGAAGACCCGCGAGCTGATCGCCCTCGCGGTGGCGGTGACGACCCGGTGCGACGGCTGTATCGCCGTCCATTCCGAGGCCGCCCGCAAGGCCGGGGCGAGCAAGGAGGAGGTCGTGGAGGCGCTGGGCGTCGCGGTGGCGCTGAATGCCGGTGCCGCCCTGGTCTACACCGCCCGGGCCTTCGAGGCCTTCACCGGCGAGAACGGCTGAGGCGGCGAACCGCGTCGATCCCGGGCCCTCGCGCGGGCCCGGTGCCGGCTTCAAGACGAGGCGCCCGCCCGGCCCAGGCTCCGCAGGCGGTCCAGGTAGGCGCACAGCATGTCGGCCAGCGCGCCGGCGGAGGCTTCCATGGCGGCCTGCGTCCGCGCCGCCTCCGAGATGCGCTCGCCGACCTCGCCGAGGGTCATCGCGATGATCGCGCCCGCGACCTGCAGATCCGCCTCGGGAACCGCCGGAAGCGCCTCGCGCAGGAAGTCGCGAAACGCCTGCGTGCCGGCCAGCTGCGGCTCCGCGGCCTCGGGCGCATCGCGATAGGCCGGGGCGGCTGCGTCGAGGGCCCGTCGCATCGCCGCCTCTACGCATTCCGAGCGCACGAAGGCGTGGACCGCGGCGCGCAGCCGATCGCCCGGCATCGTCGTGCGATCCTGCAGGATGCCGGCGAGGAGGGCCGTCGTGTCCCGCCATTCGTCGCTCTGCAGCTGGAACAGGATCGCCGCCTTGTTGGGGAAGTACTGGTAGAGCGAACCGATGCTGACGCCGGCGCGCTCGGCGACCCGCGCCGTCGTGAACCGCTCCGCCCCGACCTCCGCCAGAACCTGAGTGGCCGCCTCCAGGATGGCCGCGACGAGGTCGCTGGAGCGCGCCTGCCGGGGCTGCTTTCGCTTGGAAATTCCGAGACTTGGCCGATCGGGCATGACGTGTGGCTCGGAACGCGAATAGGCGCGGGCAGGAGGCGCCGGTATTCTGCGTCGTGTTCAGTCGAGCACGCAAGACGGAAAGCAAATCGCCATGTCACGCTCAGCTTCTACTCTCGCCGAGCCGCGTATCGCGTCCTTGTTGGACAGTCTCTTCACGCAATCAGAGGCCTCCTCACCCGTGAGCGCCATCGGCGATCTCTCGGCGGACGAGCGGACGCGCCTCATGGGCAGCCGAACCGGCTACCGAGACTTCTACAGCCGGCTCAAGGACATGCCCCTCGCGGTCTCACGGGAGACCGGCCGGCTGCTCTACATGCTCGCCCGGACCCGCCGCGCGCGGACGATCGTCGAGTTCGGCACCTCCTTCGGCCTCTCGACCCTGCACCTCGCCGCGGCCCTGCGCGACAATGGCAGCGGCCGGCTGATCACCTGCGAGTTCGAGCCGTCCAAGGTGGTGCGGGCGCGGGCGAACCTGATGGAGGCCGGGCTGGCGGATCTCGTGGAGTTCCGCGAGGGCGATGCCCTGCAGACCCTCGGCCTCGACCTGCCCGACTCGGTCGACCTGCTGCTCCTCGACGGGGCGAAGGGGCTCTATCCGGAGGTTCTCAGCCTCGTGGAGAGCCGCCTCGGACCGGGCGCCCTGGTGGTCGCCGACAACGCGGACCACAGTCCGGACTACCTGGCGCGCGTGCGCGCGCCGAGCCGCGGCTACCTGTCGGTGCCGTTCGCCAAGGACGTCGAGCTGTCGATGCGACTCGGGTGAGGCAGGGCCCGGTATCCGGGCCGGACCGGCGGCCGCCTCAGCGCGACCGCCGTCGGGACACTCAGCGGGCCGCTCAGGCCCATTCGCGCTGGGCGAGCTTCTGCTCGTAGGCATCGATCGACGCGGCGCGCGCCAGCGTCAGGCCGATCTCGTCGAGGCCGTTCAGCAGGTTGTGCTTGCGGCCCTCGTCGATGTCGAAATGCAGGGTGCCGCCGTCAGGCCCCCGGATGGTCTGCGCCGCCAGATCGATCGACAGGGTGGCGTTCGCGCCGCGCTCGGCATCCTCGAACAGCTTCTCCAGGTCCTCGGGGGACACGACGATCGCCAGGATGCCGTTCTTGGCGCAGTTGTTGAAGAAGATGTCCGCGAAACTCGTGGAGATCACGCAGCGGATGCCGAAATCGGCCAGCGCCCAGGGCGCGTGCTCCCGGGACGAGCCGCAGCCGAAATTGTCCCCGCACACCAGGATCTTGCTGTTCCGGTAGGCGGGCTGGTTGAGGATGAAGTCCGGGTTCTCGGAGCCGTCCTCACGGTAGCGCATCTCGGCGAACAGGCTCTTGCCGAGCCCGGTCCGCCGGATCGTCTTCAGGTACTTGGCCGGGATGATCCGGTCGGTATCGACGTTGATCGTCCGCAGGGGCGCCGCGACGCCCTCCAGGGTGGTGAACTTTTCCATCGTCTGACGGCTCGTGTCGGTGGTCTCTCTGCCGGGCGGTTTAGCAGCCGCCGGCCCGGGCCGGAAGCGTCAGGCGAGGTCGGGCGCCGTCGCCCGGGACAGGGTCCCGTCGTGGAGGGCGGAGGCGACCAAAGCCCCGGCGATCCCGGCCGCCCGCAGCGCCCGCAGGTCGTCCGGGCCGCGCACGCCGCCCGCCGCGTAGAGGCGGCGATCCGGCGCCCGCGCGCGCAGGGCTCCCAGGGCCGCGAGGTCCGGGCCGGCCCCGGCGCCGACCTGCGCCAGCGTCATGGCGATCACCTCCGGCGGCCAGAGCGCGGGATCGTCGTGGAGGGCCGCCGGGCCGAGCCGCTCCGCGCCGCGCGTGTCGAGGGAGAACACCGCCCGGTCGCCGAGCCGCGTCACGAGGTCGGCATCCGCCTGGCTCTCGCTGCCGATCACCGGGCGGCCCAGGCCGGAGGCCAGGAACGCCGCGACGCCCGCAGGCTCGGCGAAGCCGGCATCGATCCACAGGGCGATTCCCGGGCAGGCACGGGCAATCGCCTCCAGGGCGCGGAGGTCGGGCGCGGCGCGATCGATGATCGCGTCGAGGTCGGCGACGTAGAGGATCCCGGCGGGCCACGCATCGACCAGCCCGCGGGCCACCGCGGCCGGCGCCGAGCCCTTTGCCAAGGGCGTCTCGATCGGGGCATAGGAGGAGCGCTCACCCCGGCGCGCCCGCACCACGCGGCCGCCCCGGAGATCGAGCACCGGGATCACCGCGAAGCCGGGGCGCCCGATCCTGTGGTCCATCGAGGCGCTCATCGCGGTCCCATGCGCTCATCAAACCCAATGACGATCGGGTGGGACCTCGGCGGGGTCCACGTCAAGGTCGCCCTGGTGGAGGACGGCCGCGTCGTGGCCGCCGCCCAGGTGCCGTGCCCGCTCTGGCAGGGCCTACCGGCCCTCGACCGGGCGCTGGAGGCCGCCCCCGACTGGGCCCGCGGCGCGGCCCTGCACGCCGTGACCATGACGGGCGAACTGACCGATTGCTTCGCCGACCGGCGCGACGGCGTCGCAACCCTGTCCGGATGGGCCGAATCGCACCTCGCCGGAACCGTGCGGATCTATGCCGGCCGATCCGGCTTCGTCGCCCCGGAGGCGGCCGCCTCCCTGTCGGCGGACGTGGCCTCGGCCAACTGGCACGCCACCGCGGCCCTCGCCGGCCGGGTCGTCCCGGACGCGCTCCTGATCGATATCGGCTCGACCACCGCCGACCTGATTCCCATCGTGGGCGGGCGGCCGGCCGCGACCGGCTACAGCGATGCCGAGCGGCTGGAGACCGGCGAGCTCGTCTATACCGGCGCGGTGCGCACGCCGGTGATCGCGCTGTCCGGCCACGCCCCCTTCGCGGGCCGCCGGACCCGGCTGATGACCGAGACCTTCGCCCACATGGCGGACGTCTACCGCATCCTCGGCCTGCTCCCCGAAGGCGCCGACCAGCAGCCGAGCGGCGACCGCAAGGGCAAGACGGTCGCCGAGAGCGAGACCCGGCTCGCCCGGATCGTCGGGCGCGACCGGGCGGAGGCGCCCGCCTCGGCCTGGACGGCGCTCGCCGCCCACTTCGCCGAGGCGCAGCTGCGCCTGCTCCACGACGCGGCGGCGGAGCTCCTCAGCCGGCCCGATCTCGGCGCGGACGCGCCCCTCGTCCTGTGCGGCGCCGGCGCCTTCGTGGGCGCCCGCCTCGCGGAGCGGCTCGGCCGGCCGGCGACGCCGCTGGTGGCGCTGCTTGCGGACCGGATCGGCGGTGCCCGCGACGGGATCTCGACCTGTGGACCGGCGGTGGCGGTCGGCCTCATCGCCGCGGAGGAGGCAGTCGCATGAGTGCAATCAAGATCCTGGCCCGGATCCTGACGGCCCGGGTGGGGCCGCATATCGAATTGGCCGTGGAGACGGAATCCGGGGAGGTTCTGAAGGTGCTCGCCACCGAGGACCAGATCGACCGGCTGGTCGACGAGCTGGACGACATCCTCAACTCGCCGGCCGACCCGGAGGATGACGGGCCGCCCCAGGCGGCCTGACGCCGCGGGCCGTTCGGATCGCCATGAGCCTGATCGCCGCCAAGATCATCGTCACGCCGACGCTGATGTGGGCCGTCTCGGCGGCGGCGCGGCGATGGGGCAGCCTCGTCGGCGGCCTGCTCTCGGGGCTACCGCTCACCTCGGCGCCGATCTCGATCTACCTCGCCGCCGAGCAGGGCGAGCGTTTCGCCGCGGACGCCGCGATCGGCTCGGTGGAGGGGCTGGGCGCGGTCACGGTCAGCTATCTCGCCTACGCCGTCTCCGCGCCACGGATGGGGATCCTCGCCGCCATCCTCCTCGCTCTGGCGGCCTTCATCCTCGGCGGCGCCCTGCTGCACGGACTCCTCCAGCCCGACCTGTGGCTCGCCACGGCGATCGACCTGCCGGCGATGGCGCTGGTGGTCGCCCTGTGCCGGCCGCGCACGGGGACCGAGGCGCCGGTCCGCCGGTCGCGCCCGCCGCGCTGGGACATGCCGGCCCGGCTCGCCGCCGCCACGGCCCTTGTCCTGCTGGTCTCGACGCTGGCGCCGCATCTCGGCTCCGGCCTGAGCGGCGTCCTGGCGCCGATCCCGATCATCTCCTGGCCGCTGATCGTCTTCGCCCGGGTTCAGGACGGTGTCGGCGCCGCCCTCGACGTGGTGCGCGGCAGCGCCCAGGGCGCGTTCGGCGTGCTCGCCTTCTATGTCTGCGTGCACCTGCTGCTCGGGCGAATCGACCCGGTCGCGGCCTACGCCGTGTCCATCGCGGTCTCGGCGCTCTGCGTGCTGCCGTGGCTCGTCGCGCGGCGCCGCCCACGGGCCGCGTGACCGAACCGCGCCGACGCGACAGCGGAGGAGATTCATGCTGCCGGATACGGGGATCCCGACCCTCACCCCGGGCTACGCGGCGGTGCCGCCGGGCCATCTCGCCACCATCGTCACCAGCCTGGAGATGCTCCGCCCGCCGCCCCCGCGTCCCGGACGGCCGTTCCCGCCGGGGCTCGCCCTCGAGCCCCTGGCGCGCACCGACCCGGAGACCTACCGGACCCTGTTCCGGGAGGTCGGCGCCGACTGGCTCTGGTTCTCGCGGCTCACACTGGCGGACGGGGCGCTGGCGGCGATCCTGGCCGACGGGGACGTCGAGATCTTCGCGCTTCGGCGGGAGGGGCGGAACGTCGGCATGCTGGAACTCGATTTCCGCCGACCCGGCACCTGCGAGCTGGTCTTTCTCGGACTGACCGGGGACGCGGTCGGAACCGGGATCGGCCGCACGCTGATGAACGCGGCGATCGGCCGGGCCTGGGCGCGTCCGATCACGCGGTTCTGGGTGCATACCTGCACCCTGGACCATCCCGGCGCGCTCGCCTTCTACCGGCGCTCGGGCTTCGTCCCCTTCGCGGTCCATGTCGAGGTCGCGCCCGATCCGCGGCTCGACGGGACCCTGCCGCGCGCCTGCGCCCCTCACGTGCCGCGGCTCGACTGACGCGATGCGGGGATCCGGAAACCAAAAGACCCGCGGCCTCGCGGCCGCGGGTCTCGTGTCGTCAATCGTTCGGGCCGGTCAGGCGGCGGTGCGCTTGCGGGCTTCCTGCTTCGTGTCGACGCCGGCCGCTTTGATCTCGGACAGCTTCTGCGCGACGTTGCGCGAGAACACGAACTCGGCCGGGCGCTGGTTCTCCAGGCTGACCTCGGGGGCCATCGCACCGTCGGTCTTGATGCCGCGGATCGCGTGCACCAGCGGCTTCCAGGGCTTGCGGACCGAATCGACCACCGAAGAGGCCTCGTAGCCCGAGTGGACCATGCAGTCGGCGCACTTCTCGTAATTGCCGGTGCCGTAGGAATCCCAGTCGGTGGTCTCCATCAGCTCCTTGAAGGTCGCCGCGTAGCCCTCGCCGAGCAGGTAGCAGGGCTTCTGCCAGCCGAACACGGTGCGGGTCGGGTTGCCCCACGGGGTGCAATGGTAGGTCTGGTTGCCGGCCAGGAAGTCGAGGAACAGGCCCGACTGCTGGAAGGTCCACTTCTCGCGGCCCTTCTCCTTGCCGTGCCGGAACACGCCGCGGAACAGGTCCTTCGTCGCCTTGCGGTTCAGGAAGTGCTTCTGGTCGGGGGCGCGCTCGTAGGCGTAGCCGGGGGAGACGGTGATGCCGTCGATGCCCATCCGGGTCACGCTGTCGAAGAAGTCGGCGATCTTCTCCGGCTGGGAATTGTTGAAGAAGGTGCAGTTGATGGTGACGCGGAAGCCCATCTCCTTGGCCTTCGCGATCGCCGCCACGGCCTTGTCGTAGACGCCGCGCTGGCACACCGACTGGTCGTGCATCTCCTTGTCGCCGTCCAGATGGATCGACCACGTGAAGTACGGGCTCGGCTTGTACTCCTTGATCTTCTTCTCGAGGAGCAGCGCGTTCGTGCAGACGATCGCGAACTTCTTCTGGGCGATGATGCCCTCGACGATCTGCGGCAGATCCTTGTGCAGGAGCGGCTCGCCGCCGGCGATCACCACCACCGGAGCGCCACACTCGCGCACCGATTCGAGGGCGTCGGCGACCGGCAGGCGCTTGTTCAGGATCTCGTCCGGATAGTCGATCTTGCCGCAGCCGGCGCAGGCCAGGTTACAGCGGAACAGCGGTTCCATCATCATCACAAGCGGGTAGCGCTTGCGGCCCGTGAGGTGCTGCTTCAGGATGTAGCCGCCGATCTTCGCGACGTACCGGAGGGGGATACCCAAGATTGCGGCTCCTTACTTCGTCGACCCCGGGGCATTGGGGTGCTTAACGCGAAAAAATCTCGAATTCCAGCGATCTAGCTTGGAACTAATCTGAAACGACCCCGTTTCGGCGAGGTCATGACATCTTATCCTGCTCCTGACGCAACGGCGCCACACGCACCGCTCCCGCGGGATCCGTGGGCGGAGACATCCGATCGTTGAGGACAGCACGTGCATTGCGTCGGCAATACGACCGGAATCCCAAGATTCTGGTGGCCGCGCCAGGATCGCCGTGCGCTAGCGCACACGAACAGGCGCGGGATGCGCGCCACAGCGGCCGCGTTGCAATCTGGCATCGCCCTCTTTACTGAGCCTCGTGGCCGCGATGCAAGTCCCGGCCCGCGGCGGGTGACCCGACCGCGGACCGCATCATCGGGCGGAGTCGGGTCCTGGACGCGCACGGCGTGGCCAGAACGGGCAGTGCGGCGTTCCTCGAACCCGATGCGCACCCGACCGGATCGCGGCGCGATCGGCCGGCGGAGCCCGGGGCCCGTCCGTGTCGGTGGGCGGGGTCTGGACCGGACGAATGACAGGAGCCGGTCGCGCATGGGGCGCGTCCGATGCGAACAGGCAGGGTGCTCGTGATCGAAAGTCTCGTCGCGTTCTCGGTGCGGTATCGGTGGATCGTGATCGCCTTCACGGCGTTCGTCACGGTCGCGAGCCTCGGGGTCGCGGCACACCTGTTCCGAATCAACACGGATGTCGAGCGGCTGATCGACCCGAAGGAGCCGTGGCGGCAGGACGAGATCAATTTCGAGAAGGCGTTCCCGCAGCGCAGCAACACGATCGTCGCGGTGATCAACGGCGAGACGCCCGAGGAGACCGAGGAGGCGGCCGCCAACCTCGCCAAGGCGCTGACCGCCCACAAGAACCTGATCGAGACGGTCTACCGGCCCGATGGCGGCCCGTTCTTCAACAAGAACGGCCTGCTGCTGATGTCGCAGGCGGACCTCGACAAGACCCTCGAAGCGCTGACCCAGCAGCAGGGCCTGCTCGGGCCGCTCGCCGCCGATCCGTCCCTGCGGGGCGTGATGCGGGTGCTGACGCTGGGCGCCCGCGGCGTGAAGACCGGCGACGCCAAGCTCGAAGATCTCGAGAAGCCCATGGGGCAGATCGACGACACGCTGCAGAAGGTGCTGGCCGGCAAGCCGGCGCGGATGTCGTGGCAGGAGCTGCTGTCGGGGGGCCAGACCAGCGTCACCGACAAGATGAAGTTCGTGGTGATCCAGCCGGTCCTCGACTTCAACGCCCTGGAGCCCGGCTACCAGGCGACCAAGCTGATCCGCAACGTCGCGAAGGATCTCGGGATCGACGGGCAGAACGGCCTGCGCATGCGCCTGACCGGCACGGTGGCGGTGGCGGACGAGGAGTTCGCGACGCTGTCGGAGGATGCGGGCCTCAACAACAGCATCATCGTCGGCGCGATCGTGCTGTTCCTGTGGCTGGCCCTGCGCTCGGGCAAGCTCGTCGGCGCGGTGATCATCACCACCTTCGCGGGTCTCGTGGTCACGGCCGCCCTGGGCCTCGTCATGGTCAAGGAGCTGAACCCGATCTCGGTGGCCTTCGCGGCCCTGTTCGTCGGGCTCGGTATCGACTTCGGCATCCAGTTCTCGGTGCGCTACCGGGCGGACCGCTACGAGCAGCCGACCTTGGAGAGCGCGATCCGCGCCGCCGCCCGCGGGGTCGGCTGGTCTCTGACGCTCGCCGCGGTGTCGCTGGTCGCGGGCTTCTTCGCCTTCCTGCCCACGGCCTTCCGGGGCGTGTCGGAGCTCGGCCTGATCGCCGGCGTCGGCATGGTGGTGGCCTTCCTGTTCTCCCTGACGCTGCTGCCAGCGCTGATCGCGGTGTTCAAGCCCGTGGGCGAGAAGGCGGCGGTGCAGACCAACTGGCTCGTCGGCGTCGATCCGTGGATCATCCAGCACCGCAAGCCGATCCTGATCGGCGTCGGCCTCGTGACCCTGGCCGGGGCGCCTCTGCTCTGGCACCTGCCGTTCGACTCGAACCCGATGCACCTGCGCAGCCCCAAGACGCAGTCCATCGCGACCTATCTGGACCTGATCAAAAATCCCGAGACCAGCCCGAACTTCATCGACGTGCTGGCGCCGAGCGTCGACGCAGTCCCGGCGCTGTCGAAGACGCTTCTGGCCCTTCCGGTCACCGCCTCGGTCAACAGCATCGACACGTTCGTCCCGCGCGACCAAGACAAGAAGCTGGCCCAGGTCGCCGATACGGCCCAGCTCCTCGACCCGGTGCTCAATCCCGGCCGTCGGCCGCCGCCGCCGACCGACGCCGACAACGTCAAGGCGCTCAAGGACGCCGCCGCGGCGCTCAACGGCCTCTCGACAGACGCCAAGGGCGACGCGAAGGGCGCCCAGGAGGCCAAGCGCCTCGCCGGCACCCTCGACAAGCTCGCCGCTGGCCCGGTGCAGATGCGCGAGGCGGCTTCGGTGGCGCTGACCAAGGACCTCGTGCCGCTGCTGGCGCGCCTGCGCGACCTGCTGCATCCCGAGAAGATCACGCTGGAGAACCTGCCGCCGCAGCTCAAGGCCGACTGGGTGGCGGCGGACGGGCGCGCGCGCATCGAGGTCCACCCCAAGGGTGATTCGAACGACGATACGGTGCTGCGCCGCTTCTCGGACGAGGTCCTGAAGGTCGCCCCGCACGCCACCGGTGCGCCCGTGGCCACGACGCAGTCGAGCTACACGATCCTGGGCGCCTTCGTGCAGGCGGCGGTGACGGCCTTCGTGCTGATCTTCGTCATCCTGTCGGTCGCCCTGCGGAAACCCTGGGACGTGGCGATGACCCTCGGCCCGCTGGTGATCGCGACCCTCTGGACGCTCATGGCGATGCGCATCGTCGGCATGCCGCTGAACTTCGCCAACATCATCGCCCTACCGCTGATGCTCGCGGTCGGCGTGGCGTTCCACATCTACTACGTGATCGCGTGGCGGGCGGGCGTGACCGACATGCTCGCCTCCAGCCTGACCCGGGCGATCTTCTTCTCCGCGCTGACCACCGGCAGCGCCTTCGGATCGCTGGTCCTGTCGAGCCATCCGGGCACGGCGAGCATGGGCAAGCTGCTGGCGCTGTCGCTGTTCTTCACCCTGGTGGCGGCGTTCTTCGTCGTGCCGGCAACCCTCGGTGAGCCGCCGGCGCAGCCCGACGATGACCGTCCGGAAGCCGAGAAGGCGGCCGGCGCGGCCCTGCGCAAGACCGCCCCGCACCAGGATCCGGTGCCGGCCAAATAGGACGGGCCGAGTCGCGCCGGCCGGTCGCGGCCGGCGCTACGGAAGGCCTCAGAGGGCCTTCTCGAAGAAATGGTCCGGGTAGGGGTCGTCGTTGAACCGGTCGATCTCCACCCAGCCCGATCGCCGGTAGAGCGTCAGGGCCTCGGGGAGGGCACTGTTGGTGTCGAGCCGCAGCGTCCGGATCCCGAGGTCGCGGGCGGCCACCTCGGCCGCCTGCATCAGCCGCTTGGCAAGGCCCAGCCCGCGGGCCGCGGGATCGATCCAGAGCCGCTTGATCTCCGCGACCGCGCCGCCGTTCCCCTTGAGCCCGACGCATCCGACCGGCAGCCCGTCGCCGCTCGCGAGCAGGAACACGCCGCGTGGGCGCACCATGGCGGCGGCCTCGGGGTCGCACGACCGGGCGACGTCGAACCCGCCGGTGAATCGGCTGGCCAGCTCGGCGTAGTAGGCGTCGAGGCAGGCGCGGGACGCTGCGCCGGTCGGATCAGTCTCCGTGATGGCGATGGCGTCGTGGCCGAGGGCCAGGGCGACTCGGTCCATGGCGTGCAGGAGCGCGTCCACCTGCGGCGCGCGCTCCAGCAGGGCGACGGCGCGGGCATCCGACAGCGCCTCGTAGGCCGCGAACTCGCTCCGCCCGGCCTCGGTCAGCGACGCGATCCGGCGACGGGCATCCGCGGGATGCGGCGCCGTCGCGACCAGTCCCTCCTCCTCCAGGCCCCGCAGGAGACGGCTCATCAGGCCGGAATCGAGGCCGAGATAGGTGCGGATCGCGCCGACCTCCGTGCGCCCGGCCCCGATCGCGTTCAGGACGCGCGCGGCCCCCAGGGGACGGCCCCGGCCGAGGAACGAGGAATCGAGTGCCCCGACCTCGGCGGTGACGGCACGGGCGAACCGGCGGACACGGGCGATCTCGGCGGACGTCATTTTATCTGACTAAAGTCAGATATCGGCGCTGGTCAACTGAGGAAGTCGGAGAAGCCGCCGCGAACCGCGCCCGAGGCTTCGGCTGCCGCGCGGGAGGCGGGGGCGGTCAGCGCATCGCGCTCGTCGGCATAGCGGTAGCCCGGCGCCTCGCCCGGGAAGCCGCCGCCGGTGGCCGGATGGGTGTAGAGTTCGGTCAGGCCGTCGGGGAGCTGGGCCAGCAGCGCCGCGACGCGCACCGGTGTCATAGCGCCGGACCAGGCCAGGCCGAGGGTGCGGTCGGGGATCAGCAGCCCGGCCTGACGGGCGCGCACGGCGAGCAGCGCCGCCCAGGGGGCGATGTCGAGGGCGGCCCGCGGCCGCGCTCCGGGCTCGGCGCGGCGCAGGATCTCCCGCGGCTCCCGGGGCACTCGCAGGGCGCGCATGCCGAAGTCGCGGCCGATGCGCAGCACCGCGCCCGCGATCAGCGGATGGACGTGGAAATGCTTGTGGGCGTTGACATGGTCGAGCGGCAGGCCGGTCGCCCGGTAGGCCTCGAACTGGGCGCGGATTTCAGCCGCGAGCTGCCGCCGGGCGGCGGGCTTGCGGGCGAAGTCGAGGCCGAGGCGCCCCATGTCGGCGCGCATCAGACCGGCCGCGTCGGTCAGGTCGGGCAGGTCCGCGGCGGGGAGGGTGGGCCACGCCTCGACGAGGACGAGGTGCAGCCCGACCCGCAGGGACGGCATCCGCCGGGCCCGCGCCACCGCGTCGGCGGCGGCCGGCGCCGAGACCATCAGGCTCGCCGCCGTGAGGATCCCGTCGCGATGGGCCTGCTCGACGGCCTCGTTGACCTCGGGGCTCAGCCCGAAATCGTCCGCGGTGACGACCAGACGCTTCACGCAAACCTCGTATCGGGTGTCGAGAGGGCGTGCCCTCTCGCGGGTCCAGGGCGGAGCCCTGGGTAGGGGGCGGGGCTCTGCCCCGCTCCCCGCCGGGGCCGAAGGCCCCGGACCCATGACTTACGCCGCCTTGGCGGTGCCCTGACGCTCCTTGAGGAAGCGGTAGAACTCGACGCCCTCGCGCAGGCGGCGCTTCATCATGTCGGGCGAGCGCACCATCTCGCTCACGATCGAGGCGATCTTCGGCGCCCGGAAGTAGAACTTCTTGTAGAACTCCTCGACCGAGGTGAAGATCTCGGTGTGCGAGAGGTGCGGGTAGTGCAGCGGCGCGACCTGCACGCCGTTCTCGTCGACGAGTTCGGCGTTCTCGATGTCGAGCCAGCCGTTCTCCACCGCCTGCTTGTACAGGAACGTGCCCGGGTAGGGCGCGGCCAGGGAGACCTGGATCGTGTGCGGGTTGATCCGCTTGGCGAAGGCGATCGTCTCCTGGATCGTCTCCTTGGTCTCGCCCGGCAGGCCGAGGATGAAGGTGCCGTGGATGGCGATGCCCAGGTCGTGGCAATCCTTGGTGAACTTCTCGGCGACCTCGACCCGCATGCCCTTCTTGATGTTGTGCAGGATGGTCTGGTTGCCGGACTCGTAGCCGACCAGCAGCAGGCGCAGGCCGTTCTCCTTGAGCACCTTCAGGGTCTCGCGCGGCACGTTCGCCTTGGCGTTGCACGACCACGTGACGCCGAGCTTGCCGAGCTCGCGGGCGATCTCCTCGGCGCGCGGGAGGTTGTCGGTGAAGGTGTCGTCGTCGAAGAAGAACTCCTTGGTCTGCGGGAACTCCTTCAGGCAGTACTTGATCTCCTCGATCACGTGGGCGACCGAGCGGGTGCGGTAGGTGTGGCCGCCGACCGTCTGCGGCCAGAGGCAGAAGGTGCAGCGGCTCTTGCAGCCCCGGCCGGAGTAGAACGAGATGTAGGGGTGCTTCAGGTAGCCGATGAAGTACTTCTCCATCTCCAGGTCGCGCTTGTAGACGCTGGTGACGAAGGGCAGCTGGTCCATGTCGGTCATGATCTCGCGGTCCTCGTTATGGACCACGACACCGTTGGCGTCGCGATAGGACAGGCCCTTGATCTCCGACATCGGGACGCCCTCGGCGACTTCCTTGACGGTGAAGTCGAACTCGTTGCGGGCGCAGAAATCGACCACCGGGGCCTGGGCCATGGCGCCGGCGGCGTCGACCGCGACCTTGGCGCCGATCAGGCCGGCGATCAGCTTCGGGTTGGCGGCCTTCAGCGCCTCGATCGTCTTCACGTCGGACTTGAACGACGGCACCGAGGTGTGGAGCACGACGAGGTCGAAGTCGTTGGCCTGGGCCACGATCTCGGGAAGCTTGATGTTGTGCGGCGGCGCGTCGATCAGCTTCGAGTTCGGCACCAGGGCGGCCGGCTGGGCCAGCCACGTCGGGTACCAGAACGACTTGATCTCGCGCTTGGCTTGATAGCGGGAGCCGGCACCGCCGTCGAAACCGTCGAAGGTGGGGGCCTGGAGGAAGAGCGTGCGCATGGGGTTCAAGGCCTCAGGGCAATGCCGGGGGGAGGGGGAAGGAAGCGAGAGCCGGGATCAGCGGGTGGGCGCGCCGGCATCGCGGCCGAGTTCGGCGTCCGGGATCAGGGTGCCATCCGCAACCACGTGATAATCGTGACCTTTCCATGTCACCGCCCCCGACACGAAGGCCCAGGAGAAGTTCAGGAAGGAGAGGATGTCGCGGATCGGCAACAGTCCGTAGGGGTGCGGAGCCAAGCCGAAGGCACGCTCCAGTTGCCGACAGAGCAGGACCCGACTCGCCAGCGCCGCAGCGGCGACCCAGAGCGCGCCGGTGCCGGCGCCGGGCAGGAGGGCGCCCAGCAGGGCGAGGGGGAAGGCGTGGGTGACGATCGAGCCGGCATAGCCGGCCGGATCGACGGTGCGGATGGTGCGGTTCCAGCGCAGCTCGTGCCGCCACAGGCCGGCGAGGTCGGTGTCGACGCTGGTATGGCCGATGGTGAAGCTGGGGATCACCACACGGCCGCCGAGGCCGCGCAGGGCGGCGCCGATGGCGTAATCGTCCGCGAGATCGTTGCGGAAGGTGCGGAAGCCCCCCACCGCCTCGAGGCTCGCCCGGGTGAAGGCCACGGTGGAGCCGAAGCAGGGCTTCGCCAATCCGAGGCTCAGGCCCATCACCACGTTGGGCAGGAACTGCGTGTCGATCGCGAGCGTCGAGAGCTGGTCGTAGAGGCCACGATAAGCGGGCACGCCGTGATACAGGCAGGTGACGCCGGTGACGCCGTCCTGCGACAGCTCCGCCACGAGGCGCTCCAGATAGTCGGGGCCGACCACCATGTCGCTGTCGGCCAACACCACCACGTCGTGGGCGATGGCCTCGGCCATGTTGATCAGGTTCGAGACCTTCCGGTTCGAGCCGTGCTGGCGACTGTCGATCACGAGGTCGATGCGGGCATTGGGATAGGCCTGCTGCAGCCGCTCCACCACGCCGATCGCCGGATCGGTGGTCCTCTGGACGCCGAACAGGATCTGGACCGGCCCGGCATAGTCCTGGCGCAGCACGGTCTCGAGATTCGCGTAGAGGTTCGGCTCGAGACCGCAGAGCGGCTTGAGGAGGGTCACGGAAGGCCGGGCCGCGCCGCCGGCAAGCACCGGGGGGCGGCGTGCCGCGTAGCGGCCGGCGCAGACGGCGGCGGCCAAGCCGTAGACGCAGCCCGCCGCCGCCAGGATCAGGCAGAGCAGCGAAAGCCACGAGAGGCCGAGCAGCGCCAGCGAAGAGACATCCATCCGGTCGGATCCGTGCGGTCGTCCGGCCGCCTCAGGCGGCGAAGGCCGCGAACGGCCGGTTCAGGTCGGCACTGGCAGAGACGACGCTCACGGCGTCGGCTTCGCGGCGAGCATGCCGTCGGCCCGCGCCCGAAGGAACTTCACGACGCCGTCGGCCCCCCCGGATTTCAGCGGCGCCGACAGGGCGTTGCGCTGCGCGGCGATCTCGCTGACATCGCCGTTGAGCAGCACGTCCTGGATGCGGTTGTCGGCGTTGACCACGAAGTCCACGGCGGAATCGTCGCCATCCGCCGCGGTGACGCGGGTCGGCACCACGCGCTGGGCGCCGCGCTCCTCGATCTTCGGGGTCACCTCGAACTTGCCGCCGGCGGCGCGGGCCAGCCGGTTTGCGTAGGTGACGGTCAGGCTGCGCTTGAAGGCGTCGATCACCGCCGCCTGCTGCTCCGGGGTGAAGCTCGACCATTTCGAGCCCACGGCGATGCGGGTCATGGCGGGAAAATCGAACGCCTTCTCGATCGCCGGCCCGACGGCCTCGACCCGCGCCGGCAGGGGGCTCGGGCCATCCTTCAGCGCCGCCGCGAAGGCGGCGTAGAGGTCGCGCACGGTCTGAACGGCGGCCTCGTCGGCAGCCCAGGCGGGACCCGCGGCGAGCAGGGGCAGAGCCAAGGGAACGGTGATCGAGGGAACGGTGCTCAAGGGAGCGGCGACGAGGGCGGCCGCGAGCCGGCGGGTCAGGCGCACTTCTTCAACTCCTCGCCGTCACCGAGCCGCGACCCCATGCGCGGCGGGGCGTAGCTGTAGAACGGCCCCAGCGTCGCGGGCGGCGCGATCCTCTTGGCCTTGCGTCCGGCCTCCGGAACCGGCTCGCGCTCCTCCTCCTCGGGCGCCTCGGACCGGAGCTTGGACTCGATCCGGTGCCAGAGCAGGAGGCTCGGGAGCCCGACGCCGAGATCGGCGAAGCGCTTGACCAGGGAGAGGGCGAGCGCCGCCTCGGCCGGGATATCGAACAGGCCGCAGAGGGCGATCAGGCCGCCCTCCTGCGCGCCGAGGGCACCGGGCACCGCGAAGGCCGCGCCGCGCACCGCCTGGGCGAGGCTCTCGATCATCAGCGCCTGCGCGAAATCGATGGGATAGCCCATGAAGCGCAGGCAGACGTAGACCTCCAGCGTTCCGATCACCCAGCCGGCGAGGTGCACCGCCAGAGCCAGCGCGAAACGCCCGTGGTTGCCGTAGAGCCGGCGCAGGCTGTCGTAGAGCTGGTCGATCGCGCCGAAGGCGCGCCATTCGCGCCCCGAGGCGAAGCGGCTGAGCAGCCCCTGGATCAGGCGGTGCCCGGCCCGCCGCTGGATCAGGTAGAAGGCGCCGAGGGCCGGGACCGCCAGGGCCAGGCCGCCCTCGACCGTGTGGGCGATCGGGCCGTCGCCGGAGATCAGGACCAGCAGGGCGAGGCCGACCACGGTGAACAGGAGCTGTGTCAGCGCCTGGGTCATCAGATCGACGAACATGCTGGCGCCCGCGAGCGCGCCGGGGACGTTGCGCTTCGACAGGAGGCGCGCGCCGACGAAGTCGCCGCCGACGGTGGCAACGGGCAGCAGCGTGTTGATGCCCTCACGGACGAAGCGGAGGGACACGCAGTCGGCGAGCTTGGCCGCGGCCCGCGGAAAGACCACGTACCAGCCGAGCCCCGCCCAGGCGACGGCCACGATGCGGGCGAGCACCACCAGGGCGGCGCCCCAGCCGGCGCTCACGACGGCGGCCGACACATCCTCCAGTCCGGAGGACATGAACAGGCCGACGACCGTGCACAGACCGGCGATCGAGGCCAGGGTCGTGAGGCGCTTCATTGTCGTCTTTCAAGCTCGCAAAAGGCTTGATGCGGGAAATCGGTCACGGTCGCGGCAGAAATAGGTCCGTCGGCCCGGGAACGTTTCTGTCACGTTGCAGCACGGATTAGCGGTGTCTATCACCCGTTTGACACACCGGGTGCCAAAGCGGCGCGGGGCTTGAGCGCCTACGCAGAAGGCCGCGGCACGTCGCAGAAGGGGCACACGTCATGGAGCGCGAATCACCGATCACGGCCCTCGAGGCCGTGACCGACGA
This sequence comes from Methylobacterium sp. 1973, assembly GCF_040545035.1. Classification (NCBI taxonomy): domain Bacteria; kingdom Pseudomonadati; phylum Pseudomonadota; class Alphaproteobacteria; order Hyphomicrobiales; family Methylobacteriaceae; genus Methylobacterium; species Methylobacterium sp. 1973. The sequence goes on from NZ_JBEPLA010000008.1 coordinate 263,346, forward strand.
AACGCATGCCGGCGGCCTTACGGGCAGAATGGAACCGGGTGTCCCGGCCCCCCAGTCCCCGGTCATGGCCTGGAACGAGTGGGATCCGCTGGAGGAGGTGATCGTCGGCTCCCTCGACGGCGCCACGATCCCGACCCATCACCTCACGGTGATCTTCAACCTGCCGCGCGCCGCGCAGCCGTTCTACCGGCTGGCGAGCGGGTGGAAGTATCCGAAGTTCATGAAGAAGCTCGCCCAGGCCGAGCTCGACAACTTCATCACCATCCTGGCCGGCGAGGGCGTGAAGGTCCGCCGCCCGGACGCGGTGGACTTCTCCAAGAAGTTCAAGGCCCCGCGCTGGTCCTCCCGGGGCTTCTGCGTGGCCTGCCCGCGCGACCCGTATCTCGTCATCGGCGACGAGATCATCGAGAGCCCGATGTGCTGGCGCTCGCGCTACTTCGAGGGCGACGCCTACCGGTCGCTGTTCAAGGAATACTTCCGCGCCGGCGCCCGCTGGACCTCGGCCCCGCGGCCGCAGCTCACGGACGACCTCTACAACTACGATTACCGGGTGCCGAACCTGAAGGCCGGCGAGCCCATGCAGTTCACGGTGAACGAGTTCGAGCCGGTCTTCGACGCCGCCGACTTCGTGCGCTGCGGCCGCGACCTGTTCGTCACCCGCTCCAACGTGACGAACCTGATGGGCATCGAGTGGCTGCGCCGCCACCTCGGCCCGGGCTTCCGCATCCACGAGATCGAGAGCCGCTGCCCGCAGCCGATGCACATCGACTCGTCGTTCATGCCGCTGGCCCCCGGCAAGGTGCTGGTGAACCCGGACTACGTCGACGTCGAGAAGCTGCCGGCCGTGCTCAAGAAGTGGGACGTGCTGATCGCCCCGCGCCCGGACCCGGTTGAGGGCTTCATGAGCAAGATCTCGATGTGCTCGCCCTGGACCTCGATCAACGTCCTGGCGATCACCGAGAAGAAGATCGTCGTCGACCAGAGCCAGCCGACGCTGATCAAGGCTCTGAAGGATTGGGGCTTCGACCCGATCCCGGCGCCGTTCCTCAGCTACGGCCCGTTCGGCGGCTCGTTCCACTGCGCGACCCTCGACGTCCGCCGCCGCGGCGTGCTGAAGTCGTACTTCTAGGACCGGTCCACGCCGACGACCGTCATCGCCGGTCGTCGGCGATCGCCGGAGCTCTGAACCACGCCCCGCATCCTGAGGCGGCGGGCGATCAACGATCGCTCGGCACCCCAGGATGAGATCGAGGACGGGATGGGCCGGTCGAGCACGCCGTCAGATGCATCCGCGCCGGCACACGGACGACCGGACTTTCACGGCGCGGACATCCCCTTGATCAGCGCCGTGTTGAATCCCTCGGGGTCGGACATCTGCGGCGCGTGGCCCAGGGCCGGGAACTCCACGAGCCTGGCCCCCGGGATCGCCTGGGCGGCCGCCTTGCCGAGCTCCGGGTAGTGCCCGAGCCGGCCCCGCACCTCCGGCGGGGCCAGGTCCTTGCCGATCGCCGTGTTGTCCTTCTGGCCGATCATCAGCAGGGTCGGCACCGCGATCTGCGGGAACCGGTAGACCACCGGCTCGGTGACGATCATGTCGTAGAGGAGCGCCGAATCCCAGGCGACCGCCTCCTTGCCGGTGCCGCCGTTGAGACCCGCCAGCATCGTCACCCAGGGCTCGTAGCGGGGCTCCCACTGGCCGGCATAGTAGGTCGCCGTCTCGTAGGCTCGGATCGAATCCGCCGTCACCTTCAGCTCGCGCTCGTACCAGTGCTCCACCGAGGTCGGCGGCACGCCCTTGGCGGCCCAGTCCTCCAGGCCGATCGGGTTGACCAGCACGAGCTGCTCCACCGCCTTGGGGTAGAGCAGGGCGTAATGGGCGGCCAGCATGCCGCCCGTGGAATGGCCGACCAGGACCGGGCGCTCGATCCCGAGCTTGGCCAGGAGGGCGTGGGTGTTCTCGGCGAGCTGCCGGAAGGTGAACTGGTAGGCCGCCGGCTTGCTCGACTTGCAGAAGCCGATCTGGTCCGGCGCGATCACCCGGTACCCGGCGGCGCTGAGCGCCCGGATCTGGCTCTCCCAGGTGGCGGCGCAGAAGTTCTTGCCGTGCAAAAGCACCGCGGTCCGGCCGTTCGGCGTCGCCGGTCGGACGTCGAGATAGGCCATCTGCAGCGGCTGGCGCTGCGAGGTGAACAGGAACCGCTCCACCGGGAACGGGTAGGCGAAGCCCTCGAGCTCCGGCCCGTAGGTCGGCTGCGGTTGCGGCTCCGCGGAGACGCCGCCGGGCAGCGCCAGGGCCAGGAGGGCGGAGGCGAGGACGGTTCGAAGCATGGCCGCGACGGAGCCTGATCTGCGAGCGGCGTGCGGCGCCGCGCCGCCCGCTCAGATCGGGCATCCGGGATGCCCTGTCCATGCGCAGTCGGCATTTGTCGCGCCGCGGCTACGCGGCTCGGGCAACCCGCGCTATCTGCTGCGTGCCGATCTGTCCTGTCGCGGATTTCCCCATGCTGCGCCTCTCCGCTCTGACTGTCCTCGTCGGCGTGTTCGGTCTCGGATCCGCACCAGCCCGCGCCGCCGACGCCTGCGACGCGCTCGCCGCGACGGTGATCCGCGCGACCGGAGCCTCCCTGGCCGGTCGGACGGGCCCCGTCGCGGTATTCCGGGCGCAGGATGCCGAGCGGATGAGCCTCGATTGCCGCGCCCCCGCCAGGCTCACCGTGGCGTCCCTCGATCGCGAGCCGCCCCCGGGCTACTTCATCCTGATCGGCCGCGCGGCGCGGGCGCTGGCCGGGGCTGACGCCGCCTCGGCCGAGGTTCTGGCGCTCAACCTCCACCAGGCCAGCCTTCTGGCGCAGGCCCCGCGCCGGGGCGGCATCGGCCCGATCCTGATGCTGTGCGAGACCGGGCCCCGGACCGATGGCCTGCGGGACGACCTCACCGTCTGCCGGCTGGCCCACAGGCCCGGGCTTTCGCGGATCCGCCGCGCGGGCTAGACCGGCCCGCATGTCGCAGATCGAGACACCCGGCCCCGTCGTCCAAGTCGGCGGCGTCCGCTTCGCCAACCACCTGCCGCTGACGCTGATCGCCGGCCCATGCCAGCTCGAAGGGCGCCAGCACGCCCTGGAGATCGCCGCCGCCCTCAAGGAGATGGCCGCGGGCCTCGGCGTCGGTCTCGTGTTCAAGACCTCCTTCGACAAGGCCAACCGCACCTCCGGCAGCGCCGCCCGGGGCATCGGCCTCGACGGGGCGCTCCCGGTCTTCGCCGAGATCCGCGAAACCCTCGGGCTGCCGGTGCTGACCGACGTGCACGCCGCCGAGCAATGCGCCCCCGCCGCCGAGGCGGTGGACGTGCTCCAGATCCCCGCCTTCCTGTGCCGCCAGACCGATCTGCTGCTGGCCGCGGCCGCGACCGGCCGGGCGGTCAACATCAAGAAGGGTCAGTTCCTGGCGCCCTGGGACATGAAGCACGTCGCCGCCAAGGTGACGGAGGCCGGCAATCCCAACGTCATCGTCACCGAGCGCGGCGCCTCCTTCGGCTACAACACCCTGGTCTCGGACATGCGCAGCCTGCCGATCATGGCGCAGGTCACGCAGGGCGCGCCGGTGGTGTTCGACGCCACCCACTCGGTGCAGCAGCCCGGCGGCCAGGGGGCGAGTTCCGGCGGCCAGCGGGAATTCGTCGCCGTCCTCGCCCGCGCCGCCGTGGCGGTGGGCGTGGCGGGCGTGTTCATCGAGACGCATCCCGACCCGGACCGGGCCCCCTCGGACGGCCCCAACATGGTGGCGCTGAAGGACCTGCCGGCGCTGCTCGAGGAACTCCTCGCCTTCGACCGCCTCGCCAAGCGCCGGACCGCCTGAGCGGCTCAGGCGGCCTCCGGCTCCAGCACGTGGATCCGCAGGGGCTGGACGAGGCCGAACCGCCCGTCCGCCTCGCGCGCGGCCGCCTTGTGGAAAGCCTCCGCGATCACGGGGCGCCGGTCCCGGATGGTCGCCGCGCGGGCCGGGTCCACGGCGCTGACGCGGGCGAGGAAGGCGTCGAGGGAGTCGAAGTGCTCCCGCCGCTCGACGGTCACGTCGCGGCGGCACGCGTAGGCGCGGCGGGCCAGGGCGTCGGCGATGGCCGCCTGGGCCGCGGCCCGGACCGCCGTCTCGTCCTCGATCGGCCGCAGGGCGTCGAAGAAGCTGCCCTCCGCCAGGGGCTCCACCACGACGAGCCGGCCGCCCGGGACCAGCACGCGCGCCGCCTCGGCGAGGGCGGCCGCCGGGTCCGGCACGTGGTGCAGGGCGTTCAGCATCACGGCGCCGTCGAAGCCGGCATCGGGGAAGGGCAGGGCCTCGCCGGTCGCGGACTCGAAGCGCGCCTCCGGCACGGTCTCCCGCGCCCGGGCGAGCGCCGCCCCACCGGGGTCGATGCCGGTGACCGCCGCGCCGGCGTCAGCCAGCCGGCGCGCGAGCGCCCCGGGCCCGCAGCCGATGTCGAGGATCCGCTTGCCGGGCAGGGGCGCGAAGCTGTCGCGGATCAGGGTCCAGGCATCCATCGTCGGTCCTCCGGACGGAGCCGTAGCACGACCGCCCCGGAGGAGGGCGGATTTCCGCCGCCGGGCCCGGCCGATCGCCAATGCGCCGCCCGCGGGCCCCGGCCGCCACCGTCGCCGGCCGCGGCCGCGCCAGGCTCTTCGCAAGAGTTCGGGCGTGCTCCACAGGCGAACGCCCAAGCTTGACCGCAATCACGGCGGCGCGAGCGCCGATGAACAACGGTTCAGGATCCCGACTGTGTGCGCATACGCACCAAAACTCCGGGCGAGATCTGGAACGGTATCGGGGTGACAACGTTATCGGGCATGTTCGATCGAGGATCGAGAAGGAACACTATGCGCAAGATCGGTATCATCGCCACCGCCGCCGCCATGGCCATTGGCAGCGTCGCCGCCACGACGGGCGCCGAGGCGCGTCCGTGGGGCTACCACGGCGGTTACGGCGGCTACGGCCACGGCTACTACCGCGGCCGCCGCGGCATCGGCACCGGTGCCGCCATCGGCCTCGGCATCGCCGGCCTCGCCGCCGGTGCGATCGCCGCCGGCGCGGCCCGCGACAGCTACTACGGCGGTGGCTACGGCTACGCCCCGTCCTACGGCTACGGCTACGCCCCGGTCTACGGCGGCTACGGCTACGCGGCTCCGGGCTACGGCTACTACGGCTACGGCTACTGAGATCTGAGATCCGGATGGATCGGGGGCGACCGGCGCGAGCCGGTCGCCCTTTTCGTTTGGCCGGTCAGCGTCCGCGGTAGGGTGGCACACCCGGATCCGGCAGCCACGCGTTCTTCGGCAGCTCGCCCGTCTGCCAGAACACGTCGATCGGGATGCCGCCGCGGGGATACCAGAAGCCGCCGATGCGCAGGTAGCGCGGCTCCAGGAGGTCGCGCAGCCGCTTGCCGATCGCCACGGTGCAATCCTCGTGGAACGCGCCGTGGTTGCGGAATGAGCCGAGGTAGAGCTTCAGCGACTTCGACTCCACGAGCCAGTCGCCGGGCACGTAGTCGATCACCAGGATCGCGAAATCCGGCTGCCCGGTGACCGGGCAGATCGAGGTGAATTCGGGCGCGGTGAACCGGGCGACGTAGTCGGTGTCCGCGTGCGGGTTCGGGACCCGGTCGAGTCGCGCCTCCTCGGGGGAGGTGGGGAAGGGCGTCGGCTGGCCGAGCTGGAGGTCGTTGGCGGAGGTCATGGCGGGCATATAAAGCCTGTCGGCGCCGCGCGCATCTGTCTGATCCGCGACGCTTTCCCGGGTGGACCGGGCTGTGCGCCGCCCGTCCCGACGCTTGCCGCCGGCCGCCGCTTGACGGATAAGCCGCCGCGATGCGCCGCACCCTCTGATTTGGGCGCGGCCACCGACCCGCGGCCCCCGCGAGAGGACGTTCCATGACCGCGATCACCAATATCAGCGCCCGCGAGATTCTCGACAGCCGCGGCAACCCCACGGTCGAAGTCGACGTCATCCTGGAGGACGGCTCCTTCGGCCGCGCCGCGGTGCCGTCGGGCGCCTCCACCGGCGCCCACGAGGCCGTGGAGCTGCGCGACGGCGACAAGAATCGGTTCCTCGGCAAGGGCGTCCTCAAGGCGGTCGAGGCGGCCCAGACCGAGATCCTCGACGCGATCGGCGGCATGGAGGCCGAGGATCAGGTCGCGGTCGACGAGGCGATGATCGAGCTCGACGGCACGCCCAACAAGGCGCGGCTCGGTGCCAACGCGATCCTAGGCGTCTCGCTGGCGGTGGCCAAGGCCGCGGCCGAGGCGTCCGGCCTGCCGCTCTACCGCTACGTCGGCGGCGTGCAGGGCCGGGTGCTGCCGGTGCCGATGATGAACATCATCAACGGCGGGGCGCATGCCGACAACCCGATCGACTTCCAGGAATTCATGATCATGCCGGTGGGCGCCGATTCGCTCGCCGAGGCCGTGCGCATGGGCTCCGAGGTGTTCCACACCCTCAAGGGCAAGCTGAAGAAGGCCGGCCACAACACCAATGTCGGCGACGAAGGCGGCTTCGCTCCGAACCTGCCGTCCGCCGAGGCCGCTCTCGACTTCGTGATGGAGGCGATCAGCGCCGCCGGCTTCAAGCCCGGCCAGGACATGGCCCTGGCGCTCGACTGCGCCGCCACCGAGTTCTTCAAGGACGGCGCCTACGCCTACGAGGGCGAGGGGAAGACCCGCACCATCGAGGCGCAGGTCGATTACCTCGCGCAGCTCGTCGCCACCTATCCGATCGTCTCCATCGAGGATGGCATGTCGGAGGACGACTGGGCCGGCTGGAAGCTCCTGACCGACAAGATCGGCGCGCAGTGCCAGCTCGTGGGCGACGACCTGTTCGTCACCAACGTCGAGCGCCTGTCCCGCGGCATCGCGGAGGGCACGGCCAACTCGATCCTGATCAAGGTCAACCAGATCGGCTCGCTCACCGAGACCCTGGCGGCGGTCGATATGGCCCAGCGCGCCGGCTACACCGCGGTGATGTCGCACCGTTCCGGCGAGACCGAGGATTCGACCATCGCCGACCTCGCGGTCGCCACCAATTGCGGGCAGATCAAGACCGGCTCGCTCGCCCGCTCGGACAGACTGGCCAAGTACAACCAGCTGATCCGCATCGAGGAAGGCCTGGGCCCGCAGGCGCTCTATGCCGGCCCGGCGGCGCTCAAGCAGCTCGCCCGGCGCTGATCCGGCGGATCCTGCTGACCGGCCTGCTCGCCCTCGGAGCGGCCGGCCCGGCCTGTGCCGACCCGCTCTGCGACGGCGCACGCCCGACGCTCAGCGCGCAACTGCTGTTCGGCCTGTCGCGGCCGGATGGCGGCCTCATCCCGCAGCGGGCCTTCGACCGGTTCCTGGCCGAGCGGATCACCCCCCGCTTCCCGAACGGGCTGACGGTGTTCTCCGGTCGGGGCCAGTGGCGCGGACAGGACGGTCGGCGCGTGCATGAGGCTGCCCGCATCGTCCTCATCGTCACCGGGGCGACGCCCGAGGCGGTCGCGGCCCTGCGCAGCATCAAGGAAGAGTACCGGGAGCACTTCGCCCAGGGCGCCGTCGGGCTGGTGCTGCAGCGGAGCTGTGCGCTGTTCTGAGGGCGGCGGCAGGACGGGGGGAGGCCGGTCTTCCGGGCCCCGCAGCCTGCGCCGCCTCAGGCCGACGCGGCATCGGACGGCTCCGCCGGCACGGTCCAGACCCGCATCGGCCGCGACAGGCCCCGCAACTCGATCGTCCCGACAGGCTCCAGCCGCCGGGCGCACCGCTCGGCGAAGGAATCCGAGACCAGGAGCGCATGGCCGAGGGCCGCGCACTGGCTCTCGATCCGGCTGGCCTCGTTGACCGCCCGCCCGATGATCGTGAAGTCGAGGCGCCGCTCGGTCCCGACATTGCCGTAGATGACCGTCCCGAAATGCACGACGCACTCGGCCGGCAGCTCCGGCAGACCCGCGGCGCGGCGGCGGTCGTTGAGCGCCGCGTTGGCGGCGAGCCCCTCGGTCGCGGCGTCCAGGGCGCCGCCGCAGACCGGGCAGGGGAGGGTGTCGGCGTCCGGCACCGGGAAGATGGCCAGGAACCCGTCGCCCAGGAATTTCAGGATCTCGCCGCCGTGCCGCGCCACCGGGTCGCCGAGGGCGTCGAAATGCTCGTTGAGCCACGTGACCATGTCGGCCGGATCGACCCGGTCGGCCAGCGCCGTGAAGCCGCGCAGGTCCGTCAGCAGGATGGCGGCCGGAATGGCCCGCCCCTCGCCCCGCCGGATCTGGCCGTCGAGCACCCGCTCGGCGGTGGAACGGCCGAGATAGGTCGCCGACACCTCGCGGAACGTGTGGGCCAAGCTCATCTTGGCGATCGCCAGCGTCAGGAACGGCAGGACGTCGGCGATGGCCGACAGATGCGCCTCGGTGAAGCCGCCGGCGCCGCGGGTGCAGAACGAGACCGCGATGCCGCGCAGCGCGGTGCCGGGCGCAAACTCGACGATGTGCAGCACGTAATCGACGCCGCCCTGTGCCCCGAGGGCCTTCAGGACCGGAAAGTCCGTTTCCAGCTCGGGCGCGTCGAGGCGCCAGCGGCCGAAGCTCTCGCCCTTCTCCACCAGCGCGTAGACGGGGCTCAGGAGCCAGTCGCTCTCCTCGTCGGCACCGTGGGCGTTGGCCACGAAGGACAGCCCCTCGCCCGCGTGCCAGTTCAGGCTGACGCCGCGCAGGGTCGGGTCGAGGGCCGGCGCCATGACGCTGACCCGCCAGACGGGGATGCCCGCACCGACCAGCGCCTCGCAGAAACCGGAGAGCAGGCTGTCGTGGTCGTCGGTCGCCGTTGCGTGCGCGGCGACCCAGCGTCCCAGATGCGTCAGGTCCATCCCTCAGCCTCGCCCCTGTCCGTGCCGATCGCGCCCCGACCCTGTCGCGGCACGATCGCAAAGAACCATTAACCTTTCCGCGCGAGGGTCGCGCCATGGTCGTGCGCCGCCGAGTCAGAATGGTTGTGTTGCCGCTGGGTCTCTGGACCCTGTCGGCGCTCGTGGTCGGCTATTTCGTATGGCAGGCCGAGAGCGGCAACCGCGGACTCGAAGCCAAGAAGGCGCTGAAAATCCGCGCCTACGGCCTCAATCAGGAACTCGCCGCCGTGCGGGCCGAGCGCGCCACCTGGGAGCACCGGGTCGCGCTGCTGAAGAGCGACCAGATCGACCGCGACCTCCTGGAGGAACGGGCGCGGATCGTGCTCGGCCGGGTGCACGCCAACGACGTGGTCATCATCACGCCCTGATCGCCGCCGGGCCCCGTGAGTCCGCCCCGAAAGTCCTCTGACAAGAGCGGCTTCCTGTCAGAGCGGCAGCCCTCGCTTTCCAATCCTTGCTGTCCTACACCCCCACCACGTCGCGTGGAATCACGGGGAGAGCGCCGATGGACGCCGCCAAGGAGCCTGCCAAGGACGCTTCGTCCTCCCAATCGCAGGCCGCGAGCCCTCAGGCGGCCGAGGCGCACAAGCCGGCGCCCAACATGCCGCAATTCACCCGGGACGAGGATCTCCACGCCTATCATGAGATGCTGCTGATCCGGCGCTTCGAGGAGAAGGCCGGCCAGCTCTACGGCATGGGTCTGATCGGCGGCTTCTGCCACCTCTATATCGGCCAGGAGGCCGTGGTGATCGGCATGCAGATGGCCTCGGTCGACGGCGACCAGGTCATCACCGGCTACCGCGACCACGGCCACATGCTGGCCTGCGGCATGGACCCGAAGGGCGTCATGGCCGAGCTGACCGGCCGCCGCGGCGGCTACAGCCGCGGCAAGGGCGGCTCGATGCACATGTTCAGCCGCGAGAAGCAGTTCTTCGGCGGTCACGGGATCGTCGGCGCACAAGTCTCCCTCGGCACGGGCCTCGCCTTCGCCGACCATTACCGGGAGAACGGCAAGGTCAGCCTGACCTATATGGGCGACGGCGCGGCCAACCAGGGCCAGGTCTACGAGAGCTTCAACATGGCGGCGCTCTGGAAGCTGCCGGTCGTCTACGTCATCGAGAACAACCGCTACGCCATGGGCACCTCGGTGGCCCGGGCCTCGGCGCAGACCGACTTCTCGAAGCGCGGCCTCTCCTTCGGCATCCCGGGCGAGCAGGTCGACGGCATGGACGTGCGCACCGTCCGCGAGGCCGCCACCCGGGCGATCGAGCATGCCCGCAGCGGCCAGGGGCCGTACATCCTGGAGATGCAGACCTACCGCTATCGCGGCCACTCCATGTCCGATCCGGCCAAGTACCGGACCAAGGACGAGGTCTCGAAGATGCGCGACGAGCACGATCCGATCGAGATGGTGCGCAAGCGCCTGCTCGAGCTGCACGGCGTGCCCGAAGCCGAGCTGAAGGCCACCGATGCCAAGGTCCGTGAGACGGTGAACGCCTCGGCCGAGTTCGCCACCAACGATCCCGAGCCGGATCCGTCTGAGCTGTGGACCGACATCCTGCTGGACGCGCACGCCTGAGCGCGTCGCCGACGCTGGCCGCCCCCCGAACGAGACGACGACCGCAGAGCTGAGCATGGCGACCGACATCCTGATGCCCGCCCTCTCGCCCACCATGGAGGAGGGCAAGCTCGCCAAGTGGCTGAAGAAGGAGGGCGACCCGATCAAGTCCGGCGACGTGCTGGCCGAGATCGAGACCGACAAGGCCACCATGGAGGTGGAGGCGATCGACGAGGGCGTGCTCGCCAAGATCCTGATCGCGGAGGGTACCGAGGGCGTCGCGGTCAACACGCCGATCGCCGTCATCGCCGGCGAGGGCGAGGATCCGGCGAGCGTCCAGTCCGGCGGCGGGGCGAAGCCCAACGGCGCCGGCGGCCATCCGGCGCCGACGCCCGACATGCAGGCCGAGGGCATGGCCGACAAGCCCGCGCCCGCCGCCAAGACCGGCGACGACGCCCCGAAGGCGCCGGCGGCACCCGCCGTCATCACCAACAAGGCCCGAGAGCCGGTGATGGAGGAGTTCCCGGCCGACACGCCGATGGTCACCCAGACGGTCCGCGAGGCCCTGCGCGACGCCATGGCCGAGGAGATGCGCCGCGACGGCGACGTCTTCGTCATGGGCGAGGAGGTCGCCGAGTATCAGGGCGCCTACAAGGTCACCCAGAACCTGCTGCAGGAATTCGGACCGAAGCGCGTGGTCGACACCCCGATCACCGAGCACGGCTTCGCCGGCATCGGCGTCGGCGCGGCGCTCGCCGGGCTGAAGCCGATCGTGGAGTTCATGACCTTCAACTTCGCCATGCAGGCGATCGACCAGATCATCAACTCGGCGGCCAAGACCCTGTACATGTCCGGCGGCCAGCTCGGCTGCCCGATCGTGTTCCGCGGCCCGAACGGCGCGGCCGCCCGCGTTGCCGCCCAGCACAGCCACGACTACGCCGCGTGGTACTCCAACGTGCCGGGCCTCAAGGTGATCGCGCCCTACACGGCCTCCGACGCCAAGGGCCTGCTCAAGGCCGCGATCCGCGACCCGAACCCGGTGATCTTCCTCGAGAACGAGATCCTGTACGGGCAGTCCTTCCCGGTGCCGCAGCTCGACGACTTCGTGCTGCCGATCGGCAAGGCGCGGATCCACCGGACCGGCAGCGACGTGACCATCGTGTCCTTCGCGATCGGCATGACCTACGCCCTCAAGGCCGCGCAGGCCCTGGCCGAGCAGGGCATCGAGGCGGAGGTGATCGACCTGCGCACGATCCGCCCGATGGACACCGAGACGGTGGTGGAATCGGTGAAGAAGACCGGCCGCTGCATCACCGTCGAGGAGGGCTTCCCGCAATCCGGCGTCGGCGCCGAGATCGTGGCGCGCCTGATGGTCGACGCCTTCGATTTCCTGGACGCTCCGGTCCTGCGCATCACCGGCAAGGACGTGCCGATGCCCTACGCGGCCAATCTGGAGAAGCTGGCGCTGCCGAATGTGGCGGAGGTGGTCGAGGCCGCCAAGAGCGTCTGCTACAAGTGACGGGCGCGCGGGCGGGGCGCATGTCCCCGCCTCCGTCCCGGCAGGGGGCCCAGGGAACAGCCGGCGCGCCATGAGCCAAGATTCCAGCAGCGACTTCGCCGAACTCGCCATCCCGCCCGACGCCCTCGAACAGGGCGGCATCGAGGTGCTGCGCGCCGCCGTGGTCGACGGCGCGGTGAGCGTGGCCCTCCGCCGCTCCTTCGACGACCCGGCCACCTGGGGCCGGCTCCTGGCCGATCTCGCCCGGCAGGCAGCCCGCGCCTACGCGCTGGAGACCGACATGTCGGAGGAGGAGGCGGTCGAGCGCATCCGCGCGGGCTGGGAGGCCGAGGGGCTCGACCCCGGCGGCCTCAACTAGCGATGGCTGCCGACCATGGCTGAGGCGGCTGTCCGGCAGGCGACTTACGCGGATCTGGAGGCTGTCCCCGCGCATCTCGTCGCCGAGATCATCGACGGTGTGCTGGAGACGCACCCGCGGCCGCGGCCCCGGCACGCGATGGCCGCGTCCGATTTGTCCACCTTGCTGGGCACCCCGTTCCGTTATGGACGCGGCGGACCCGGCGGCTGGATTTTCATGATTGAACCGGAACTCCACCTGGGTGCCCATGTCGTGGTGCCGGATCTGGCGGCTTGGCGCCGGGAGCGGGTGCCGACCGACTTGGAAGCGGCCCACATCGAGATCGCGCCGGACTGGGTCTGCGAGATCCTCTCGCCCTCCACGGTCCGCCTCGACCGCGGGCGCAAGCGCCGCATCTATGCGGAGGCCAAGATCGGTCACCTCTGGCTGCTCGATCCAGCCGCGGGCGTGCTCGAAGGCTTCGCCCTCGCGGACGGGCGCTGGGTGCTCCTCGCCACGGTCCAGCGCGGCGAGGCCGTGGCCCTTCCGCCCTTCGACGCCGTCCCGTTCCCCCTCGACGACCTCTTTCCCTTCGACGATCCGGCCGCCCCGGCCTTGCCCGAGACCTGATGCCATGCCGATCAACGTGCTGATGCCCGCGCTCTCCCCGACCATGGAGAAGGGCAACCTCGCCAAGTGGCTCAAGAAGGAGGGCGACGCGGTCAAGTCCGGCGACGTGCTGGCCGAGATCGAGACCGACAAGGCCACCATGGAGGTCGAGGCCATCGACGAGGGCGTGCTCGCCAAGATCCTCGTGCCCGAGGGCACCGCGGACGTTCCGGTCAACGACCTGATCGCCATCATCGCCGCCGAGGGCGAGGACGTGTCGGCGGCCGCCGCCGGCGGTGCGCCGAAGGCAGCCTCCAACGGAGCGGCCAAGCCTGACGCCATGCCTGACGCCAAGCCTGAGCCGAAGGCCGACGCCTCGGCGGCCAACCAGAACACCACGCCCGGCGGCGGCCACATGGGGTACGAGCGGGTGAACGCGGCGCCGGAAGGCGCGCAGCCCGGCGGGGCGCCGCAGGCCAGCACGGGCGGACGGGTCTTCGCTTCACCGCTCGCCCGGCGGATCGCCAAGCAGGAGGGTGTCGATCTCGGCGCCGTCCAGGGCAGCGGCCCGCACGGCCGCATCATCGCCCGGGACGTCCAGGCCGCGAAGGCCTCCGGCGCCACTCAGGCACCCGCCGCCGCCCCCCAGGCCGCCGAAGCGCCGAAGGCGGCCACCCCGGCCCCGAAGGCCGCCGCCGCGGGCGGCGCGCCGGCCGGCCTCACGACCGATCAGGTCAAGGGCTTCTACGCCAAGGATGCCTACGAGGAGGTGCCCCTCGACGGCATGCGCAAGACCATCGCCAAGCGCCTCACCGAGGCGATGCAGGTCGCCCCGCACTTCTACCTGACGGTGGATTGCGAGCTCGACGCGCTGATGAAGCTGCGCGAGACGCTGAACGGCTCCGCCGGCAAGGACAAGGACGGCAAGCCCGCCTTCAAGCTCTCGGTGAACGACTTCGTCATCAAGGCGATGGGCCTCGCGCTCACCCGCGTGCCGGCCGCCAACGCGGTCTGGGCCGAGGACCGGATCCTGCGCTTCAAGCACGCCGAGGTCGGCGTCGCGGTCGCCATCGACGGCGGGCTGTTCACCCCGGTGATCCGCCGGGCGGACGAGAAGACGCTCTCGACCATCTCCAACGAGATGAAGGACTTCGCCGCCCGCGCCCGCGCCAAGAAGCTGAAGCCCGAGGAGTACCAGGGCGGCGTCACCTCGGTGTCGAACCTCGGCATGTTCGGCATCAAGCACTTCACCGCGGTGATCAACCCGCCGCAATCGAGCATCCTGGCGGTGGGCGCCGGCGAGAAGCGCGTCGTCGTGAAGGACGGGGCGCCGGCCGTGGTCCAGGTCATGACCTGCACCCTGTCCTGCGACCACCGCGTCCTCGACGGCGCGCTCGGCGCGGAGCTGGTCTCGGCCTTCAAGGGGCTGATCGAGAACCCGATGGGCATGCTGGTCTGAGCCGGAGCACACGATGTCCGACACCTACGACGTCCTCATCATCGGCGCCGGGCCCGGCGGCTACGTCACGGCGATCCGTGCGGCGCAGCTCGGGTTCAAGACCGCCGTGGTCGACCGCGAGCATCTCGGCGGCATCTGCCTGAACTGGGGCTGCATCCCCACCAAGGCGCTGCTGCGCTCGGCCGAGATCTACCACTACTTCCAGCACGCCGGTGATTACGGGCTGACGGCGGAAAAGGTCGGGTTCGACACCGCGGCCATCGTGAAGCGCTCCCGCGGCGTCTCGGGCCGGCTCAACGGCGGCGTCGGCATGCTGCTCAAGAAGAACAAGGTCGACGTGATCTGGGGCGAGGCCGCGGTCGACAGCGCCGCACAGGGCAACCAGCCCGGCCAGGTCACCGTGACGGAGACCAAGCGCGCCGAGGCGCCGAAGGGCGCCAAGGGGGCCGGCACCTACAAAGCCAAGCACATCATCGTGGCGACCGGCGCCCGGCCCCGGGCGATCCCCGGGATTGAGCCCGACAAGAAGCTGATCTGGACTTACTATGAGGCCATGGTCCCCGAGACGATGCCCAAGAGCCTGCTGGTGATGGGCTCGGGCGCCATCGGCATCGAGTTCGCCTCGTTCTACCGCACCATGGGCGCCGAGGTGACCGTGGTGGAGCTGCTGCCGCAGATCCTCCCCGTGGAGGATGCCGAGATCGCAGGCCTCGCCCGCAAGCGCTTCGAGAAGCAGGGGATCAAGATCCTCACCGGCGCCAAGGTCACGAAGGTCGAGAAGGGCGCCGATTCCATCACGGCGACCATCGAGGGCGGCGACGGGAAGTCACAAACGATCACGGCTGAAAAACTGATCTCGGCGGTGGGCGTCGTCGGCAACATCGAGAAGATCGGCCTGGAAAAGCTCGGGGTGAAGATCGACCGCGGGATCGTGGTGACGGACGGGCTCGGCCGCACCAACGTGCCCGGTCTCTACGCGATCGGCGACGTCGCCGGCCCGCCGATGCTCGCCCACAAGGCGGAGCACGAGGGCGTCATCTGCATCGAGACGATCAAGGGCCTGCACACCCACCCGATGGACAAGGCCAAGATCCCGGGCTGCACCTATTGCCAGCCGCAGATCGCCAGCGTCGGCCTGACCGAGGCCAAGGCCAAGGAGCAGGGTTTTGCGGTGAAGGTCGGCCGCTTCCCCTTCGCGGGCAACGGCAAGGCGATCGCGCTCGGCGAGCCGGACGGGCTGATCAAGACCGTGTTCGACGCCAAGACCGGCCAGCTGCTCGGCGCCCACATGGTCGGCGCCGAGGTGACCGAGCTGATCCAGGGCTACGTGGTGGCGATGAACCTGGAGAGCACCGAGGAGGAGCTGATGCACACGGTGTTCCCGCACCCGACGCTCAGCGAGATGATGCACGAGAGCGTGCTCGACGCCTACGGCAAGGTGATTCACACGTAAGACGAGAGGCCGACCGAAAGCTCCTTCAAAACAAGCTGTTAGCTGGAGGCCCCCGGCGCTCGCGAGACCTTGGGCCAAGCCCAGGGTCAGCCAGGGGAGGGCCGGGCGCCGGCTCTCACTGTTCCCAGAGTGGGCGAGCGAGCATCCTGACCTAGACCACACATACGACCGTCAGAAGCCCAAAAGGGCGCTATGTTGCGCGATGCGGCTATTCGAGCCTGACGACTTTCCACCGACCCTGATGGATAGGCTCAAGGCCGCTGGGGGTGGTCTCTTCCTGTTGGCGGTGGGCTCGCTGATGCTTTGGCGCGCTCCGGTTTACGCAGATCCCTCCTGGACCCCCTCATTCCACAGGATGCGCTACCTGATGGATTGGTCTCCGTTCTGGCGCGGGGCGCACATAGCCATCCTGGGCTCTTGGATCGTGGCCTTCTCCCTGTTGGCCTTCTGGAAGGCTCTGAGGCCCTTTACACCTCGCTCCAAACCATTGGGACGGAATGGCATCCCCAAGCCTTGACCTCGCCCCCTGTTTGCCCCGTCCATAACCAGAGTCGGTTCCGGTCCTGGTCGTGCTCGGGCCGGATTGAAAATGCCTTTGGGGTGAGTACGCCGAGGCTTTTGTGAGGGCGGCGGGCGTTGTAGTGCACCTGCCACGCCGCGATGAGGGTTCAGCCGCCGACAGCCTTCGGAACAGATGCACGCTCAAGCACGCGTCGCGAAAGCGCCTGTTCAAACTCTCGACGAAGCCGTTTTACTGCGGTTTACCGGGTGCGATGTCGTTCCACCCCACCCCACGCTCCTTCTGTCAGCGCAGGATGGCGTGCAGGTTGGCTCAGTGCCGTTGTCCGAGACGATAATCAGCGGCTTGCACCGGCCCTCGATGTTCCAGTTGAGTTCGCGCGTAACCCGCCGCCCCGACAGCGAAGTACCAGCGACCAGAGCCGGACATTATCGCGTGCAGGCGTAGACCACGACGAGGATTCGGAAGCGCCGCCCGTCGTCGAGCGTGTGGGAGACGACGTCGAGGCTCAAGCGCTAATTCGGCTCCTGGGGCGCAGCGGCAGGAGGCCGGGTGCCCAGCGCACGCTTGCGAGCGCCGCGCCTGGCGCCGACAGCCGTTCGGACGTCGGTCCGGCCCAGGCCGGGCCGGCACGGGTCCGTCAGTCCGAACCGGGCGCCGCCGCGCGCGTCAGGCTCACCAGCTGAAACAGGAGGATCACCGCGACCGTCGCCGTACTGCCGCCGACGGGGATCAGGAGCAGCGCCGCGATGGGATCGAGCCCCCGGACGAGCAGCAGCGTGATGCAGCTGCCGAGCACGGACGCGAGGGTCATCCGGAAGATGCAGCATTCGGAAGGTTGCATGGTCCCTCCAGTCGAGCGTCCACGGGAATGTGGGAGCGCGCGGCGGTTCGGCAACCATAAATAGATAAAACTCAAAAACAAATGCTGAGGTTGCGCAAGGCGATGGCGATCCGCGCCGACACCGGAACGCCCGTCAGCGGCGCAGCCGATCCACCGGCTCGGCCTGATCCGGCGAGGGGACGTAAGCGCACCACTCGCAGATGCCGCGCTCGGCGCCGCGCTGTGCGTTGCGCTGCGAACAGAGCGGGCAGACGAGCAGGATCAGCCGCCGACCGGACTGCAGGGCCAGCCCGCGGCCCCGGAATGTGACCTCGGTCGCCGCATCGCCGGAGGCCTGATCCCGGGCGCTCATGACGCCACCCCGCCGACCGCTTGCCGGATCGCAGGTCTGCACATGGTCTCGATCCGCATGGCGATGCCGCCCCCCAGCGTTCCTGCCAAGACGTCGCTGCGGGGATAAGCGGCGAAGGGCCGAATGGCTCCGCTTCCGCATGTGGACCGGGCCGGATGCGCACGGACCGAAACGGCCCTATGACGTCCGGCACAACCGGCGCAGGAGCGATGCGAAACGCGATGCAGGACACGATGCAGGGCGACCCCATCGACGCGGCCGACGGCCTTCCCACCTTCGCCGACGTGGCCCGCGCCGCGGAGCGGATCGCCGGGGCCGCCCATCGCACGCCGGTCCTGACCTCGCGCACCGCGGACGCGATGACCGGCGGCCGGCTGTTCTTCAAGGCGGAGAACCTGCAACGGGCCGGCGCCTTCAAGTTCCGCGGGGCCTACAACGCGATCAGCGCCCTTCCGGAGGCGGCCCGCGCCCGCGGGGCGATCACGTATTCCTCCGGCAACCACGCCCAGGCGATCGCGCTGGCGAGCCGGTTGCTCGGCGCCCCCGCCACCATCATCATGCCGGGCGACGCCCCCGCCGCGAAGATCGCCGCCACGCGCGGCTACGGCGCCGAGGTGGTCCTGTACGACCGCTACAGCCAGGATCGCGAGGCGCTCGGCCGGGAGATCGCGCAGGCCCGCGGCCTGACGCTGATCCCTCCCTTCAATCATCCCGACGTCATCGCCGGGCAGGGGACCCTGGCCCAGGAGCTGATCGAGACGGTCGGCCCCCTCGACATACTGGTGGCCTGCCTGGGCGGCGGCGGCCAGCTCGCGGGCTGCGCGCTGGCCGCGGCGGAGCTGTCGCCGGGCTGCCGGGTGATCGGCGTCGAGCCGGAGGCTGGCAATGACGGGCAGCGCTCGTTCCGCGAGGGCCGGATCGTCACGATTCCCGTGCCCCGCACCATCGCCGACGGGGCGCAGTCGACGGCGCTGGGCGACCTCACCTTCGCGATCATCCGCGCGGGGGTGTCCGACATCCTCACCGTCACCGACGCACAGCTCGTCGAGACCATGCGGTTCTTCGCCAGCCGGATGAAGCTCGTGGTCGAGCCGACCGGCTGCCTCGCGGCGGCGGCGGTGCTCCACGGGCTCGTGGACGTCACGGACAAGCGCGTCGGCGTGGTGATCAGCGGCGGCAACGTCGATCTGGCGGCCTTCGCGCGGCTCACCGGCGAGTCGGCCTGAGGCGTCGATTGCCGGGCCGGTGTGCTCCCGCCGCGGTGGACCGGCCCCGGCCCAATGCTTATCTTGTGGCTGCCAGAATGCGCGTCCCCGGGCCTTGAACCCGGATGGGCGGGAGGATGACAATGTCCACGAGCTTCAAGGTTCTGTCGCTGACCGATCGGGCTGCCGATCGGATCAAGGCGATCATGGCGGAGGCCGACCGGCCGATCGCCGGTCTGCGCGTCGGTGTCCGGAACGGCGGCTGCGCCGGGATGTCGTACACGATGGAATATGCCGAGGCGGTCAAGCCCGGCGAGGACGTGGTCGAGGATCGCGGCGTGCGCGTCTTCGTCGATCCGAAGGCGGTGCTGTTCCTGCTCGGCACGGAGATGGACTTCACCACCACCAAGCTGGCGTCGCAGTTCGTGTTCAACAACCCGAACCAGACCTCGGCCTGCGGTTGCGGAGAATCCGTGGCGATCACGCCGGTCTCGGCGGACCGCCTGTCCGCGCCGGCCTGAGGCTCCCGCTCACCGTCGGCGCGGGGAGCGCGGCGGCCCAGCCGCGCCCCCGGCGCAGAGGGTCTCCCGCTCCCGAAAAGCGCTCCGCCGCGGGCGGGCGCCGTCGCGGCGCCCCTAGGCCACCTGCGACAGCGACTCGGCCGCATCGTCCAGGAAGCGGTTCCGGCCCGCGCGCTTGGCCGCGAACATGCACAGGTCGGCCCGCTCCATCAGCGAGGCCGGCGTATCCCCCGGGCACAGCACCGCGACCCCCAGGGAGATGGTGATCTTGCCGAGCGACTCGCCGGTCGAGCGCTTGACCAGTTCGCGCCCCATCACGCTGGTGCGGACCGTCTCGGCCACCCGCTTGGCCACGGTGCGGTCGGCCCCGGGGAGGATGATGCCGAACTCCTCGCCGCCGAACCGGGCGAGCTGCGCCTGCTTCCCGGCATTCTCGCGCATCACGATCGCCACGAGCCGCAGGACCTGGTCGCCCGTGAGGTGACCGTACAGGTCGTTGAAGCGCTTGAAGAAATCGATGTCGAGGATGATCAGGCTCATGGGATCGGTGCGCGCCCGCGCTGAATCCATGGCCGCCTTCAGCGTCTCCTCGAAATGCTTGCGGTTCGCCAGCCCGGTCAGGGCGTCGGTCAGGCTCTCGCGCCGGCTCGCATCGAGCTTCTCGCGCAGCGTCTCGATCTCGCTGCGCGTCTCGCGCATGCGGGCCTCGAGGATCCGGTTGTTGGCGGCGACTTCCCGGGTCGTGGCGGCCAGGGTCGCCACGATCTCGCCGAACCGCGCCCGGCTCGGGAGGCCCTGGGAGAGATCCTGGGCGACGCCGCGCAGCGATTCGCTGTACTGCGCCGTCGAGCCCAGGGAGAGGTCCAGGATCTCGGTGACCGCCGCGATCTCGCTCAGGACCACGCGGCTGACGTCGTCGGTGGTGCTCGCGAGGCGCCGCCCGTCGAGATAGGTCTCGTGCAGATCGTCGATGTCGCTCTCGGTAAGGCAGCCGTTCTGGGTGGTGAGGCGCTTCACGGCATCGGCGAGGAGCGGCAGCTCGCCCGACACGTAGGCATACCAGACCGCGTAGGCGCGCGGCGTCGCGGAGGGGCCGTAGTCGCGGATCAGGTCATGGCTGCGCTTCGCCAATGCGAAGCTGCGATCGCGGTCCGAATAGGTCTCCTGGCTCATCCGTATCCCGTGGTCCCGGGCGATCGGCGCGCATGCGCCGCGACCCTGACTTGATATACGGCAGTCTGGTAGCCGGACTGTTAAGCTCGAAAAGACCCTTGTTACCTTTCTTTCTTCGCCAACACTGGTCGAAGTAGAAATGCCGGGACGTGGGAACCCAAACCGACGGGCGTATCACCGTCCGCATCGTTCCGGCGCCCGCGCTCCTCGCGCCCGGCCGCGCCGGCGCGCGCCGTCGTGCGTCCCGCAGCACGGCTCTCCGGGCGAGCCTCTTGGCGCCCCTCCTGCCGACTCTCTTGACGACTCTCCTGGCGTGCCTCCGGACGCTGCGCGGCCGCCGCACCGCGACCGGTGCGTGCCCGCGGACGCTCCTCCCGGGCCTCCTCGGCCTCGCCGGCGCTCCGGATCTCCTTGGCGTCGCCGCGACTGGCGTCGCCGCTCCTCGCGCGACCGCCCCGGGCAGCACCGCCCTTATCGCCGGCCTTCGCGGAGCGCGCGCCGCGGCGGCCCTCGCCCGACCGGCCGCGGTGACGCGTCCCGGTGTCGCCGGACGGCTCGGCCACCGTCGACAGATCGCCGTCCAGCCAGGGGATCGGCTGGCCGATCAGCGCCTCGATGGCGCCGAGGGAGCGCGTGTCCTCGGGGGCGACCAGCGTATAGGCCGTGCCGCTCCGGCCCGCACGGCCGGTGCGGCCGATCCGGTGGACGTAATCCTCGGGGTGATGCGGCACGTCGAAGTTGAAGACGTGGCTCACGGCGGGGATATCGAGGCCGCGCGCTGCCACGTCGCTGGCGACGAGCAGGGCGGTCTCGCCGTTGCGGAACGCGTCCAGGGCGGCGGTCCGCGCCCGCTGATCCATGTCACCGTGGAGGGCGGCGGCGTCGAAGCCGTGGCTGACCAGGGACTTCTGGAGCAGGGCGACGTCGCGCTTGCGGTTGCAGAAGATGATCCCGTTCTTGAGTTCCGCCTCGCCGCGGATCAGGTCGCGCAAGCGCTCGCGCTTGGCATGCCCCTCGGCGCCGGTTGCGACCAGGCGCTGGGTGATCGTCGTGGCCGTGGAGGCGGGACGGGCGACCTCGACCCGCTGGGGGTTGTGCAGGAACATGTCCGCCAGCCGCTCGATCTCCGGCGGCATGGTCGCGGAGAAGAACAGGGTCTGCCGGGTGAACGGCACCATCTTCACGATGCGCTCGATATCGGGGATGAACCCCATGTCGAGCATGCGGTCGGCCTCGTCGATGACGAGCAGCTCGACGCCGGTGAGCAGGAGCTTGCCGCGCTCGAAATGGTCCAGGAGGCGACCGGGTGTCGCGATCAGCACGTCCGTGCCGCGCATCAGCTTGGCGTCCTGGTCGGCGAAAGACACGCCGCCGATGATCAGGGCCACGTTGAGCTTGTGGTTGGTGCCGTAGCGGTCGAAATTCTCGACCACCTGGGCCGCCAGTTCGCGGGTCGGTTCCAGGATCAGGGTCCGGGGCATCCGGGCCCGGGCGCGTCCGTTCTCCAGAAGCGTCAGCATCGGCAGCGTGAACGCCGCCGTCTTGCCGGTTCCCGTCTGGGCGATGCCGAGGACGTCGCGACGCGCCAGCACGTGGGGAATGGCCTCGGCCTGGATCGGCGTCGGCTCGGTATAACCCGCCGCTTCGACGGCGTTCAGGACTTTGTCACTCAGTCCCAGGTCGGAAAAAGGCATCTGCGTTCAGGAACCGTTGCGCGCCCGGCCGGCGCGAAGGACACCGTCGCGGCAACGGCTGGGAAAGGCTCGCGCGGGGCGATCGGGCGCTCCCGGGGCCGCGGGGCGCATCACGCATGTCAGTTAGGGCCCTGGCGCGACTTGTCAATCTCGCAATGGTGATGGCGCCCGCCGACGCACAGGGGATCGGGCGCCAAAACGGGCCTCGATCAGGGCCGGAGACGGTCGGATGCGGGCACGAGGCAGGGATTCAGGCGGGTGGACCGGGCGAATTCCGATGCCGCGAGGGCGCCGGTCGTCTGCGGATCCGCGATCTCCGGATGGGCCGGTCCCGCCAGGGCGGCGACCGCGGCGGCCATCGGTGCCGCATCGGGCCGGCTGAGCCGCGCGAGCTGGTAGGCGCCAACCACCGTGAGGAGCCCGACGAGTCCCGCCATGCGCAGGGTCCAGGGCAGGGGCCCGGCGGCCCGCCTCGGCCGCGCAGGATGCGATGCCGGGCCGGGAACGCTCGCCGGAAGACCGGCCATCCCCTCCGGAGTCCGGCGCCTGCCGAAGGTTCTCCGGCTCCGTTCGTCGTGGCTGAGCATGGATGGACAGCTGTCTCCACCGGGCGAGGCGGCCGGCCGCGACGCGGGAGCCGGCAGGAAGCCGGTCGCGGGTGATCGAGAGGGTCGGCCCGCCCGCAGCGACGGACCATCGGCGGATACGGTTAACCGATCGCTTACGACCGCGCGCACCCTCTCGCCAAAGTTGTGCCGGAATAAAACGGCCGCCCTGCATGCAACCGGCGAGACGTCGGACGCTATCACGGCACCCGTTGAGGCGCGACCGAATATGCACGTCGCGCAACACAGCTAGTCTTCCGAGCCTTTTCAGCTGTCCGCGTACAGTCTCGACGGGCAAGCGAGCCGGCTGCTTGGGAGACGGTCGGTTAGTCTTCATCTTTCGTTGACGGGATGTCCCTAGTCTGAGGATGCTTGTTGCAGGAAAGCGACAGACCCGCCATCCGAGAGCGCCTAGAAGGCTGCCGGCTCAAGCTAACCCCAGGACCGACACCACCATGAAGAAGCTTCTCCTCGCATCCACCGTCCTCGCCGGCTTGACCGCAACGGCGTCCGCCGCCGACCTGCCGCGCCGCGCTGCGCCGCCGCCGGTGTTCACGCCGGTGCCGGTGTTCACCTGGACCGGCTTCTACGTCGGTGTGAACGCCGGCTACGGCTTCGACGCCAACAGCCGCAACACCACCAGCTACGCCCTGCCGGGCGGCTCGCTGATCAACTCCCCCGGCACCTCGGGCGTCGTCAGCGTCAATAACCGCAACAACAACGACGGCTTCTCGGGCGGCGCCCAGATCGGCTACAACTACCAGTTCACGCCGGGCTCGGGCGTGGTGATCGGCTTCGAGGCCGACGCCCAGTACGTCGACTTCGCCCGCCGCGCCAACGCCACCCAGAACTACAGCTTCCTGGGCTTCCCCGGCGTCGCCTTCTCCAACCCGCCCGCCTTCGTCGCCACCAGCGGCAACGGCCTCGACTACTTCGGCACCGTCCGCGGCCGCCTCGGCTACGCCTTCGACCGCACCCTCGTGTACGGCACCGGCGGCTTCGCCTACGGATCCGGCCAGGACGACCAGAACTTCTCCGGCAACCGCTTCCGCGACAGCTTCCGCACCGGCTGGGCCGCCGGCGGCGGCGTCGAGTACGCCCTGCCCACCGACTCCTTCCTGAACTTCTTCCGCTCCTCGGCCGTCACCCTGAAGGTCGAAGGCCTGTACGTCAGCCTCGACCGCCAGAAGAACTCCGCCGGCGGCGTCTTCTACGGCAACCTCCTGCCCCCGAACGGCACCGCCTACCTCAACGGCGCCGCCGCCAAGACCGAGTTCGCCGTCGTCCGCGCCGGCCTGAACTACAAGTTCGGCTCGTACTAAGATCGAACGTCGGAGCCGGCTCGACCGGCTCCGCGCAACGGAAGGGCCCGGCCGCAAGGCCGGGCCCTTTCGCGTTTCAGGGTCGTGCCGCCGGACGGGTCGGGTGCGACAGGGAGCGCCGGAACCGCGCGTGCCACCCGCGATTGAGACCGCGGCGCCTCATGGGGATCGAGCGGGGACCGGGACGGGAACCGCGACGGGTCCGGGCGCACCGGAGCGATCAGCCATGCGAAGCCGAATCCTTCTCCTGTCGCTCGCGGCCCTGGCTCTGGCGGGAGCGCCTGCACGTGCGCAGGATGCCTCCGTGATCGGCAAGGATACGGTCCTGCCGGGCACGGGGCCGGGGACCTCGACGGACGGCCAGGGCGTCGGGCGGCTGATGGCGGCGGCGAATGCCGAGGACGCCGCCAAGCGTCAGGGGCTCAAGCCTGTGGCCTTCCTGGCCTCCAAGATGATCGGCGTGACGGTGCGCAACGCGGCAGGCGACAGCGTCGGCAAGATCGACGACCTGCTGATCACCGATGGCGGGACCCTCAAGGCCGTTGTGATCGATGTCGGCGGCTTCCTCGGCCTGGGCAGCAAGGTGATCGCCGTGGAGCCTGGTGCTCTGGTGCTGCGGCCGGGAGGCGAGCGGTTCTCGGCGGTCCTCAACATGAGCACCGACACGGTGTCGGCGGCCCAGCCCTTCGACCCGGCCAAGGCGGTTACCAAGCCCTGACGGTCCGGGCGGCCGGCGCGGTGGAAACCGCGTCGGCGCGACGGTTCAGATGTCGAGGTCGGCCCCCTCGGCGAAGGCCGCGCGCTCGCTGATGAAGGCGAAGCGGGCCTCGGGTTTGTTGCCCATCAGCCGCTCAACCGTGTCGCCGGTCGATTCCCGGGCCTCGTCCAGGACCGCGACGCGCAGCAACGTGCGCTTCTTCGGGTCCATGGTGGTCTCCTTGAGCTGGGCCGGCATCATCTCACCGAGGCCCTTGAACCGCCCGATCTCGACCTTGCCGGCCTTGAACACCGTCTTGATGATCCGCTCCCGGTCGGCGTCGTCCCGGGCATAGGCCACCTTGGAGCCCTGCTGCAGCCGGTAGAGCGGCGGGATCGCGAGGTAGAGATGCCCGCGGTCGATGAGCTTGGGCATCTGGCGGTAGAAGAAGGTGATCAGCAGCGAGGCGATGTGGGCGCCGTCGACGTCGGCGTCCGTCATGATGATCACCTTGTCGTAGCGCAGGTCGGCCTCGCGGAAGGCCGCGCCGGTGCCGCAGCCGAGCGCCAGGGTGAGGTCGGAGATCAGCTGGTTGGCGCCGAGCTTGTCCCGGCTCGCCGAGGCGACGTTGAGGATCTTGCCGCGCAGGGGCAGGATCGCCTGGGTCGCCCGGTCGCGGGCCTGCTTGGCGGAGCCGCCGGCCGAATCGCCCTCGACGATGAAGATCTCCGAGCCGGCGGTGCCGGCGGCCGAGCAATCGGCGAGCTTGCCGGGCAGGCGGAGCTTGCGGGTGGCGCTCTTGCGGGCGACCTCTTTCTCCTGGCGGCGGCGCAGGCGCTCCTCGGCCCGGTCGATCACCCAGTCGAGCAGCTTGTTGGCCTGGGCCGGGGAGGCGGCGAGCCAATGGTCGAAGGCGTCGCGCACCGCCGTCTCGACGATGCGCTGGGCCTCCACGGTGGCGAGCTTGTCCTTGGTCTGGCCCTGGAACTCGGGCTCGCGGATGAAGACCGAGAGCATGGACGCGCAGGTCGCCATGACGTCGTCGGTGGTCACCGCGGTCATGCGCTTGGCCTGGTTCACGCGCTCGGCGTGCTCGCGCAGGCCCCGGAGCAGGGCGACCCGCAGGCCGGCCTCGTGGGTGCCGCCCTCGGGCGTCGGGATGGTGTTGCAGTAGGAATGCGAGAACCCGTCCTCGGCGACCATCCAGGCCACCGCCCATTCCAGCGACCCGTGCGAGCCCGGCTTGGTGATCTTGCCGGAGAACATCGCGTCGGTGACCAGCTCCTTGCCGTCGATGTCGCGGGCGAGATAGTCGCGCAGGCCGTCGGGGAAGCGGTGCACGGCTTCCGCAGGTACGCCCTCCAGCCCCTCGAGGAGGGCGGGGGCGCAGCGCCAGCGGATCTCGACGCCGCCGAACAGGTAGGCCTTCGAACGCGCCATCTTGAACAGGCGGCGCGGGTCGAATTTCAGCGAGCCGAAGATCTGCGCGTCCGGGTGGAAGCGGACCCGGGTGCCGCGCCGGTTCTGCACCCGGCCGATCAGCTCCAGCGCGCCCTGCGCGTGGCCCCGCGAGAAGGTCTGGCGATACAGGGTCTGGTTGCGCGCCACCTCGACCTCGAGGAGGTCGGAGAGCGCGTTCACCACCGAGATGCCGACGCCGTGCAGGCCGCCCGAGGTCTCGTAGACCTTCGAGTCGAACTTACCGCCGGCATGCAGCGTGGTCATGATGACCTCGAGCGCCGACTTGCCGGGAAATTTCGGATGCGGGTCGACCGGGATGCCGCGGCCGTTGTCGGTGACCACGAGGGCACCGGTCTCCTCCAGCTCCACCTCGATGAAGCTGGCATGGCCGGCCACCGCCTCGTCCATGGAGTTGTCGATCACCTCGGCGAAGAGGTGGTGCAGCGCCCGCTCGTCGGTGCCGCCGATATACATGCCGGGGCGGCGCCGGACCGGCTCCAGCCCCTCCAGCACCTCGATGTCGGAGGCGGTGTAGCCGGAATCGGGCTCGGCCGCTGCGAGCGCCGTCACGGAGGCCGTGGCATCCAGGCGCCGTCGCGGCTCCGGCGCGCGAGAGGGGGCTGTCGAGGCGGCCGCCTTGCCGCCCGGTCCGAACAGGTCGCGGGCCGGATCGCTCACGCGCGGCCTCCGCGGGCGCGGCGCATCGGCCGGCTCGGATTCGCGCAGACGGGTCTTGGGTCGTGGAGCATGCGCCTTCATCCCCGCATGATAGCGGAACAAAACGTAAACATCAAAACCGTTCGCCCCCAGGCGACGCGGCCGCACCATCGCATGCTGCGGCGCCGCGAGCGAGGGCCGGAACCGCCCCGACCCCCGAGGGGGCCAGGCGGCCCGTCATCAAGACGTTGCACAACGATGGGTTAAGGCTTTCCCGTGACCAGCCTGTTCGACCTCCGCAGGCCGCCGCCGGAACAGACCGGGACGATCGACGTTGACGGCGGAGATAAATCTTGACCGTGGTCAGGGAGCCGCAGCCCATGAGCGATGCCGCGATCGAGGCCCGCCGCCTCACGTTGATCCGCTTCGAGCACGCGGCCGGCGCCGCCTTCGGCTGCGACGACGACGCGGCCGGCGTGCCGCCCGGCCGGGCGCTCATGAATTCCACCACGATCGCGCTGGCGACCTTCGCGACGGCGCTCGCGGCAACCATCACCTACCTCGTCTGAACCGGGCGGCCGGACCCGGAAACCGGGACGTGCATCCCGTTCTCCGCGTCGGTCTGCCCCTGTCCCCCACCGCTGCCGGGAGAGCAGCGCAGGACCGCGTGCCCGCCCTGGACACGGACCGGCGCGGCTGACGCGCCTTGCACCCGGCGAGCGGGTGAAGGCCGCCTGGACCTGTCTGCGTCAGCCGGCGCCCGTCTTCTTGGCCGCGGTCTTCTTGGCGGCGGGCTTCTTCGCTGCCGTCTTCTTGGCCGCCGGCTTGGCGCCGCTCGCCGCGCGCGTCGCGGTCTTCCGGACAGCGCCCCGTTTCGCCGGCTTGCCGCCGCCCGAGGCACGCTTGGCGTTGACCAGGGCGATCCCCTCGTCGAGCGTCAGCGCCTCGGCGCTCATGGTCTTCGGCAGCGTGGCGTTCACCTCGCCGTCGGTGACGTAGGGGCCGTACTTGCCGGCCTTCACCACGAGGTCGCGCCCGCTCGCCGCGTCCGTGCCGAGCGGGCGGCCGGGATCGGCAGCCGGACGGCCGCGGCCGCCGCCCTGCTCCTTGGCGACGATCAGGTCGATGGCGCGGTTGCCGCCGATCTCCAGCACGTCGTCGTCCTTGCCGAGATTGGCGTAGGTCTTCCCATGCTGCACGTAGGGCCCGAACCGGCCGAGATTGGCCAGGATCGGCTCGCCGGTCTCGGGGTGGCGCGCCACCTCGCGGGGCAGCGCCAGCAGCGCCAGCGCCTTCTGCAGGTCGACCGCCGAGGGACTCAGCCCCTTCGGCAGGGAGGAACGCTTCGGCTTCTCCGCCCCCTTCTCGGTGGAGGCCTCACCGAGCTGCAGGAACGGCCCGAATCGGCCGTCGCGCAGCGTCACCGGCAGACCGGTGGCGGGATCGTCGCCCAGCACCCGGACGCCCGGCTGGCCGCCCTCGGCCGAGGAGCCGTCCCCCTCGCCCTCGACGCCCGAGGCTGAGAGCTGGCGGGTGTACTTGCACTCGGGATAGTTCGAGCAGCCGATGAAGGCGCCGAACTTGCCGAGCTTCAGCGACAATTGTCCGGTCCCGCAGACCGTGCAGGTGCGCGGGTTCGAGCCGTCGCCCTTGTCGGGGAAGATGTGCGGCCCGAGGAGGCCGTTCAGCGCCTCCAGCACGTCGGTGACGCGCAGCTCCTTGGTCTCGCCGATCGCCGCGGAGAAATCGCGCCAGAAGTCGCGCAGCACCGCCCGCCAGTCGATCTCGGCATTGGAGACGCGGTCGAGCTGCTCCTCGAGGTCGGCGGTGAAATCGTACTCGACGTAGCGCCGGAAGAAGCTCTCCAGGAAGCCCGTGACGAGCCGCCCCTTGTCCTCCGGCTGCAGCCGCTTCTTCTCGATCTTGACGTATTCGCGGTCGCGCAGCGTCTGGAGCACCGCCGCGTAGGTCGACGGGCGGCCGATGCCGAGTTCCTCCATGCGCTTCACGAGGCTCGCCTCGGAATAGCGCGGCGGCGGCTCGGTGAAGTGCTGGGTCGAGCTGATCCGCTCGCGGGTGAGCGGGTCGCCGGCCTTCATGGGCGGCAGGCGGCGGCTCTCCTCGTCCTCCTCGTCGTCCTTGCCCTCCTGGTAGAGGGTCAGGAAGCCGTCGAACTTCACCACCTGGCCGGTGGCGCGCAGGTCGATCTGGCGGGGGCCGACCTTCGCCGTGACATCCACGGTGGTCCGCTCCAGCTCGGCCGATTCCATCTGGCTCGCCATGGTGCGGGTCCAGATGAGATCGTAGAGCCGGGCCTGCTCGGGCTCGAGGTGGCGCGCGACCATCTTGGGCAGGCGGCTCATGTCGGTGGGCCGCACCGCCTCGTGGGCCTCCTGGGCGTTCTTGGCCTTGACGCTGTACTTGCGCGGCACGTCGGGCACGTAGCGGTCGCCGAATTCCTTGCCGATGACCCGGCGGGCGTCCTGGATCGCCTCGGGCGCCATATCGACGCCGTCGGTCCGCATGTAGGTGATGATGCCGACGGTCTCGCCGCCGATATCGACGCCCTCGTAGAGACGCTGGGCGACCCGCATGGTCTGGGCCGGCGCCATCCCGAGCTTGCGCGAGGCCTCCTGCTGCAGGGTCGAGGTGGTGAAGGGCGGCTGCGGGTGGCGCTTGGCGGGCTTCGCCTCGACGCTCGCCACCTGGAAGGTCGCGAGTTCGAGGTCGCGCTTGAAGGCGGCGGCCTCGTCGCCGGTGCCGACGTCGAGGCGCTGGATGCGCTTGCCGTCGGCGCCGACGAGGCGGGCCTCGAAGGTCGCGCCGTCGGCGGTCGTCAGCGTGGCGATGAGCGTCCAGTACTCGCGCGGCTTGAACCGCTCGATCTCCATCTCGCGCTCGACGACGAGGCGCAGCGCCACCGACTGGACGCGCCCCGCCGAACGGGCGCCCGGGAGCTTGCGCCACAGGACCGGGGAGAGGTTGAAGCCGACGAGGTAGTCCAGCGCCCGGCGCGCCAGATAGGCGTCGACCAGGGCCTGGTCGATCTCCCGGGGCTTGCGCATCGCCGCCTCGACCGAGGCCTTGGTGATGGCGTTGAAGGTGACGCGTTCGACCGGGATGCCCTTGAGCGCCTTGCGGGCGGTCAAGGCCTCCAGCACGTGCCAGGAGATCGCCTCGCCCTCGCGATCCGGGTCGGTAGCCAGAATCAGCTTGTCGGCGCCCTTGACCGCCTTGGCGATCTCGGAGACCCGGCTCGCCCCGCGGTCGGCCAGTTCCCAGACCATGTGGAAATCCTGCTCGGGATCCACGGAGCCGTCCTTGGCCGGCAGGTCGCGGATGTGCCCGAACGAGGCGATCACTTCATAGTCGCGGCCGAGATACTTATTGATCGTCTTGGCTTTGGCCGGCGACTCGACGACGACGACTTTCATTCAGACCTCTGCCCCTGACGGGACCTGAGCGCGACGGACGAATTCTGATCGTAATTCGCGTGGGACATATGCCCGCCGTCGGGCCGGGGCCGCGCGCCGGGGACAAGTGGGTCACGGGCGGCGGGATGTCAAATGGCGGGCTGTGCCGCCGGTGTGGGGTCGAGCCGCTCCGTCGCGCATGCCCCGGCTGGCGCGGCGCCGAAACTCAGATCCCCGCGTACCATTCGTAGCCGCGGTCCTCCCAGTAGCCACCGCCGCCCTGGCCGATGCCGTTGAGCGATTCCACCATCTCGACGCGCATCACGTACTTGGCCTGCTTGTAGCCGAGCTGGCGCTCGACCCGCAGGCGCAGGGGCGCGCCGTTGGAGACGGGCAGCGGCTTGCCGTTGAGGTCGTAGGCCAGGATCGTCTGCGGGTTGAAGGCGTCGTAGAGGTCGATGCTCTCGTAGTAGCGGATCGGCGTACGCTTATCCTCGGGCTCCGCGGCCGGGCTGCCCTGGCCCCAATCGTCCTTGGGCGCGTCGGTGGCGGTGGGCGCGCCGCCCCAATCCTCGGCGGCGGCGAGCTGGATGTAGGCGTCGCGCACCGCGCCCGGATGCCCGGGGCGCCCCAGGAAGGCGCCGTCGCCGCCTTCGAGGCCGCCGCCGGCATATTCCAGCGTGTCGGCGCAGTGGAACACCGCGTAGCGCGCCTGCGGCTTCAGCCCGGCCCGCTTCAGCACCTCGGCGAGCGGCACGCCGGCCCATTGCCCGATGCAGCTCCAGCCCTCCACGCAATCGTGACGGGTGATCTGGGTCCGCGACGGCAGGGCGCGCAGGTCCGCGAGGCTCAGCGACAGCGGCGTCTGGACGAGCCCGTCGACCGTGAGCTTGAACTCGGCGAACTTCTTGGCCGCGAGGGCCCGGTAGGCGCGGTCCGGCGGGTCGATGGTGCCGTTCGGCTTGAACCAGGGCGAGATCATCGCGGCCGGGAATTCCCGGGCCAGGGTCGTCGGCGACATCAGCAGGCGCTGGACGTACTGGTTGGCGTCCTCGCCGACCTGGAGGGTCTGCCGGCCCGCATCGGATCCGGCGAATCTGTCGCAGCCGCCGAGCAGGGCGGTGCCCATCAGGCCGGCGCCGGCGGTGAGGAGGTTGCGGCGGTGGAGGATCATCGGGCACCTTCCCGGTCACGGCCGAGGCTGAACCAGCCGGTGATCATGCCGCGCATGTTGTTGACGAGGCCGGAGACCAGCACCAGCAGCACGTGGACCACCACGAACAGCACGATGAGCCCGGCGGCGATGAAGTGGACGCTGCGCGCCGATTGCCGGCCCCCGAACAGCTCGGTGAGCCAGGGCCAGGCGGCATCCATCCCGGGCGACATGGCGAGTCCCGCGAGCACCATCGCAGGTAAAAGGCCCAGCACCAGGACGAGATAGGTGAGCTTCTGGATGACGTTGTAGCGCTTGGCCTCCGTGCCCTCGGGGAAGCGCAGGAGCAGGTGCTCCTTCACGGAAGCCCCGAAGTGGCGGATCTGGTCCCCGTCCGGAATCAGGCGACGGCGGAGCTGGCCGCTGAACAGGCCGTAGGTGAGATAGACGGCGCCGTTGATCACCAGCAGCCACGCGAACAGGAAGTGCCAGCGGCGGCCCGTGGCGAGGTCCTGGTCGGCCGGCAGGGTCGCCCAGGACGGGAAGGCCCGCTCCACCTCCGTGCCGCCCTCACGCGACAGGCCGAGAACGCCCGTGGTGTCGAAGGTCCGCGTGCCGACCGTCACCACCCCGCGGCTCTTGCCGTCGCGGCCCTGATCGCTCGTGATGGCGAGCGCCGGGTCGTCGAAGGTCGAGACCGCGCCCCAATAGAGCGCGGGGTGGGCGTTGAAGATCTGGAGGCCGCTCATCAGCAGCACGAGCAGCACCGCGGCGTTGATCCAGTGCGCCAGACGGATCACCAGCGGATGGCGGTAGAACCACCGGCGCCCCTGCCGGTCGACGGTCTCGGGGGCTTGGAGAGCAGGGGAGGCGGCCAAGAATCGGGTCCCGGTTGGGCGTCGCTGGGCCGGGGATCGTCCGAACCCCGACCGTTCGGGCCAATACGTGGCGCGAGGAGCACCGGTTACCATCGGGCGGAAAAAAGGCCGCAGGTCCCGTCCGGCTTCCCCGGCGGGCGGCGGTCTGCAGGGGCTGCGGGGGCTCCAGGCACGGGGCCGAGGGCGGAGCGCGGCCTGTCCCCTTTCCGAGCGGACGGGCCAGCCGGGAGCTCACGCCGAGCCAGCCCCTGTGCGCCGGAGGACGCGTCCCGGCCTGAACCGCGATGGATGCGCGCGATGGATGCATCGGACAGCCTTGCCGGGACGGCGCGCCGCACCTACACCCGGGCCTCATCATGACGACGCCCGCGCCCCCGGCCTTCCCGCACCGGCACCTCCTCGGCATCGAGGGTCTGACCCGGCCCGACATCGAAGGGCTGCTCGACGCCGCCGAATCCGCCGTCGACCTCTCGCGGCAGGTGGAAAAGAAGCGCACGACCCTGCGGGGCCGGACGCAGATCAACCTGTTCTTCGAGCCCTCGACGCGGACGCAATCCTCCTTCGAACTCGCCGGCAAGCGGCTCGGCGCCGACGTGATGAACATGTCGGTCGCCTCGTCCTCGGTGAAGAAGGGCGAGACCCTGATCGACACCGCGGCGACGCTGAACGCCATGCGGCCCGACATCATCGTGGTCCGCCACGAATCGGCCGGCGCCGTGCACCTGCTCGCCCGGAAGGTCGATTGCGCGGTGGTCAACGCGGGCGACGGCGCCCACGAGCACCCGACCCAGGCGCTCCTCGACGCGCTCACCATCCGCCGCAACAAGGGCCGGATCGAGGGCCTGCAGGTGGCGATCTGCGGCGACGTCCTGCACTCGCGGGTGGCGCGCTCCAACATCATCCTGCTCCAGGCCATGGGTGCCCGGGTCCGCCTGATCGCGCCCTCGACGCTGCTGCCCGCCGGCATCGAGCGCTTCGGCGTCGAGACCTTCACGGACATGCGCAAGGGTCTCGTCGGCTGCGACATCGTGATGATGCTGCGTCTCCAGCGGGAGCGCATGAACGGTTCGTTCGTGCCCTCCGTGAAGGAGTATTTCCGCTATTTCGGCCTCGACGCCGAGAAGCTGGCGCTCGCCAAGCCCGATGCCCTGGTGATGCATCCGGGCCCGATGAACCGCGGCGTCGAGATCGCCTCGGACGTCGCCGACGGGGCGCAGTCGCTGATCCGCGAGCAGGTGGAGATGGGTGTCGCCGTGCGCATGGCGGTGCTGGAAGCGCTCGCCCGGCATCTCCCGAACGGCTGAGCCCCGGACAAAGCCCATCCGCCTTCACCCGCGCCGCTTGCTCGCAGGGCGGTCGTGGCGCAGTTTCCTGCCGAAATCCGGCCCGGATCCGTATAAGGGGCCGGCGCAACATGCAGATCGCTTCATGACCGCCTACACGCTCGCCGACCTCGCCGCCCTCGTGGCGAGCCGCGCCGGGACCGATCCGGCCACCTCCTACACGGCCAAGCTCCTGTCCGAGGGCCCCGCCAAGGCGGCCAAGAAGCTCGGCGAGGAGGCGGTCGAGGCGGCGATCGCGGCCGTGCAGGGCGACAAGACCGGCCTGAGGAACGAGGCCGCCGACGTGCTCTACCACCTCGTCGTGCTGCTCCGGGCCGGCGGCGTGGAGCTCGAGGCGGTGATGGCCGAGCTGGAGCGCCGGACGGCCCAGAGCGGCATCGCCGAGAAGGCCGCGAGGCGCCACGCGTGAACGCGGCCGCGCTGCCGGGCTCGGTCGAGGCGATCCTCGACGCGTCGGACCGGCTCTCGCCCTATCGCCGCTTCAGCCGGGATGAATGGGCGCAGCTGCGCGCCGACACGCCGCTCACCCTCAACCAGGAGGATCTGGAGCGGCTGCAATCGATCAACGATCCGATCTCGGTCGAGGAGGTGGTGGCGATCTACCTGCCGCTGTCGCGCCTGCTGGCCCTCTACGTCGCGGCGACGCAGGGGCTGTTCAAGGCGACGCAGCGCTTCCTGATGGCCGAGCGCGAGACCAAGGCGCCCTACATCATCGGGCTCGCCGGGTCGGTGGCGGTGGGCAAGTCCACCACGGCCCGCATCCTGACCGCCCTGCTGGCGCGCTGGCCCAACACGCCGAAGGTCGACCTCGTCACCACCGACGGGTTCCTGCTGCCCAACGCCGAACTCGCCGCCAACGGCCTGATGGAGCGCAAGGGCTTTCCCGAAAGCTACGACACCGCCGCGCTGCTGCGCTTCCTCCACGACGTGAAGGCCGGCCACAAGCGCGTGACCGCGCCGCTCTACTCGCACCTCGTCTACGACCGGGTGCCCGGGGAGGAGCGGGTGGTGGAGAGCCCCGACATCCTGATCGTCGAGGGCCTGAACGTGCTCCAGCCCGCCCGCCTGCCGCGGGACGGCACCGCGATCCCGTTCGTGTCCGACTTCTTCGACTTCTCGATCTATCTCGACGGCCACGAGGACGACCTGCACCGCTGGTACGTCACCCGCTTCATGAAGCTGCGCCAGACCGCCTTCCGCGACCCACGCTCCTACTTCCGGAAATACGCCGAGATTCCGGAAACCGAGGCGCTCGACATCGCCGACCGGCTCTGGACCACGATCAACCTGCCGAACCTGCGCGAGAACATCGTGCCCACGCGGCAGCGGGCGAGCCTGATCCTCACCAAGGGCGCGAGCCACCGGATCGAGAGCGTGGCGCTGCGGCGGCTGTAGGTCGGTCCAACCCTCCAGCTGATCCTGAGGTGACCGCGAAGCGGGCCTCGAAGGAGGTCTTCCGGGCCCACAGAGCCCTCTGGATGAGGGGAGGCCTGAAGCGGCCGCCTCACGCGAACGGAAAGTCCGCCTCCGCCACATACGGCCCACCCCCGGTCGATTCCCGCGCCGAGAACAGCGTCACCCGATCAACCGCGAAGGCCAGCGGCGCGAAGACCGGCACCTGCGACAGGTACATCGCCGTCGCCTCCGGCGTGGCGTCGCGGCGCAGCCGGGCCAGGGTGACATGCGGGGTGAACTTCCGCCGTTCCGGCTCGACCCCGGCGCGGCGCACCAGCCGCTCCTGCTCGGCCTGGAGATCCGTCAGCGCCGGGTCGGCCACCACCGCCGCGTAGAGCGCCCGCGGCCTGTCGCCGCCGAAGATGCCGAGGCCATCGAGGGTCACCGTCAGGGGCTGGCGTACCCGCATCTCGGCCAGCGCCTCCACGACATCGTCGGCGACGGTGACCTCGACATCCCCGAGGAAGCGCAGGGTGACGTGAAAGTCGCCGGGCTCGATCCAGCGCGCGCCGGGCAGGCCGCCCTGGTAGACCTTGAGGGCGTCGGCGACCGCCGGCGGCACGGCGAGCCCTGTGAACAGGCGCGGCATCAGCGGACCGGCGCCTGGCGGATCCGGTCCAGGAACGAATCGACCGTCGGCAGCATGCGCGCCGCGATCGTCTCCACGCCCTGCCGGTTCGGGTGGATCATGTCATCGAGGTGCTGCGCCCGGTCGCCCACGATCCCGTCGAGGAAGAACGGGTAGAGGGTCAGCCCGTAGCGCTCGGCGAGGGCCGGAAAGATCGCGTCGAACCGCGCCTTGTAGTCCGGCCCGAGATTGGGCGCGGCCTGCATGCCGGCCAGCAGGACCGGGATGCCCCGGGCCTTCAGCCGCTCGATGATCGCCGACAGCGCCCCCTCGGTCACCTTCGGGTCGGTGCCGCGGAGCATGTCGTTGGCGCCGAGTTCGAGGATCACGCCCGCGGTCCCATCGGGCACCGACCAGTCGACCCGGTCGAGGCCACCGGTGGCGGTGTCGCCGGAGACGCCGGCATTGGACACGGTCACGTCCTCGCCCTTGGCCTTGAGTAGCCGCTCCAGGACGGTGGGGAAGGCGGCATCGGCGGGCAGCCGGTAACCGGCGGTCAGGCTGTCACCCAGGGCGACGAGCTTGACCGGGCCGTTCGGGGCGGCCTGCGGTGCCGTCATGAAAGGGACCATGAGGACGGCTAGCGCTGCGGCAAACAGGGCCGTGCGCCGGAACACAGCGCCGCCGTCATGGCGCGGCCCCAATGCGGATCCCATATCGCGGTGCCCCCGCGGCCCGTGCAGCCAAGTTCGCAGCCAACCGAGGACCTCGCGCGCCATGCTCGTCATCGCCCACAGATCGGCTCGCCCGTGAGCCAAGGCAAGGTGCTGCGCGATCCGGCGATCGCGCTGTCGAACATCGATCTCAGCCTCGGCCGCGGCGCCGCCCGGGTCCACATCCTCCGCGGCATCTCGCTCACCGTCGACCGCGGCGAGGCTGTGGGGCTCGTCGGTCCGTCCGGCTCCGGCAAGTCGACGCTTCTGATGGTCATGGCCGGGCTGGAGCGGCCCGATTCCGGCGGCGTGGTCATCGAGGAGACCGATCTCGTCCGCCTCGACGAGGACGCGCTCGCCCGCTTCCGGGGCCGGCGCATCGGCATCGTGTTCCAGGCCTTCCACCTCGTGCCGACCATGACGGCGCTGGAGAACGTGGCGCTGCCGCTGGAACTCGCCGACCGGCCCGGCGCCCACGAGCGGGCCCGCGCCGAGCTGGAGGCGGTGGGCCTCGGGCACCGGCTGCACCATTACCCGGCGCAGCTCTCGGGGGGCGAGCAGCAGCGCGTCGCCATTGCCCGGGCGGTCGCCCCGGATCCGGCGATCCTGGTCGCCGACGAGCCCACCGGCAACCTCGACGAGGCCACCGGCCGGCAGATCGTCGATCTCCTGTTCCGGCTGAAGCGCGACCGCGGCGCGACCCTGGTGCTCGTCACCCACGACAACGGCCTCGCCCGCCTGTGCGACCGCACGGTGCGCCTGCGCTCGGGCCGGATCGAGGAAGCGGTGACCGCCTGATGCACGGCACGATCACCCGACCGGACCCCGGCCCCCGCCGCCTCCCGCTCATCCTGCGGCTGGCGCTCCGCGAACTGCGCGCCGGCCTCACGGGCTTCGCGGTGTTCCTCGCCTGCATCGCGCTGGGCGTCGCGGCGATCGCGGGCGTGGCGTCGATCTCGCGCTCGCTCTCGGACGGGCTCGGCCGGGAGGGGCGGCGGATCCTCGGCGGCGACCTCGCCTACAACCTGATCAACCGCGAGGCCACCGACGCCGAGCGGCAGGCCCTGGCGCGGGAAGGCCGGCTCGATAGCGTCGCTTCCCTGCGGGCCATGGCGGTGGCGGAGAGCGGCGACGCGGCCCTCGTCGAGCTGAAGGCCGTCGACCCGGCCACCTACCCGGCGGCGGGCGACCTCGCCACCGACCCGCCGGGCCGCCTCGCCGACCGGCTGGCCGAACGGGACGGGGTGCCGGGGGCGCTCGCCGACCCGGCTCTGCTCACGCGCCTCGACGTCAAGGTCGGGGACCGGATCGCGCTGGCCGGGCACAAGGTGGCGATCCGCGGCACCATCGTGTCCGAGCCCGACAAGATCGCCGGCGGCATCGGCTTCGGGCCGCGGCTGATGATCTCCGAGCCGACGCTGCGCGCCACCGGTCTCGTCCAGCCCGGCAGCCTCAACCGCTGGAGCTACCGGATCCTCCTGCCGCCGGGCACGCCGGATGCCGATCTCGACGCCGCGCAGGCCCGGATCCGTGCCGCGACGCCGGAGGCGGGCTGGGAGGTCCGCTCGCGCAGCAACGCCGACCCGCGCTTCGCCAAGAGCATCGAGCGCTTCACGCAGTTCCTGACCCTGGTCGGGCTCACCGCGCTGATCGTCGGCGGCGTCGGCGTCGGCAATGCCGTCCACGCCTTCGTGGAGCGCAAGCGGGCCTCGATCGCGACCCTCAAGAGCGTCGGCGCGCCCGGCTCGCAGGTGGTCGCTCTGTACCTGACGCAGGTGATGCTGATCGCCGGGATCGGCACCCTGATCGGGCTGGCGATCGGCGCGAGCCTGCCCTTCCTCCTCGACGCGCTGTTCTCCGCCGACCTGCCGCTGCCCCTGAACCCGACGCTCGCCCCGGGCGAACTCGCGCTCGCGGCCGCCTACGGGCTCCTCACCGCCTTCGCCTTCGCGATCACCCCGCTCGGCCGCGCCCACGACGTGCCGGTCTCCGGCCTGTTCCGCGACACCGTCGATCCCGCACGGGTGAGGCCGCGCTGGCGCTACCGGATCTGGTTGGGCCTGAGCCTCGCGGCGCTGGTCGGCCTGTCGGTGGTCACCGCCTTCGACCGGCGCGTGGCGCTGATCTTCATCGCGGCGGCCGCCATCGCCTTCGGCCTGCTGCACGGGGTGGCCCTCGGCCTGATGGCGCTCGCCCGCCGCCTGCCGCATCCAAGCTGGCCCGCGCCCCGGATGGCGCTCGCCAACCTCCACCGGCCAGGGGCCCTGACGCCCGCCATCGTCCTGTCGCTGGGCCTCGGCGTGACGCTCCTCGTGACGCTCAGCCTGATCGACGCCAATGTCCGCCGGACGATCAGCGCGACCCTACCGGCCCGCGCGCCGAACCTCTTCTTCCTGGACATCCCCTCGCGGGACGCCGCCCAGTTCCGCGAGTTCCTGGCGCGCGCCGCCCCGAACGGGAAGATCGAGGACGTGCCGATGATGCGCGGCCGGATCGTCGCCCTGAACGGCGTGCCGGCGAGCAAGATCCGGCCCCCGGAGGATGCCGCCTGGGTGCTCGACGGCGACCGGGGCATCACCTACGCCGACACGGTGCCGGAGGGCTCGAGCCTCACCGAAGGCGCGTGGTGGAGCGCCGAGCAGGGCGCCAAGCCGCTGGTCTCCTTCGAGGCCGACCTCGCCCGCCAGCTCGGCCTCAAGCTCGGCGACACCGTGACGGTGAACGTGCTCGGCCGCGACCTCACCGCGACGATCTTCAACCTGCGCCGGGTGGAGTGGCGCAATCTCGGCATCAACTTCGTGATGGTGTTCTCGCCGGGGACCTTCCGCGGCGCGCCGCATTCCGACCTCGCCACGCTGACGCTGCCGGGCGGCACCGACGCGGCCGCCGAGAACCACATCCTGCGCGACGTCGCCAAGACCTTCCCGTCGGTGAGCGCCGTGCGGGTCAAGGACGCGCTGGACGCGATCGGCGACCTCGTCGGCCGGCTGGTCCTGGCGATCCGCGGGGCGAGCGCCGTGGCGGTCCTGGCGAGCCTGTTCGTGCTGGCCGGCGCCATCGCGGCCGGGCACCGGGCACGACTCTACGACGCCGTCGTGCTCAAGGTGCTGGGCGCGCGCCGGTCGCGGCTACTCGCCGCCTACGCCCTCGAATACGCCGCCCTGGGCCTCACCACGGCCCTGTTCGGCCTCATGGCCGGGATGCTCGCAGGGTGGGTGATCGTCGCCAAGGTCATGCACCTCGACTTTCGCCTCGACCTGTCGGGCGCGCTGGTGGCGGCGACGGCCGCCGTCGCGCTGGCGATTCTCCTCGGGCTCGCCGGCACCTGGCGGATCCTGGGGCAGAAGCCGGCGCCGTATCTGCGGCAGATCTGAGGAGCGCCTCCCGGTCCCGGGAGGACCGCCCGGGCGCTCAGACCCGGCGGGCCGCCGTCAGCGCCAGAATGTCCACCAGGGCCGTCGCACGACGGGCACCTCGCGATAGCCGCTTCCCGAAAAGCCGTGCTGGAACGCCCCGGGCGCGGTCTCCGCGACGTCCGCAGGCCGGGGGAACGGCTTGGAGCCGCCGAGCAGGAGGTTCTCGACCAGGAAATCGAGACACCGCGCCTGATACTCGGCTCCGTGCGTCGCGAGCATCGGCTCCGCGCACAGGGCCGACACGACGCGGTATGTCTCGCCGTGCCGCTCAAATCCGACCCGGTAGACGCCGTGGCCGGTCCAGCTCCGGTGGAAGCAGAGATCGAGTCCGTCGAGATAGATGAACCACTTGTCTTCCATCACCTCCGGACGCAGCCCCTTCGCCAGCTCCGCGAATTGCGCGGGGTCGAAGGCCGCGCGATAGGGGATTGGGGACATCGCCGCGAAGGGCAGGCGCTTCCAATCGTCCGGCTTCGCCGTCGCCCGCATCGCCATGTTTCCGGGGTCTCCAGCCTTTGCCGCCGGCGGCGTCAGCCCTCGGCCGGTTCCGAGCCGACCATCCCGAGGACCGCCTCGCCGAAGCGTCGGCGCGCCGCCGGATCGAGCTGGCGGAGATGGACCTTCACCAGAGCCAGGAGCCGCTCCGTCTCCCAATCGATCGCCGGCCGCGTGGCAGGGCCGCACCGATCCGGCTGGTAGAACGCCTCGATCGGAAGATCGAGGGACTGCGCGATTCGAATGAGGGCTTGGGACGACGCAGTGTCCGCTTTCGCGCCGGCAATCATGCGCAGACGTTCGAGCCCGTTCTCATCCATGACCGACCCTCGAACATCTCCAGGAAGGCGCAAATCGACCCACAGCACCGCGGAGTGCCCGACCGCAACTTTATCCGCAAGTGAACTCTTTGTCATTTGTGTGATATATTGGTACGGAGAAAGACGTTCGGGCTCCGGCCGACCAGAGGACCAACCGTCATGGGCATTACCGTCATCGATGGCTACGGGGAGGATACGGAGCGTCTCCGTGCCGCCCTCGAAGCCTCGTGCGTCGTGGGTGCCTGGGAATGGGACCATGTCGGCGGCCGTGTCGTCTACGATGAGGGCGCGGCCATGTTGCTGACCGGCACCCCCGACCTCGCCAATCGCCCGATCAGCGGACCGATGGCACTGGCCGCGGTGCATCCGCAGGACATGACCTGGCTGATGGACCACATGCTCCGGGCCGTCCGGTCCGGTGGACTGGTGCTGGCCGAGTACCGCGTGTTCAAGACGGACGGCTCCGTGCGATGGCTCCTCAGCCGCGGACGGACGCATCGGGACGCGGCCGGCCAGCCGGTCCGCTCGCACGGGATCCTGATGGACATCACGGAGATCCGGGACGGCGGCGATCGCTACGTCCTGGGCAGGCCTCCTTCGGGGGGCGCCCCGCTGGAGCGCGCGGCCGACCTGGCGATCGCGCTCAAGGAGACGCTCACCGACGATATGCCGGCCGAGGTGCAGGTCGCCGCCGAGCTGATGCTGCTGAGCCTGGGCCGCGCCTTCGCCCGCAGGGCCGCGCACTGAGCCCTGGACGTCCGGTCCGCCGGGACCCTGCGGACGGGCGGCGGCCGGCCCGCGCCGGACAAACCGGCGCGGGCGCCGCCGCGGGTGGCATCAGGAAACCGTTAAGACTGCTCGCACGGCTATCGAAACACCTGCATCCCGGCAACCGTCAGTCGAAAGACACGGTTTGCAGCAGGAAATGCATTTTAATCCCTGCCCGGATGGACAAAAATACATCCTCCGGACACGGAAAACCCGGGCCGCAACCGTGGCCGGGGACTTGTGTCCAGGACGCGGGCGCAACATATTCCTGACCGAGGCGCCAGCCTGGCGCCAGAGGTCCTGCGTGGGCCTCGCCCGAACACCACGCTGAGAGAGCCTCCGCAAGGAAACTCCCATGGCATTCGAGAATAGCCCCTTCCGGTACGGCGCCCAGCAGCCGACCGGCTACGCCGGCACCCAGGTCGAAGTCGACCAGGGCCTGCGCACCTTCATGCTCGGCGTCTACAACAACATGGTCGTCGGGCTTGGCATCTCGGGTCTCGTCGCGCTCGGCCTGAACATGGCCTCCGTGGCGGCCTACCAGGGCACCCGCCCGATCCTGACCCCGTTCGGTCAGACCCTCTATCTCAGCCCGCTGAAGTGGGTCCTGATGCTCGCCCCGCTGGCGTTCATCTTCGTCTTCTCCATGCGGATGGACCGGATGTCGGCCTCGTCGGCGCGGACGATGTTCTTCGCCTTCGCGGCGGTGATGGGCGCCTCGATGTCCTCGCTCCTGCTGGTCTTCACCGGTGGCAGCGTGGTCCAGGTGTTCTTCATCACGGCGGCGGCCTTCGGCTCGCTCAGCCTCTGGGGCTACACCACGAAGCGTAGCCTCTCGGGCATGGGCTCGTTCCTGATGATG
Source organism: Methylobacterium sp. 1973 (assembly GCF_040545035.1). Lineage (NCBI taxonomy): Bacteria > Pseudomonadati > Pseudomonadota > Alphaproteobacteria > Hyphomicrobiales > Methylobacteriaceae > Methylobacterium > Methylobacterium sp. 1973. The sequence continues at coordinate 305,623 of NZ_JBEPLA010000008.1, forward strand.
GGCCTGATCGGCATCATCCTCGCGTCGCTGGTGAACATCTTCTTCGCCTCGTCGGCCCTCCAGTTCGCCATCTCGCTGCTGGGCGTGCTGATCTTCGCGGGGCTGACCGCCTACGACACGCAGAAGCTCAAGGAGATGTATCTCTACGGCGGCTTCGACGGTGAGATGGCGGCCAAGATGTCGGTGAACGGCGCCCTGACCCTCTATCTCGACTTCATCAACATGTTCCAGTTCCTGCTGAGCCTGATCGGCGACCGCCGCTAAGCCGCAAGAACCGACCGTTGACAGAAACCCCGGCGGGCAACCGCCGGGGTTTCTTTTTGCCTCGCCGCACCGACCGGATGCGCTAAGCTCGGGCCATGCCCGCGCTCTCCGACCTTTCCGGCCTCTCAGCCTTCCCGATCACCCCGAGCGACGCCGACGGTCGGGTCGATGCCGGAGCCCTGCAGCGCCTGCTGGAGCCCCTCGTGGCCGCCGGGGTCGATTCGATCGGCCTGCTCGGCAGCACCGGGACCTACGCGTATCTGAGCCGCGACGAGCGCCGCCGGGCGGTGGCGATCGCCCGCGAGGCCGTGGGCGGCCGGGTACCGCTCCTGGTCGGCATCGGCGCCCTGCGCACCGACGAGGCCATCCGCCTCGCGCAGGATGCGCGGGCGGCCGGCGCGGATGCGGGGCTGCTCGCCCCCGTCTCCTACACGCCGCTGACCGAGGCCGAGGTCGAGGCGCATTTCGCGGCCGTGGCGGAGGCGGGCGGATTACCCCTCGTCCTCTACGACAACCCCGCGACCACGCATTTCCGCTTCACGCCGGCGCTGATCGGCCGGCTCGCCCGCCGTTCCGGGATCGTGGCCGCCAAATGCGCCGCGCCGGCCCCGGCCGACGCCGCGGCCGGTGTCGCGGCCCTGCAGGCGGCCGTCCCGGCGGGCTTCCCCATCGGCTTCAGCGGCGACTGGAACGCGACCGAGGCGCTGATCGCCGGCGGCACGGCGTGGTACAGCGTGGCGGGCGGCCTGTTCCCCCGGACCTGCCGCGCGATCGTCCGGGCCGTGGAGGCCGGCGACACGGACCGTGCGCGCACCCTGAACGCGGAACTGGAGCCGCTCTGGACGCTGTTCCGGACCCACTCCAGCCTGCGGGTGGTCTACGCCTTGGCCGATATCCTGGGCCTGTGCCGCGCCGAGCCGCCGCGGCCGATCCGTCCTCTGCCGCCGGAGGTCGTGGCCGAGATCGCCGCGACCGTCCGGCGGATGCCCCTGTCCTGACGGGCGGAGCGGGATGCCGTGCGGGGTCAGACCGCCTGTCAGACCGCCTTGGGCGCCGGCTCCAGCACGGCGATGACCCGGGCGAGTTCCGAGCCGCGCTTCAGGATCTGGCCGCTCGCGGCGATGACCGCGTAGGCCCCCTGGCGGCGGGCAAGCTTGGGATCCTTCTCGATCCGGTAGAGCGGCATCTCGGAGGCGCGGCGGTAGATCGAGAACACCGCCCTGTCGCGGCGGAAATCGAGGGCGTAGTCGCGCCATTCGCCCGCGGCCACCTGCCGGCCATAGAGGTTGAAGATCGTGCGCAGCTCATCCCGGTTGAAGGCGACCTGTGGAGGAGCCGCGCGGGCGGGGAAGGGAATGACATGCCCCGCCGCCTCGTCGGGCCGCGGCCCGGCGCTCGTCCTTTCGGTCATCACCACTCCCGTGCATCGTTCCTTTGCCGGATGATGGGCTTCGCCGCAGCGGCCCGCAAGGGTGACGGCCGCCCCGCGCCGTGACCTGCGAGACACGCCCAAGCGACAAAAAACATGGTTTGGCCAGATTCGCGCCTTTTGCAGGCCGCGTTGCCGTGCGACAACAGACGTCGAACCTCGCCGGGTCCTGCCCGGCCGGCGCCCGACACCCAGCTCCCCAGCCATCGGCCGCCGTTCGGGATCCCAGGATCCGGCACTCCGAGGTTTCGAGACCCAAGACTTCAGGCCGCCCCTCCGGGCGGCCTTTTTTCTGTTTCCCGTTGGGCCCGGGAAGCGGGTATGCCACCGACATCATGGGCCCGCCCGCCTTCGACGACGCCTTCCTGCACGACCTCGACGCGCTGTTCGCGTGGCGCCGCGACGTGCGCCGGTTCCGGACGGATCCGGTGGACGAGGCGTGCCTGCGCACCTGCCTGACGGCGGCCCACCGGGCGCCGTCGGTCGGCAACAGCCGGCCCTGGCGGTTCGTGCGCGTCTCGGATCCGGCGCGGCGCCGCGAGGTGTCGGACAACTTCTCCGGCTGCAACGCCGCCGCGGCCGCAGGCTACGATGCGGACCGCGCCGCCCGGTATCGCGGCCTCAAGCTCGCCGGCCTGCGGGAGGCGCCGGTCCATCTGGCCGTCTTCTGCGACGCGGCGACCGAGACCGGCCTCGGGCTCGGACGGGCCAGCATGCCGGAGACCCTGGCCTATTCGGTGGTGGGGGCGGTGCAGTGCTTCTGGCTCGCCGCCCGGGCGCGCGGCCTCGGCGTCGGCTGGGTCTCGATCCTGGAGCCGCAGACCGTCTCGGCGATCCTGGCGGTGCCGGAGACGTGGCGGCTCGTGGCCTATCTCTGCGTCGGACACCCGGTGGAGGAGCATCTCGACCCGGAGCTGGAGCGCCACGGCTGGCAGCCCGAGGACAAGCGGGGCAGCACGCTCTACGAGCGCTGAGGGGCGGCCGAGCGGCCCCGCCGCGCCCCCGCGCCGTCGATCGTGGTTGCTCTTTTACCGTGCCTCACGGATGCGGCACGCTGACCCCACATCAACCATAGCTATTCTTGGAACGGTAAGCTCGGCCGCGGATTACTTGCCCGCGTCAACTCTTGCTTGTCGAGGATCGTAGTGATGTCGGGTCAGGTGGCGGCTGTATTCGGTTTGGCCGGCGCGATGCTGGCCGGTTGTCTTCAAACGGCGCAGGCGCGCGAGGTCGTGCCGTTCCAGAACGGTGTCGCGCCGGGCTCGGTGGTGATCAGCGTGTCGCAGCGCAAGCTCTATCTCGTGAACGGCGACGGCACGGCGATCCGCTACCCCGTGGCGGTGGGCCGGCCCGGCAAGCAGTGGTTCGGCACGAAGCCGATCGACGGCAAGTACGTCGCCCCCGCCTGGTCGCCCCCCGCGGAGGTGAAGCGCGACAACCCGCGCCTGCCGAACCTCATCGCGGGCGGCTCGCCGCACAATCCGATGGGTGCGGCGGCCATGACCCTCGCGGGCGGCGAATACGCGATCCACGGCACCAACCGGCCGAGTTCGGTGGGCACCTACGCGTCCTATGGCTGCATCCGGATGTACAATCAGGACGTGGTCGACCTCTACGCGCGGGTCGATGTCGGCACGCAGGTCTACATGACCCACTGAGGCCCGCGGGCCTCAGCCGGCCGGCGGCGCGGTCGCCTCGACGGCCGTGAACGTCTCCAGGATCCGGTAGGTGTGCGCGGCGCCCGCCGGCACGCAGTAGGAATCGCCCGGAGCGAGGGCGAGGGTCTCGCCCTCCAGGACGAGTTCCGCCCGGCCGCTGACCACGTAGCCGACGGTCTCGTAGGCCGATTTGGTCATCGGCTTGTCGGCGTTCGGCTCCTCCGCCCGCCACATCCGCATCCCGAGCCGCTCGCCGCGGGCCAGGGTGATCGCGCCGTGCGGTCCCGCGACCGCGCTGCGCGCCGATACCGTTGTCGCCATGCTCGCCTCCTCCGGGTGAATCCGCTCAACGGGCCCGGAGGCTCGACGTTCCGCGCCGGACGTTCCGTGCCCGACGGCGCGCCGCTTGACGGCCCGCCCCGGGCCCCGACAGGATGACGCACCGGTTCGACAGACGCCCGACAGAGGCGCGGACCGGGGCGGCGCCCGCGAACCCGCCCGGGTCCGATGCGCCGGCGAGCGATCCGGATCGGGAGGATGCGCGCCATGCAGATCAAGGCGGCGATCGACAGGATTCCCGGCGGCCTGATGCTGGTGCCGCTGCTGCTCGGAGCCCTGTGCAGGACCTTCGCGCCGGGGTCCCCGGCCTATTTCAAGGGCTTCACGCAAGGGATCATGACCGGCGTGATCCCGATCCTGGCGGTCTGGTTCTTCTGCATGGGCGCCTCGGTCAGCCTGAGGGCGACCGGGACGGTGCTGCGCAAGTCCGGCACGCTGGTGGCGACCAAGCTGGTCGCCGCCTGGGCGATCGTGCTGGTGGCCGGGCTGTTCATCCCGCCCGAGGGGATCCAGACCGGCTTCTTCGCCGGCCTCTCGATCCTGGCGATCGTCTGCGCGATGGATATGACCAATGGCGGCCTCTACGCCTCGCTGATGCAGACCTACGGCAGCCGCGAGGAGACCGGCGCCTTCATCCTCACGTCGATCGAATCCGGCCCGCTGATGAGCATGATCATCCTCGGGGCCTCTGGGGCTGCGCATTTCGAGCCGCAGATCTTCGCGGGCGCGGTATTGCCCTTCCTCGTCGGCTTCGCCCTCGGCAACCTCGACCCGAAGCTCCGGGCCCTGTTCGCCCCGGGCGGCCAGCTGATGATCCCGTTCTTCGCCTTCGCGCTGGGGAACACCGTGGACCTCAGCAACCTGCTCTCGCCGCTCGCGGGGCTCGGCATCGTGCTGGCGCTGGCGGTGATCGTCCTGACCGGCATCCCGCTGATCCTGGCCGACCGGGCGATCGGGGGCGGGACCGGCACGGCGGGGCTGGCGGCCTCCTCGACGGCCGGGGCCGCCGCCGCCAACCCGCTGGCGATCGCCGCCGTCGCCCCGCACTTCGCCCCGGCCGCGCAGACCGCCACCGTGCTGGTGACGATCTGCATCATCGTCACCTCGATCCTCGTGCCGATCCTGACCGGGCTCTGGTACCGGCGGTTCGGGGCGGGTGCGGCGGAGGCCCGGACCGAGGCCGGCCCGCCGCTGGCGGTCCCGGCCGAATAGGGCCGGACCGGTGCGCCGGCCCCTGCGCCGTCCTCAGAAGTCGACCGCGAGGCCCTTCACCTCCCAGTCGTCGTAGCGCACCGGCTCCAGGCCGCCGCGCCCCTGGCGCTCGGGGCGGGCGCTAATCTCGGCGGCCCGGGCGTCGATCGCCGCGCGGCGCTCGGCGGCCTCGGCCAGGGCGCGCTGCGCCGCCGGGCTGAGCGCGCGGGGCGGGGCCGTGCCGTCGCCGGCCTCCGGTCCGTCCGGATCCTGCCTGTGCGGGTCTTGTGCGGTCGGCTCTTGCATCGCGCTCGCTCGAGTGTGAGGGCGTAGGCCCAGAAGACGTTGGATCTGGAGCAGAAGTGGCATCGCGGGACACAGGCCGCAACACGCGGAAGGAAGCTTCGACGGGCGAGACCGGGCCGGATACGGCAGGCCTGGGCGCGCGCCGCGCGGCGATGCAGGCGGTCGCGGCCCTGATCGGCCAGGAGCGCCCCCCCGCCCTCGACGACGCCCTCGCCCAGGCGATCCGCGCCGAGGCGCTGGCGCCGGCCGATGCCGGGCTGGCGCGGGCCATCGCGGTGGCGACCTTCCGCCGCTACGGGCTGATCCGCGCCGCCCTGGCCGCGCGGCTGGAGCGCGGGCTGCCCGCGGCCAAGCCGCAGCTCACGGCCCTTTTGGCCACCGCGACCGCCCAGCTCCTCGACCTCGCGGTCCCCGACCATGCCGCCGTCGACCTCGCGGTGCGGCTCGCCAAGGGGGATACCCGCACGGCCCATCTCGCCGGGCTCGTCAACGCGGTGCTGCGCCGGATCGCCCGGGAGCGCGACGCGATCCTGGCCGCGGACGCCGACGCCCTGGCGGTCAACACGCCGGACTGGCTCGCCCGCCGCTGGGTCGCGGCCTACGGGCCCGAGCGCGCGGCGGCGATCGCCCGCGCCCATCTCGCCGGGGCCGCCATCGACCTGACCCCCCTGCGCGACACCGCCGACTGGGCGGAGCGGCTCGGCGCCGTGACCCTGCCGACCGGCTCCCTGCGCCTGCCGGAGAACGGCCCGGCGATCCCCGACCTCCCCGGCTTCCAGGAAGGGGCGTGGTGGGTCCAGGACGCTGCCGCGGCGCTGCCGGCCCGCCTCCTGGCGCCGCAGCCCGGAACCCGCGTCCTCGACCTCTGCGCGGCGCCCGGCGGCAAGACCCTGCAGCTCGCCGCCACCGGCGCGCAGGTCACCGCCGTCGACCGGTCCGCGCCGCGGCTGGAACGCCTGCGCGAGAACGTCGCGCGGCTCGGCTTCGCGGTCGAGATCGTGGTGGCCGACGCCCTCACCCTGGAGCCGCGGGACCACGACGCGGTCCTGCTCGACGCGCCGTGCTCGGCCACCGGGACGATCCGGCGCCACCCCGACGTGGCCTGGACCAAGGTGGAGGCCGATATCGGGCGGCTCGCCGCGCTCCAGGCCAGGCTCCTCGACCACGCGGCCGGGCTGGTGCGGCCGGGCGGGCTTCTCGTCTACTGCACCTGCTCGCTGGAGCCGGAGGAGGGCGAGGCGCAGATCGCGGCCTTCCTGGCCCGCGACTCCCGGTTCACGCGGGTGCCGGTCCGGCCCGAGGAGGTCGGTGGCGCCGCGGCTCTGATCGACGGCAACGGCGACCTGCGCACCCTGCCGTGCCACCTGGCGGAGGTGCCGAACGCCCGCGGAGGCCTCGACGGCTTCTTCGCGAGCCGGCTCCGACGGGCGGATTGATCGGGTACGCAGGCCGGATCTCCGGAGGTGGACCGGCGGTCCGGTCCAGCCGCCCGTCCTTCCGGAATGCCGCGGGCGGACAGGGAGAAATGGCGCGCGGCAGCGTGCGTCACGCCGCCCGCACCTTGACAATGTTCCTATTTTGTGCTTCCTGACCGCACCTGTCCGCGGCGTCCCGGGAGCGATCCCGGGGCGTCCTTCGGGGAC
>NZ_JBEPLA010000009.1:0-235099 GCF_040545035.1 Methylobacterium sp. 1973
GCTCACCCCGAACGCATTTGCAACCCGGTCCCAACAGGACCAGAACCAGAACGGACTCTGGTTATGAACGGGGGCAAACACGGGGCAAGGTCAGCGGCAGTAGCATCGGTAAGCGCTATCTCGGCAAACCTCAGGAGTGGCGTCACACTGTCATCGTCATCCGCGCTCGCATTCGAAGGTAGAGACGTCCGCAGGCCGTTGTCTTCGAAGAGGCGGAACACGTCCCGGGTCAGCATCCAGATCGGGAAGTTCTTCTTTGGTCCACGCTTGCTGTTCGGCCCGCGGTAGCGATCGGCTTCTTTCTCTATGCCGCGCTGCATGCTGACCATGAACGAAAGCACATCTTGGGGAATTTGGGCGAGGCCCTCCCCGAGCTCGCCATTCTGGTCGATGCTCTCGGCGATCGCTGCCTGGACGCTTTCAGCCACGCGAGGATCGAGCTTGCCCTCAAGGTGCAGTTTCAGGGTGCCGAATGGATCCGCGGCGGCCCGTGAAAGCTCTGCTGCCAGTGCGTGATTGTCGACCGGATCGGCGTGCTCGCTGAGCAGCATGTCGACGTAGCCCTGGATAATGCTGCTGTAGGCGCGGAGGAACCTGCGGTCTGGATCGGCGCCCACCACCTCTGCCGCTCGTGCGGCGTTGCCGTAGCTGGCGATGGGCGTGGTTTCGGCCACCACGGGGAGGGCCGCTGGGGCAGTGGCGCTGCCGGCGCTCATGACCGCGCCCCCTGCCCTGCCCTCGCGTCCGCAAGGCTGGCGACTCCGGTACCGGTCCCCAGCCCGAGCGTTGGGAAATTCGCGCGGATGGTATCGGCCACATAGTTGGGCGCGAGGTGGGCGTAATGGCGTTCCGTCATCCGCGTATCGGCGTGGCCGAGCTGGGTGGCGATGACCTGCATGGGGACGCCGCGCATAGCGAGAGCGCTGCCGTGCGTGTGCCGTAGGACATGGAAGCCGGCCGCCGGCACGATGCCGGCGCGGCGGCAGCCCTCGACCATCGGGCGGATCTGGTGCGACATGCCCCACGGCCGGCCGTCGTCGTGCGCGAACACCAGGGCAGAGCCTGGCCGCCCGGCGGTGAGGTCCCGGAAGAGGGCGCGCGCCTCGTCGGTCAGCACGACATGGCGGCCCTTGCCGCCCTTGCCGCGCCGTACCGAGGCGGTGCCGGCGTCGAGGTTCACATCCGAGACCTTGAGGCGGCCGAGTTCGCCGTAGCGCATGCCGGTGAGCAAGGCGCCCTGCACGAGGCGCCGGAACTCGGGCTCGGCGGCGTTCACGAGGCGCCGGCACTCGTCCTCGGTGAAGAACCGGACAACCGGAGCGTCAACTTCGCGGAACGGCTTCACCGCCCGCCAAGCTGCATCTGACTGGGCGTGCCGCTCGGCGAAGGCATGATTCAGCGCGGCCTTGAGGATCGTGAGGATCCGGTTGGCGGTGGCGCGCCGAGCGCGCACCGCCTCGGGATCGTCATCGATCTCGGCGAGCTGCTGCTCCTCCCCTGCCCTCGTCCGGAGGCGCCGGGCCGCGCCGGCCAAGCCATGATGCCAGTCCCGGATCTTGCGGGTCGTCAGCTTGTCCAGGACGAGCTTGCCGAGCGCGGGCCGCACGTGGACGTCGGCGGCCGTCCGGGTCGCGTTCTCGCTCTTGCCGCCCTTGGCGATGTAGTGCGCGAGATAGTCGTCCAGGGCATCGCTGACCGTGTACGGCCCGGCGCGCTGCTCAGGCGCGCCGAGGTCCCGACGCTCCTCTGCCTGCCACCACGTGCGCGCGGCGGCGAGAGCGTGCTTGTAGGCCAGCACCTTCACGCCGTCGGCGTCGGTCTCGTCGTCCGCGACGCCAAGCGTGGTCTCAAGGTATCGGGTGTCGACGTAGCGCCTGGCACGCCAGACCCCTCCCCGCTCGCCGCGGCGGTAGCCCAGCTGCAGGCCGCCTTCAACAGACCGCCAGTAGGGCTTGCGGGATGGCGCCAGCCGCAGCCGGGCGGCGCGAGTATCGAGCGTTGCCTCACGAAGTGTGCGGGACATGCGTGGCCTCGAATGACCCCAAGTTTGGCCCAATATACGTGGGCGAACAAACGGGGACCGGTTCGGACGGTATCACACTAAGTGCTTGATAACGCAACATCCAAGCGCGTCCGGGAATGTCCCAAAACGTCTGACTAGTGGCTCTTTCACGGCGAAAACACGGGTTCGATTCCCGTAGGGCGCGCCAGCACATTCAAGCCCGTAGCTGAAGGTGCTGGTGCGGCTCACATGGCTGTTTCACACCGTTCGCTCAGACCGTGTCAGGCCATGGATGCCAGCCCATGGACCCGCGAGTGATGCCCGTTCGGCACGTGAGGGGCGTACGCGGCCCGCTCGGAGGCTGACCGTCCCGTGGTGGTGCGCCTCCAGCGTGGCGTGCCGCCCGCGGAAGGGGCCTCAGTCCACGGCGAGCGGGCGCCGACGGGCCGGACCACATGCCCCACGCGTCTCAGCCGGGGGCCGGATCGCCGGGTTGAAGAGCCGCAGGGAGCGGCCGGCCCCCCGGGAAGAGGCCGACGACCCCGCTCACGGGGGCATCGCCAGCATCCGGACCGCCAGGGCGACCATCATCACGCTCTCGGTCAGCGCGACGAAGCCGGGCGGCACCGTGCTCGCCCCGCCGGCGCAGGCGCACTCGATGTCGCGCCCTTCGAGGTCGACCGCCTTGAACACCGCGTTGGCCGGCACGGAGGTCGGCATGTTCGGGCGTGGGCCGCCTTGCCGAGACGGCGCTGCAGGTCGTCGATGAAGGTCCGGGGCGTCGGTTTGACCGGGGGCTCGTCCTTGAGGCGTTCGGCCTCATCGCGGGCCGTGAGCCTGCGGTCCTCGACCGCGAAGCCCCCGCATTCGCGCAGGTCCTCGGCCTTCAGGCCGGAGGGACAGAGGCGCGCGGAGGGGGCCATGCGGTGGAGCGTGGCCTTGCGGGCGGCATGCATCGGTTGCCCCTGGACAGGCGCGGGTGGAATCGGGACGCGGACCGGGCGCCCCTGTCGGCGGCCCGGCGCCGGCGGCGACTACCGGCCGTGCCGCTTCAGCCACGCCTCCATGTCGGCGATCTCCGTGGTCTGGTCGGCGATGATCTTCCGGGCCATCGCCTGCGTGGCGGGGTCCCGGGCGTATTTCAGCGCGACCTCGGCCATGGCGACCGCGCCCTTGTGGTGCGGGATCATGTGCGTGCGGAAGTCGACGTCGGGGTTGCCGGTGTAGGGGACGTCCATGTCCGTCATCATCGCCTGGTCGGCGGCCTTGAACGCCCGGGTCGAGGCGTCGTCCTTCGGGTCCGGCTTCATCGATCCCCTCCCCTGGCCGGACATGGAACCGTGGTCGTGCAGGCCCTGTGCGCGGGCGGTGCCGGCGAGGCCTGCGGTCAGCAGGGCGGCGGCGAGGAGGGTCCGGGCGACGGTCATGGAAGAGATCCCTTCGGTGGTCGGTTCAGTTGAACTTGCCGCTGACGGTGGCCCCGTCCGGGGCGGCGAGCTGCACGGCGCCCTTCGGGCGGTCGCCGAGCGCCGCCGGGGCCTTCCCGGTCAGGCGGTTGCCGTCGGCCGGCTCCAGCGGCACGCGGGCGGGCTTGCCGCCGGCCACGAGGATGGCCGTCCCCCTGAAGCCCGCGACGGGGACCGGCGCCTGCGTGCCGTCCGACACGTAGACGTCGACGGTCTCGCCCCGGGTGACGAGTTCGACGTGGAAGTCGCCGGCGTCGGCGACGCGCCCGCCGTGCCGGCCCGCAGTCTCGTGGGCGTCGGCGGCGGTTGCGGCCAGCAGGCCGGCGGCAAGGGTTAGGCTCGTTCGGATCATGCGCGTGTCTCCTCGGGGGTCAGTACGCCTCGGCCGGGCGCGGGGGCGTGCCCGACGGCGATGGGTGGGCCGGGGCTTCGGCGTGGAGGGCGCGCAGCCGTTCCAGCGACGTGCGGCCGAAGCGCAGGAACAGGACGGGGGTCAGGACGGTGTCGAGCAGCGTCGCGCTGACGAGGCCGCCGAAGATCGTCACCGCCACCGGGTGCAGGATCTCCTTGCCGGGGCTCGCCGCATCGTAGAGCAGCGGCACCAGCGCGACGCCCGCCGAGAGCGCCGTCATCAGCACGGGGGTCAGCCGCTCCAGGCTGCCGCGCACCGCGAGGTCGGGCCCGAACGGCACGCCCTCGTGCAGCGACAGGTTCAGGTAGTGGCTGATCTTCAGGATGCCGTTGCGCGCGACGATCCCGGTCAGCGTGATGAAGCCGATCATCGACGCCACCGAGAGCGGCTGGCCCACGAGCCAGAGGGCGGCCACCGAGCCGATGAGCGCCAGCGGGACGTTGCCCATGATGATCAGGGCGAGGGCGGCCGAGCGGTAGCGGCTGAACAGGATGGCGAAGACCAGGGCCAGGGACAGCGCGGAAAGCGCCGCGATGGTCCGGCTCGCCTCCTCCTGCGCCTGGAAGGTGCCCTCCAGGCTGGTGAAGAAGCCGGGCGGCAGCGGCTCCTTGGCCACGGCCTCGCGGATGGCCGCCACCACGGTCGCCATGTCGCTTGCGCCGTCGGTGTTGGCCTGGACGACGATGCGGCGGCGGGCGTTCTCGCGCAGGATCTGGTTCGGCCCGTCCGTCTCGCGGATGTCGGCCACCTGCCGCGCCGGCACCCAGCCCGACGGTGTCTCCAGGAGGAGATCGCCCAGCCCCGCGGTCGTCCGCCGGTCCTCGGACAGGCGCAGCACCACGTCGAAGCGGCGCACGCCATCCACGATCGTCGAGACCACCCGCCCGTTCGACAGGCGGCTGATCTGCTCGACGATTGCGGCCGGCTGAACCCCGTAGAGGGCCGCCCGGGTATAGTCGACCCGCACCTCCAGCTGCGGAATGCGCACCTGCCGCTCGACCTGCAGGTCGGCGAGGCCCGGAATCGCCGCCAGCCGGTCGCGCAGGGCGTTGGCCACCCGGCGCAGGCCGTCGAGGTCGTCGCCGAACACCTTCAGGGCGATCTCGGCGCGGACGCCCGAGAGCATGTGGTCGAGCCGGTGCGCGATCGGCTGGCCGACATTCACCGCCACCGGCAGGGCGGCGAGGCGTCCGCGGATGTCGGCGACGAGCGCCTCCTTCGGACGCGCGGCGTCCGCGTCGAGGGCGACCTCGATCTCGGAGGCGTGGACCCCCTCGGCGTGCTCGTCGAGTTCGGCGCGGCCGGTCCTGCGGCCCACCGCCTTCACGCCCCGGATGTCGAGGAGCAGCCGCTCGGCGATGAGCCCGACCCGGTCGCTCTCGGCGAGGGAGATGCCCGGACGGAACGTCATGTTGACCGTGAAGGAGCCCTCGTTGAACGGCGGCAGGAAGGCCCGGGGCAGGTTCCAGGCGGCCACGCTCGCGGCCGCCACCGCCACGGCGACGGCGCCGACGAGCCGGCCCTGGTGCCGGAAGGCGGCCCCCAGCAGGGCGGCGTTGGCCCGCTTGAGCAGGGCCAGGAAGCGGCTGTCGTGTTGCTCCAGGTTCCTGAGCCCCGGCAGCAGCAGGGAGGCCAGCACCGGGGTCAGGGTGATGGAGGTGAGCAGGCTCGCCAGGATGGAGATGATGTAGGCCTGCCCCAGGGGGGCGAAGAGCCGGCCCTCGATGCCCGACAGCGCGAAGAGCGGGACGAAGACCAGGATGATGATCAGCGTCGCGTAGACGATGCCGGACCGGACCTCGTTCGAGGCCTCCACCACCACCTGGAACACGCTCTTCGGGTTGCCGGCCTTCCGGTTCTCGCCGAGCCGGCGAAAAATGTTCTCGACGTCGACCACCGCGTCGTCGACGAGTTCGCCGATGGCGATGGCGAGGCCGCCGAGCGTCATCGTGTTGATGGAGAGCCCGAACAGGTGGAACACCGCGGCGGTCGTCAGCACCGAGACCGGGATGGCGAGCAGCGAGATGGCCGTGGTCCGGACGTTCAGCAGGAAGGCGAACAGCACCGCCGCCACCACCAGCACCGCCTCGACGAGGACGCCCTCGACGTTGCGGATCGAGGTCTCGATGAAGTCGGCCTGCCGGAACAGGATCCGGTCGGCCCGGATGCCGGCCGGCAGCGTCGGCGCCATCTCCTTCAGGGCGGTCTCGATCCTGCGGGTCAGCCGCACCGTATCGACGTCGGGCTGCTTCTCCACCGAGACGATGACCGCGGGCTTGGCCATGTACCCGGCGTCGCCGCGCTTCACCTTCGCGGCGAAGGAGACCTCGGCAACCTGGCGCAGGGATACGGGCGCGTCGTTGACCGTCGCGACCACGAGGTTGCGCAGGTCGTCGAGGCTCAGGGTGCGGCCGATGTTCCGGATCAGGTATTCGCGGGCGTTCTGGTCGGTGAAGCCTCCGCCGGCATTCGTGCCGAACTGCGCGAGCGCGGTCTCCAGCTGCACGTTGGTCACCCCGAGCGCGCGCATGGCGGCCGGGTTCGGGCCGATCCGGAACTGGCGCACCTCACCGCCGATGGGGATGACCTGCGCGACGCCCGGAATGGTCAGCAGCCGCGGCCGCAGGGTGAAGTCCGCGACCTCGCGCACCTGCATCGGGCTCGCCGTCGCGCTCGTGACCGCCACCAGCAGGATCTGGCCCATGATGGAGGAGATGGGGGCCATCACCGGGGTCACGCCCCGGGGCAGCTGGTTCTGCACGAGCGCCAGACGCTCCGCGACCTGCTGGCGATTCCGGTAGATGTCGGTGCCCCAGTCGAATTCGACATAGGTGATGGACAGCCCCACACCCGAGACCGAGCGCACCCGGGTGACGCCCGGGAGTCCGTTCATCCGGGTCTCGATGGGGTAGGTGACGAGCTGCTCGACCTCCTGGGGGGCGTACCCCTCCGCCTCCGTCATGAGGGTGACGGTCGGCTTGTTGAGATCGGGGAAGACGTCGACCGGCAGCTTGGTGGCGGCGAAGGCGCCGTACAGCACCAGCGCCGCGGCGAGCGCGAGGACGAGCAGGCGGTTGCGGACCGACTGGCCGACGAGGACGGTGAACATCGCGGGCCTCCTCAGCGCACTTGGTCGAGGAGTTCGGCACCCTGGGTCACGACCCGCCGGCCGGGCCCCATCCCCTCGGCGACCAGCACGCGGCCGCCGTCGAGCGGCTCGACGCGCACCGGCCGCGCCTCGAACCGCTCGGCGCTGGTGTGCTCGTAGACGACGTCCTGCCCGTTGCCGGTCCGCACGACCGCCGCGCGCGGCAGGGCCAAGCCCGCCTGCTCGCGGTCCGTCGCGGCGAGCACGGTGACGAACTGCCCGACGCGCAGGCCCGACGCGTCGCCCTGGACCGCGAACTGGACCGGGATGGCCTGGTTGCGGTCGGCGAGCCCCGAGCCCTGGTAGGCGAGCGTCAGGAGCCGGCCGTCGGCGAGCCGCGCCGTGGCGTCCTGCGCCGCCGTGAGGGCATCGAAACTCAGCGCCTCGACCCAGAGGCGGTTCGGGTCGACGATCTGGAAGACCATCTGCCCGGGGCTCGCCATCTGCCCGGCGACCGCCGCGGCCTGCGCGACCACGCCATCCACCGGGGAAACCAGCGGCTCGGGCTCCCGGCGGATCCGGTCGAGGGCCGCGCGCCGGTCCTGCAGGCCCTTGAACTCGGCCAGAGCGTCGTCGAGCTGGGTCTGGGCCACCGCCCCCGTCAGGGCGAGACGCCTGTAGCGGTCGACCCGGCGCTCGACGATGGAGATCTGCTGGTCGAGGTCGCCCTGCGTCTGGCGCATGTCGGAGAGGTCGACGGCCTGGATCGGCGGGGTGACGGTGGCCAGCACCTCGCCCCGGCGCACCCGGGTGCCGAGGCGGGGAAACAGCCCCGAGGCCGGAGGCGAGAGGCGGCCGCCGACCGAGGATTGCACGACACCGCTCGCATTCGGATCCGGGATGATGCGGCCGGGGAGTTCCACCGCGCGGTGGAACCGGCCCTGCTCGGTCATCGTCGTGCGCAGAACCAGCAACCGCTGGGTGGGCTTGGGCACGAAGACGGAGCCGTCGGGCAGGCGCTGGGCGAGATCGGAGGATCCGGACGGGCGCGGCTCGGTCAGGGCGGCACCCTGCACGGCCGGGCCGTGGTCCTCGTCGCCATGCGCGAAGGCGGCCGTGCCGAGGACGAGGGTGATGCCGATGGCGAGCAACGCCACCGCCGGGACGCTGCGGCGCCCGCGTGCGAGCCCGGTCACCAGCATGCCGAGCAGGAAGGCGACGACGACCGCGCCGACCAGGGTCGGATCCTTCTGCCCGAGGCGCGCGCGAACCTCCTGGGCGACCTCGGACACGCGCGACAGGGCGGCCCGCCCCGGTGACGGCTCGGCGGGCGCCGCGGCCGCGCGGCCGGAGGGGTCCGGCACGGCGACCGCGACGGTCAGGACGTCGACGTCCCCGCCCGCCGTGACGGTGGCGACGAATTCGTGCCGGCCGGGCGCCGACATCCACGGGGCCGTGAGCGCGTAGCCGCCCTCCGGCGTGGCGGTCGCGGTCTTCGGGCCGTCCGGCGTCTCGACATCGATGGTCGCGCCGGTCACCGGCTCGTTCGTCCGGAAGCGGTCGAGGAACAGCGTCAGGGTGCCGTCGCGCGGGACGGCGACCAGTTCGAAGGTCTCCGAGAGGGCCTCGCCGCGGGGGGCGATGGTCTTCGAGACGGGCGGCGGGGCCGCGCCGTGGTCATGGCCCTCATGGGCGAGCGCGGATCCCGCCAGGACGGCGGCAAGCGGCGCCATCGCGCCCAGGGCGGCGGCAAGACGGGTCGACATGGAAACGGTATTCCTCGCGGTGGGGATGCCGGGCGCGGCCGTTCGCGGGCGCAGCTCGGGCGTCGCGCGCCTCGGGCGCGCCTCATCTCAGGCGAGGGTTCGTGGGGGTTTGGGCAGGGTCTCGGGGTCGGTGCCGACGCGGCCGGAGACGTCCCCCGGGATCTGCGTGCCGGTCCGGAACAGGGACGGGACGAGGGCGTCGGACCCGGACAGGACGCCGGTCGCGCAGCAGGACATCGTCCCGCAGCAGCGGGTCTTGCAACCGGGCCGGCAACACGCGTCCCCGGTCGGCGCGATGTACGCCGCCTCGACGGCCGTGGTGACGACCTTGGACCACGTGGGCGCCGCGGCGCGAACCGTCGGCTTCGCCGCCACCGCCACCGCCACCGCCGCCGCCGTCGCCTTCGGCTGCGCCGCGGCCATGTGGCGGCCGTGGCCCCCATGGCCGCCATGACCCCCATGGCCCTCGTGGGCCTGGGCGGCGGACGGCGCGACGTAGGCGATGATCGCGAGGATCATCGCCGCCATCAGGCGCGCGATCTGCCGGTCGAAGCACATGGAATCAGGATTACACCGGTTCGGGTGGCGGGACCATGTCGGGCATGGGACGT
The DNA here is from genome assembly GCF_040545035.1 of Methylobacterium sp. 1973. Lineage (NCBI taxonomy): Bacteria > Pseudomonadati > Pseudomonadota > Alphaproteobacteria > Hyphomicrobiales > Methylobacteriaceae > Methylobacterium > Methylobacterium sp. 1973. The sequence continues at coordinate 9,346 of NZ_JBEPLA010000009.1, forward strand.
CCATGCACAGCGCAGGTTGGGTTGGCGGCCCGAAGCATCAGGCCGCCGCGAGCATCGGCTCGGCCGGATAGCCGGCGGCGACGAGAACCTGGGCGATCCGCTCGGCCGGAGCCGAGGCGTTCGACACGGTGACGCGCTTCGCACCGAGGTCGACCTCGACATGGGCGCCGGGATCGATGGCTTGAACGGCGCGGGTCACGGATTCGGCGCAGCCACCGCAGCCCATCCTGTCGACCTTGAAGCGGACCATGACGTTCTCCTTCGGATGCCGTCCCGACGAGATGGGGCTTCCCACCGTTGGAAGGTCAAGCCCCCGGGATCGTCGGGCCTCGGCGTGCCGGCGGGCCTCGGCGTGACGGCGTAGACCGGTGGCCGGTCCCGGGCCGTTGTCGGCCGTTTTGCCGATGACCTTGCCGGGGGGCGATCCCCGGCGGGACCGGGGCGAGACAGGCCTGCGCGGGTGGCTTGTACCGGTCCCTCGATCCCGATACCGACATGCGACACCGCAGGATGGCGCCGCGATCCCGACGGATGCGACCGCAGGGCGCGGCGGGCTTCGCGGGGGCGCCGTCGGAGGCCGTCCGATGCGGGACGCCGCTCGCGAACGCATGGCCGGCCGTCCCCCCGCCGGCACGACGGAGCGAGGCCGCCCATGACCGAAGCCCCCGCGGCCGCCGAGGCGCGGCGTACCGATCCCGCCTCGGCGGGCGCGTCCGGCTCCGCCGGGGAGGTGTTCCGCGCCTTCTTCAAGCTCGGCCTGACCTCGTTCGGCGGCCCGGTCGCGCATCTCGGCTATTTCCGCGACGAGTTGGTCATACGGCGCCGGTGGCTGGACGAGCGTGGCTATGCCGACCTCGTGGCGCTGTGCCAGTTCCTGCCCGGGCCGGCGTCAAGCCAGGTCGGGTTCTCGCTCGGGGTTCTGCGCGGCGGGCTTCTCGGCGGGCTCGCGGCCTGGACGGCCTTCACCCTGCCCTCCGCCCTGCTGCTTCTGGCCTTCGCCTCCGGCGCCGGCGCCCTGTCCGGCCCGGTGGCCGAGGGCGCGATCCACGGGCTCAAGCTGGTCGCCGTCGCGGTGGTCGCGCAGGCGGTCTGGGGCATGGCCCGCGCGCTGGCGCCGGATCGGCCGCACGCCGGCATCGCGGTGGCGGCGCTGTTCCTCACCGTGTTGGTCGCCGGGTCGGTCGGTCAGGTCGGGGCCATCGCGCTCGGTGCCCTCGCCGGCCTCGTGCTCTGCCGGCTGCCGCCGCAGGAGCAGGCCGGGCTTCTCGCCTTCCCGGTGTCCCGACGGGCCGGCGCAATCGGCCTGCTCGCCTTCGCGCTGCTCCTCGTCGTCCCTCACCTGCTGGCCGCCAGTCTGCAATCCCAGGCTCTGGCGCTGTTCGATGCCTTCTACCGCTCCGGGGCTCTGGTGTTCGGCGGCGGCCACGTGGTCCTTCCGCTGCTGCAGGCCGAGGTGGTCGCCCCGGGCTGGGTCGGCCCCGGCACCTTCCTCGCCGGATACGGGGCCGCCCAGGCCGTGCCCGGGCCGCTGTTCACCTTCGCGGCCTATCTCGGAGCCGTCGCCGGACCGGCACCCCACGGCGTGGTCGGTGCGGCCATCGCGCTGGTCGCGATCTTTCTGCCCGGTCTGCTGCTGGTCTACGGCATGCTGCCCTACTGGGACGCGCTCCGGACGCGACCGCTGGCCCAGGCGGCCATGCGCGGGACCAACGCGGCGGTGGTCGGAATCCTCGGCTCCGCGCTCTACGATCCCGTCTGGACCAGCGCGGTCGGGAACGCGCGCGACTACGCGGTGGCCGTTCTCGCCTTCGGGCTCCTGACCGTCGGCCGGACGCCGCCCTGGATGGTCGTCGCACTCACGGCCCTGGGCGGCGTCGCCCTGGCCCTGCTCTGACGGATCGCTGTCGAGGCCTCGGGCAGCCGTGCGCGATCCGGCCGCCTGCTGAGACCTTCCGGGGGAATCGCCTGCCATGCCCGAGCCCGTCCGTTTCCGGCCGTGCGATAGGCTGTCAGCCCTGGGCCGGAAGGTCGAGGCCGCCGCCGGCGTTTCAGACCCGGCAGTCGTCGCTCACCCGACCGATGTCCCGACCGATGTCCCGGACTGGGCCGCCTGCGCCGCGGCGGCGTGGCGGAGGCCGTCCCAGCCGAGCCAGCCGGTGTAGAGGCCGACCAGCACGATCAGCGCCGCCGAGGCGTACGGCGCCCGGCGTGCGAACGCGCCGAACCCGGACCAGCGGCCGGCCACGTGCCGCACGCTCAAGGCCGCGACGACGCCGGCCGAGACCATCGTGAGCGCCAGCCCGATGCTGAAGCAGGCGACCAGCGCGAAGCCGAGGCTCAACTGCTTGAGCTGGATGCACAGCAGCAGCACCGTGATGGCGGCTGGGCACGGGATGAGCCCGCCGGTCAGGCCGAACAGCACGATCTGCCCCGTGGTCACGGTGCGGCCCTGGAAGCGGCGGCGGATGTCCTCCGCGTGCGCCCTGGCATGGGCGTCGTCCTCGTCGCCGAGGTTCATATGATCGTGGTCGTGGTCGTGCTCCGCGAAGGCGACCTCGTGCATCTCCGACCCGGCCGGGCCGTCGAGGCGGACACGCGCCGTGAACGCGTGGGGCTCGGGGATCTCGTCCCAGCTCTCCAGGAAGCCTTCGCGCGCGACGAATCCGAACGCCTGCCGGGCGCCATCCGGGCGCACCGTCTCGACCGTGACGGCCGCGGGGACCGGCAACGATCCGCCCTCGGCCCGCAGGCGCCAGCGCGGCGGCACGCCGTCCTCGAACACCTCCAGCGTCAGCGCACCGTCGCGCGTGACGATGGGCCGATGCGCGTCAGGGTGGTGATGGTCGTGCGCGTGATGCTGCTCGCGCCAGGTCCGCCACGCCATCCAGAACGCGACGCCGAGGATGAGGGCGGCCGAGGCGAGCTGGAAATACGGCTCGGCGGCCTCGCCGCCCCATTCCCGGCCGAGGTACTGGCCGCCCAGCGCGATGGTCCAGACCACCGCCGTGTGGGAGAGCGTCGCCGCCAGCCCGAGCAGGACCGCCTGCAGGACCGTGCCGCGCACGGCGATGATGAACGCCGCCATCATGGTCTTCGCGTGACCGGGCTCCAGGCCGTGGAGGGCGCCCAGCAGGATCGCGCTCGGCACGAACAGCCAGGCATGGGCGGTCCCCTGCTGCAGCAGGTCGGCGAACGGCGTCATGGGGCGGCCTTCATTTGAGGTAGGTCCGGACCACCTCGATCAGCTCGGCGGCGCCCCGGGCGCGCTCGGCGTCCGGTTCCGCGTCCGGGTTCACGACGTGGTGACGGATGTGGTCTTCCATCAGCTCGGCGGTCAGGCCGTTGATGGCCCCGCGCATCGAGGCGACCAGCATCAGGACGTCGGCGCAGCCGAGTTCGGCCTCCAGGGCCCGCTCGACGGCTTCCGCCTGTCCCTTGATCCGGCGCACCCGCGCCAGGAGCTTGGCCTTTTCCTTGACCGTGTGGGCCATCGCGGGCTTCCTCGTCGTAGTGACGTATAGGGGGGTACCCTATATGTGTCCAGCGGCGGACGGGCCGCCTGGCGTACGGAGCCCTAACATGAAGACGGACGACCCCTGCATCGGGGTTTGCCAGTGGGACGGGCGGACCGGCTGGTGCCTCGGATGCGGCCGCACGGTCCCGGAGATCCGCGCGTGGCGGAAGATGACGCCCTACCGGAAGACCGCTCTCGTTCGCGACCTGCCGCGGCGGATACGGCAGATCGCCGCCGTACAGGCCCAAGCCGGTCCCGACAGGACCTGACGTGGCGCGTGGACGGCAGCGTGCGCCCGGGCGCAGCTTGGCGCCGGCGACGCCCGCACGGTTCGGCCGCCTCAAGCCGGGACGGGAGGAGGTCGAGACGGCGCCGGCCCGCCGCGTGGTCAGGACCGGCGCCTCCGGCCCGTGTCGCCGGTTTGTCGCACGCACGGCGCATGCGAACACGCGCCCATGCTCACCTATCCCGCCTTCGCCGCGGCCGCCTTGGCCGAGATCGCCGGTTGCTTCGCCTTCTGGGCGTGGCTGCGCCTCGACAGATCCCCGTGGTGGCTCGTCCCGGGGATGGCCTCGCTGGCGCTGTTCGCCTCCCTGCTGACCGTCGTGGAGAGCGGGGCGGCGGGACGCACCTATGCGGCCTACGGCGGCATCTACGTCGTCGCGGCCATCCTGTGGCTCTGGGGCTTCGAAGGCCACCGGCCCGACCGCTGGGACATCGCCGGCGGCCTCGTATGCGTGCTCGGCAGCGCCCTCATCCTGTTCGGGCCGCGGGGCGCCTGAGCCTCCGCCGACCGCCCCGGACCGTCGTTCGGTCCGGGGCGGTCCGGGGCGGTCCGTTCCGTCGGCGAAGTCGTGGTTGGGGGGATGGGGGCCCCGTTCATCGAAGAACGACCTGTCCTCGTCGCGGCGCGGATGGTGATGCCGGCCGACGTGGTCGTCGACGTGGTCGTGCGGCCGCCAGTCGCCGGAGCCGCCCGCGGAGGATTGGGCGTCTGGCGCCAGGGCGAAGAGGTGTCGTCTCCTGTCGGGTCTCTCCCGATGCCGGCCGAGCCAGGCTGTCGCGACGGCGTTGAGCCGCGACGGACGGTGACATTCCGCACTCCGTCGGCCGGACCGGCGACCTGACCGCCCGGCGTTTCACCCCCGCGTCTTGTGGCCCGACGCCCGAATCGCCCATAAGGAGCACGATGAAGTCGGCGGGACGCCAGCGAGCCTTCGGGGCCTGGACGGGGTGGTGGGCGACCGTCGCCCGCGCGCTCGCGCTCGTCCTGGCGCTGGCCGTCGCTCTCCCGACCGCCGGCCTCGCCGAGGACCTGGCGTATAATCAGAACCATCCGGGCCACGACCGGACGGAGCTGGTCATGGCGTCGGACCTGACGCCGGCCTCGGCCCGGGCGGCGGATCCCGGCATCGCCTGCCACGTCCATTGCGGCTGCCACGTGGCCATGCCGTCGGACGGCCTCGCCCCCGTTCCGCCCGCCCTGCCGTCCCGACCCTGCTACGCCCCGGTCGACGCGGCGCGCGCCTCGATCTCCCCCGACCGCCTGCCGCGTCCGCCGCGCGCCTGAGGTGACGCCGCGACGGCGCGCGTCCTGAACCCCGGGTCCGAGGCCCCGGGGCCGCTTCCTCACGTCATCGCAACGGGACCGGCCCGGAAGCCGCCACGGCACCGGCGCCCCGACGAGCAGGCATCATGCGCATTCTCCTGACTGCGGCCCTGGTGGCCGCCGGCGTCCTCGTGGGCGCCGCCGTTCCCGCCGTGTCCGGCTTCGTTCGCGGCCTCCTCGCCGCGGCCGGGTTGCCGCCGGCCCTCCACACCTTCGCCGCCGGGCCTGGCCCAGCATCGCCGGGCGAGCCCCGCCACGAAGCGGGCGGCGGCCACGACCACGGCAAGGCCGCCGCCCCCAAGGCGGGCGCAGGCCACGCTCACGGAGCGCACGAGCCTTCCGAAGCCGAGGGCGCGGAGGGGCACGTCACGATGACCGCCGAGCAGATCGAGAACCAGGACATCAAGGTGGCCAAGGCGGAAGGCGGCCTGCTGTCGAGGCACATCCTCGTCCCCGGCACGATCACGCCGGACACGGACCGGATCGCCCGCGTCCCGGTCCGCGTCGTCGGCACGGTGTCCGAGATGCGCAAGCGCCTCGGCGACGACGTGCGGAAGGGGGACGTCGTCGCCGTCCTCGACAGCCGCGAGGTCGCCGACGCCAAGAGCGAGTACCTCACCGCCATGGTCCAGTCCGACCTCCAGAAGGTCAATTTCGAGCGCCAGCAGAGGCTGCTGGCATCCGCGGCGGCATCCCAGGCGGCGTTCGACAACGCCAAGGCCGTGTTCCAGGAGAACCAGCTCCGCGTCGACCTCGCCCGCCAGAAGCTCTCGGCGCTCGGCCTGAACGCCGCCGAGGTCGCCGCCGCGCAGAAACGCGACGAGGCGACGCCCAACGCCTCGACCCTGCGCCAGTACGAGCTGCGGGCGCCCATCTCCGGCCGCATCGTCGAGCGCAAGGTCGATGTGGGCACCGCCGTCGGCAAGGAGGGCGACCCGGCCGACGTCTACACCGTGGCCGACCTCTCGACCGTCTGGATCGAGCTCGCGGTGCCGACCTCGGACCTCGACGAGGTCCGGGAAGGCGCCCGGGTCACCGTGAACCGCGGCGGCCGCAGCGTGCAGGGGAAGGTGGTGTTCGTCAGCCCGCTGCTGAACGCCGACACCCGGTCCGCCCGGGTGGTGGTCTCGCTGCCCAACCAGGACATGGCCTGGCGTCCGGGGACCTACGTCACGGCCGAGGTCGAGACCGAGACGGATCGAGTGCCCGTCCGGGTGACCAAGGCCGCGCTCCAGACCGTCGAGGGCAAGCGCGTCGTCTTCGTGCGCACCGACGAGGGCTTCGAGAAGCGCGAGGTCGAGCTCGGGCGCGCGGACGACGACGCCTACGAGGTGGTCTCCGGCCTCAGGGCCGGCGAGGACATCGCGGTCGCCAATACCTTCCTCCTCAAGGCCGAGCTCGGGAAGAGCGAAGCCGGCCACGACCATTGAGGGGCCGAGACATGATCAGCCGCATCCTCGACGTCTCGGTCCGCCAGCGCTGGCTCGTGCTGCTGCTGTCGCTGCTCGCCGCCGGCTTCGGCGGCTACGCGGTGACGCAGCTGCCCATCGATGCGGTCCCGGACATCACCAACAACCAAGTGCAGATCAACACGACCGCGCCCTCGCTCGCGCCGGTCGATATCGAGAAGCAGGTCACCTACCCGGTCGAGACCGCCCTCGCCGGCATCAAGGGGCTCGAATACACCCGCTCGCTCTCGCGCAACGGCTTCTCGCAGGTCACCGCCGTCTTCGCCGAGACGCTCGACATCTACTTCGCCCGCCAGCAGGTGGCCGAGCGCCTCGCCCAGGTGAGGCGGGACCTGCCCCCCGGGGCAGAGCCCGCCATGGGCCCGATCTCCACGGGCCTCGGCGAGATCTACATGTGGTCGATCCACTACGCGAAGCCCGGCGAGCGAACGCTCTCGAAGGCGGGCGCGCCGGGCTGGCAGCCCGACGGAAGCTACCTGACCCCCGAGGGCCAGCGCCTCAGGACGGCGCTGGAGCAGACCGCGTACCTGCGCACGGTTCAGGACTGGATCATCCGGCCCCAGATCAAGACCGTGCCCGGCGTGGCCGGCGTCGACGGGATCGGCGGCTTCGAGAAGCAGTACCACGTCCAGCCCGACCCCGATAAGCTCGCCTCCCTCGACCTGTCCTTCTCGGACGTCGTCCGGGCGCTGGAGGCGAACAACGCCAACCAGGGCGCCCGCTACCTAGAGGATAACGGCGAGGGCTACGTCGTGCGCGCCGCCGGACGCCTCGAGGACATGGACGACATCGGCAACGTCGTGGTCGCGACCCGCGGCGGCGTGCCGGTCCGGATCCGGGACATCGCCGAGGTCCGCATCGGCCGCGACCTGCGCACCGGCTCGGGCAGCGAGGACGGCCAGGAGGTCGTCATCGGCACCGCCCTGATGCTGATCGGCGAGAACAGCCGCACGGTGGCCGCCGCGGTCGACGCCAAGATGGACCAGATCCGCAGGAGCCTGCCCCCCGGCGTCGCGGTCCAGACCGTCCTCGACCGGACCCGTCTCGTCGAGGCGACGGTGAGGACGGTGGTGAAGAACCTGTCCGAGGGCGCGGCCCTCGTCATCGTCATCCTGTTCCTGCTGCTCGGCAACATCCGGGCGGCCGTCATCACGGCGCTGGTCATCCCGGTGGCGATGCTGATGACCCTGACCGGGATGGTCGAGGCGAAGATCTCGGCGAACCTGATGTCGCTCGGCGCCCTCGACTTCGGCCTCATCGTCGACGGGGCGGTGATCATCACCGAGAACGCCCTGCGCCATCTCGCCGAGAAGCAACACGCCCTCGGGCGGGCCCTCGAGACCGAGGAGCGCCTTCAGACGGTGCGGGCGTCGGCCGAGGAGATGATCAAGCCGTCCCTCTACGGGCAAGCCATCATCATCCTGGTCTACGTGCCGCTCCTGACCTTCACCGGGGTCGAGGGCAAGATGTTCGCGCCGATGGCGCTGACCGTCATCATCGCGCTGGTCTCGGCCTTCATCCTGTCGCTGACCTTCGTGCCGGCGCTGATCGCCATCGTCATCACCGGCACGGTCACCGAGAAGGACAACCTCATCATCCGGGCGCTGAAGGCGGCCTACCGGCCGGTGCTCGGGGCGGCGGTGCGCGGTCCCCTCGCCTTTCTCGGGGCGGCCCTGTTGCTGCTGGTCGGGGCGGGCGTCCTGTTCACCCGGCTCGGGACCGAGTTCATCCCGCAACTCGACGAGAAGAGCATCGCGCTCAACGCCACCCGCATCCCCTCGACCTCGTTGACCCAGTCGCAGGCGATGCAGCTCAAGGTCGAGCAGGTGGTCTCCAAGTTCCCGCAGGTCGCCTACGTGTTCTCGAAGACCGGCACGGCGGAGGTCGCCTCCGACCCGATGCCGCCGAACTCCTCCGACACCTTCGTCATGCTCAGACCGCAGGAGGCGTGGCCGGACCCGAGCCTGTCGAAGGCCGACCTGCAGGCGCAGATCGAGACGGCGGTGGGGGCGCTCGCCGGCAACGTCTACGAGTTCTCGCAGCCGATCCAGCTCCGCTTCAACGAGCTGCTCGCCGGCACCCGGGGCGACCTCGCCGTGAAGGTGTTCGGCGAGGAGTTCGAGCCGATGCTGAAGACCGCCAACCAGATCGCGGCGGCCCTGAAGGGCATCGACGGCGCCGAGGACGTGAAGGTCGAGCAGACGGCGGGCCTGCCGTTCCTGGAGATCAAGATCAACAAGGCCGAGGCCGCCCGCTACGGCCTCAGCACGGGCGCCATCCAGGAGGTCATCGGCGCGGCCATCGGCGGCAAGGATGCCGGCGTCGTCTTCGAGGGCGACCGGCGCTTCCCCATCGTGGTGCGCCTCACCGACACGGTGCGCGAGGACCGCGAGGCCCTGGAGAATATCCCGGTGCCCCTGCCGCCCGGCCCGAACGGCCGTGCGCGTTCGGTCCTGCTCAAGCAGGTGGCGGGCTTCTCGGTCACGGAGGGGCCGAACCAGATCAGCCGCGAGAACGGCAAGCGCCGGGTGGTCGTCACCGCCAACGTGCGCGGGCGCGACATCGGCTCCCTCGTGGCGGAGGCGCAGGCCGAGGTCGGGCAGCAAGTGCCGTTGCCGCCGGGCTCCTTCGTGACCTGGGGCGGCCAGTTCGAGAACCTCGCCTCGGCCAAGCAGCGGCTGATGGTGGTGGTGCCGGCGTGCTTCTTCCTGATCTTCCTGCTGCTCTACTCGGCCCTGGGCTCGCCGCGGGACGCACTGCTGGTGTTCAGCGCGGTGCCGCTGGCGCTGACCGGCGGCATCGTGGCCCTGTGGCTGCGCGGCATGCCGGTCTCGGTGCCGGCGGCGGTCGGCTTCATCGCGCTGTCGGGCGTGGCGGTCCTGAACGGCCTCGTGATGCTGACCTTCATCAAGCAGCTCGTGGCGGAGGGGCGCCCGAAGCGGGAGGCCATCCTGGAGGGCGCGATGATCCGGTTGCGGCCGGTGGCGATGACGGCGCTGGTCGCTTCGCTCGGCTTCGTGCCGATGGCCATCGCCACCGAGACCGGAGCCGAGATCCAGCGGCCGCTCGCCACCGTGGTCATCGGCGGCCTGATCAGCGCGACCCTGCTGACGCTGGTGGTGCTGCCGGCCCTCTACGCCCGCTTCGGCAGGGTCCGGCCCGCGACGGCCACGTCCCGGGCGCGCCAGCCGGAGCCGGTCCACCGCGAGGCCGCAGAGTAGAGGCGTGCGGTCAGTCCTCCCGCTGGGGCGGCCTGGCCCGGCTCATGTCGCGCCGGTCGCAGGGCCGGGCCGCACGCCGGATCCCGGGGAACGGGGCCCCTCGGGGGCCCCGACCAGCTCACATGCGGTGATGGCGGTGCATATGCCGCGTCATGTGCCCGCGATGATGGTGATGGCGCATCATGTGCCCGTGGCGGTGATGGCGCATCATCCGGTGGTGATGGTGGCCGTGCATCCGGTCCATGCGGACGGAGACCACGTCCGACGGGGCGTTCACGGCGCCGGGCAGGCCGGGCGCGGCCGAGGCCGAGGTCGCGGCGCCGGCCGCGCCGAAGGCGGCCAGGACGGCGACGACCAGCAGGGACTTCCTCATAGGCGTTCCTCTCAGGGTGTCGGCGCGCCGGTCATCGCCGGCGGCTCGGTGCCGGCCAGGGACTGGTCGGCAGGGAGGCAACAGCCAAGCTCACGACACCGTTCCGCACGGCGCGCGCGCCGCCTCGGGCATGCTTAAGAGGCCGAAGGGCTCACGGACGACGCGCCACCGCGCTCGGCAGCAACCCGCGAGACCCGCGCGCAAGCGAGCGCCCGAGTGGCGTCGCGTCGGATCCGCCTCCGGCAACGGATCTGCAGGCGCCGCTGGTCCCGCCGCGGCCGATATCCGCTCCAGCGCAGGGGATGAAGGCCGGCGAGTGGCCACGAGGCGGAAGGTCAGTGTCAAGCCGCGATGGACAATCGCGTGCCTTGAGACGGCTTCGGCCGCCGGGCGGCACGAAGAATCTCGGAAGTCCTGCGGGGGCGACGGCCGGTTATCTCCGCGCACGCAGAACACTCCGATCCCGGAGCCGGACATGCGCCGGATCCGGCCAGAATCACGCTCTCGGGACAGGCGGGCGTCACAGGGCCGATCGGGTGTCGCCACGGGCCCTGGCCGGACGGACGGGCGGCCGACCGACGATGCGGCACCCGTCTTACCCCGCGCGCCCCGCAGGGCTTCGTCCTCCCGTTGGACGGGGCGGACCTCATAAGGCGGCAGGCTCGCCGTCACGGGCGCCTGTGGGCAGGCCCGCGGGCAGCAGGTCACGCAAGACGGCATCCTAGCGGGCCTTGAGCAGGCGCAGGACCCGCGCAGGCGTGCGGTTAACCGCGCGGCCGGCCGCTGGAATGGGCGAACGAGCCGCCGCGTGCGAAGAGGGCCGGCCGGTTTGTCCGGCCGTATCGCGCTCCGTGCGCGATCTCACGCCGGCGGGCCCGGACCCGTCGCAGGGTAGGCCGGCGGGGCGAGCCGGTCGCCCCGCCGGAGCGAATCGAGGGCTGGGGGCGGCGGTCATGACCGGGATACGACCGAGCAGGCGCAGAATCCTCGCGGGCGGCGGCGCCCTGGCGGCCGCCGCGCTGCTGCCGCGGGCGGCCCGGGCCGCCCCGCGGATCATCCTGAACGATGCGAGCGGCCTCAACCCGACCCCGGTGGCCCGCCACGCCGTGCTCCCGACAGGGTCGACCGAGGCCCTGATCGAGGCCCTGCGCGCCGAGATCCGGGACGCCGCCGCCGCCGGGCGGCCGGTGGCGGTCGGCGTCGCCCGCCATTCCATGGGCGGCCAGAGCCTCGCCCGCGACGGGACGGCCGTGACCCTGGAGGGCGGCCCGATCGAGCCCGACACCGCCGCCGGCCTCTACCGGGTCGGGGCCGGCGCGCGCTGGTCGCAGGTCATCCGGCAGCTCGACCGGATCGGGTTCTCGCCCGCGGTGATGCAGTCGAACAGCGATTTCGGGGTCGGCTCGACCTTCAGCGTCAACGCCCATGGCTGGCCGGCCCCGCGCGGGCCCTTCGGCTCCACCGTCCGCGCCCTCCGCCTCGTCCTGGCCGATGGCAGCCTCGTCACCTGCTCCCGCACCGAGAACGCCGAGCTGTTCGGGCTGGCGATGGGCGGCTACGGCCTGTTCGGGATCGTGGTCGACCTCGTGGTCGAGATGGTGCCGAACCGCCTCCTGACGCCGACCTTCGCGGTGATGCCGGCCGCGGAGTTCGCGCCGGCCTTCGTGGCGGCGGTGGAGCGCGACCCGCGGCTGCGCATGGCCTACGGCCGCCTCTCGGTGGCGCAGGCCGGGTTCTTCGAGGAGGCGATCCTCGTCACCTACGCGGAGGCGGAGCACCCGCCGCAGGTCCTGCCCGCCGCGGCCGCGCAGGGGGCGTTCTCGGCGGTCTCGCGGGAGATCTACCGCGCCCAGGTCGGCAGCGAGTTCGGCAAGCGCGCCCGCTGGATCGCCGAGACCCGGCTCAACCCGACGCTCGACCCCGGCCTCGCCACCCGCAACAGCCTGATGAACGAGCCGGTGGCGAACCTCGCCTCGCGCGACCGCAACCGCACCGACATCCTGCACGAGTATTTCGTCCCGCCCGAGCGGTTCGACGCGTTCCGCGCCGCCTGCCGGGAGATCATCCCGGGCTCGGGCTGCGACTGCCTCAACGTGACCCTGCGCTACGTGGCGGCGGACCCGGACTCGACGCTGGCCTACGCGCCTTCTTCCCGCATCGGTGCTGTGATGTCGTTCTCGCAGGGGCTCACCCCCGGCGACGAGGCCGCGATGATGCGCATGACCGAGGCCCTGATCGAGCGCGTCGTGGCGCTCGGCGGGGCCTATTACCTGCCCTACCGCCTGCATGCCCGGCGCGACCAGATGGCCCGGGCCTATCCCAGGCTCGACGCCTTCGTGGCGGCCAAGCGCCGGTACGATCCCGGGCTGCTGTTCCGGAACGCCCTCTGGTCGACCTCCATGGCCTGACCGCGCAAGGATCCGCTCATGAGACCCACGCCCCCACAGGCGGCCGCCCTCGCCTTCGCGGCCATCCTGCTGTTCGCCGCCGCCACCGACTACATCCCGGCCTTCCGGGACGCGGAGGGCCGCGTCTTCGGCCTGTTCCGGCTCGACGTCTACAAGGACGCGCTCCACCTCGCCTCCGGCCTGTGGGCGCTCGCCGCCGCCCTGTGGTCGCGGCACGCCGCCGTGACCTTCCTGCGGGCCTTCGGGGCGATCTACCTCCTCGACGGCGTGGTCGGGGTGATCACCGGGTCGAGCTTCCTCGACCTGTCGCTGTTCCTGAAGGGCTTCCAGGACAGCCCGCTCCTCTCGAACGGCCCGCACCTGAGCCTCGGGCTCGCCGGCGTGGTGCTCGGCTGGTGGCCGTGGCGCGCCGCCGCGGCGGGCGCGGCGTGAGCCCCCGTCCCGCCCGTCGCCGCCGGCGGGCCGCCCGCTGGGCGGCCGCCGGCCTGGCCCTCCTCGCGCTCGCCTGCGCCCTGCCGGTCGCGGCGATCGAGGGGGGCTGCGCGGTCGCGCCCGATCCCACCCTGCAGGGGCGTGCGGGGGGCGGCTCGCGCTTCGGGATCGCCCCCGACGGCTACAAGCGCGCGGCCGGCGACAGCTACCTGACCTTCCCCGAATGGGACATCGTCCACGCCTACGCGGACCTCGCCGGGGTGACGCGATCCGCCTCGGAATCGGCCTTCGACTACTGGGCGGCGACCACCGGCTTCTGGACGAGCCTGTGCGGGGCGACCCGGGCGGCCGGGCGTACCGGCGACGTCACCGCGGGCCAGAAGGTCACCAACTACGTCATCGGCCTCAGCTTCACGGCCGAGATGCTGATCCAGGGCGCCTACGAGCGCACCGTCGGGGCGCTGACTGCGTGGTGGCGGGGGCCCGAGCCGACGGAGGAGGACCGGTTCAACGCCCGGCTGCTCGCGGATTACGCCGTGTTCCTGCGCCAGACCCCCTGGTACCGCTACCCGTTCGACGCGGAGCTGTCCCGGCTCTGGCGCGATGTCCCGTTCACGCCGTCCCTGCGGGCGGTCGAGCGGCGCGGCGCGCTCTCGCTGCAATACGGGGTGAAATGGGCCTACGCGCGGGGGATCGCGTGGCTCGCCGGGATGGACCCGGCCGGCCTGACGATCCGCAGCGTCGTGGCGGGGCTCGACGCCGCCGACGCGGCCGCCGACCCGCGCATCACCCGCCTCGGCCCCGTCCCGGCCGGCGATGGCGGACCGGCCGCCCTGATCGAGACGCCGCGCTACCGGGCCTTCACGGAGATCCTGCGGGGCCTGGGGGCGCGCGGCCGGACCGTGCTGGAGATCGCCGGCAACGACCGCATCCTCACCACCGTCCTCCTGCCGCCGGGCCGGACGGTCGCCCTCGCCGGGGCCGAGCCGCTGTTCGCGATGCCGATCCAGTCCGAGCCGGGCTGGCAGCGCGTCGGCTACGACACCGCGGTGGAGCAGCTCGTCGAACAGATCCGCGCCGTCGAGGCCGCGGGGGGCCGGTTCGAGCATGCCTACGACTACTGATCGGCGCCCCCGGCGCGGCCTGCCGGTCGCCCCGGCGGCGGCGGCGCTCGCCGGGTGGCTCGGCGTGACCGCGCTGACCGCCCTCGCGGTCCAGCCGGAGACCGTGGTGGCGCTCGGGAACCCCGCCGCCCTGGCGGCCGCCGACGACGGGGCCCTGGTCTCGGCCGGCCGCGCGTATCTGGTGATCCGGCCCGCCGCGCCGGGCGCGGTCCGGCGCCTCTACGCGGGGGGCGCCTGGCTGGTCCTGCCGGCCCCCGGGACCGGCTGCCTCGGCGCGCGCTGAGGGCGGTGCTCAGTAGGGATCGGACCGCTCGAGGATCTCCTGCCCCATCAGCACGCAGCTCCCGGGCATCGGCGCGTAGATCAGCCGGATCCGATAATCGCCCTTGTCGATGCTGCCCTCCGCCTCGATCACCTGGAAGCGCCGCGTCCCGACCAGGGACGCGACGGTGCCGACGGACCGAACGGAAGCGGGATCGACCGTGGCCCGCGCGTCGCCGTCGCTGTGGAAGCGCAGCAGCTTGAGGGCCTGCCGCTCGGCCTCGGCCGCGCAGGGCGGCGCGGGCGCCGCGACCGCGGCGGTCGCGGCCGGGCCCGTCGCCGCGATCAGCGCCAGCGCCCGCAGGATCCGTCTCATCGGCACGTGACTCCGTATTCGTGGACCTCGGGCAGGTCCCCGTCGCCCGTCGTGGTCACCGAGAGCGTGCCGGCGGCCCCCGCATACCGGAAGCTGCAATAGGCGAGGCCCGTCCCGGAACAGCCGTCGACCTCGATCACGCCGCGCCGGGCGAGGTCCCGCTCCCGCGCATCGTCGCTCGGCGGACCCTTCACCGGCGTCCAGCCCGCGGCGATCAGCGCCGCCCGGGCCGTGTCGATCGGCTGGCCGCGGATGGCGGGGACCGCTCCGCGGCCGCCGCAGACGGATTCGACCGCGGGAAGCGGCTCCAGGGACAGGGTCCCGTCCGGGCGCAGGGTCAGGTCGCCCACCGGAGAGGGCGGCAGGTCGCCGTCCCAGAGGCGCACGCCGCCGGCGCGCGCCGCGATCCGGCCGACCGCGCCGGTCCGGCCGGCGCCGTACACGAGGGCGACGAGGCGCGGTCCCTCGAAGAGGCCGACATTGCCGTCCGCGATGAAGCAGGTGCCGCTCGTCCCCTGCTGCAGGTCGCTGGCGAAGCTGACGGCCCGGTAGCGGCCCAGCGCCGCTTCGCCGGTGACGAACCAGTCCCGGGCGGCCACAGCCCGCGCCGCCTCCGATTGTGCCGGGACGACCTCGCCCGGGCAGCCGGCCTGGCGCCCCGCCCCGCCCGGGGCCCGCGGCAGCGCGGCGAGGGGCACGAAGCGCAGGTTCTTCACGGCGGAGGCGACCCGCGGCGCCGGCGGCCCGTCCTGCGCCCCGGCCGGCTCGGCGAGGGGCAGGCCGAGCATCAGACCGTGCATCAGGCCGAGGGCCAAGGCGGGTGCCCGGCCGGCTCGGCCGATGCGCGGGCGCCGAGGAGCCTCCCCGGCTGCGCCACGGCCTGCGCGCAGCCGAAGGCCGACGTCACCCGGATGGCGGCTGCGGGCCGGGTCCGGCAAGGGGGCGTCCGGTCTCATCGTCACTTCCCGTTCGGGTCGCCCGCGCGCGCCGGCGGGCGCGACCCCGGTTCCGTCCCGGCCGCCGGAACCGGGTCGGGCGGCGGATAGGCGGGGTCTGTCAGGCAGGTCGAGAGCCAGGTCTCGGCCTCGGCGTCCGAGGCCAGCTCGACATCGAGGACGGCCCGAGGGCCTGCGGGCGCCGTCGTCGCGCTGGCAGTCGCGGCCGCCGGGGCGGCAGGCCGCGTCCAGCGGCCGGCGGGGTTTTCGGGACCCGGGCATTCCGCGTCGTCGCCCCCGCCGATCGTGCAGGTCGCGACCGTTCGCACGGCGCCGTCGACGACCCGCCCGACCGTGCGCGTCTCGGTGGTGTGCCCGCTCGCCCAGTCGTCGGACAGCGTGCAGACCCGGTCGCCGTTCTGGAAGCGCCGGCTGCCGAAGCAGCCGTAGACCCGGTCCTGCCCGACGGGCAGGAAATAGCAGGCCGTGTCGAACCCCGCGAAGGGGCCGCCGGTGAACCGTGCCGCGAAGGCCCGCTGGCGCAGCGCCGCCGCGATCCAGTGCGGCCGGGCCGGATCGCTCTTCGCGCGGCCGGACAGGTCCTCGGTCCGGGCCCGGATCGCCCCCAGCACGATGGTGCGCGCGTCGGCCGCGTCCAGGTCGCCGAGCCACGTGTCCCGGGCCGCCACCCAGCGCTTCTGGCTGGCGATCAGCATCGCCCGGATCTCGGCGTCGTCCGTGCCGTGCAGGAGGCCGGCATAGGCCGAACCCAGGGCGGCATCGGCTTTCCGGAGCGCCGCGTCGGCGCAGATCATGCGCTCGAGCGGGCTGGCCGCCCTGCGGCAGTCGATCGCCCGGGCCGCAGACGGCGCCAGGAGGGATGCGGCGACGGCCGCCACCAGGAGCCGCGTCACGGCCGGCCTCGCACTGAACGGGGCATCTGAACCTCGCATCCGGACCGCGCGCCCGGGCAGCGCCGCGGAGCCACGCCGCTCCCCCGTGACAGGCCGCGGGGTGCGGGCGGACGCCCGCAGCCGCGCGCCATCCGGGCCCTACTGCGCCGCGGCATCGACGACGCGGCACAGGTTCTGGTCGACGTCCTGACCGATCTGACCGGCCTGCACCATGAAGAGGGCGTCGACCCGGCTGCCCGTCCCGGCCTTGCGCACGACGACCCGCAGCGTCTGCGGTCGCCCCGAGCCGGATGTCTCCTGCTGGGCCGTCAGGGTCCCGAGCTGCTTCTCGACGTGCACGCCCACGAAGCCTTCGGCCAGGACCGCCCGCGTCACCCGGTCGAACGCGGCCTTGGGGCTGACCGAGGGGAAGATCATCCACGTCTTGTAGGTGATGGCCTGAAGCATCGGCGTCCCCTCGCTCCGGTAATGGTCGCGGCATGTCTCCGCCGCGGCCGCCGGGAGCGCGAGTGTGGACAGGATTGCCGCGTGGACGAACGCGGTTTGCATCGATCCCATGGGGCGCCTCTCACTTCGTTCTGGCGTGGACTTGGCGGACCTGCGCGGCCGGGTCCCGGTCGGGCGTCGATCCGTACGGGTGCGGGAGGCCGGTCCGCGCCGGCCGGCCCCCCGCAGGGTCTCAGAGCTGCGGCGCGGCCGGTGGCCGGGGGCGCGGCGGCGGCGCCATCTCGCGCGGTGCCGGGGGCTCGGTCCGCGGCACCGCGCCGGACGCGGCCGCCTCCGCCTTCGGAGGCTCAGCGACCGGCGCCGGCCGCGGGGCCGCGACCGAGCCGCGGACCGTGTCGCGCAGGAAATCGCCGGTGCTGGTGCCGGCCTCCCGGGACGCCGGAGCCGGCGCCGCCCGGGCCACCGGTGCGGCCTGGCCGCTGCCGCCGTCGCGCGGCACCGGCACCTGCGACACCGCCGGGGCCCGGCGGGGCTCGCCCGGCGGCACGGTGATCCGGAACGTGTACGGCACCGTGGACCCGTCCCCGAAGGTGACGGCGACCGACAGGGTGTCGAGGCCGGAGAAGTCGGTGCGTGCCGTGTAGTAGAGCGACATCGCATCCTTCTTGGCGTCCTCGCAGCCGTCCGGCTGCCGGATCTGCGCCCCGGTCTCGTCGACCTTGCCGCTGAGGATCCGGAATTCCCGCCGCTGCTCGATGCGCCCGCCGCGCGGCGGCCTGACGAGTTCGATCGTGGCCGCGCGCGAGCGGCACCCCTGCGTGGCGAAGTAGTAGGTGAAGCCCTGGAGGAAGATCCGCTGGCCGGGGCGCGCGGTCTTGTTCTCCACCTCCGCCCGGGCCGGCAGGGCGAGGCAGAGCGGCAGGCAGAGCGCTGAGCCGAGTGCCGACCCGAGGGCCAGGACGCCGGCGCCGGTGCGCCGCCGCGGTCGGGTCGGTGCTGCGGATCGGGGAGCGTTCGGAAGGTGCTGATGCACGGGCCTCGTCCTCGGCTTGGCGATGGGGGGCGCGGCCTCCGCCGCAGGGCTGACCGTCCGCGGCGCGTCAGAGCTGCGGCGCGGCGGGCGGGCGCGGCGGTGCCAGCTGCTGTGGCGGCAGCGCGGGCGGTGCGGGCGTGCCGGATACGGGCGCCGCGGCCTCTGCAGCCTTCGGGGGCGGCGAAGCCGGTGCCGGCCGGCCGGCCGGGACCGCGCCGCGGACCGCGTCGCGCAGGAAGTCGCCGGTGCTGGCCTCCTGAGGCGCCGGAGCCGGAGCCGCTCGCTCGGCCGGAGCGGCGCGCGCCGTCGGGGCCGGCCGCGAGAGGCCCGCGTCGCGGGGGGCGGGTGCCTGGGACACCGCCGGCGCCCGCCGGCCTTCGCCCTCGGGCACCGTGATCCTGTAGGTGTAGGTCGCCTCCTCGCCGGTGACGAAGGTGACGATCACCGACACCGTGTCCAGGCCGGAGAAATCGGGCCGGGCCGTGTAGTAGAGCGCCCGCGCGTCCCGCTCGACATCCTGGCAGCCGTCCCGCGACGGGGTGCCGTCGGTGTTCCGGCCGAGGACCAGGAATTCGCGCCGCTGCTCGATGCGTCCGCCGCGGGGCGGCGTGACCAGTTCGACCGCGGCCGCCGGAACCGACGGGCAGCCCGGCCGGGTCTCGTGGGTGGCGTAGCCGTCGAGGCGGATCCGCTGTCCGGGGCGCGCGGTCACGCTCGTGGATCCGGCGAGCGCCGGCCCCGCGAGGCAGAGCCCGAGGAGGCCGAGGAGGCCGAAGAGGAAGCCGAAGCCGGGCCGCCCAGGCCGCACGACCCCGGCCGCTCTCGACTTCGGGACGCTGTGTGCCATGGGACTCCTCCTCGGCCTGCGGGACGGGCGGTCGTGGACCGCGGGCGGGACGCTCACTTCGGGTCGGAGCGCTCCAGGACCGGCTTGCCGCCATCGGTGCGGAACCGGACCGCGTAGGTGCTGTTCGTCGACTGGGCGTTGCACGTGATGACCACCGGGCCGCCCATCGGGTTGGGCAACTCGCAGGTGCCCTTCACCTTGATGGTGGACTGGTCGCGCTCGGCGTACATCAGCTCGTCGATGGGCTGGCGCAGGGTGCCGCCTGCGACGAGGCCCTTCGCCGAGGCCAGGAACGCCATGGCCTTGCCGTCGGTGGTGCCGAAGATGAACCCGGCCTTCGGGCTCCCGACGACGGAGGTGTTCACCGCACCTGAGGCGCAGAGGGCGGTGAGATCCTCCCCGTCCATCACCAGGGATTCGCAGCGGCCCTTGAAGGACAGCTTCAGGAACGTGCCCGGCGGCGGGTCCCGCGCCTCCGCGGTGTCGCGGGGCGCGGGCGGTGGAGACGGTGACTGCGACGGCGGCGGCGGCGTGTCGGGCGGGGCCGGAGCCCGCGCTTCGGCGGGCCGATCGCGGGAAGGCGCGGTCCCGCCGTCCCGCCGGTCCCAGCCGCCGCGAGGCTGGCCGGGCTGCCAGACGCAGAGACGGACGCCGTCATTGTCCCAGCAGGGGCCGCTCGGGGACAGGGCGCCGAGGGATTCGGCGGCGCGCAGGCCACCGGACGACCCGTTCCAGAAGGCGGTGGCTTTCAGCGGGTTCTGCGGGTCGCGGACGAGCTGCGCCACGACGTCGAGCTTGCTCCCGGAATAGGAGCGGATCTCGAAGCCGCGGGCACCGGTCTGCCCGGTCTCCGCCCGGAACTGGCAGGCTCCGTCGAGGCGGACATCGCCGGCGACCTCGAGGTAGCAATCGGCGGCCCGCGGCGCGCCGGCCTCAGGCGCCGCCGCGGGAGCCCCGCCGAAGCCGGGGCGGCCCTCGCCGACCTTCCAGGCGCAGACCCGGCTCCGGGACCCGGTCCAGCAGGCGCCCTCCGACGTGACGCCGTCGGAGGGGCCGTCCTCGGGCTTGCCGCCGGGCTCCCGGTTCCAGGTGGCCGTGCCCCGGCCCGGCGCCGTCACCGACACGACCACGCCGTCGCGCAGGTAGCCGTTGTCGTAGGTGGCGAGACGGAACCCGCCCACGCCGTAGCTGCGCGCATCGGTCAGGAACTCGCAGACCCCGTCGATGACGGTCCTGCCGTCGGCCGCGAAGAAGCAATCGGCCTTGCGGACCTTGATCTGCGCCTGCGCGGCGGCGGGCAGGAGGAGGCCGGCCGACAGGGCGGCGGCGAAGAGGGCGAGGCGGCGCCCGGCCCGAGGGGCCGGGAACCGCGCAGGATTCGAACGGCGGCGGGGGGCCATGGCCGTCTCCTATGGATTGCCGAGGAGGCGGCGGGCCGCCTGGATGGTGCGGTCGTTGCGCTGGTCGACGACGCGGCCCTGGTAGAGATTCCGGTCGGCGAGGCGTTGCTGGAGCGCGGCCCAGAAGCCGACGCCCCATTTGTCCTGCTCGAGGTTCTGCAGGATCTCGGTGGACTTGAGTTCGAGGGCGCGGATCGTCATGTCGGCCGCCTTGCCGGGATCCCGCTGCAGGCCGGCGCCGCCGATATCGAACAGGAACGCCGCCGAGGCCGCCGCGGGGGCGAAGGAGGCCTCGCCCGCGAGGCGCTCCAGATACCGCCGCGCCAAGAGGCCGTCGGGGGCGGTGATCCGCTGCTCCGTGTTCGCCGGCGACAGGAGCAGCGCGTAGAGATACTGCGCCACCGAGACCCCGCTCTCCGCCAGGCTCCTGAGCTTCGCCTCGTCGGCGGCGTTGGTGGTCGCGCTCTTGAACAGCGCCATCAACGCCTCGACGCTCGGCGCGGAGGCGGGGGGTGTCGCGGGCGGCGGCGTGCCCGGCTTTCCGGGGCCGGAATTGCCCGCCCCGGAATTGCCAGCCCCGGAATTGCCCGCCCCTGGATTGCCGGTCCCCGGATTGGTCTGCGGGCCGGCGGCCCTGCCGGCCAGCGCCTGCACGGCCGCGCGCGTCTGCGGCGTCGCCGACCCGTCGGCGGGGCCCGTGTAGAAGCCGCGCTTCGCGAGATTGCGCTGGATCGCCGCCACGAGGTCGGGGGGCTGGCGGCCGAGCTCGTCCGTGAAGGTGGTGACCGCCAGCGGCAGCTTGGCCGCCACCGTGTCCATGTAGAGATCGGCGGCCTTCTGCGGATCGCGCGGGACGCCGCTCTCGGCATCGGTGTAGCAGCCGGCGATCCAGTAGAGCGTCGACCAGGAATCGAGATAGGCGTTCCGGGCGGCGACCGGGTTCGCGTGGAAGGCCAGCCCGTAGCGGCAGCCCCGCTTGAGATCGTATTGGCCGCGGCCTCTGTTGAGCAGGAGTTCGGTCATGCCGCGCTGGGCCCCGGGGAAGCCGAGGTCGGCGGGCTTCTGGTAGTAGGTCAGGGCCTTGGCGGCGTCGGGCTTGACGGGATTCTTGACGTAGAGCGCGGCCCATTCGGGATTGTAGAGGGCGCCCATGAACGAGCGGGCGCTGACGTCGCCGGCCTCGGCACCCGCCTTGAGCTTCTCGAAGGCGGCCCTGTCGCCGTCCTTGCCGGCCTTGTCGAGCAGGTCGAGATAGAGCTTCTCGTTCTCCTTGCTGTCGGCAGGCTTGCCCCACTCGCCCGCGGGCTTCAGCAGCGCGAGGGCGAGGCCGGCCAGGAGCGCGACCGCGGCCTGGGGCAGGACCAGCCAGGCGAGGCGGTAGCGCGCATCCGCGTACCAGAGCGTCGCGTGCGCCCGGAGCCGGTCGGTCCCGATCAAGACGCCGCTCATGACTTGGCTTTCATGTAGGCGCGCAGGGCCGTGATGACCGCCGGATTGCGCGTGTTCTCGACCGGGAGCGTGTAGAAGCCGCGGGTGGTCAGTTCGGCCTGGAGGGCGCCCCAGAACCCGTCGCTCCAGTGCCCCGCCTCGGGGAACAGCAGCCAGAAGGTGATCTGGTCGTCCTTGAGGTCGATGCCCCGCAGGGCGAGGGCCGCGGCCTTCCGGGGATCCTTGGCGACGTTGCCGTAGCCGGAATCGTGGAGCACCGCGGCCTCGCCCGCCGCCATGCCGTTCCCGGCGGCCGCGGCGCGCTCGTAGGCGGCCACGGCGACCTGCGCGTCCGGCGCGAAGACGTCGCCCTTGTTCATCACCGGGTTGAACAGGCGCGCATAGGCGGTGAGCGCGTCCGCGTCCCCGGCATCGGCCCGGCCCTTGAGCTCGGCCAGCTTCCGCCGGTCGCCGGCCCGGGCGGCGGTCGCGAGGGCGATCACCTCCGGATCCGGGCCCTTGGGCGCCATCCGCCGCGGCTCGGGCCGCGGGGTCGCGACCGTGTTGGTGATCCCCGCCTCCACCTGGAGGGCCGTGATGATCCCGGGATTGGGCCGCCCGTCCACGGGGCCGATATAGCGACGCTGCTCGGCCAGATGCCGCTGGAGGCCCGACACCAGGGCGGGGTTCTGCTGGCCGAGATTGTTGATGAAGGCGTCCATCGTCGGCCGGTGCTTGCGCCACAGCACCGCGGTCACCAGCCCCCCGGCCCGGACCGGGTCCTGCGGCAGGCCGCTCTCGGGCTCGACGTAGCAGGTGGCGAGCTTGACGGTGAGCCGCTCCTCGCCGGTGATCGTGCGCTCGAGCGTCTCGGGATCGTCGAACCAGGTCTGGGCGAGGCGGCAGCCGCGCCGGAGGTCGCGGTTGGGGTTGGCCGGATCGAGCAGCACGTCCGCGAGGCGCGCGACCGCCAGGAGGTCGCCGATCGCGGCGCCCGGTCCGTAGAGGGCGGCCGCCCGGGCGAAATCGTTCGGCGCGGGCTTGCTGGGGAAGTAGGCGGCGGTCAGCGGGTCGTAGAGCGTCCCGAGCTTGGTCGCGGCGTCGATCTGGCCCCGGGTGGCCGCGGCGGTCAGCGCGTCGAACGCCGTGCGGTCGCCGTCCTTGCCGGCCCGGTCGCGCAGGGCGCTCAGCTCGGCGATCCGCGCCTTCGAGGCGGTGGCCGGCTGACCCCAGACGCCCTGCGCGGCCAGCGCCATGCACAGGCCCGCCACCGCGCAGGTCACGGCCTGCGGCAGGGCGAGCCAGGCCAGGCGGTAGCGGCGATCGTCGTACCAGAGGGTCGCGTGCGCGCGCAGCCAGTCCTCGCGTGCGATGCTCATGGCCGCGACGGCTCCCGGGCCGTCACGACAATGCGGCGGGGCGCGGGGCGCCGCCGCCGAGCGCCCGCTCGAAATCCACGAGCTCGAACTGGCCGTAATCGCCCAGGGGATCGCTGGCGAGCCGCATCGCCTGGGCCTCGCGCAGGCGCTCCAGGAGGGTGCGCATCGCGCGGGCATTCGCCCAGTCGTGCCGCTGCGCGCGCTGCTCGACCCACGGGATCAGCAGGGTCTCGAAGCGCGGCGGCAGCCGGAAGGATTGCCGCGACGCCATCAGGCGCAGGATCTCGACGAGGTCGTAAGGATCGTAGGCCGGGAATTCGACGGTCTTGGTGAAGCGGCCGGCGAGGCCGGGATTCGTGTCGATGAACCGGGCCATGTCGTCGGTGTAGCCGGCGACGATCACGATGATCCGGTCGCGGTTGTCCTCCATGAACTTGAGGAGGGTGTCGATCGCCTCCTTGCCGAAGTCGCCCCCGCCCCCGCCGCCCTCGGCCAGGGTGTAGGCCTCGTCGATGAACAGGATGCCGTCGAGGGCCTCGCGGCAGCGCTCCAGGGTCTTGGCCGCGGTCTGGCCGACATAGCCCGCCACCAGCCCGGCCCGGTCGACCTCGACCACGTGCCCCTTCCGCAGGACGCCGAGCGCCCGGAAGATGTCGCCCATGATGCGCGCCACCTCGGTCTTGCCGACGCCGGGCGGGCCGGTGAACACCATGTGCTGGCTCACCGCGCCGACCTCGATGCCCTCGGCGCGGCGCCGGGCATCGACCAGCACCCGCGCCGCCACGGTCTTCACCTGCTCCTTGACCGGCGCGAGCCCGATCATCGCGTCGAGGCGGGCCATGACCTTCCGGGCGGCGTCCATGTCGACCGCGCCGCCGGCCTGGCGGCCGAGGGCCGCGGCGATGTCGGCGGGTTCGAGCCGGTTGATGTCGCCGCCGGGGCTGGCGGCGAGGCGCAGCGCCTGCGCCTGGCGGGCCTTCTCCAGCACCGTCCGCATCTCGCGGGCATTGGCCCAGTCCTCGGCCTTGGACCGGGCGCCGACATAGGCCGCGAGGTCCTTCTCGAACCCCTCCGGCATGACGAAGCCCTGGCCGGCCGCCATGCGCTTCAGGATCTCGGCGAGTTCCGGCGGGCTGTAGGGCGGGAACTCGACGGTCTTGGTGAAGCGGCTGGCGAGCCCCGGATTCGTGTCGATGAACCGGCGCATGTCGTTGGTGTAGCCGGCGACGATCACGATGATCCGGTCGCGGTTGTCCTCCATGAACTTGAGGAGGGTGTCGATCGCCTCCTTGCCGAAGTCGCCCCCGCCCCCGCCGGCGGCGGCCAGGGTGTAGGCCTCGTCGATGAACAGGATGCCGTCGAGGGCCTCGCGGCAGCGCTCCAGGGTCTTGATCGCGGTCTGGCCGGCATAGCCCGCCACCAGCCCGGCCCGGTCGACCTCCACGACGTGGCCCTTGCGCAGCACCTTCAGCGCCTTGAAGACGTTGCCGAGGATCCGGGCGACCTCGGTCTTGCCGACGCCGGGGGGCCCGGTGAACACCATGTGCTGGCTCATGGCCGCCACCGGCAGGTTCTGGGCGCGGCGCTGCTGCTCCACCTGCATCCGGGCGATGACGCCCTTCACCTCCAGCTTCACGGGGTCGAGGCCGACCATGCCGTCGAGGGTCGCGAGCGCGGTGGCCAGGAGGTCCTTCTTCTCCGCGCCCGCGCCGTCGTCCACGAAGCGGATCGGGCGGATCCTGCGGCTCGCCCGGGCCTGGTCCAGGGCGCGCCGCGTCGCCTCGATCCGCGCCGGGATGTAGCTCGCCGCCAGGAGGCCCCCGACGAGGCCGCCGAGGATCAGGCCGTTGCGCAGCAGGGCCGCGGGCGTCGCGGCGAGCGGTCCGAGCAGGTCCGGCCGCAGGGCGACCAGCAGGCCGGTGGCACCCAGCACGATGACCGCGAAGAGCGCGACCGGATGCTTGTCGAGGCGTTCCATGGACGTGACAAACCTTGGTGCTGGCCGTGGTGCTGAACGGGCGCGGGGCGTCCCGCGATCGTCTCGCCGTCAGGCGTCCTCGCCGGTGGCGCGGAGCAGATCGACGATCTCCAGGCGGCGCAGGTCGCCGCCCTGCAGGGCGACCCGGGCGGCCTGGGCCTCGCGGGCCTTCTCCAGGAGGGTCCGCATCTCGCGGGCGTTCGACCAGTCCTCGGCGCGGGACCGCTGCGCGAGCCAGGGGGTGAGCGCCGCCTCGAACCCCTCGGGGAGCGCGAATTGCTGCCGGGCCGCCATGCGCTTCAGGATCTCGCAGAGATCCTTCGGGCTGTAGGGCGGGAATTCGACGGTCTTGGTGAAGCGGCCGGCCAGTCCCGGATTGGTGTCGATGAACCGGCGCATGTCGTTGGTGTAGCCGGCGACGATCACGATGATCCGGTCGCGGTTGTCCTCCATGAACTTGAGGAGGGTGTCGATCGCCTCCTTGCCGAAGTCGCCCCCGCCGCCGCCGCCGGCGGCCAGGGTGTAGGCCTCGTCGATGAACAGGATGCCGTCGAGGGCCTCGTGGCACTTCTCCAGGGTCTTGGCTGCGGTCTGGCCGACATAGCCCGCCACCAGGGCCGCGCGGTCGACCTCCACGAGATGCCCGCGGCGCAGCACCTCGAGGGACCGGTAGATCTCGCCGATCGCCCGGGCGACCTCGGTCTTGCCGACGCCGGGAGGCCCGGTGAACACCATGTGCTGGCTGATCGCCGCCACCGGCAGGCCCTCGGCGCGCCGCCGCTGCTCCAGTTCCAGCCGCGCGATCAGGGCGTTGACCTCGCGCTTGACCGGCGCGAGCCCGACCATGTTCTCCAGATTCGCGATCACGGCCTCGGGAGACCGGGCCTCCACGACCCGGCGCGGCGCCACGATCAGGCGCGGCAGGGCGAGCAGGCCCCCGGCCGGCTGCCCGAGGCCGGCCTCCGCCTTGCGGGCGGCCGTCGCGGTCGCGGCGAGGCCCAGCGCCGCCAGCAGGGCGACGGCGATCCCGATCGCCGCCCTCCACCGCAGCTCCGCTCCGGCGGCGTTCCACCAGGCGACCGGGCCGTAATCGGTGCTCAGCAGGAGCGGCGTGAGGACCGCGACCACGAGGCCGGAGACGACGAAGGGGAGGATGGCGGATTTCGACATCCGTCAGCCTCCGCAGGGCTTGCTGGTGTTCCAGATCACGGGGATCCGCTTGACGCCCGCGGTGGTATCGACCGTCAAACCCGGGGTGAGCTCGACGAACACGTCCTTGGCGGCGCCCTCGATGACGATCTCGCCCTTGCCGGCCTCGTAGGGGGCCGGGAACGGGACCGCGATGTTGATCGGCCCGTCGGTGATGTTGAAGGCCGGCGACAGGTAGTTCCCGGCGCGGATGCGCACCACGCCGCCGGCATCGGCCTTCGTCTTCGACAGGCGCATCAGGCCCAGGGGCGCCCGGCAGGCCTTGGCTTCGGCGACGATCTTGTCCTTCTCGTCGGCGGGCAGGGTTTCGGCGGCCTTGTCGATCTGGCCCGTCTTGACGAGGTTCAGGGCCGGCCGCTCGGCCGTCCCGGCGGTCTCGCCGCCGCCCGAGAGCAGCACGCCCGCGACGGCGCCCGCTGCCACCAGCCCGCCCACGATCGCGATGAGGCTCGGCGACAGGGCCGGCTTGGCGGAGGCCGCCGGGCTCGGGGCCGCGTGGGGACCGGACAGCCTGTCCTGAGCCTGCCGCTCAGCATTCTGGCGCTCGACTTCCGACATCCAGCAGGCCCCCGAACATGGAACGACGTAATTCGTGCGCCGCATCGGCACGCACGACAGGACAAACAGCCTTGATGTTTTTGGAAAGATTCAAAAGAACCGGCGGCCGATGCCTGTCATCATGACGGGCTGACTTCTAGGCATGCGGAAAAAACCGGTCTACTAGTGTATCTGACCTATCGTCGCACCCTTGACAGGGCCTGGATTTCATCCGGCATGGCCCTGTGCTGGGGACGTCGTGGGGAAAGATTCCGATGCTGCGATCGGGAGTGGAATGAACGGCTCCGCGCGCGAGACCCTCATCGTCGCCGACGATCATCCGCTGTTCCGCGAGGGCATGCGGCGCATCACCGAACGGCTCTATCCCCAGGCCCTCGTCCGGGAGGCCGCCACGATGGAGCAGGTCCTGGCAATGGCCCGCACCGGGCCGCCGCCCCGGGCGTTCTTCCTCGACCTTCTGTTCCCCGGCCTCGATCCCCGGCACTCCATCGGAGCGCTGCGCGTCGAGTTCGAGCGGGCCTCGATCGTCGTCGTGTCGATGACCGACGACGAGGGCCTGATCCGGACCGTCATGGCCGAGGGCGCCGACGGCTTCATCGGCAAGGCGTTGCCGGCAGCGGAGATCGCCCAGGCGATCGCGGCGATTCGCGACGGGGAGTTCGTGATCCGGCGAAGCCCCGTCTCGGGCCTCGCCCTACCGCGCGGACCGCTCCCGCCCCTGACGCAGCGCCAGCGCGACGTGCTGCGCCTCGTCGCCCGGGGGCACACCAACAAGGAGATCGCCCGGGAACTGGACATCTCGCCCTTCACCGTCCGCATCCACGTCTCGGCGCTCCTGCGGGCCCTCGACGTCACCTCCCGTTCCGCGGCGGCCGCGAAAGCCGCGACGGCCGGTGTCGGTGAATGAGGGGGGCGGGGCGGCGGCTGCGGAGCGTCCGATCGTACACCTGTCCGAATGTCGCCGTCGCGGACCCCGTGGCAAGGGCCGGGGCATGAGGCGATCGGGACACGGGGTCGGACGTGCGGCCCGCATGCGGCGTCTGGCGGGTCTGGGCCTGGCGGGGCTGTCCGGACTGGCCGCCCGGCCCGCTGCGGCCGATCCCGACCTCGCCATGCTGCCGCATGCCACGGTGCTGGCGGCGATCTGCGGGCGGCCCGCCGACAAGGAAGCCGAGACCTGCCGGATGAAGGACGGCCGCACGGCGGAGTTCTGGACCGCCGCGATGTTCTCCACCGAGACCGGGAGCTGGTTCACCGGGTTCGTCACGATGCCGGCGCCGGGCGAGGATGCCGCTGCGCCCAACCGGCGGAGCGTCGCGGCCGCCACCTACGCCCTCAAGGACATGCGCTGGCGTCTCGAGGGGGTGCAGACCCTGTCCGGGCGGATCGGGACCGGAAACCGCAACGGCAGCGCCCCGGCGGTGGACGAGCAGCGAGGCGCGGTGTTCAAGCCGCTGAGCCGGGGGCGCCTCCTGATGGGCCTGCGCCTTGCCGCTTCCGGTGCGGCCGGGGCCCGCGACTTCTCCTTCCTCCTCCTGCAGTTCTACGGGGCGCCGACGCGCTGGGTGCTGGCGGGTGAGGTTTCGGCCGGCTCGGACGGCTCGGCCGCCTGCGTCGAGGAGGAGCCCTGCCGGATGGGCACGAGCGAGGGCCGGCTGGAGATCCGGCCGGAGGATCCCCGCGATCCCGCCGCGTGGCCCCCGGTCCGGGTCACCCTCAGCGGCACCGTGCTGGGCGCGGACGGCAGCCTGCGTCCGGCCACGGACCGGGATGCCCGCCTCTATCGATTCGACCCGGCCGCCGGCACCTACCGCTGAGGCCGGCCACCCGGCCGGCCTCCCGGAGGGCCACCCGCCACGCCACGGGGTGCCGGTCGCCGGGAGCACTCGGCCGTGGAGCGAGACTATTTTTGCAGTGTCGTAAACAAGATCACACTGAATATTTTCCAAATCGATGTTGTTGTGATGATCGGACTGGGCTGTGCCGAGGATTGTCGAGGATTGTATAGCCGCCCGGCGCCCGGAAATGCCGTCCGCGTCGCCCGATCGCCCCTTCTTTTTACCACTGGTAGTGCTGCTCACCCTCAGGTAGGCTTGAGAGATCTGTCCTCGGTCGGCGACGGTTGCGGCCGTTACCCGGGTCCGGGCGGTGATACGGCTGGGCAGTTCGCACGATGACGCGACAGCAGGATACCGAGGCCGGCAGGAGGGGGGGCGGGCCGTATGCCGGAGGCGCAGCCCCCGTGAAGTCCCGGGACGGCGTCGGGGCCGTGCCGTTCGCTTCCGGCCCGGCCTGATCGCCGATGTTCCAGCCGCGCCGCCAGCGGGACGAGGCGTACGACAACGAGAAGGCGCAGGCCCTCATCCGAGCCGTCGTCATCGGCTGCGCCTGCCTGTATCTCCTGCCCCAGATCTACGGTGGCATCGCCCCGCCGGAAGCCCGGTTCGTCGCCTATCTCGTGACCGGCCATTGGGTCTTCGCCGTCGCGCTGTACGGTTGGATCGCCCGGCATCCCGGCAGCAACACGCCGCGCCGCGTCGTCACCTTCGCCCTCGATCTCGGCGGAATGACCTACGCGATGGCCGTGGGCGGCGCGCCGTTCCTGCCGCTCTACGCGATCGTCATCCGGCTGATCGTCGGCAACGGCCTGCGCTACGGGGGCACCTCCCTGAAGGCGTCAACAGCCGCGGCCCTGGTCTCGCTCGCGGTCACGACGTATTTCAACGCGTACTGGCGCGGCAATCCGTTTCTCGTCCTGACCCTGGCGGCCATCACCGTCCTCGTGCCGACCTACATCTACAGCCTCCTGGAGCGTCTGCGCCGCGCCTATGAGCGCGAGCAGGAGGCGAACCTGTCCAAGTCGCGCTTGCTGGCTCAGGCGAGCCACGATCTGCGCCAGCCGATCCATGCCATCAGCCTGTTCACCGCCTGCCTGCGGGACGCCCCGCTGGGTCGGGAGGAACTGCAGATGGTCGAGAACATCGACCGGTCGCTGCAGAGCGTCTCGCGCCTGTTCAAGTCGCTTCTGGATATCTCGACCCTCGACAGCGGCCGGGTGGTGCCCCGCCCCGAGCCTGTCCCGGTCAACGACATCCTCGACGACGTGTGGCGCCAGAATTCGGAGGCCGCCCAGCTTGCCGGGACGGTCCTGCGCCGCCGTGCCTGCGCCAGCGTCGTGGACACCGACCGGGCGCTGCTCACGACGATGCTGCAGAACGTCGTCAACAACGCGATCAAGTACGCGCCCGGCCGGCCGATCCTGATCGCGTGCCGGCGGCGGGGCGGTCGGCTCGCCATCCAGGTCTACGATCGCGGCCCGGGAATCCCGGCCGAGCATCAGGACAGGGTCTTCGACGAATTCTACCAGATCCGCCGCCGCGGCGACCGGGACGTCGAGGGCGTGGGCCTGGGCCTGCCGATCGTCCGGCGGCTCGGCGCGCTGCTGGACCTGGCGGTGACGCTGCGCTCGGTGCCGGGGCGCGGAACCTGCGTGACCATCGGCGACCTCCCCCTCGCCGAGGCTCCGGTGCCCGCGGCCCCGCGCGACGCCCTCGACCCGCCGGCGACGATCGGCGGGCTGCGCGTGCTGCTGGTGGAGGATGACGGCGCCGTCCTGCGGGCGACGGCCAGCCTGCTGCGCAAATGGGGATGCCGCGTTCAGGCCGAGGCCGGGATCCCCGCTGCGCTGCCCGAGATCGACCTCCTCATCACCGACTTCGAACTCGGGAGCGGCGTGACGGGAACGGAATGCATCGCGGCGGTCCGCGGCCTGGCGGGCCGTGCGCTGCCGGCGGTGGTGATGAGCGGCCATGACGAGGCGCGCGTGCGCGAGGATCTGGGCGCACCGGACATCCCGATCCTCTCGAAGCCGGTTCGGCCGGCCGAGCTGCGCTCCGTCCTCGTCGCCGCCAGCATCAGGCTGCGCCCGCGGCCGGTGCCGGTCGCGTGAGGCCGGCGCGCATGCGGTCGCGGATTTCCCCTTACCGGGCCCATTGCCGGGCCCCTTACCGGGCCAGATCGCGCCGGTCCTTGCCGGTATCCTTGCCGGGACGCTCCGTCCCCTCCCCGCCGGCCTGAGGGTCGATCATCGCCTTCAGCAGCGCGTCCCGGGTGAGGCCGTGCTCGGCGGCGATCTGCGAGACGATCCGGAGCGCCTGGGCGGCGGGGGAGCGGTCGGTCACCGGCAGCCGTGCGAAGGCCTGGCTGACGCGCGTGCCCGCCACGTATCCGATGACGATCCCGACGATCACGCCGCAGGCTCCGGCCAGGATCAGGACGCCGATCTTCATGAGTCACCCGTCAGCGGTTGCGAGGCTGGCGCCTTCTGACCCTCCTGCGCGGGTGCTTTCAAGCCGGATCGTGCCGGCCCGGCAGCCGGCGGGACGCCCGCGTCGCGCGGAGCCCGATTCTCACAGGCGGGCGATGGCGTGACCGAATCGGTCGCCGCCGTCAGCCCTGCTCCGCGCGGTCCGCACCGTCGCGCGATTCGGCCTCTCGGCGGGCCGCGCGGGCCTGGGCGATGAGGTCGATGGCCGTCAGCGCGGCGTTCGCCCCCGTGCCGCCGGCCAGCAGCAGGCCCGGCGGCATCGTCCGGATCTGGGGGCGGCCGCTACGACCGCCGCGGCGTCCGGTTCTTCGATCGGTCGCGTTCGTCATGAGGCCCCACCGCCTGTCAGCGCGGACCGGTCTGCGGACGCGGCCTTGGTAGGGAGATGGTGACCAGCTCGCCGGTGATCGGATCCAGGATCGTCATGGGCGCCCCCGTGGTTGACCCCCATGGCGAACCCAAATTGTGGTTTAACCTTGGCCGAACGAGGCGGTGAACACAGATTTCGTGACCGATTTTCCGGTTGCCCATCGTCTGATTGCTGAACATCCGTCCAAATAATCGGATCGGAGGGCCGGATTCCCAAGTGCCTCCGGCGCAGCACCGGCAGGGGCGTGGCGACCGGCGCGCCCTACACCGACATCCACCGGAGCACGTCGGCCTCCACCATCCCGGCCCGGGGGCCGGCCAGCACCACCTGCCCGCGATCCATCACCGCGTAGGAATCGCAGAGGTCGCGCGCCCACGCGAAATACTGCTCGACCAGCACGATCGCCATCTCGCCCTTGGACCGGAGATAGGTGATCGCCCGGCCGATATCCTTGATGATCGAGGGCTGGATGCCCTCCGTGGGCTCGTCGAGCACGAGGAGCTTCGGCCGGGTCACCAGCGCCCGGGCGATGGCGAGCTGCTGCTGCTGGCCCCCCGAGAGATCGCCGCCGCGCCGGTGCAGCATGTCCTTGAGCACCGGGAACAGGTCGTAGATCTCCCCCGGGATGTGGCGGTCGCGGCGCTTCAGCGGCGCGAAGCCGGTCTCCAGGTTCTCCTTGACGGTGAGCAGCGGGAAGATCTCGCGGCCCTGGGGCACGAAGGCGATCCCGGCCCGCGCCCGGTCGTAGGGGGCGAGGTTCTGAATGGGACGGCCGTCGAGCCGGATCGCGCCGGAGCGCACCGGCTGCTGGCCGACGATCGCCCGCATCAGCGAGGTCTTGCCCACGCCGTTGCGGCCGAGCACCGTCGTCACCCGCCCGGCCTCGGCCGTCAGGGAGACGCCGCGGAGCGCCTGGGCGGCGCCGTAATAGAGGTCGATGCCTTCGACACTGAGCATGGTCATCGTCCCAGATAGACTTCGACCACCCGCGGGTCGGCCGAGACCGCGTCGATCGAACCCTCGGCCAGCACTGCGCCCTCGTGCAGGCAGGTGACCCGGCAGCCGAGGTCGCGGACGAAGTGCATGTCGTGCTCCACCACGAGGACGGCGTGCTCGCCCGCGATCCGCCGGAGCAGCCGGGCGGTCTCGGCGGTCTCGGCGTCGGTCATGCCGGCCACCGGCTCGTCGACCAGCAGGAGCTTGGGATCCTGGGCGAGGAGCATGCCGATCTCCAGCCACTGCTTCTGGCCGTGGCTGAGATCGGCGGCCGGGCGGCCCCGGTGGGCCAGCAGGCCGACGGTCTCCAAGAGGGCGTCGATCCGCGCGGCCTCCACCCGGTTGCGCCAGCCGAACAGGGAAGCGAAGGCCGCGCGGGGGCCTTTGAGGGCGAGGAGGATGTTGTCGGCGACCGTGTGGCTCTCGAACACGGTCGGCTTCTGGAACTTGCGGCCGATGCCGAGGTCGGCGATCGCCGGCTCGTCGCTCCTGAGCAGGTCATGGGTGCCGTCGAACAGCGCGATGCCGCTGTCCGGCCGGGTCTTGCCGGTGATGCAGTCCATCATGGTGGTCTTGCCGGCGCCGTTCGGCCCGATGATCGCCCGCAACTCGCCGCGGGCCAGGGTCAGCGACAGGCCGCGCAGGGCCTTGTAGCCGTCGAAGGTGACCCGCAGGTCGTCGAGGTAGAGGAGCGCGTCCGTCTCCCGCTTCCGGTTGGCGGGACCCCGGGCGTCCGGGCGCTCAACGAGGTCGGTGCTCACGAGCCCTGCCCTTCTTCGGCGAGTTTCGGGGCGATGTCGGGCTCCGGCGGCAGCGTGGCGGCGGCGCGCCGGGAGCCGAGACGCTCGATCGCGGTGCCGACGAGGCCGCGCGGCAGGAACAGCGTCACGACCACGAACAGGCCGCCCAGCGCGAACAGCCACGCGTCGGGCATCGCGCCGGTGAGCACGGTCTTGGCGTAGTTGACCAGCACGGCGCCCAGAGCTGCGCCGACCAGCGTGCCGCGCCCGCCCACCGCCACCCAGATCACCGTCTCGATGGAGTTGGTGGGGGCGAACTCCCCCGGGTTGATGATGCCGACCTGCGGCACGTAGAGGGCGCCGGCGACGCCCGCCATCATGGCCGAGACCGTGAAGGCCAGCGTCTTGAAGTGCTCCGGCCGGTAGCCGAGGAAGCGCGTGCGGCTCTCGGCATCGCGCACGGCGATCAGGATCTTTCCATACGCCGAGACCGTCATGACCCGGGCGATCAGGTAGCCCGAAGCCAAGGCCACGCCGGTCGCCACGAAGATGCCGACGCGGAAGTTTTGGGACTGGACGGAAAATCCCAGAAGATCCTTGAAGTCCGTGAGGCCGTTGTTGCCGCCGAGGCCCATGTCGTTGCGGAAGAAGGCGAGCATCAGCGCGTAGGTCAGCGCCTGTGTGATGATCGACAGGTAGACGCCCGTGACCCGCGACCGGAAGGCGAGCCAGCCGAACACGAAGGCGAGCAGCCCCGGCACCAGCAGCACCATCAGGGCCGCGAAGGCGAAGTGGTCGAAGCCCAGCCAGTACCAGGGCAGGGCCTTGTAGTTCAGGAACACCATGAAGTCGGGCAAGACCGGGTTGCCGTAGACGCCCCGGGAGCCGATCTGGCGCATCAGGTACATGCCCATCGCGTAGCCGCCCAGCGCGAAGAACGCCCCGTGGCCGAGCGAGAGGATGCCGCAATAGCCCCAGACGAGGTCGAGGCTCACCGCGAGCAGCGCGTAGGCGAGGTACTTGCCGAACAGCGAGACGAGGTAGGTCGGCAGGTGCAGGCCGGAGCCCTCCGGCACCGCGAGGTTCAGCACCGGCACGGCGCCGCAGAAGGCGGCCAGGACGGCGAGGAAGATCCAGCCCTTCAGGTCGATGAGAGGGGGGCGGGACGGCATGGGGCTCACGATTCCACCGCCCGGCCCTTGAGCGCGAACAGGCCGCGCGGGCGCTTCTGGATGAACAGGATGATGAAGACCAGGAGGCCGATCTTGGCGAGCACCGCGCCGACATACGGCTCGGCGAGCTTGTTGACGACGCCGAGTGTCAGCGCCGCCACCAGCGTCCCCCAGAGGTTGCCGACGCCGCCGAACACGACCACGAGGAACGAGTCGATGATGTAGCCCTGGCCGAGATTGGGCGAGACGTTGTCGATCTGCGACAGCGCCACCCCGGCGATGCCGGCGATGCCGGAGCCGAGCCCGAAGGTCAGGGCATCGACGTAGGGGGTGCGGATGCCCATGGCGGCGGCCATGCGCCGGTTCTGGGTGACCGCCCGGGTCTTCAGGCCGAACGACGTTCTTCTGAGCACGAACAGCAGGCCCAGGAACACGGCCAGCGCGAACGCGATGATCCACATCCGGCCCCAGGTGATCGACAGGCCGTAGAAATCGAAGGCGCCGCTCATGAAGGCGGGGGCGCCGACCTCGCGGTTGGTCGGACCGAAGATCGAGCGCACGCCCTGCTGGAGCGCGAGGCTGACCCCGAAGGTGGCGAGCAGCGTCTCCAGCGGGCGCCCGTAGAGGAAGCGGATGATGAACCGCTCGATCAGCACGCCGACGAGGCCGGCGACCAGGAACGCGCAGGGGATGCTGATCGCCAGCGACCAGCCGAACAGGGACGGCGCCTGGGTGCGGATCAGCTCCTGCACGCCATAGGTCGTGTAGGCGCCGAGCATCACCATCTCGCCGTGGGCCATGTTGATCACGCCCATCACCCCGAAGGTGATGGCGAGTCCGATGGCGGCGAGCAGCAGGACCGAGCCCAGCGAGATCCCGTACCAGACGTTCTGGAGGGCCCCGAGGATCGCGAGCCGCGTCTCGATCGCCGCGATGCCCCGGGCGGCGGCATTGCGCACCGCCTCGCTCGAATCCGCCGCCAGACCGCGCAGGATGCCCATCGCGTCGCCATCGCCCCGGGCCTGGATGGCGGGAATTGCGGCAATCCGGTCGGTCTCCGCGGTGCCGGGCCTGGCGAGCAGCACGGCGGCGCGGGCCTCGGTCAGCGCCTGCCGGACGGGCGCGCTGGTCTCGCGCGCCAGGGCGGCGTCGAGGGCCGGCAGGGCCGCCGCGTCCCTTGCCTTGAACACCGCGTCGGCGGCGATGCGCCGCTTTCCCGGATCGGGGCTCGCGAGGTCGAGCTGCCCGCGGGCGGCCTCGATCGCCCGGCGGACCCGGTTGTTGGCGCGCACGGGCTTGAGGTCGGGACTGTCGGCGGCGGCGGCGCCGGTCCGGGCGTCGACCAGAGTGCCGCCCTGCCGGATCAGCAGGGTCCTGTCGGCGGGGCGCACCAGCAGCCGTCCGTCCGACAGGGCCGACAGGATCGCGTCCGCGCGCGGGTCGCCGCTGGCGGCGAGGCCGGAGACGCCCGCCTCGATCTCGGTATAGCCGTCCCCGGCGAGCTGGCCGTAGGGATCGGGCGCCTGGGCCAGCGCGGGGGCGGCCAGCAGCAGGACGAGGAGGGTGAGGAGACGGAGCATCGAGACTTTCGTTGCGCCTGGGAAGCGGGACGGGGACGCGTGCGGCACCTGAGTTCGCCAACGGGCGGCCGCGGTCTGCACGGATCGGTCGATGCGAGGCGCGACAGGCCCCCTCTCCCGTACGGGAGAGGGTTGGGGTGAGGGGTGCGCGCTGTCCGGAAGGACCCGATCCCTCACCCTGTCCCTCTCCCGCACGGGAGAGGGGACCCGCGCCTCACCGCGATCCGAAGGTGCCGGACCGAACTGGAGGTCCGGCACCTCCGTTCAGCGGGAGCGCCCCTCAGGCGCCGCCGCAGGTCTTGGTCTTGGTGTTGTAGTTGCCGCACTTGAGCTTGACCCAGTCGGCCTCGAGGTCCTTCGAGCCCTCGAGCTGCTTCGACCACGCCTCGCCGGGGATCAGCGTGTCGGTCTTCCAGACCACGTCGAACTGGCCGTTCGCCTCGATCTCGCCGATGAAGACCGGCTTGGTGATGTGGTGGTTCGGCAGCATCGTGGCGGTGCCGCCGGTGAGGTTCTTCTGCTCGATGCCCGGCAGGGCGTCGATCACCTTGTCGGGGTCGGTGGTGCCGGCCTTCTCGACCGCCTTCACCCACATGTTGAAGCCGATATAGTGGGCCTCCATCGGGTCGTTGGTGACGGCCTTGGGGTTCTTCTTGAACGCCTGCCACTTCTTGATGAAGGCCTCGTTCTCCGGGGTCTTGATCGATTCGAAGTAGTTCCAGGCGGCGAGGTGGCCGACCAGCGGCTTGGCGTCGATGCCGGCGAGCTCCTCCTCGCCCACCGAGAAGGCGACGACCGGGATGTCGGTGGCCTTGATGCCCTGGTTGCCGAGCTCCTTGTAGAACGGCACGTTGGCGTCGCCGTTGATGGTCGAGACCACGGCGGTCTTCTTGCCGGCCGAGCCGAAGGCCTTGATCTTCGACACCTCGGTCTGCCAGTCCGAGAAGCCGAACGGCGTGTAGTTGATCAGGATGTCCTCGTCCTTGACGCCCTTGGACTTGAGATAGGCTTCGAGGATCTTGTTGGTGGTGCGGGGGTAGACGTAGTCGGTCCCCTCCAGCACCCAGCGCTTGGCGCCGCCGCCATCCTCCGACATCAGGTAGTCGACGGCCGGGATCGCCTGCTGGTTCGGGGCGGCGCCGGTGTAGAATACGTTCCGCTCGCTCTCCTCGCCCTCGTACTGGACGGGGTAGAACAGGATGTTGTCGAGTTCCTTGAACACCGGCAGCACCGACTTGCGCGACACGCTGGTCCAGCAGCCGAACACGGCCGCGACCTTGTCCTTGCTGATCAGCTCGCGGGCCTTCTCGGCGAAGAGCGGCCAGTTCGAGGCCGGGTCGACCACCACCGGCTCCAGCTTCTTGCCGAGCACGCCGCCCTTGGCGTTCTGCTCGGCGATGAGCATCAGCATCGCGTCCTTGAGGGTGGTCTCCGAGATCGCCATCGTGCCCGACAGCGAGTGCAGGATGCCGACCTTGATGGTCTCCTGAGCCCGCGCGGGGCTTGCCCCCAGGGCGCCCATCGCGAGCCCGGCGGCCAGCGCGGCGGCCGAAGCCCAAGTTCCAAATGCCTTCATGGCGGTCCCCTGCGTCGTCTTCCTTGCGACGGTTCGGGGCTTCGCAAATCGTATGCCACATATTTAGGCATGCCTCATCGCGCGGCGGCCCGGCCGGAGCGGCGCACAGATGGGCGGCGTTTCGCCCGCGAGACCGGCAGCTTCATGCTGCTTCGGGCGGCGGCGGGATCAACCGGTGGGCATCTGCCATCGGGTTTTCGCCGACACGTTGATCGGGCGCGGATCGATGCCACTTACCTCAACCCGCGGCGCGCGGACGCGTCGCCCGACGGGCGGCAGCCCGCGGGCGGGTCGAAATCGGGTCCGGGCCTGTGCAGAAGGATGATATGGCAGAGCGCTACTATTTTCGCCTGAGCAGCGACGGCGAGACGATCGAGGACGAGGTGGGCGTCCTGGCCGCGTCGATCGCGCAAGCGGAAGCGGAAGCGCTGGTGCTGATCGAGGAGTTCCGGCGCGCCGGCGATCTGCCGGACGCCGGGGAGGGCTGGCGCATGGAGATCCACGACGGGGCCGGCACCGTCCTGCGCACGCTTCGGCTTTCCTGATGCGCCGGGCTCACCCGCGCGATCCGGCCGAGCCTGGGCCTGACGGGCGGGTCTGCACGGCCTTCCCGTCGCGTGGCTCGTCCCGGCGCAGGCTGTGGATCCCAAACGGTCCGGCTCTTGCCCGGTTCTGCTGAACGCCGCATCCGGGCAGCGGTATGCCCGGCCGTTCAATGGTCCGGCGGATCGAGGCCGTCGGCATCCGGGGCCGGACGAGACGGTGATGTGATGACCCGAGGGAGTAGGAATAGGCGGTCGCGCGTTTACGCTGGCGCGGCTCGTGACGCGGCGCGGTCCTTCCGGAACATCCCTTGAACCCCTTCCTTCGCAAGCTGGCGCTGCGCGCAGACCTGGATGAGGCCGACATGGCCGCGCTGGACGCTGCGACCAGCGCGACCGCGCAGGTCGAGGCGGGGCGCGACTTGGTCTCGGAAGGCGAGCGGCCCGACGCCGCCTACGTGATCCTTCAGGGATTTGCCTGCCGCTA
Organism: Methylobacterium sp. 1973; assembly: GCF_040545035.1. Taxonomy (NCBI): domain Bacteria; kingdom Pseudomonadati; phylum Pseudomonadota; class Alphaproteobacteria; order Hyphomicrobiales; family Methylobacteriaceae; genus Methylobacterium; species Methylobacterium sp. 1973. Next base: position 48,051 of record NZ_JBEPLA010000009.1, read on the forward strand.
CAAGCTCGTGCCCGACGGGGGGCGATCGATCCTCGCCTATCTGGTGCCCGGCGACGGCTGCGACCTGCACGCCTCCCTCCTGAACCGGGCGATCCACTCCGTGGCGACGCTGACGCCCTGCACCGTCGCCTCCGTGCCCTACCGGACGATCAAGGAGCTCGCCGCCCGCCGGCCCAACATCTACCGCGCCCTGTGGTGGTCGGTTCTGGTCGACGAAGCCGTGCTCCAGGAATGGCTGGTCGGGGTGGGGCGCCGGTCCGCCGACCGGCAGGTCGCCCATATCATCTGCGAACTCTTCGCCCGCCTGAATGCCGTCGGCCTCGGCCTGGAGCCCGACTACCGCCTGCCGCTGGCGCAGTCGGAACTGGCCGACACGGCGGGGCTCTCGAACGTCCACCTCTCGCGGGTCCTCTCGGATCTGCGCAGGGCCGGACTGATCGAGAGCGGACGCAAGAGCGTGCGCGTGCCGAACCTGAAGCGACTGCAGGACTTTTCCGGCTTCACGCCGGATTACCTCCTCCTGCCCGGATCGACCCAGACCCCGGAGGCGCTCGGCGCGCTCCCCCAGATGACCGGCCAGGTGCGGGCGGCGTCGGGACCGTGAGCGCCGCCGGGGCCGGTGGGGGCCCGCATCGTCCTCCCGGGCCCGGATCTCACCGGCTGTCGCCGTCCCACGCCGTCTCGGGATCCTCGGCGACGTGGCGCCCGATCCGGGCGGTGAGCGGCACGCGGATCGCGCAGCGCAGCCCATCCGGCGCAAAGTGCAGATCGACCGCCGCGCCGAGCTCGTAGGCCAGCATCTCCGTCAGCACGTCCGTGCCGAAGCCGCGCCGGCACGGGGCCGTGATCCCGCTGCCGCCGGTCTCGGCCCAGGCGAGGCTGAGGACAGGCGGCTCGACCTCCAGGTTCACCCGCCACGTGGCGCGGATCCGGCCCTGCGGGAGCGCCAGGGATCCGTGCTCCACCGCGTTGCTGGTCAGTTCGTGCAGGGCCAGCGCAAGAACCTGGGCGGTCTTGGGGCGGAGGCGGACCCGCGGGCCGGCGAGGGTCGCCTGCTCCCCTTCCCGCGCGAGGTGGAACATCAACTCGTCGGAGATCAGGGTGTGCAGGTCGGCATCGCCGAACGCGTCCGTCGCGGCCTGCACGCGCATGATCGCGCCGAACCGTCCGTCGAGATGCGCCACGTAGCTCTCGACATCCGCGGCGCTCTCGGCGGACCGGTGCATGACCGTGCGCAGCATCGCCATCGTGTTGCGCATCCCGTGGCGCAGGCTGTCCGGAAGGCCGGCTTCGTCGAGCAGCCGGCGCAGGCGTGCGTTGTCGGCCTCCAGAGCCGAGAGTCGCTCCGCCGGGTCGCGAGGGTCTGTCATGCCGGGCCACTCCGGATGTCGTTCAACCTGCCTCAATCGCCACGGGGCCGGCAGGGTTCAGCATGCGACGATGCGGTCGACCTCCGTGCGGTGCAGATAGGCGGCGTCGAAATGCGCGAGCCGGGCGAGCGCCGCCGGGTCGTGGATGGTCAGGCGCCGGCTGCGCAGGGTGATCAACCCCAGGCCGCGCAGCTCCTGAAGCGTCCGATTGATGTGCACGCTGGTCTGGCCCATGGCGTCGCCGAGATCGTTCTGCGTCATCGGCATCGCGCAGGTATTGCCGTCCGCCAGCCCGATCGCCGTCAGCCGCGCATGCAGCTCGCAGAACAGGTGGGCGAGGCGCTCGATGCCGGTCCGGCTGCCGAGGCTGACGGTCCACTCGCGCTGGATCGCCGCGGTGGCCAGGCTCTCGCGATGGAAGGCCAGGTCGAGCCGCGGGCTGCGGGCGGTCAGATCCCGCATCGCGGTGCCGGAGATCTGGCCGAGGAGCACGGGCGTGATCGCCCCGATCGTGTGATCCATCTCGTCGAGGAGGAACACATGCGGATCGCACGGATCCCCCGGAAGCAGGAGCGAGACGATCTGGCGGCGCCCGTTGGCGAACTGCCGGTACCGGCAGGCCCAGCCGTCGAGGATCACGTTGATGGCGCGGGGATCGTCGCCCTCGTGGATGATGTCGGTGCGCGGGGCGACCATGCGGCTCGGGCCCATGGCGTCGGCCAAGCACATCCGGTCGTCTTCCGAGAGCCGGACGTAGCAATTGAGCTTGTGCGCGAGCGGGCTTGGCATGGCTGCATCTCCGCAACGGCCTGAGCGTGCAACCCTACATTTTGTTTCCGCGCATGAATACTTACATGGATTAGTTTATGCTACCACAAGGTGTCTTTCCGTCCCTGCTGCCGGGCCGATCCGCCGGCGTTCGGGCTCTGTCGCCGCGCCGGCAGGGCAAGATCTGGCCGTCCCGTGCGGCCCGTCGGCGCGACGATGGAGGCGATCTCGTGCCGCCGCTCCCCGGCGGGAGAATGTTCGCGTGTCGTCCTGAAATTGGAAAGACTGTGCTTTTGACTTCATCCGCGCTGAGCAGCAGGATTTGAACAGCAGGAGCGTCGAACTGTCCTCCCGGGACGGATCATCGTCTTGCGTCTCGTCTTCTCTCAACGGGTGCCGCCGGTTCGCGCCGAAGCGGGCGGCCTGTCCTGAACGGAATCCGGATCATGCAGCCTGCGCTGCGCCTCGTTCGAACGGGACGGGACGGCAATCGGCCCCTCCTCCCGGGGCCAGCCCCCCGCCCGGCTGCCGTCCCCGCCCCCGGCGGGAGCCCGCATCGGGACCGGGCGGGACGGGTCCTGTCGGTCGAGGGGCTGTCCCTCGCCTTCGGCGGCACGGTGGCCTTCGCGGAGATCGACCTCGCGGTCGGGGCCGGCGAGATCCATGCGGTGATCGGGCCGAACGGCGCCGGCAAATCCTCGCTGATCAACGCGATCACCGGCCTCTATGCGCCTCAGGCCGGGCGGGTGCGGATCGGCGTGGAATCCTTTGCCCGGGTGCCGGCCGGGCGGCTCGCCGCACTGGGCGTGGCCCGGACCTTCCAGAACCTCGCCCTGTTCACGGGCCTGAGCGTCCGCGACAACGTCCTGGCGGGGCTCGCGGCGGCGCGGCGCGCCGGGCTCGGGGCCCAGATCCTGGGCCTGCCGTCGGCCCGGCGGGAGGCGCGGGCGCACCGCGACGCCGCCGAGGCCGTGATCGGCCGCCTCGGCCTCGGAGCCGTGGCCGACCGTCCGGCGGGCAGCCTTCCCTACGGGCTCCAGAAGCGGGTCGAACTCGGCCGGGCCCTGGTGGCCCGGCCGCGACTCCTGCTCCTCGACGAGCCGATGGCCGGCATGACGGCGACCGAGAAGGCCGAGATGACCGGCTTCATCCGGGCGGCGCGGGAGACGTCCGGGGCCGCGATCGTCCTGATCGAGCACGATATCGGCGTCGTCATGCGCCTCTCCGACCGGGTGACCGTGCTCGACCACGGCCGCCGCATCGCCACCGGCACGCCGGCGGAGGTGCAGGCGGACCCGGCGGTCATCGCCGCCTATCTGGGACTCGCGGACGGGGATGCGGACGGGGATGCCGACACGGGCGCGGCCGCCGCATGAGCCCGGATCTCGCCTTCCTGATCGAGGTCGTGGTCGGCGGCCTCCTGTCGGGCGTGATGTACGCCCTCGTGGCGATCGGCTTCGTGCTGATCTACAAGACCTCGGGCGTGCTGAACTTCGCGCAGGGCGCGATGGTGCTGTTCGCCGCCCTCACCTTCGTGAGCCTCACCGAGCGCGGCCTGCCCTTTCCCGCAGCGCTCGCCGCGACCCTCGCCGCGATGGTGGTGGTCGGCCTCGCGGTGGAGCGGACGGTGCTGCGGCCGCTGGTCAACCAGCCGCCGATCACCCTGTTCATGGCGACGCTGGGCGTCGCCTACGTGATCGAGGGCGCGGCCCAGCTCGCCTGGGGCACCCAGGTCCACGGGCTCGACCTCGGCATCGACGACACGCCGATCGATCTCGGCGGCGTGCTGGTGAGCCGGTTCGACCTGTTCGCCGCCGCGACCGCCGGCCTGATGGTGGCGCTCCTCTCCGCCTTCTTCCGCTACACCCGCACCGGCCTCGCCTTCCGGGCGGTGGCGGACGATCCGCTGGCCGCCCTCAACACCGGCCTGCGCCTGCCCCGGATCTGGTCGGCGGTCTGGATCGCCGCCGGGATCGTCGCGCTGGTGGCGGGGCTGCTCTGGGGCGCGCGGCTCGGCGTGCAGTTCTCCCTGTCGCTGGTGGTGCTGAAGGCCCTGCCGGTGCTCGTGCTCGGCGGCTTCGATTCCATCGCCGGGGCGATCGTGGCCGGGCTGATCGTCGGTGCGGTGGAGAAGGTGTCGGAGGTCTATCTCGGGCCCGTCATCGGCGGCGGCATCGAGGGCTGGATCGCCTACGTGGCGGCGCTGGGCTTCCTGCTGGTCCGGCCGTCGGGCCTGTTCGGCCTGCGCGCCGTCGAGCGGGTCTGAAGACGCCATGGACGCCCTCCCCCGCGCCGCGCCGCGCCCCCACCTGCCCGCCGGAGCCCTCGGCCTCGGCGCCCTGCTGGTCCTGGCCTACGGGATCGTGCCGCTCACCGGCACGAGCTACCTGTTCGAGGCGCTGCTGACGCCGTTCCTGGCCCTGGCGCTGGCCGGCCTCGGGCTCAACCTGCTCACCGGCTATGCCGGGCTGCTCTCCCTCGGCTCGGCCGCCTTCATGGCGGTCGGGGCCTACGCGGCCTTCAACCTGTCGCTGCGCCTGCCCGGTCTGCCGCTCCCGGCGTCACTCCTGCTCGCCGGCTTCGTGGCGGCGCTCGCCGGGCTGGCGGCGGGGCTGCCGGCCCTGCGCCTGCGGGGCTTCTACCTCGCGGTCTCGACGCTCGCCGTGCAGTTCTTCGTCGCCTGGGCGCTGAACCGGATCGGCTGGATCTCCGACGACAGCCCCTCGGGCGTCATCACCGCTCCCCGACTGGTGGTGGCCGGCCTGTCCTTCGACGATCCGCGCGGGCGCTACCTGGTCTCGCTCACGGTGGTCACGCTGCTGACCCTCGTCGCGTGGAGGCTCGTTAGCTCCCCCACGGGCCGCAACCTCGTGGCGATCCGCGACAACGAGACCGCCGCCCGCCTCGTCGGCGTGAAGGTCGCCCGGACCAAGCTCCTGGCCTTCGCGGCCTCGTCCTTCGTGATCGGGATCGCCGGGGCGCTGTGGGCCTTCGCGTATCTGCGCACCGTCGAGCCGGCGGGGTTCAACCTCGACCGCTCCTTCCAGATCCTGTTCATCGTCATCATCGGCGGCCTGGGCACCCTGCGCGGCGCCTTCCTGGGCGCGGGCTTCATCGTGGTGCTGCCCCTGCTGCTGGCCCGCCTCGGCGCGGCGCTCCTCGGCGACGGCTTCGATTCCGGCACCCTGGAGATGGTCCAGCGCATCGTCCTCGGCGCCCTGATCGTGGCCGTGCTGATCCGCGAGCCCGCGGGCCTCGCCGCCCTCCTCGACCGGGCCGGCCGCCGCCTCGGCCGCCGCGCCGCCTGATCCCCTCCCCGTCTGACCAACCCCAGGACGACCATGCCCCTGACGACCCGCCTCCGCGCCGCGCTCCTCGCCGGCACCGTGATGCTCGCCGCCGCCGCGCCGCGCGCCGGATGGGCCGACGAGCAGTATTTCCCGCTCCAGAGCTACCGGGTCGGCCCCTACGCGGCCGGTGGGACCGGCTTCTTCGGCGGCTTCATCGACTATCTCAATCTGATCAACGCCCGGGACGGCGGCGTGAACGGCGTCAAGCTCACCTGGAGCGAGGGCGAGACCCAGTACGAGGTCGAGCGCGGGGTCGAGGTCTACGAGCGGCTGAAGTCCCGGCCCGGCATCGCCGCCTGGAACCCGCTCTCGGTGGGCATCGCCTACGCGATGATCGACCGCATCACCGCCGACAGGGTGCCGCTGGTCACGATCAACCACGGCCGCACCGATTCCACCGACGGGCGCGTCTTTCCCTACGTCTTCCCGCTGCTGCTCAACCCCTACAGCGAGACGAGCGGCATCATCCAGTATCTCGGCACCCGCGCGGGCGGCCTCGACAAGCTCAAGGGCAAGACCATCGCGGTACTCTACCATGGCTCGCCCTACGGCAAGGAGACGATCCCGATCTACGCGCAGCTCGCCGAGCGGTACGGCTTCACGGTCGCGCAGATCGAGGTGCCCCATCCCGGCAACGAGCAGCAGTCGCAATGGCTGACGATCCGGCGCCTGCGGCCCGATTTCGTGGTGCTGCGCGGCTGGGGCGTGATGAACCCGGTGGCCCTCAAGACCGCCCAGAAGACCGGCTTCCCGGCCGACCGCATCGTCGGCAATGTCTGGTCGAACTCGGAGGAGGACGTGATCCCGGCAGGCGACGCCGCCAAGGGCTACGTCGCCATCACCACCCAGGCCTCGGGGACCGCCTATCCGGTGATCCAGGAGGTCGTCGGCAAGGTCTACGGGGCCGGTAACGGCAACCTCGCCGACAGGAAGCGGATCGGCAGCGTCTACCACAATCTCGGGGTGCTGAACGGCATCCTCAACGTCGAGGCGGTGCGGATCGCGCAAGGCAAGTTCGGTGCGCGCACGCTCACCGGCGACGAGGTGCGCTGGGGCTTCGAGCACCTGCGCCTCGACGAGGCCCGGGTGGCGGCGCTCGGCGCCAAGGGCCTGTTCCACTCGATCAACGTCACCTGCGCCAACCACGAGGGCGAGGGCCGCGTCACCTTCCAGCAATGGGACGGGGCGAAGTGGACTGTGGTGTCCGACTGGATCGCCCCCGACTGGGCGAGCCTGCGCCCGATCATCGAGGCCTCCGCGACCGCCTACGCCAAGGAGCACGGCCTCACCCCGCGCGACTGCGCGGCGGAGGAGGCCGCGGACGCGGCCGGCAAGCAGGCCGCCGCGGCGGCCCGGTGAGCGCCCGATGAGCGCCGCGCCGACCCTCCTGCAGGTCGAGGCCCTGGAGGTCGTCTACGGCGGGGCGGTGCACGCCCTGCACGGCGTCGACCTCGCGGTCCGGGCGGGGGAGATCGTCGCCCTGGTCGGCGCCAACGGCGCCGGCAAGACGACCCTGCTGCGGGCGGTGTCGAACCTGCTGCCGGCCCTGCGCGGCCAGGTCACGGCCGGGCGCCTCGCCTATGACGGACGCGACGTGACGCGGACCCGGACCGACGCCCTCGTCCGCGCCGGGCTCGTGGGCGTGCTGGAGGGCCGTCACTGCTTCCGGGGACTGAGCGTCCAGGAGAATCTCGTCGCGGGCGGCCTCGGGCGCGGCTCGGGCCGCAGCGACGTGCGCGCCGACCTGGAGCGGGTCTACGGCCTGTTCCCGCGCCTCGCCGCGAAGCGGGAGGTCGCCGCCGGCCTCCTTTCGGGCGGCGAGCAGCAGATGGCGGCGATCGGCCGGGCCCTGATGGGACGGCCCCGGCTGCTCGTCCTCGACGAGCCGTCCATGGGGCTCGCGCCCCGGGTGGTGGAGGAGATCTACCGGGTGCTCGCCGGCCTGAACCGGGCCGAGGGCCTGACCCTGCTGGTGGCCGAGCAGAATGTCCGTCTCGCCCTGCGCCACGCCCACCACGCCGTCGTGCTGGAGAACGGACGCAGCGCGCTGGCCGGCAGTGCCGCGTCCCTGCGGGCGCGGGACGATGTCCGGTCCCTGTATCTCGGGGGGGCCGAGCGCCCCGAGGCGGCGGCGCCGCCCGAGGCGCGCCGCCACGCGCCGGCCTGACGGCTCCGGCCTTCCGTGGGGACTGCGTCAGGATTCCAGATCGGCCCGGCGCAGGGACCAGAGCATGGTCCCGTTCGCGTCGACCAGCCACAGGGCATTCACCGCATCGTCCTCGATCGTCAGTGAGCGTCTGTTGGCGAGGCGTACCGCTTCCTTCGCGTCCGCGGCTGTGAGCATCTCGTCGAGGCGCGGCGCGCCGATCTCCCCGTCCGCGCCACGAACCGCCCCGCGCAGGCGATAATCCGGCATCCATCGACTCCCGTTTCCGACCAGGCTGCCTGAGGTTTGGCGGCGGATGCGAAGATAGGCGCCTGCGCGGCGTGTCGAGAGGGGGCGGGCCGCTACGGCCCGGCGCCGTTCGCCAGGATCTGCTGCGGCGCGGCGAGGAACAGCGCCCGCAGCGCGGCGGCCGCCGCGTGGGGCGGCAGGCCGAGGGCGCGCCGCGTGCCGGCGATCCGGGCGGCGCAATCCGCCGACCGGGCGGCGTCCGGGGCTGCCGCCTCCGCATCGTCCGGCCGCCCCGCCTGCGTCCGGGCGAGGAGCGGTGCGAGCCCGCGCGACGCCGGCCGCTCGGCCCGCAGCCGCGCATCGAGCGCCACGAGGTCGCCGGCCGCGAGGATGCCGCAGGCGGCCGTATCCTGCGATCCGGCACTTCGCATCATCGCCAGGATCCGGTGTCCCAGGGCCCGGACGACCCCGTCATCGGCCGCCCGGAAGCGCCGCTGCAGGTAGCTGGCGGCCATCCGCCTCAGGCCTGCCGCGGCCTCCGCCTCGGGTCGGCCGGCGGCGTAGCCGTCCCTGTACCACCGGGTGATCGGGTCGAGCCCCGCCGCGTCGGCCTGCTGCAGGATCGGCAGGGTTCGCAGGATCGCGGCCCGGGCCCCGGCCGCGCTCGGATCCGCGTCCAGGGTCGAATCGGGGAAGCGGTCCGGGCCGACGACCTCGGTGACGATGCCGGCCGCGCGCAGCTCGGCCGCGGCCGGGATCCAGATCCCGGCCGGAGGCACCGCCAGGGCCCGCGCCACGAAGGCCGCCGGCAGGCCGGCGGCCCGGTAGGCCGCCCGTTCCGGCGCGGAATCCACTGGGCGCATCCGGCCCTGCGCCCCGATCTCGTAGGGGGCGTGGAAGCCGAGCCGGCCGCCGGTCGCGAGGTAGCGCGTCCGGCCGCGGACGAAGATCAGCGTGCAGGCCGAGGCACAGGCGTCGGGGACGTAGGTGGCGAGCCCCCGCGCCGCCACGAGCGCCCCGATCGCCGCCCCCTCCTCCACCAGGCCGCCGTCGCTGGTGAGATGGAGGCGCGCGATCTGCGGGTGCGCGGCGAGGAGGGCCGCGACCCGTGCGGCCACACCCTCGGTGAGATCGCCGGCGAGTCGCAGGTCCCGGCCGCCCGGCCCGACCGTGAGCCGGGCCGGGACGGCCGGCCCATCGGCGGCAGACGCCGCGGAGGCCGCGCCGCGGCCCTTCGGCGGGTGCGCGGCGGCCGGGCCGGCGGCTCCCAGCGCCAGGGCGAGGGCGCAGGCAGCCGTCCCCGTCCGGCGCCTCCACCCGGGGGGGAAGACCGACATGACAGGTGTCCATCGTTCGTGTTCGGGGAGGCCGGCTTGGCCGGACGCGGCGCGCCTACTGGAGGTAGGCGACGAACATCTCGGACACGGCCCGTGACGCGTAGGCTTCCGGGCTCTCGCCCCGGCGGATCGGGAAGGCCTCGGCCACCCGGCGGCCGGCGAGGATCCGGTCGACCTCGTCGGGCATCAGGCCGTCGTCGAGGGCGCTCGCGAGGGCGGCGCGTTCATGGGAGGGATGGGAGCGGACGCTCCGGGTCAGGATTCGGCCGAGGGAAACGGCCGCTTCGGCGCTCAGGTCGGGCTGGGTGCTCCGGCTCGTGTCATAGGTCAGCATCGGTGTTCGCCTTTCGTGTCTGATGTCGTGCGCTCTCCTCGTCCTGGATGCGGCAACACGGCAGACACGGCGCAGTCGTCCCGGCGATCCGTTTCTTGCTCACGATCACGGCAAACCTCCATTCGGCTCTGCGTCGACTGCGCGCCGACACCGTCAATCTAGAGGCCGAGGCCGAGAATGTGCTGCCAAATTGGCGAGGACTTGCAGCGCAGGTCGTTCGTCGAAGGCGCATCTTGGAGCAGAAGCTCAGGTCCGGCCCGGGCGGGCCGGCATCGTGGCCGCGATCGAGGACGCCCGTTCCGGCCCGAGGCCGGGCGCGCGGGGCTTGCCAAGGCAGGGGCGATGCGTAAAAATCAATATATAACAAGGTCTTAGCGAAGATGATGCTCCCGTTTCGCCCGCGCACGGTCGAAACCTTCTCCGCCGGACCGGGGTGCCCGGAAAAGACTTCCCGCCAACGCCGCCGGCCCGGTTCCGGCGCCGTTGGCCGCCGAATCAGGCCGCCGCGACCGGCCGTTCAAGGAGAGCCGACACCATGACCCCAGGGCGGATGATGCAGGGCGACGAGGTCGTGTTCGCGCGGATCGACCTCGCGGAGATTCTGGGGATCTGGCGGCATGCCCGGGGCCGTGTGGTGGGCATCCACCCCCCGGGCAACGCCCCGGCCACCGTGGACGTGAAGTTCCAGGGGCACGACACCCTGAAACGTTATCTGCCCGACCTGTTCCGCCCCGTGCGGTGACCGGCGGCGCCCGATGCATCACGCCGCCCTGCCCCCCGCGGGGGCCACGATGGCCGTGGTCCAGCCGCCGCTGCGCGTCACGAGCCGCGGCACGGCTGAGGCCGAGGTCTGGGCGGACCTGCGCGCCGAGGCCGAGGCGGCCCTGATCGAGGAGCCGCTCTATGCCGGCATCATCCAGGCCACGATTCTCGACCAGCGCTCCCTGGCCCAGGCCTTCGCCTACCGCCTCGCGCACCGGCTCGGGGACGGCGACCTCGCCCGGCTGTCGATGCGCGACCTGTGTCTCTCTGCCTTCGAGGCGGATCCGCAGGCGGGCGCCCACGCGGTGCGCGACCTCGTGGCGATCCGCGAGCGCGACCCGACCTGCCGCCGCTTCCTCGATCCGTTCCTGTTCTACAAGGGTCTGGCGGCGCTGGAGGCCTACCGGGTCGGCCACTGGCTCTGGCACCAGGGCCGGGCGACCCTGGCGCTGCACGTCCAGAGCCGGATCTCGGAGGTGTTCGGCTGCGACATCCACCCGGCGGCCCGGATCGGCTCGGGGGTGTTCATCGACCACGCCACCGGGGTGGTGATCGGCGAGACGGCGGTGATCGCCGACGACGTCTCGATCCTCCAGTCTGTGACGCTCGGCGGCAACGGCAAGGAGAGCGGCGACCGGCATCCCAAGATCGAGCGCGGGGTGCTGCTGAGCGTCGGGGCCAAGGTTTTGGGCAATATCCGGGTCGGCGCGGGCGCCAAGGTGGCGGCCGCCGCGGTGGTGCTGCAGGACGTGCCGCCCCACACGACCGTGGCGGGCGTGCCGGCCCGGGTCGTCTCGCGCCTGCCCGTCGGCGAGGAGCCGGCGCTCAGCATGGACCAGTCCTTCGGTTACGGGGACGGCATCTGAGGCGCGCCGGAAAATCCTTCCCGTGAAACAAAGTCGCCCGGCCTGCGCCGCGCGCCCCGATGGGATGAAACTAAATTCTTCGATCCGGCGATCGCACGATCGCTATGTCCTTTGCGTCAAGTATGCCAAAGGTGCAATTCCTATGAATCGGCTTAAAATAGGGAAATCATTCCGTTGACCCTTGGGCGAGTCGGGCCTTATCCAGATCCTGTCGGGCCGAACAAGAACTGAGGCCGGATAAGCGGCGGACAAGGATTGTACGATCGCTGTAAGATACATCATTCGACTGGCGGTCATGCGGTCTACCGGCCCGTGATCATCATCAAGTCATGATCAAGACGTCTCGCGCCGACCCCGCATACGCTGCGGGACGAACCGCTGCTTGCGGATGGATGCGGCGCGCCTGCAACCCTGAATGGAGTGAGGACGAACGATGAGCGGACCGGGTCTGAGCGTGAGCGCCACGGCGGCACGCAATCTCGCGACGGCGACCGTCACCTCGGTCCAGAACGCGGCCAACACGCCGCGCTGGCTGCTCCGGCTTCTGCCCTTCGTTGACGTGGCGGGCGGGGTCTACCGCGTCAACCGCCGCGCCGTCGTGCTGGCGCGCCCCGGCCGGATCGATCTCGCCGCCGAGGAGAAGGGAGACGGCAAGGGAGACGGCAAGCGCCGGGTGATCCGCCCCGCCTCCCTGCGGGCCGTGCCGTTGTTCAGCCGGCTGGGCGATGCGGAGCTCGCGGCCCTGGCGGCTCAGTTCACCGAGAGCCGGCACAAGGCCGGCGATGTGATCCACGAGGAGGGCGCCTCCGGCCGCAGCCTCACGGTGGTCGCCGACGGCACCGTCGAGCTGACCCTGTCGGGCCCCTACAAGGGCCGCCTGCGGCAGGGCCTGGCCACGAAGGGCGACTATTTCGGCGATGCCGGCTTGGCCGGCGAGCGTGCGCCCGCCCCGGCCGTGAAGGCCCTGTCGGCGGTGACCCTCCTGACGCTGGACGCCGCCGCGGTGGAGAGCGAGGAGATCCGCGCCAGGATCGCCCAGTACCGCGAGGAGCGCGACCGCCTCACGGGCCACACCAATTCCTACGGCGAGCAGGGCATCGAGCTGCTGGCAGTCCATACCGGCGAGCCGCGCCTGCCCACGACCTTCGTGGATTACGAGGTCGATCCGCGCGAGTACCACCTCTCGACCATCCAGACGATCCTCAACACCCACACACGGGTGACCGACCTCTACTCCAACGAGATCGACCAGCTCCGCGAGCAGATCCGTCTCACGGTCGATGCCGTGAAGGAGCGCGAGGAGTGGGAACTCCTGAACAATTCGCAGTTCGGCCTGCTCCACGAGGTCGGTCCGCGCCAGCGCATCCCGACCCGCGGCGGCCCGCCCACCCCGGATGATCTCGACGAGCTGCTGACGCTGGTCTGGAAGAAGCCCGCCTATTTCGTGGCCCATCCCCGCGCCATCGCGGCCTTCGGCCGGGAGGCGACCCGCCGGGGCGTGCCGCCGGTCGTCGTCCACCTGTTCGGCGCGCCGTTCATCACGTGGCGCGGCGTGCCGCTGGTGCCGAGCGACAAGCTGCCCATCGACATCGACCCGGTGACCGGCGCGCAGACCACCTCGATCCTGCTGCTGCGGGTCGGCGAGGGCGAGCAGGGCGTCGTCGGCCTGCAGAAATCCGGGGTGACCGGCGAGATCGAGCCCGGCCTGTCGGTGCGCTACATGGGCACCAACGACCATTCGATCGCCTCGCACCTCGTGACCCGCTACTTCTCGGCCGCCGTGCTGGTCGAGGACGCGATCGCCCGCCTCGATAACGTGCTCCTGGGCAACTACCATGACTACGCCTGAGGCGACGGCCCTCGCGGTGCCCGGAGCGAGCCCGGGCGACCTCGCGCACGCGGATCTCGTCGGGCGCCTCGCCCGCGAGATCTACGGTCAGGGGCAGGCGGCGAGCCAGCCCTTCGCCCCCACCCTCCCCGCGGGCCCGCAGGTCCCGCAGGCGCTCGACGGCGTGCCTCAGGGGTTCGGCGGCGCTCCGCTGCCGAGCGGTGCCGTGGGCGTGCCCTCGGCACCGGCCGCCGGGCTGCCCGCGGGGATCCAGCCCGACCTGTCCGCCCTCGGGGCCCGCGCCTTCGGCGCGTCGCCGGCCGGCGTCCCGGGCCTCACCGGCCCGGGCCTGCCGAATCTCGCCCCCGCCGGCCCGGCCTTCGCCGGGACCGCCACGATCCCGCCGGTCCACCCGGTGAGCCCGCCTCCGGCCCTGCCGGACATCTCGTTCCCGGGCGGGCCTGAACTGCACCGGCAGGTCGCGGCGGATCACCCCCGCGCCCAGGCCTTCGCGCATGCGCTCGCCCCGCACCTCGTCCCGGCCGACCCGTCGCAGGCGGGCGTGGACGAGGCGCAGGAGAGCTTTCGCAGGACCGGCCGCCTCTCGCGGGCGCCCGAACCGGCCGCCGACAACCTGTCGGACTATTACTTCCTGACCCTCGGCCCCCGCCCGGCCCGGACGGCTCCCGCGACGCCGCGCGTCGAGCCGAGCCGCGCGCCGGGCCCCGCGCCGCGGGCGCTCTCGCACGGGTCGATCCCGGTCGCGGCGCCCTTCGACGTGGCGTCTATCCGCCGGGACTTCCCGGCCCTGCACCAGAGCGTCAACGGCCATCCGCTGGTGTGGCTCGACAACGCCGCGACGACCCACAAGCCGAAAGCCGTGATCGACGCGACGAACGCGTTCTACGCCCGGCACAATTCCAACATCCACCGCGCCGCCCACACCCTGGCGGCGCGCGCCACCGACCTGTTCGAGGGCGGGCGCGAGGCGGTGCGCCGCTTCCTCAACGCGCCCTCCAAGGACGACATCGTCTTCCTGCGCGGCACCACGGAGGCGATCAACCTCGTCGCCCATTCCTACGGCCGGGCGCAGATCGGCCCGGGCGACGAGATCATCGTCTCGACCATCGAGCACCACGCCAACATCGTGCCCTGGCAGATGCTGGCCCAGCAGACCGGGGCGACGCTCCGGGTGATCCCGGTCAACGACCGGGGCGAGATCATCTTCGAGCAATACGCGGCCTTGCTGTCGGGCCGCACCAAGATCGTCTCGGTGACGCAGGTGGCCAACGCGCTCGGCACCGTGAACCCGGTGCGGGAGATCATCCAGATCGCCCATGCCTACGGGGTGCCGGTGCTGGTCGATGCGGCGCAATCCGCGCCGCACATGCCGCTCGACGTGCAGGCGCTGGACGCCGACTTCCTGGTCTTCTCCGGCCACAAGGTGTTCGGGCCGACGGGCATCGGCGCGCTCTACGGCAAGGCGCACCTGCTCGCGGCGATGCCCCCCTGGCAGGGCGGCGGCCACATGATCGAGGACGTCACCTTCGCGAAGACGGTGTACAAGGGCGCGCCGGAAAAATTCGAGGCCGGCACGCCCGACATTGCCGGGGCGGTGGGGCTCGGGGCGGCCCTCGACTACCTCGCGCGGATCGGCCTGCCGGCGATCGCCGCCTACGAGCACGACCTGCTGGACTATGCGCAGGCCGGTCTTGCCGACGTGAAGGGCCTGCGCCTGATCGGCACGGCTCGGGAGAAGGCGAGCGTGATGTCCTTCGTGATCGAAGGCCAGGAGAACGAGGCGGTCGCCCACCACCTCGATGCCCGCGGCATCGCGGTCCGTTCGGGCCATCACTGCGCTCTGCCGGCGCTCCGCCGGTTCGGGGTCGACCAGTCGGTGCGGGCGTCGCTGGCCTTCTACAACACCCGCGCGGAGGTCGACGCCTTCCTGACGGCGCTGCACACCCTGCCGCGGCACTGACCCCGGGGGGCGATCGGATCCGCGCCGCGCTCGTCCTCTGCAGGGCGGCGACGCGATCGCGGGTCTCGCCCATGGGTCTCAGGACGGGGCGCGGGTCCCCTCGCCCGTGCGGGCTTGCCAGGAACAGATCTCGGGCGAGCCCGAGCTCTGTGGGAGGCGCACGCGCAGCGGTCGCAGTGATGTGGACCTCGTCGCCCGCACGGGGCGACGAGGTGGGGCAGCCGTCGGCGTCAGCCTCACGCCACCGCCGGCCGGAGGTGCCGCGTCCGCACCGTACCGTCGATGGCCCGCAGCGCGCCGAGTACCGCGTCCGCCTCGCCAGGCCCCACCGACGCGTCCACCACGACGTAGCCGTACTCGCCGTCCGTCTGCAGGTACTGCGCGTCGATGTTGAGCGACCGGTCCGAGAAGACCGCGTTGATCTGCCCGAGCACGCCGGGCACGTTCCGGTGGACGTGGAGGAAGCGGGCGCCGGACCGGCGCGGCGGCAGCTGAACCTGCGGGAAGTTCACCGCGCCGAGCGTCGAGCCGGTCTGGGCGTAGTCGACCAGCTTGCGGGCCACCTCCGCGCCGATCCGATCCTGCGCCTCCTCCGTCGAGCCGCCGATATGCGGGGTGAGGATGACGTTCGGCAGCCCCTGCAGGGGCGAGACGAAGCGCTCCGCGTTGGAGGTGGGCTCGACCGGGAAGACGTCGATCGCGGCTCCGGCGAGATGGCCGTCGCGCAGGGCCGCCGCCAGGGCGTCCAGGTCCACGACCGTGCCCCGGCTGTTGTTGATGAGGTAGGCGCCGGGCTTCATCGCGCGGATGCGCTCCGCGCCCATGAGCCCGTGGGTCAGCGGCGTCTCCGGGACGTGCAGGCTGACCACGTCGCTGGCGGCGAGCAGCGCGTCGAAACTCTCGGCCGGCTCGGTGTTCCCGTGACGCAGCTTGTCGGTCAGATCGTAGAAGATCACGCGCATGCCCATCGCCTCCGCGAGGTTCGAGAGCTGCGCGCCGATGTTTCCGTAGCCGACGATCCCCAGCGTCTTGCCGCGCACCTCGAAGGCGCCGGAGGCCGACTTGTCCCAGCCGCCGGCATGGGCGGCGATCGAGCGTGGCAGGATGCGCCGGAGCAGCATCACGATCTCGCCGATCGTGAGTTCGGCGACGCTGCGCGTGTTCGAGAACGGCGCGTTGAAGACGGGCACGCCCCGGGCGCGCGCCGTCTCGAGGTCGACCTGATTGGTCCCGACGCTGAAGCAGCCGATGGCGGTGAGATCGGGCAGGGCGTCGAGCAGCGCGGCGGTGACGTGCGTGCGGGAGCGGATGCCGAGGACGGTGACGTCGGCCAGATCCCGGGTATCATCGGGGCTGACGGCACGAGGCAGCTGGCGGATGTCGCCGATCCCGGCCTGCGTGAAGATCCTGGACGCCGTCGGCGCTATGCTTTCGGTCAGAACGACGCGCTCGGTCGACACGGTCTGTGCTCCTTCCCCGGACGGGATGCGATCCGCGACCTTGCCGCTGGCGTCGCGGAGCGGCAAGGGCGGGAGGGGCATGCGCCCGGCTCCTGCGCCCGGCTCCTGGGCGCGCCGGTCCCGGACCGGAGCGCCCGTTGCGGGCCGTCCGCCCCGGCCCCCGCGGCGGACGGTCCCCGTCCGTCGTCTCGACGCCGGGCGTGGGGCCTGCCAGTGTCCGCCTCCCGGCGGCCGCGGCCGCGGAGCGACAGGTGCATCATGACCGGATCGACAGCCCGGGCCGTCATCGTCCAGCCGGGCGGCGGCTTCGACAAGGTGACTTTCGGGGAGCGGCCGGTGCCCGAGCCGGGGCCCGGCGCGATCACCGTCCGCCTGCGGGCGAGTTCCCTCAACTATCACGACTATGCCGTGGTCAGCGGGATGTGGGGGCCGAGCGAGCCGCGCGTCCCGATGTCGGACGGCGCCGGCGAGGTCGAGGCCGTGGGACCCGGCCCGAACGACTTCGCGGTCGGCGACCGGGTGGTCAGCACGTTCTTCCCGACCTGGACCGAGGGCACGCCGCGGGTCGAGGGCTTCGCCACCGTGCCGGGCGACGGGGTCGACGGCTATGCCCGGGAGCGGGTCACCGCGCCGGCCAGCGCCTTCACCCACGCGCCGAAGGGCTGGGACCACGCCGAGGCGGCGACCCTGACCACCGCGGCGCTCACCGCATGGCGCGCGCTCCACGCCGATGCCGGCCTGAAGAGCGGTGACGTCGTGCTGGTGCAGGGGACCGGCGGCGTGTCGCTGTTCGCCCTGCAATTCGCCAAGGCGGCGGGGGCCACGGTGATCGCCACCTCGTCCAACGACGACAAGCTGGAGCGCCTGCGCGGGCTCGGCGCCGACCACGTCATCAACTACCGCGCCGACCCGGCCTGGGGCGAGACCGCCCGGCGGCTGACCGATGGGCGCGGCGTCGACCACGTCGTCGACGTCGGCGGTCCGGCGACGCTGGAGCAGTCCATGGCCGCCGTCCGCGTCGCCGGCCACATCTCGGTGATCGGCATCCTGTCGGGCGTGGCCGGGGAATTGCCCCTGGTGCCGGCGCTCCTGAAGCAGATCCGCCTGCAGGGCGTGCTGGTCGGCAGCCGCCGCCACCAGATCGAGATGGTCCGCGGCATCGAAGCCTGCGGCCTGCGGCCGGTGGTCGACAGCCGCTACCCCCTCGACGAGCTCGTGGCGGCGTTCCGCCACCAGGAAAGCAACCGCCACTTCGGCAAGATCTGCATCGCGATCTGAGCGGGCCTGAAGGGGTCTGGCCGGTTCAGCGGACGGCGATCCCGAGCGTCGTGGGCAGCGCGACCGTCCGGGATGCCTCCGGCTGGCCCGGCCGGGCCAGCATGTGCGAACAGCCGTTCTCGCAGAAGGCGCGGAGCGTGCGCCGGTCGAGCCCGATATCGCTCAACATATCGTCGTCGAGGGCCGATAAGATGCGAATGTTTCGCGCGGCGATGCGGTTTTTTCGAATGTATTTAACGAACGAGAGGATCATGATCTGGTCTCCGTTGTGCCAAAGAATTGGTTCTTAATCCAATTTCGGCCGGATCAGTGTCGATGAATCGTCTCTTTCTCGCATCATCTGTTCAGGTTACTGCGTGTTGTCGAAGTAGACTTGTTTGCCGGGGGGCGAGCCTGTTGCGGCCTGCCGCCTGACGGGGCAGGCTCTGCCGGTCCAGACGACGCCCCTCCGTCCCGCACGGGAAACCGAGGACGGCTCTACACACCCGCGATCGGCTGCGGGCAGAGCAGGAGCAGGCGCATCAACTCGGCCTGGCGGCGCGTCCCCGTCTTCTCGAAGAGGTGACGCAGGTGCACACGTGCCGTGTTCCGGGTGATCTGGCGGCGCGTCGCGCTCGCCGCGAGGTCGTTCCCCGCCAGGATGTCGATGGCCAGGGCCGCCTCCGCGGGGGTAAAACCGAACTGATCCTGCAGAACGCCGGGATCCGGCAGGCGTGGCGCCGCGGGGTCGATGAGGCGCAGGAGAACCGCGCCCTCGGCGATCGGGCGGAAGGCCCCGGGGATCGCGCAGGCGGCGACCAGGAGTGTCCCGTCGGGGCCGTCCAGGCGCACCGCGGCGCCGCGCTGGCCGGCGGCGCAGCGGTCGATGACGCGGCGGAGCGTCGCGCTGTCCTCCGGCCCCGCGCCGCGCAGGCCGCCGTGCTCGAGGCGCAGAAGGCCCCGGTCGATGAGGGATTGCGCAGCCCGGTTCAGGAAATAGGGCCGACCGCTCCGGTCGGTCACGGCCAGCCCCTGTTCGAGATGCTCCGCCAGGAGGTGGAGCGCGGCCTCCACCACGAACGCGTCCGGGACGGTGGGGGCGCCGCCGGACTGGGACCGCCGCGCGTGCACCGGGCCGGCCTCCGGCATGCCCCCGGTTCTGCGGATGTTCATGTGCGATTGACTGATCACGCCAGGTTCCTCGCCGCATCGACTCCCCGATATCAGTAACAACCCGTCGGAAATGCCGATTATTCCCGTTTCAGCTCGGGCGTCCGCCGGCCCGAGACCGGAACAGGTCGGCGAAGGCGCGCAGGTCGCGCAGGTTGAGGTCCGACACCGCCCAGTAGGTGAGGTCGCCGAGGTGCCAGCGCTCGATCGTGGACCCGTCCCGCCGTCCCTCGCCGTCCGCAGCCCCGTCGGCGGCGGAGACCACCGTGACGCTGATCACGTGCCGGTCGCGGCGATAGACCAGGGTCGGCACGGGGGTGCCGGCGACGATGTCGACCCGGCCGCCGATCAACGGGAAGCCCCGGTCCGACAGGTCCGGAGCCTCGGGCGCGATGGTGGTCCGTCCGTTGAACCAGGGTTTCACCACGTGCCGGTCCGAGGAGGCGACGTCGAAGGGCTGGGGCGCCGCGAGGCCGCGGAGGTGGCCGGCGAGCACGGACGCGCCCGTATCGGGGGCGCCGCCGGGGCGGTCGAGATAGACGGCCCCGGCGCCGAGCGCGGCGCCGCCGGCGAGACCGAGGAGCAGCGTCGCGGCCAGCACCTGCCAGGAGCCGAGCCGGGTGCGGGATGGGGGCGGATCGGAGAAGCCGATCTGCTCGATCACGCCCGCCCGCAGGGTCTCCGGGGCCGACGGTCCCGCCAGAGGGCCGCGCAGGGCGCGCGAGAGGTCGCGGAGGCGCTCCGCCATCGCCCGCGCCGCGGGGTCCGCGGCGAGACGGCGCTCCATGGCCAGGACTTCGCCAGGGGACAGTTCGCCGTCCGCGTAGGCGCTGAGGAGCTGAAGGGTCTCGTCGTCGGTCATCGCCCGTCCTTCGCGAGCCGTACAAGCAGATGCTGCCGCGCGCGGCCGAGGCGCGACATCACGGTTCCGATCGGGACGCCGGTCACCGCGGCGATCTCCCGATAGCTGAGGCCGTGGTACTCGCGCAGGATCAGCGCCTCCCGGAAGGCCACCGGCAGGGACCCGACCGCCCGGGCGAGCTGCCCCGCCTCATCGCGGGCGATGAGGGTCGACTCGGGCGTCTCCGGGGCCTCGGCCAGGGCGCCTCCGGTCTCCAATGCGGCGCGGGCTTCGGGGGCGAGGTCGTCGGCGAAGACCACCGCCCGCGGCCGGTGCCGCTGCAGCCAGGAATAGCCGGTGTTGCGGACGATCGTCAGGAACCAGGCGCGGGCATTGCCTTCGGCGAACCCCTCGATCGCCCGGTACGCGCGCAGACACGCCTCCTGCATCACGTCCTCGGCGTCGGTGGCATTTCCGGTGAGCCAGTGCGCGAGCCGGTAACCCTCGTCGAGGCGCGGCAGGACGAACTGGCTGAAGCGCGCCCGCGCCAGGGTCGTCATGTCGGCGGCCGGGCCGGGCCCGCCCCGTCGAGAGCCTGCGAAGCCATGGGGTCCCGACCCTCGTGCTCCAGACCGCAGCGTCGTGCCACACGATCAGGAACCGGTGGGCGGCGGGATTTATTCCCGCCCCGCGCCAGGACTTTCGGTCCGACGGCGCGCGGCTCTGCGGCCGGGCCCCGGCCTGCCTGGCGGCACGGGCCGGATGCGCGATCCCGGGCGTCCGCGTCCCTTCCAACGGGAAGGGGCAGGGCCGCCTCCTCGGAGACGGCGCCTGCCCCTGGATCAGCTCGCGGCTCGCGTCACGGTTCGGTGCCGCGATCGATCCCGAGCCGTCGGATCAGTACCGGCAGACCCGCCGCGGGCCCCAGGGAGTCGGGCGGAAGAAGCAGCGGGGGCCGTAGAAGCGCGGACGACGGTAGATCGGCCGGCAGCGCCCGTACGGGCCGGGCGCCCAGCCGGGTCCACAGCCGAAGGCGACGGTGCTGACAGACGCGGGGCCGGTGATCGCGGCGGCTCCGGCGGGTGCCAGGGGCGCCGCGCTGGCGGAGACGAGGCCGAGGCCGCCGATGACGGCCGCGGTCGCCGCGAACATCTTCACGTGCATCATGATCTGACCTTCTGTTCGATTTGTGCCGGTCGGGACCGACACAAGGCCACGATAGAATGGTCGTCTCGCCTGAATGTGGGCTGACCTCCGCCATAACCGTCCAGAAACAAACATTCCGGAACCCTCCGGCGGCGACTGCCGAGAGCAGACTTCCGGTCCGAACCGGCGTGATCGACGGCTCCTGAGGCGCTGCGGATGGGGGGCCTCGGCCGCCGACGATGACGCCCTTCGGCTCGCGCAGGGGCGCGCGCAGGGGCTTGCGCCGGATCGGGCTGCTGCGTCTTCCGGCCCCCGTTCCCGCGCCTTGAAAGGCGCTCAATCCTGGCCGCCGTCAGGCCGATCCCGCTCCGCTCCGAGACGCGTCCCCTCCCCGGGGATGTCATCGCGGGGCGCCGGGGCGCGGGACCGTACCGGGCGGGGCGCGGGGAGTGAACGCGCCGCAGGAACAGAGCCGCAGGGCTCGTGTTGTCTGCCAAATCTTTTTCACGAGGCGCGACGATGTCGGGTACAGCGAAGAAGACCGACCCCAAGCTGTGGGAGAAGGTCAAGACGCAAGTCACGAAATCGGACAAGGGTGGCAAGCCTGGGCAGTGGTCGGCGCGCAAGGCGCAGATGGCGACCGCCGAATACAAGAAGGAAGGCGGTGGCTATGCCGGCAAGAAGACGGCCGACAACCATCTCCGGCAATGGACCGACGAGGAATGGGGCACGAAATCGGGCGAAGAGAGCGGCAAGACCGGTGAACGATACCTGCCCAAGAAGGCCCGCGAGAGTCTGACGGACAAGGAATATGCCGCCAGCACGGCCAAGAAGCGGGCCGATACCCGCAAGGGCAAGCAGTTCTCGAAGCAGCCGGAGGCCGCCGCCGAAAAGGCCGCCGCAGCGCGCAAGGACGGCAGGAAGGACGGCAGGTCTGCCGGACAGGGCAAGACGTCCGGCAAGGGCTCCAGCCGGTCGGAGCCGACAAAGGCCGAGCTCATGCGCAAGGCCCGCGCTCAGAACGTGCCTGGCCGGTCGCGGATGTCGAAGGCGCAACTGGAACACGCGGTCCACGCCTGAGGCGTGACGCGGAGGGCCATCGCCAGGACGCAAGACGTCCCGGGCAAGACGTCCCGGGCAAGACGTCCCGGGAATGACTCCCGGGACGCTCCTCGGCTCAAGCGGCCAGTTTGATCGGGCTGGGGATGCTCAGGTCGAGAAAGGATACGGCCTGCTCAGAGGGCCTCGCGCTGTCCCGGTGGCCGGGACGCAGCCCCCCGCGGCGCGGGGGGCGCGATCGCGCGAGGATCTCAGTACGAGCCGAACTTGTAGTTCAGGCCGGCGCGGACGACGGCGAACTCGTCATCGCGGCGGCCAATGGTGTTGTACGCCACCGGGAAGTTGTTGGCGGCGTTGATGACGAACGCGCCCTGGTTGCGGGTGTTGCGGTCGAGGTTGACGTACAGGCCTTCGACCTTGAGCGTCACGGCCGAGGAGCGGAAGAAGTTCAGGAAGGAGTCGGTGGGGAGCGCGTACTCGATGCCGCCGCCGACGGCGTAGCCGGTGCGGAAGCTGTCATTGCCGGCGAAGCCGCCGAAGGAGCGGTCGGCGCTGCCCGAGCCGTAGGCGAAGCCGCCGGTGCCGTAGAACAGCACGCGATCGAAGGCGTAACCGATGCGGCCGCGGACGGTGCCGAAGAAGTCGAGGCTGGAGAGGCCGCGCGGGTCGGTGACGTAGTAGCCGGGAGCCAGCGGGCCGACGACGAAGGCGTTGTTCCGGTTGCGACCGAAGTCGAGGTACTGGGCGTCCGCCTCGATACCGACGACGATGCCGGAGCCGGGGGTGAACTGGAAGTTGTAGCCAACCTGGCCACCGCCGGAGAAGCCTTCCTGGTTGCGCTGGTTGAAGAAGGCGGTGGTGCCGTTGCCGTACGGGAAGGGCACGGCGAAGCTGTTGGTGTTGTTGCTGCTGGCGTCGAAGGCGTAGCCGGCGTTGATACCGAAATAGGCGCCGGTCCAGGTGAAGACCGGGACGGGGGTGAAGACCGGCGGCGGGGCGGCGCGGCGCGGCAGGTCGGCGGCCGAGGCGGCGCCGGTCAGGAGGGCCGTGGCGGCGCTCGCGAGAAGAAGCTTCTTGATCATCTGGTCCTCTGTCTCCCGTTGTGCGGGATGTGTGCGGGGCGGACAGAACGACAGGGCGCGCCAGGGCGATAGTGCGTCGCCGCAACAGCCCGGATACGGGCCCTCCCGCCAAGACAGCCAAGTGTGCTGGGGCACATCCCGATCGGGATTGGTCGAAGCGCTCTCAACCATGTGTATCGGAGTGTTTCCGAGAACAAAAAGCCCCGCCGCGCGGTGCGGACGGGGCTGAAGTTCGTTCGTAAACGTTCCCAGGACCAACCAGGAAGCTTCGACATTCACTAGAGCCTACCGGCAGGCGGCCCGCAAGTCCGTCTGCGACCCGAAGAGCGGTTAACATTAATTTACGAACAGCCCAGATCGGTCCCCCGGATTGCCCGCTTGCGCGAGGCGGGAGATCTGCTCCGGTCCGGGAGCGTATCGGATCGTTGCCCGTCGGGTTCGCGCCGGCCCGGCCCTGATCTTCCGGCGTCCGACGGCGGATGCGCCCGCGCGAATAGGGGGCCCGGCCGGATCCGGATCTCGGGCGGACGACCGTGAGTCCGGCCGCGGCCCCATGGACCGATCGATCTCCCGGGGCGCCGCAGATCTCGCGCAAGACCCGGTGCCGGCTCCCGGTGCGGACCCGCTCCGCCCGGCCTGTGGGGAAGAACCTGCGGCCGCCGCACGGCCGAACGGCCGCGGCTTTCCCGGCGCATATCAGGCCCTATCTGCCCGGCCTCGTCATCGGTGGAGAGTTCAGGAGACGCGCATGGGACCCGTCGCGCTGCCTTCGATGCCGGTCCTCCCGGCCCGTATCGGGATCGGGCATCTGTGCCCCACGCCCGCCGGGAGGCTTCGGTGACGGACACGCCGGCCCCCTACATCGCGGTCGCGTTCCTCTCGGCGCTGTTCCTGCTGGTGGCCGGGCTGCAGGCGGAGGGGCTCCTATGGTAGGCTGCTCCGCCCGGGACCCGTGCGCACCCGCGCCTCCATCCGCACCGATGCCCGGCCGCGCCGGGACATGACATGTCCGCGAGCGTAGCGCGTTGATGTTCGGCTTCTCCCTCAATGCGACCGAGCCTGACAGCGTCGCGCACATCATCCAGGTGGCGCTCGCGCCCGCCTTCCTGCTGTCGGCCCTGGCGACGCTGCTCAACGTGTTCTCGACCCGACTCGGCCGGATCTCCGACAAGGTCGACAGCCTCTCGGCGGAGACCGCCCGGGCCACGGCCGCCGAGGCTGTCCGCCTCACCCGCCGTCTGACCTTCCTGCGGCGGCGCTCCTTCGTGCTGGACGTGGCGGTGGTCCTGGCCTCGCTCGGAGGCGGGCTGATCGGCCTGGCGGTGCTGACCCTGTTCGTCGGGGCCCTGCGCGACGCGGCGACCGCCTCCGTCCTGTTCGCCTGCTTCGGCGCGGCGCTGATCTGCACGGTGGCGGCGATCGCGGCGTTCATGACCGAGATCCTCATGGCCGGCCGCGGTGTGCGCGACGAGGTCGAGCACCGTCAGGATGCGGTCACGACGCCACGGTGATTCCGCATCCGAATCACCCGAGCCGCGCCGGGGCCGGTCCAATCCTCGAATGCGCCCCGCAACGGTGCGCCAGCGGTGCCCCCGTGGCGCTTCGTGGCGCTTCGTGGCGCTTCGTGGCGCTTCGGGGCGTGCGGGGCGCCGTTCAGAGTGCAGAACGGTCGATCCGCGGTCGCGCGGACGGCCATGAACGATTGCGGCGTGCGGGAACCGGGCCTTAATCTTCCGACGGCCTGATGCCGCCGTCGGCTTCGCCTGAGTGTTCCGTGATGAGCTTCGCGATTATGATTGCCCTCGTTGCCGGAGCGCTCTGCCTCGGAGTCCTGTCCGCGCTCCTGCCGTTCGGGGGGCGGGAGGCTGAGGAACCGCAGGACCTGCTCCCGTACGAGGATGAGTTCTTCGATCTGGGCGGCCCGGTGATTGATCTCGAGGCGCGCCACACCCCCTGACCCCGCCGGGAGGTGTCCTACGGGATGCCGGATTCCACCGTGCCGGGCGGCGGCGTCTGCCGGGCAGACCAGACGACCCGGCCTGCGGGGTCCCTCAGAGCCGCCGAGCCCGACCGGCCGGAGAGCAGCTGCGTGAAGCGTGCCTTCGCGGTGGCGACCGCCGCTTCGTCGGTGGCGCCGGGAATCTGCTCGTCGTGGATAATGATGCCGCCGGCACTCTCCCGGTGGACGATGCATTGAAGCCGGTAGGGCACCGGGGTCTCGATCGGGGCCATGGCGATCTCCTGGCCGGTCATGGGGGCGGCGCGCCGCCAGAGCCGGCGCGGCGATGCAGGATTCCGGACGGCGGCCGTTTGTCGGTCCGGATGGCGAGGACGCCGCAGGACATCCGGCCGGCTTGGGATCGATGACTGGCTCACCTCCTTACCAGATTCCTTCGGCGCGGGCGGGGCTCCCAGCCGCGGTCTTCGCGCCCGCCCCGGCCGTCGCCGGGGCACCCCGGTGACACGTCTCAAGGCTCTCGAAGCGCGGTTCTCGCCCCTGCTCGCCCGCCGGGTCAGCGGCATCCCGGGCCGGCCATGGGGCCCTAGCCGCGCCGGCGCCCGATGACGCGTGGGCGGTGCGTCGGCCTGTCCGGCAGGCGGGATGGGCTCGATCCGGCCCGGTCGTCGGCCGAGGTCCGGGGCGCGGGCAGCAACAGGGGCGGGGGTCGGGGGCGCTCGACGACGACCGCCTCAAGGAGGACCGGCCGCATCGTCCGTGTGGGCCGCGTCACGGGCCCCGGACGTGTCGCGAGGGTTCCGAGGGCCCAGAGCCCGAGGCAAAGCAGGCCGATGAGGATCCCGTCCCAGGACGGCTCGGTCCGGCACATCAGGATGCCGGTCCCGGTGAGGGACGCCCCGGCCGCGAGCAGGCGCGGTGTCGGATCGGCGGAGTTCATGCCGTACCCTCCGTGGCGTTCCCTGAAGACGCGTGAACGGCATCGCTACACTTGTCGGCAACCCCCCTGTTCTCCCCGATGCACACAGCGGTCGCTGTGGTCGGTTCCGGCGAGCGCATCTCGATCCGCCAGCCCGGGATGGGATATCGGCGCCGCACGTCCAGCCGCACGTCCAGCCGCCCGGCCCGTTGCTCGGCGCGGCGCGGATTCAGACCTCCACCTCTTCGACATGGAGGCCTCCGGCCCGCAGGTGGCTCGGGATCCGGGTGCTGTCGCGGAAGCCGGCTGCGCGCGCCATCGCGTCGAGGGCTGCAAGGGGATCGAGCGCGGAGCCGATCCAGAGGATCGCCCCCGTCGCCGCCTGCATGATCCGGAACACCTTCACGCCACGCCCCAAGTCTCGACCTTCGGACAAGCTCGGGGGGCTGCCGGGTGTTCCCGGCGGAAACGGCGCGGCCAGCAGCTCCCGCCGCCCTAAATGCCCGGAACGGCCTGCATCCGAACGGTTTGCGGCTCGGATCCGCTGCCCGGCGCCCCCGAGTCTTCCCCGAGGCCCATGACCGCCTTCATTCGCTACGCGCCCGACCTGGAGGCTCCGCAGCCCGATGAGGCGGTGGTCCAGGCGGGCATGGTCGAGCAACTCGCCAAGATCCAGGGCATCACCCTGAAGGATGACGGCCACGCGGTGCGCGGGGTTCATGCCAAGGCGCACGGCCTGCTGGTCGGCTCCCTGGAGGTGCTGCCCGGACTGTCCCCCGCGTTCGCCCAGGGCGCCTTCGCGGCGCCGGAGCGCCACGATGTGGTTTTGCGCTTCTCGACCAATCCCGGCGACATCCTCGACGACAGCGTGTCGACACCCCGGGGCCTCGCCATCAGGAATCTCGGCGTTGCCGGCGAGTGCCACCGACACCCCGCAGGTGTTCAAGAAGGGCTTCTCGGCCCTGCTGCGCGGCGTCGAAGCGGTGCTTGAGGGACTCGGCACGAAAAGCCCGACAGTCATCGCCCTCGGCGGTCATCCCGAAACCCACATCCTGAGCGAGACCTTCTACAGCCAGGCGCCCCTGCGCTGGGGCGATTACGTCGCGAAGGTCGCGGTGGCGCCGGTCTCGCCCGAACTGACCGCGCTCACGGGCGCCGCCCTGAACGTCAACGGCCAGCCGAACGGCCTGCGCGAGGCGGTCGCGGCCTTCTTCGCCGCGCAGGCGGGCGTCTGGGAAATCTGGGCTCAACTCCTCACCAATTGCGAGACGATGCCGGTCGAGGACGCCTCGGTCCCCTGGCCCGAGGCCGAGAGCCCCTATCGCCCCCTGTGGCGCGCATCACCGTGCCGCGTCAGGAGGCCTGGAGCGACGCGAAGGCGCGGGCTCGCGATGACGGCCTCGTCCTCCGTCCTTGGCACGACCTCGCCGCCCATCGTCCGCTCGGCGCAATCATGCGCGCGCGCCGAGTGGTCTATCCCCGCTCGGCCGGCTTCCGGGCCGAGCACAACGGCTGCCCGATCCACGAGCCGGGCAGCGCGGCCGCATTCCGGGTCTGGATGCTTGCACGGGCATGCCCGAGGTCCGCGGCCGATTCGCGCCGCTCCCGTCCGGGCGGGAACAGGGCGGGCCGGGGGCGGTTCTCGAAGGCAAGCCGGCATGGGCCGGCACGTCGAGAATCCGATCGGGATCCAGGAGAGCCATGACCAGCCGAACCGTTCAATCCGCCCTGCTCGCTCTCGCCCTCGTCGCCGGCAGCGCCGGGATAGCCGCCGCGCAGAGCACGCCCAACGGCAACACCTCGTCCCCCGGCGCCCCTGCGGGCGACAACAGCACCGGCAACGGTGCCACCGGCAGCGGCGCAGCCCCGAGCGGACGGTAACGGGGCTCGACCATCAGGATCGCAGTCCGCGATCCTCACAACCGTGTCCCGTCCCGTCCCGCGGCCGACCGGCCTGCGGGACGTTCCACCTCCGGTACCGGATCCCGCAGGACAGGACGAGCCCGGAGCGCAGAGTCCGGTGTTTGGAACGGAGTGCCACTTTTCTAAGCAGCAGGAATCGCCATACTGGCGGCGGGGCCGATGCCATGTGCGCGGTCCGGACCACAACACGGGCGATGCGACCAAAACCGATCCTGCTGCTCACGGGTGAGAGCCCCGGTCATCGTCAAGCCGACGATTGGCGCGACGCCGTCGCGCCGTTTTGGGACTTCACGATCCGCAAGGAAGATCTGTCCGATTTCCGCGGTCAGTCGCGGGTTCGGCACCTCGGCACCGCGATCGTCTGCAGCGCCCGCGCCTCCGGGCTCCGGTTCGTGCGCGAGCGTGGCCTGGTGGCCCGGATGGGCGTCGATCACATCGTCGCCCACATGCGTGTCTCCGGACAATCGAGGGTGGCGGTCAGCGGCAGGGAGCAGGATTGCGCGCCGGGGGACATCTGCCTGTTCGACCTGTCGCGGCCCCTCTCCGCCGCCTCCACGGATTACGAGGCGATCACGGTCGTCCTGCCGCGGCCGCTCTTCGGCGTCCGGCAAAGCGCGCTCGACACCCTGCACGGGGCGGTGATCCGGGGTGCGACGCCGTTCGGCCGGATGCTCACCGACCACCTGCGCTCCCTCAGCACGCACGCGACCGGGTTCTCGGAGCCGGAGGCCGCTGCGGCAGCTGAGGCCACGGCGGCGCTGCTCGGTGTGGCGGCCTTGGGCCTGCCGCAGGAGGATGGGGGCGTCCAGCCACTCGAGCGGGCCCCCCTGCTCGTCGCCATCCGGCGCTTCATCGAGGCCGAGCTTGCGTCCACGGACCTGACCGCCGAGGCGATCGGGCAGCGGTTCGGCGTCTCGCGCAGCGCCCTGTACCGGCTGTTCGTCCCCCTCGGGGGCGTGTCCGGCTATATCCGGCAGCGCCGGCTCGCCCGCGCCTATCGGGACCTCGCCGCCGGCGACGGGCGCTTCGCCCGCATCTCCGATGTGGCGTATCGCTGGCGGTTCGAGAGCCCCGCACATTTCACCCAGGCCTTCCGCGCAGAGTTCGGCTGCGCCCCTCGGGATGTCCGCGCGCAGGTCGCGATCGAACCCGGAAAATCGTCGGGCACAGAGCCGCCGACCCCGTCGGAGACCTGGACCGACTTCTACGATTGGGTTCTCAAGCTGGCGGCCTGAGCGGATTCGGGCTCCGAACCGCGTGCCCCGGCTCCGGCGGGCGCTCTGGAGCCGCGATGACCTCCGGGATTCGGCAGCGGCACCCGCGGGTGTCGATCCCGGCCTCTCAGGGCACCTCCCGTGGCGCTGCCATCGGGCGATCTGCATGGAAGCAGCCGGGATCGCCTCCCCGGCGCTGCGGCTTCAGCCTTGCCCGATCCCGTCCGGTAGCCTGCCGCCGGCCCGGCGGCAGCGTCGTCCAGCCGATGGAGCCGCGCTGCGACGCACTGCCCGCCGGGACCTTCCGGTTCCTGCGGCAGGGGGGCGCCGGTCTGGTGCGGGGGATCGATCCTGGTTCGCTGAATGATGCGGCGTCGCCCCGATCGAGGCCGCCCGCGCCGGTGAGGCGGGCCGTGGCTTCGCCGTGGTCGCCGCGGCGAAGGTGACCGCCGGAATGGCCGCCCGGACGACGGACGAGATCGGCGGCCGGATCGCCGCGATCCGGGCGGCGACCGAACGGGCCGGGCCGGGGCGGCGGCGGTCTCGCTCAGGCCGGGAGGATGTGCAGCATCCCGCCGACCATGCCGAGAGCCCCCATGCCGATCAGCCCGACGGTGATGTACAGCCGCATCCGGCTCGCGTCGGCGGCCGACGACGGGGGGATGTCTTCGGGCAGGTCGGACCAATCCATCAGGTGAGCATAGCCGGTCGGGTGGGCGGGAGGCGCCGCCCTAGGCCGGCCCGATGACGGCTGGATGACGGGGCCGCCGCAGCGGCACAAGCCCCGGCCATGCTGCCGCCGCGATGCCGCCGCAATGCGCCGCCGCGGTGCCGCGACGGCTTCACGGGCAGAACGTTCGCTGCCCGGGCGCGCAGGGGGACGGCGCCCCCGTCCTCGAATCCCGGCGTCTCCGGCAGGTCGACGGCCTTCATCAGGGCCCTGCGACCGGCTCCGCCTCGACCTGGGCCATCGCGGCCCCGCCCTTCGATCGCCGTCGCCGTGGCGGGGATATCGTTGCGCGCGCCGTGCTCCATGGGGCCGCCGCATTGCGCGGCCCGTCCGGTTGCCGCCCCCGCCTGTCGCGGCTGGGGCTCCGGCTTCAGGGGCGGGATCGTGGGCCGGATCCCGCCCCGGCATGAGGCGAATCAGCGACGGTCCGGGGCTCCGGCCGCGCCGCCGGCCTTGTCGCCGCCCGGCTGGAAGCCGGCCGCATTCGGCGGTCCCTTCATCCGGCCGTCCTGTTTCGGCATCTCCGAGCCCGGTGATCCGGTCGTCGTGCCCGTCGTCGTCCCCGTCGTCGCGCCCTTCCCCGTCTCGTCCTTGCCTGTATAGCCGGCCGCATTGGGCGAGCCCTGCATGCGGGGGCCGGTATTCTCCGCGGCCGTGGCGGCCGCGCCCGTCGCCAGGAGGCCCGCGACGGTCAGGCTGATCAACGTCTTCATGTGTGAATCCTCGGAACGCTTCCCCAGGCTGCCTCTCCCGGGCCTGTCGGGAGCAACGCGGCCGGACGGATCCCGTTCACGTCCCCGGGATCGGGGTTGCGCGAGCGCCGGGCCTGCGGGGAAATACTTGCTGCGATGCAATATTTCCGCGTCCGAGAAGGCGCGGCGCGCGTTTCGCGGAGTGATGTATTGATTTATCTTCGGGCTTGCGCGGGCTTGAACAATTGCAATCCACAGCAGAATCTGATTGAATATTCGTATACGTCGCGTCCTATCGTGGTGACTGAATTCGCTTGTGGCCTCTCGGGCTGCGCGAGGAGGTCGAACATGTACGCTTTGGCCAAGACCAAAGAGAGAACCGACTGGGAGCTGGTCGTCGTCTTCGGTGGCTGGATCGTCTTCGAGATCGCGATCCTGACGTTGTGCTTGGTGTCGATGTAGACGCTCTCGGAAAGACATCCGTTCTGGCCCGTCCGGTGCCGTGCGGGCCGGCCGGACGCATGCGCTGGGCCACCAATGCTTGGAGATGCTCGGAGATGCTCGGAGGCGCTTGAGAGACATGCCCGTGCCGGGGCATGCTCTGCCGATCGCAGGACACGCCGACAGGATCGGCGCGACGGCAGGGGACGGGTGCATGGCGAAGGCGGTGCGGGCGGGCGGCGATCGCGAGGCGCGTCAGAGACCCCCGGCCGAGGACGTCCACGCTGCGGAACTCGCCCGCCTGCGGGCCGAGGATTCGGCGCCGCGGCCGCCCGGCTGGCAGCTCTCGCTCCAGGCCGTGCGGCGCTTCATCTGCGGTGACGGCGCGACCCCCGCCAAGGTGGTCTGCGCGCCCGCGCTGGTGGAGCGGGCCATGGTCACCCTGGCGACCTCGCGCGCCCTCCTGCTGATCGGGGAGCCCGGGACCGCCAAGAGCCTGCTCTCGGAACTCCTCGCCGCCGCGATCAGCGGGTGCTCGACCCTGACGATCCAGGGCGGTGCGTCGCTGACCGAGGACCAGATCCGCTACGGCTGGAACTACGCGCTGCTCGTCGCCGAGGGGCCGAGCCCCCGCGCCCTGGTGCCGGGCGCCCTCCATACCGGCCTCAGCGCGGGGCGGATCGTCCGCTTCGAGGAGCTGACCCGCTGCCCGCTGGAGGTGCAGGACAGCCTGCTCTCGGTCCTGTCCGACCGGGTGCTCGCCGTGCCGGAACTCACCGGCGCGGACGGGATGGTCTACGCGCGCGACGGCTTCAACCTCATCGCCACCGCCAACACCCGCGACCGGGGCGTGAACGAGATGTCGGCGGCCCTCAAGCGCCGGTTCGGCTTCGAGACCGTGTTCCCGATCGCCGATCTTGAGGCCGAACTCGCCCTGGTGCAGCGCGAGGCCACCGCGCTTCTGGCCCGCTCCGGCGTGCCCCGCAGCCCGGATCCGGAGGTGCTCGAACTCCTCGTGACCTGCTTCCGGGAACTGCGCGAGGCCGTGGATACGGAGGGCACCGGCATGGAGCGGCTCTCCTCCGTGATGAGCACCGCGGAGGCGGTCAGCGTCGCCCACGCCATCGGGGTGAAGGGCCATTTCCTGCGGGGCGATGCCGGCCAGCCGGAGGACATCGTCGCCTGCCTCGCCGGCACCGCCGCCAAGGACGACGCGGAGGATCTCGCCCGCCTGCGCCGCTATCTCGACCAGCGCGTCAGCCGCCGCTCCGGCGCGGCGTGGCGCCAGCTCTACGCGGCGCGGCACCTCCTCACCCCGCAATGAGCGGTCCCGCGCCGGATTCCGGCCGCCTGACCGTCATCGGCGTACGCCACCATTCCCCGGCCTGCGCCGGGCTCGTCCGGCGCACGATCGCGGCGTTGCGGCCGGCCTTGGTGTTGATCGAGGGTCCGGTGGACTTCAACCCGCACCTGCCCGACCTCGCCCTCGGCCACGACCTGCCGGTGGCGATCTTCTCGTTCCGGGCGGATGCGACCGGCAGCGCCGCCTCCTACACGCCGTTCTGCGCCTTCTCGCCGGAATGGCAGGCGCTGGAGGCGGGCCGGGCGGTCGGTGCCCAGACGCTGTTCTGCGACCTGCCGGCCTGGGACCCGGCCTTCGGACGCCGCGCCAACCGTTACGCCGACCCGCACGGGGCCCGCGCCGAGGCCGCCGAGCGGGCGCTGGCCGCCGCCCTCGGCGTCGCCGACCAGGACGCCCTCTGGGATGTCCTCGCCGAGGCGGCCTCCGAGGCGGAGCTGCCGGCCCGGCTCGACCGCTACTTCGCCCTGTTGCGCCCGCCGGGCACGGACGATCCCGCCGAGGCGGCCCGCGAGCGCTTCATGGGCGCCTACGCGGCCCACGCCCTGCGGGCGGCCGGCGACCGGCCGGTGGTCCTCGTCTGCGGCGGCTGGCACGCGGACGCCGTCCGGCGCCACGCCGCGCAGGCGGACGGGACCCGGCCCGAGCCGGCGCCGCCGGAGCCGGACCTGCGCACCGGCAGCTACGTGGTGCCCTACGCCTATCTCCGGCTCGACCGGTTCTCGGGCTACGCGGCCGGCATGCCGGCCCCGGGCTACTACGAGCGCGTGGCCGAGGCGGGTCTCGCCCCCGCGGCCGACTGGGCGATGACGGCGATCACCGCGGCCCTGCGCGAGGCCGGGCAGGTCGTCTCCACCGCCGACCGCATCGCTTGGCGGGTCCATGCCGAGGCCCTCGCCCGGCTGCGCGCCCATCCGGCGATCCTGCGCGCCGACCTGATCGACGCGGCTCTCGCCGCCCTGGTGAAGGACGCCCTCGACCGCCCGCCCGCCTGGGCGGGCGGCGGCGCCGCGCCCGGCCACCCCGCGCTCGCCGCGATGCTGCGGGCGCTCACCGGCCGGCGCGAGGGACGCCTCGCTCCCGGCACCCGGCAGCCGCCCCTGGTGGCCGACGTCGCCGAGCGTCTGCGCGCCGCCGATCTGGAGCCGGGGCCGGCGCGCCGCAGCATCGACCTCGACTGGGCCGAGCCGGGCGACCGGGCGCGGGCGCACCTGCTGCACCGGCTGGCGCTGCTCGGGCTGCCGGGGATCGCCCGCGAGGGGCCGGACCGCGCCGAGCCCGGCCTGCCGCGGGAGCGCTTCACGCTCGTGCGCCACCCGCACTGGCTCGGCGCCCTGATCGAGGCCTCGCTCTGGGGCGGCACCCTGGAGATGGCCGCCGCCGCCCGGATCTCCGCCCGGGTCGAGGCGGCGCCGGATTCCCTCGCCGTTCTCACCGGGGCCCTGTCCGACGCGCTGTTCGCCGGGCTGACCCTGGAGGGCGATCTGCTGGCCCGCTTGAGCGCCGGCATCGCGGCGGCGCACGACGTGGCCGCTTTGGGCGCCGCCGGGGCCGGGATCGTGCGGCTGTACCGGTTCGGCGACGCCTTCGCGCCTTCGCGGCCCGCCCTCGCCCGCCTCTGCGCCGCTCTGGCGGCCCGGGCGCTCTTCGTCGTCGAAGGCATCCGGGAGCCCCGCGCGGGGCTCGGCGCCATCCCGCTGCTCCTCGCCTGCCGCGACCTGTTCCGCGAGGTCGGCGCCGAGGTTGCGGGCCTCGACGAGCTGCGCGCGCCCTTCGCCGCCATGCTCGGCCGGCGCCTCGCCGACCCGGAGACGCCCCCGGCTCTCGCGGGGGCGGCCCTCGGCTTCCGGGTCGCCTGCGGCGCGGCCGGCTCGGACCCGGAGGCCGCCCTGTCCCGGCTGCGCCGCTTCGGCCTGCCCGCGACGCTGGGCGACTTCCTCGCCGGCCTGTTCGCCCTCGCCCGCGAGGAGATCGCCGCCGACGCCACCCTCGCCTCCGTCAAGGGGCTGGTGGCCGCCTGGGGCGATGAGGATTTCCTGCGGGCGCTGCCGTCCCTGCGGATGGCCTTCGCGTGGTTCCCGCCCCGGGAGCGTGAGCGCATCGCCGTGGCGATCCTGCGCCGGAGCGGCCTCGGCGAGGCCCGGGCCGAGGTCGAGGCCCTGGCCTGGATGCGCCAGCGCGCCCGCCCGGCCGATCAGGCCGAGGCCCTGGCCCGCGAGGCGCGGGTCGCCGCGCGGCTCGCCCGCTACGGGTTGACCTGAGACGCGACAAGGAAAATTTTACCGCCGCGCCACGGGGGAGAGGACTGCATGCAGCGTTACGAGCTGACGGCGGGATCATCGGCGAAGTTCTGGGAGGCCGGGACCGAGGACAGCGTTCTCATCGTGAGATTCGGCCGGCTCGGCACGCAGGGGCAGTCCAAGACCAAGAGCTTCGCGAGCGCGCAGGCGGCTCGGGTCGAGCTCGACCGGCTGGTGCGGGAGAAGACCGCCAAGGGCTATCGCCCGGCCGGCGACGCCGCACCGGCTTCGGCCGCCGGGGCGACAGCCCAGGCCACGATTGCCCAGGCCACGGTTGCCCGGGCCGCCGATTCCGAAGCCGCCGAGGCCTCGCCGGCCCCCGCCGCCCGGGCGGAGGCGCGCTGCACCCCGGCAACCGGCGGCGCCCCGATCTTCTCCGGCACGCCCCTGCCCACGCGCACCCGCCCCGGGCCGCCCCTCGACGCCGCCGCCGACTGGGCGGCCTTCGCGGCGCGGATCCGCCCGCTGCTGGAAACCGCTCCCGACGAGGCCCGCGCGCCGGCCGAGGCCCTCGCCGCCCGGCTCGACGGCGCGCCGCCGGCCCCCGACCACGCCGCGGCCCGGCACTGGCTGGAGCAGCTCGAGGCGGCCTGCCCGGCGCTGAACCAGCGCCTCTGGGGTGCCAAGCCCGGCCCGCAGGGGCCGGCGGCCCGGGCGGCGTTCACCCATTTCGCCCGCTGGCTCGTGGCCCGCTCCGGCACCGGGACGCTCGTGGCCCTGTTCGACCGGCTGCAGCCCCGCCCCTCCGGCCGGTACGGCTCCCTGCCGGTCTCGGCCTGGGACATGCCCACCGCCTTCGGCGTCCGGGCCGCCCTGGCCGCCGCCCCCGAGACGGAATACGCGGCGGCCCTGGAGGCGGCCCTCCGGCTCGCCGCCGCGGAGCCGGAGCCGACCCTCGCCCGCTGGCTCGCGGCGGTCTTCGCGGACGACCGGCCCGGCGCCGACCATGCCCTCTGCGCCCGCGCGGTGCTTGGGCGCTGCGACCCGCCGGATCCCAAGGCCTACGGCAATTCCCACGCCGCCCTGCCGCTGATCGTCGACGTGCCGCCGAGCCAGGCCGCGCCCTGGTACGCCGCGCCGTTCCACCGGGCGACCCTGGCGACCTGCGATGTCGGGGCCGAGGAGGCCGCCGCCACGGTGATCGCCAGCGCCGACGCGGCCGGAGAGCCGGCCACCCCCGCCCTTGTCTGGCTCTTGGAGGGAGCGGTCGGCCCCGAGCGCACGCTCATCGCCCGGGCGCTCCTGGAGACCCGGGCCGCCGACGCCCTCGACGCCCTCCTACCCTTCGTGGGCACCAAGCTGGTCCGCGACGCCCTCGACGCCGCAGACGCGGCCTTCCCCGACTGGATGCTGCGGGCCTATCTCGGGGCGCTCCATGGCAAGGGGGAGCCCGCCTTCGGCCCGCGGGTCGTCACGCTCGCCGAGCGCCACGGACATGAGACCGCCCGCGCCTGGGCGGCGGCCGACGGGGGCCGGGGCGCGGGGCGCCTGGACCGGCTGCTCGCCGCCGGCAGCGGGCCGCAGGCGGCGCCGGAGGCCCTGCCGCCCGTGCTCCGGGACCCGCCCTGGCGGCGGCGCGGGGCCGCGCGCGCCCGGCCGGAACGGGTGGTGGCGCCGATCCCGACGCCCTTCGCGCACGGCTTCGACCCCGAGCAGGCCCTCGACCGCAGCACCTTCTACTTCCAGGCCGGAACGCTTGTGGAGGCCATGACGGACCTCGCGGCGCGGATCTGCGCCACCGAGGCGGAGGCTCTCTACGACATGCCGATCCCGCCGCCGGCCGAGCCCGTGCCGGCCGCCGACGCGGATCCCGCGGCGGCCCTGGCCTGGCTCGACCGCCGGCTCGACCTCACCCGCGAGCAGTTCACGGGCTTCTTCTACTTCAACTACGGGCCCTGGTTCCGGATGGTCGGGTGGCAGCCCGAGCCCCTGGCGCTGATGCTGTGGGAGCAGACCGGGCCGCAGCGCGCCCATTACGTGGCGTGGCGGCGCACCATCGCGGTGATGCTGTCCCGCTTCGGCGAGCGGGCCGTGCCCGGCCTCGTCCGCCTCGTCGCGGCGGATCCGGCGCAGCTCCTGCCGGAGGTCGAGCCGGTGGACGCCGCCGACCTCGCCCCGGTCGCCGCCCGGGTCTTCCACCGCACCCGCAAGCTCCGGCCGGCCGCGGCCGCGTGGCTGCGCGCCCATCCCCGCACCGCGGCGCTGCGGCTCCTGCCCGAGACCCTCGGGCCCGCCGGCCCGGACCGCGACGCCGCCGACGCGGCCCTGCGCTTCCTCGCCGCCGAGCCCGCGGGGCGCGCCGCCCTCGACGCCGCCGTCGCGGCCTATGCGGAGCGGGATCCCGGCGTGACCGAGGCGGTGGCCGCCGGGGTCGACAGCGACCCGCTGGAGCAGGTGCCGGCCAAGCCGCCGAAGCTCCCCGACTGGGTGGTCCCCGCCGCCCTGCCCCGCCCGGTCCTGCGGAGCGGCGGCGCCCTGCCCGACGCCGCCGTCACCGCCCTGTGCGAGATGCTCGCCTTCTCGGACCCGCTGACGCCCTACGCGGGCGTCGCGCAGGCCCGCGCCGCCTGCACGCCGGAGAGCCTCGACGCCTTCGCGGTCGCGCTGTTCCAGTCCTGGATTGCCGCCGGCGCCAAGGCGACGGGGGAATGGGCCCTGCAGGCGCTGGCCCTGATCGGCGGCGACCACGCCGCCCGCGACCTCACCCGTCAGATCCGCGCCTGGGGGCAGGCCGGCCTGAAGCCCCGCGGCCGGGCCGGCATCGCCGTGCTCGCCGGGATCGGCACCGACGTGGCGCTGATGAACCTCAGCGCCATCGCCGAGAAGAGCCCGCTGCTGCAACTGCGCGAGGCTGCCCGCGCCGCCATCGTCGACGCCGCCGAGGCGCGCGGCCTCGACGAGGTCGACCTCGCCGACCGGCTCTCCCCCGATCTCGGCCTCGACGCCCGGGGCGGGCTCGACCTGTCCTTCGGGGAGCGCCGGTTCCGGGTCGGCTTCGACGAGACGCTGAAGCCCGTCCTGCGCGACACCGAGGGCCGGCGGCTCGCCGCCCTGCCCCGCCCGACCAAGGCGGACGATCCCGAGGCCGCCAAGGCGGCGTCCCGGCACTGGGCGACCCTGCGCAAGGACGCGGAAGCCGCCGCCGGCCTGCAGGTCACCCGGCTCGAGGCCATGCTGGCGTCCCAGCGCCGCGTCGCCCCCGGGGTGTTCTGGCCGTTCTTCGCCGCCCACCCGCTGATCCGCCACCTCGCCGGGCGCCTCGTCTGGGGGCTCTATCCGGACGGTGCGCCCGCGACGCCGCCGGGGCACGTCTTCCGCCTCGCGGAGGATCTCTCGCCGACCGACGCCGCGGACGACGCCCTCGCCCTCGACGTCGCGGCGGCCGAGGGCGTGGTCGGCCTCGTCCATCCCCTGCACCTCGACCCGGAAGCGCTGGCGGCCTGGAGCGGCTTGTTCGCCGATTACGAGATCGCCCAGCCCTTCCCGCAACTCGCCCGCGAGACCTTCGCGTTCACCGAGGCCGAGCGGGGCGGCGCCGAGACCCTGCGCTTCGACGGAATCCGGGTGGGCGGCCGCCGCCTGCGCGGCCTGCGGCCCCAGGGCTGGTCGACCGACACCGGTGGCGAGCACGTCCATGCGGTGCAGCGGCCGGTCGCGCTGCCCGACGGAACCCGCCTCGTCGCGGTCCTGCGCTTCGAGGACGGGTTCTGGCACCGGCCCGGCCCGGAGGGCGACGGGATCCAGACGCTGCGGACCCTGACCCTGTCCGAGACCGGCTGGCGCGCCGCGGCGACCCACCGGTTCGGCGACCTCGATCCGGTGACCGCCAGCGAGGTCCTGCGCACGCCGAGCCTGCTCGCCGCCGCCGGCGACGCGTGAGAGGGAGACAGCCCATGGAACGCTACGAGCTGGTCGAGGGCAGCGCGGCCAAATTTTGGGAGGTCGGTGTCTCCGGCCCGACGCTCACCGTCCGCTTCGGGCGCCTCGGCACCCAGGGCCAGAGCAAGGACAAGACCTGCGCCGATGCGGCCGCGGCCGTGAAGGAGAAGGACAAGCTCGTCCGCGAGAAGACCACCAAGGGCTACGTCCGCGCCGAGGGATCGGCTCCCGCACCCGCCGCCGCCCCGGCCGCACCGGCTCGGACCGCGGATGCGGTTCAGGCGTCCGGGACGGCTGAGCGACCGGAGAGCGCCGCTGAAATCCCCGCCGAACCGGCCACCGTGACGGCCACCGACGAGACGGCACTCGTCGCGGCTCCGCCGGCGGCGGCCGAGCCCGCCCCGGACCCGGCCGCGCAGGAGCCCGCATTGCCCCCCGCCCCGGCCGCGGTCTTCGAGGCGGTGCCGCTGCCGACCCGCCTGCGCCCCGGTCCGCGCCCGGACGCGGCGGAGGCTTGGCGGGCGATCGCGGCGCCGTTGGCGGCCGCGCTCGGCGATGCCGAGGCCGCGCGCCTCGCCGGGGCGCCGCCGGACCGGGACGGCCTCGCCGCTTGGCTGGACGCGATCGTCGACGCCGCGGAGGCGCGCCGACAGGGAAATCCGTCCCGGGCCGCCACCGGCGACGCCATCCTGCGGCGGGCGCTGGAGGCGATCCTTCGCTACGCCGTGGCCCGGGGCGGGACGGAGGCCGTCGCCCGGCTGGCCGACCGGCGCCGCCCGACCCCGAAGACGCCGCGCCCCTACCAGCGCCTGTCCTGGGCGGAGCCGCTCCACCTCGCCCTGCGGGCCGCCCTGGTGCACGCCCCGGAGGCCGATTACGACGCC
Organism: Methylobacterium sp. 1973; assembly: GCF_040545035.1. Classification (NCBI taxonomy): domain Bacteria; kingdom Pseudomonadati; phylum Pseudomonadota; class Alphaproteobacteria; order Hyphomicrobiales; family Methylobacteriaceae; genus Methylobacterium; species Methylobacterium sp. 1973. The sequence goes on from NZ_JBEPLA010000009.1 coordinate 87,356, forward strand.
GCGGTCGCGTTCCTGAATGCGCGGATCGCCGAGGATCACGACTGGCCGGCGGCCTGCGCCTGCGCGTTCATCCTGGCCGACGACCGGCCCGCCCCGCACCCGCTCCAGCCCCGCGCCGTGCTCGAAGCCGCCGCTTCCGCGGGGATCGACGTGACGGCCGATACGGCCTTCGTGCCGCTGCTCGCCGATGCGCCGCCGGACGCGGTGGCGCCCTGGCGGACCAAGCGCAGCTACCATTTCTACTTCGTCTACTGCGCCGTCGACGCGGGGGAGGCGGCCGCGACCCTGCTGGCGGTCGCTCGCGCCGCCGGGCAGCCGGCGCTGCCGTCCCTCGACTGGCTGCTGCACTACGCCACCGACGACCAGCGCCGGACGGTCGCCCTGGCGATCCTGTCGACGGGGGAGGCCGGCGCGCTGCCGGCCCTGCTGCCCCATCTCCACGAGAAGCCCGTCGCGGCGGCCCTCGACGCGGCGCTGGAGGCCGATCCCGCCGCGATCCTGCCCCGCTGCCTCGCCGCCCTCGCGGGCGGCCGATCGGAGCCGGCCCTGCGCGCCCGGGTGAACCGGGCGCTCGATATCCACGGCCTCGACACGGTCCGCGGCTGGCTCGCGGCGTCGGGCGGGCGCGGGGCCGGCATCCTCGATGCCCTGGCGGAGGCCCGCGCCGTGCCCCTGGCGGAGCCCGCCGCCTGGCCGCGGGTGCTGCGTGATCCGCCCTGGCGGGCCAAGGCCCGGACCCGGGACGACCTCGTCCTCGCCCTCGCGCCGCTGCCGACGCCGTTCGCGCACGCGGTGCCGGAGGTCGCCCCGAGCTACTGGCGGGCGCGGAACGCCGTGACCCTCGACGGCCCGGAGGCGCTGTCGGCCTTCGTGGCGGCCACCGAGCTTTCCCATCCGACGCAGGGCTGGAGCCGGATCCCGCCCGCGCTCTCCGAGCCGCCGCGCGACGACCCGCCGGCCCTGATCGCCTGGGTCGCCGCCCGCGTCGCCCAGATCGACGAGGCCTGCCGCTACTGGGCGAACTCGCCCTATCGCCAACTGGTCGGCAGCCTGGAGCGGCAGCCCGAGCCCCTGGCGCTCGCCCTCTGGGCCCAGTCGCGCGTCGTTGCGGGATGCTTCCACGTCTCGCAATGGCCGGAGATCGTGTGGGCGATGCTGGCGCGGTTCGGCGAGCGGGCGATGCCGGGCCTCGTCGGGCTGGTCGAGGCCGATCCGGTCGGGCTCCTGCCGGCGGTCCTGGCGGTGGACGATGGCCGTCTCGCCGTGCCTGCCGCCCGCGCCCTCACGAAGCTCAAGAAGGCCCGCGAGCCGGCGCTGGCCTGGCTGCGCCGCCATCCCGAGACCGCCCTCATCCGCCTGCTGCCCGACGCCGTGGGCCGGCCCGGGGCGCTGCGCGACGCTGGCGAGCACGCCCTGCGCGTGCTGGCGCAGGACCGGGCGGACGGCCGCGCCATCATCACTTCCGTGGCCGCGCGCTACGCGGACCAGGCACCGGACGTGACAGAGGCGGTCGCGCAGGTGCTCGACCGCGATCCCCTCGACCGCGTCCCCGCCAAGGTCGGCAAGCCGCCCGCCTGGGTCGTGCCGTCCATGCTGACCCGCCCGCGTCTGCGGGACGGGACCGCCCTGCCGGACGCGGCGATCCTGACCCTCTGCGAGATGCTGTCCTTCACCAACCCGGACGCCGTCTATGCCGGCGTGCCGATGGTCCGCGAGGCCTGCACCGAGGCGAGCCTCGCGGCCTTCGCGTGGGACCTGTTCTCCGCCTGGATCGCCGCCGGGACGCCCTCGAAGGACGGCTGGGCCCTGCGCGCGCTGGGCTGGTTCGGCACCGACGCCACGGCCCGCGACCTGACCCGCCTGATCCGCCGCTGGCCCGGCGAGGCCGCCCACGCCCGCGCGGTCACCGGACTCGACGTGCTGGTCGATATCGGCACCGACGTCGCGCTGATGAACCTCAACGGCATCGCCGAGAAGCTGAAGTTCAAGGGGCTCCAGGAGAAGGCCCGGCAGAAGATCGCCCAGCTCGCCGAGGCCCGCGGCCTCACCCCCGAGGAGCTGGCCGACCGGCTCGCCCCCGACCTCGACCTCGACGAGCGCGGTGGCCTCGACCTCGATTTCGGCCCCCGCGGCTTCCGGGTCGGGTTCGACGAGACCCTGAAGCCCTGGGTCCGGGACGCCGCCGGCCAGAGGCTCAAGGACCTGCCCAAGCCCGCCAAGGCCGACGATGCCGGCAAGGCCGCGGCGGCGGTGGCCCGCTGGGGTGCCCTGAAGAAGGACGCGCGGGCCGTGGCGAGCCTGCAGGTGGCCCGCCTGGAGGCGATGCTCGCCGGCGCCCGCCGGGTCCAGCCGACGGTGTTCGGCCCCTGCTTCGCCGCACACCCGCTCGTGCGCCACCTCGCCCAGCGCCTCGTCTGGGCCACCTTCGCGGATGCCGACCCGCGGACCGGCCCGGGCCTGACCTTCCGGGTGGCGGAGGACCTGACCTTCACGGATGCCGACGACGCGCCGCTCGACCTCGACCTGACCGGGGCGGCCCCGGGCCTGATCGGCCTCGTCCATCCCCTGCAACTCGACCCCGGGGCCCTGGCCGCCTGGGGGGCGCTGTTCGGCGATTACGAGATCGTCCAGCCCTTCCCGCAGCTCGTCCGCGAGACCTACGCCTTCACGGAGGCCGAGGCGGCCGCATCGACCACGAGCCGCTTCGCCGGGACCGTGGTGGAGGCCAACCGCCTGCGCGGCATGGCCGCGAAGGGCTGGCCCCTCGGGTCACCGCAGGATGGCGGTGTGGTCTGGTGGATCGAGCGCGCCGTCACCTTCCCGGGGGGCGCGGCGGGCCAGGCATCCCTGACCTTCTCGGAGGGCCTGTTCACCGGCGCGGTGGAGTTCGAGGACCGGGAGCAGACCCTCGGCGACCTGACCCTCGGCTCGCCCTGGAGCAACCGGACGGAGCCGGGCCAGCGGACCTTCGGCGCGCTCGCGCCGGTGACGGCGAGCGAGCTCCTGCGCGGACCGAGCCTCCTCGCCGGGACGCGGCTGCGGTGAGCCTCGACCCCGTCACGCGCTGGCGGCTCATCCTGGGCGAGGCGGCGGAGTCCGCCTGCGCGGGGGCCGGCTGCGCCCTGTCGGGGGAGGCCGCCGCCATGGATCAGGCCCTCGACTGGCTCTACGGCCGCGACGCCGACGGCACGGCGCGGGGGGAGCGGCGCCAGGGCGGCCGCGAGGGCTCGACCCTGACGGTGCCGGGCTGGATCAACGCGGTCCACACGCTCTTCCCCCGCGAGACCATCGAGCGGCTGGAGCGCGACGCGATCGAGCTCTACGCCATCGACGACGTGGTCACGAACCCCGAGGTGCTGGCCCGGGTCGCGCCGAACGAGACGCTGCTGAAGGCGGTCCTGCGCACCAAGCACCTGATGGCGCCCGACGTGCTGGTGATGGCCCGCAAGCTCGTCCAGGAGGTGGTGCGGCAGCTGATGGAGCGGCTGGCCCGGGACCTCGCGGTGGCGTTCTCGGGGGTGCTCGACCGGCGGCGGCACACGCGCCTGCCCGGCGCCCGCGACCTCGACCTGAACCGGACGATCCGCGACAACCTGCGCCACTACGATCCCGAGAGCCGGCGGATCACCGTCGAGCGGCTGCACTTCTTCGCTCGGAACCGGCGGCAGATGCGGCCCTGGCAGGTGATCCTGCTCGTCGACCAGAGCGGGTCGATGCTCGATTCGGTGATCCACGCCTCGGTGATGGCCGCCTGCCTGTGGAAGCTCCCCGGCATCCGCACCCATCTCGTCGCCTTCGACACGGCGGTGGTGGACCTGACCCGCGATTGCGACGACGCCTGCGAGCTGCTCATGAAGGTCCAGCTCGGCGGCGGCACCGATATCGGCGGGGCCCTGCGCTACGCGGCCGGCCTGATCGCGGCGCCGGAGCGGGCGATCGTGGTCTTGGTCTCCGACTTCTACGAGGGCGCGAGCGAGGCCGCCCTGGTCGCTCAGGTGCGGGCGCTCTCCGGCCAGCGCACCCGCGTGCTCGGGCTCGCGGCCCTCGATTCGGCGGCCCGGCCCGCCTACGACCGGGCGATGGCCCAGCGGCTCGTGGCGGCCGGTGCCGAGATCGCCGCGATGACGCCCGGCGAACTCGCCGGCTGGCTCGCCGCCGCGATCCGGAGCTGAGCCGCGGCGATGGCCCGCCCCGACCTCCGCGCCCTCACGGATGACGGCCTCGTCCAGCTCGCCAATGCCGGCCTGGTGAAGCGCGCGCTGCGCGAGGTGGCCGCCGGCCAGGGGCCGGCCCTCGCGGAGGCCGAGGACGGCACCGTCGAGGCGCGCTTCGCCGACGGCACGGTCACGCGGCTCGGCCCCGGCCGGCCCCCGGGCGAGGCCAGCTGCACCTGCCCGGCGAGCGGGATGTGCCGCCACCGGGTCGCCCTCGTCGTCGCCTACCGGGCCGCGGCGGTCGCGGATGGACCGGCGCAGCCAGCCGCACCCGCGGCGGTCGCCTGGGATCCCGGCAGCCTCGACGGCGCCGCCTTCGAGGCGGGGCTCGGCGGCGCGGCGGCGGCGGAGCTGCGGCGCCTCCTGGCGGGTGGGATCACGATCGGGCTGGAGCGCGGCGCCGTGCCGGCCGCGCGGCTCCCGACCGCGACGGTGCGCTTCCTCGTGCCCGACGCGGTCGGCTACGCCCGCTGCGACTGCGCGGCCGGGGGCGGCTGCGCCCACGTCGCCCTGGCGATCCGCGCCTTCCGGGCGGCCGGGGGCGCCGCCGAGATCCGCCTGGGCGGGGCGGCGCCGGCCGGAGCGGAGGCGGGGCCGGCGGAGGAGGGACTCGCGGAGGCCGCCGACCGGGTGGTCGCCGGCCTGCTGGAGGCCGGGGTGGTATCCGGTCCGGAAGCCCACGACGCCGCCCTCGTCCGGCTGCGGCGGGTGGCCGAGAGGCGGGGCGCCACGCAGATCCTGCTGGCCGAGGCGGACCTGGCCGGGCAACTCGCGGCCTATGCCGGGCGTCACGCCGCCTACGACGCGGCCGTGGTCCTGGCGCTCGCCACGGAACTCCTCGGCCGCGTCCGGGGCGGGGAGGCCGCCCTCGGCGTCGGCCAGCCCTACGAGACCGCCATGGGCAGGACGCGCCTCGTTTCCCTGGGCGCCCGGCTCCTCGCCCGCGGGCGCGGCGCCAGCGCCCGGGTGGCCCTGGCCGACACCGATACCGGCGCGCTCCTGGCCCTGGAGCGCGATTTCGCGCCGGGCGAGGCCGAGGTGGATTTCGTCGGCAGCCTGCCCGGGCGGCTCCTGGGATCGGGCCTGTCCGTCTCGGGCACCGGCCAGGGCCAGATCCTGACCAGCGTCGCCCGGCGCCGGGCAGACGGGCTCCTCGCCCTCGGCCGGGGCGCGCAGGGCCGCACGGCCCTGCTGCCGCGGGACGCCCGCGTGACCGTGCCGGCCCCCCTGGCGGCGCGGGACGTCCCGTCGATCCTGCGCCGTCTGGCCGAGCGGCCGCCGGCCTTCCTGCGGCCGCGCGACCGGCTGGAGGCCTTCCACGTCTTCCCCGTCGATGCGGTCCTGGGACAGGCCTGGGCACCGGGCGCCCAGACGTGGCAGGCCGCCGTCGAACTGCCGGAGGCGGGCGGCACGCTGCATCTCGCCCGCGCCTACGACCCCGCCGCGCCGCACGCCCTGGACGCCCTCGCGGGCGCCTGCTCGGGGCGCTGGGGACCGGTGCGGCAGGTCGCCGGCCCGGTGCGGATCGCCGACGGGGCCCTGGTCTGCGATCCCTGGTCGGTGTCGGTCGACCGGCTCGTCGTGCCCGACCTCGCCGCCCCGGACGGCGCCGGCCACCCGATCCCGCCGGCACCGGACCTGGGGCCGGCCACGCTCCTCGACGAGGCGGCCGCGCTCCTGGCGAACGCCCTCCATGCCGGGCGGCGGGCCTTCGCGGCGAACGCCCGCGCCGGCGGGGCCGACCTCGTGGCGCGCCTCGCGGCGGCGGGGCATCCCGCCACCGCCGCGCGGCTCTCGGCCTTCCTCGCCGCCGCCCTGGCCCCCCCGGGCGCGGAGCCCGATCCTTTCGCCCGGGCTGCCCTCTGGGTCGCCGCCATGCGGGATGATCCCGGGCCGGCGGAGGGCTGATCACGGAATCGTGGGGACGCGGTTGCTCCATCCGGCGCCCTGGGGCAGCTTGCCGCGGTTTCGGGCGCCGTGATTCGCCGGCCGTCCCGTCCCGATCGTTGCGTAAGGAGCCCGAATGCGCGGATCCGTCGATCGTCGCCCAGGCCTGGGCCATCCCGTTCGTCCGGCGCGCGGCCCGCACGCCCACGCGGTGGCATGAGGGTCGTCCGCGCGGCGCGCCTCCACCTGCGGGACGCCACCTCCGACAAGGTCTACGACGTCGATCTGATCGAGAACGAGGCCCTCGGGACGCCCGAGCGCTACTTCGTCAACACACGCTACGGCCGGCGCGGCGCGACCCTGCGCGAGGGCTCCAAGACACCCCAGCCCCTCACCGCCGAGGCGGCGGCCCGGGTGTTCGACAGCGTGATCGTCGCGAAGATCAACGGCGGCTACCGGCGGATCGACGGCCCGGAGCCCTCCGCCGCGTCGGAGCCGTCGGCCGACGGGCGCGCGGCCGTGCTGCGGGCGCGGCTCTCCGCCTGCCTGCACCAGCGCTGGCCCGAGCGGGAGCGCGACCGCCTGCTCTGGCGCATCGGCGAGCTGCGGCTGGCCGCGGCGGCCCCGGACCTGATCGCCCTGGCGCGGGCCCTCGGTCCGGCGCAGGCGAGCTACGCTCTGGTCTGGGCGCTCGCCCGGGCGGCCGGCGCGGAGGCGGGCCCGATCCTGGACGCGATCGCCGCCGACGCCCCCGGAAGCGTCGTCCGGGACCTCGCCCGCTTCGCCCTGGCCGCCCCGCTCACCGGGGCGTACCGCCCACCGGAGGCCGAGCCGGACCTGCCCGGCATGGTCGCCCGGCCGGCCGAGGCGGGCGACGTCGACGGCCTGTGCGGGGCGCTGGACGGCCTCGCCCGGCATGATCCCGGCCGGGTCGGGCCGGCCCTGGTGGCGCTGGGCCGGCTTGCCCAGGGGCGGCCCGCGCTGCACGCGACGCTCTGCGCCGCCCTCCTCCGGCTGCCGGCGCGGCCGCCCTACCTGATCGGCCTGCGGCGCCTGTTCAAGCACGCCGAGATGGCCGACGATGCCGCCCTGTTCGGCGCCGCCGCCCAGCGCTTCGAGACCGCGCAGGCGATGTACCAGGCCGGCCGGAGCCACGCCTACGTCCCCGACCTCCGGCGCTACGTCGCGGTGGACGCGGCGCGCCACGGCCCGGAGGCGCGGCTCGGCCTGTCCACGGCCACCCGCGCCTACATGAAGCGGCGGATCTGGCGCGCCCTGCGCAAGCGCGGCGCCGTCGGCGACCCGGCCTTCACCGCGCTGGCGACGGGCTTCCTGCTGGCCCTCGGGCCGGAGGATCTCGACCCCCCGACCCGCTGGACCGCCTGGGGGCGCAAGCCGGACGGGACCTGGGGCCGGCAGGCGCGGGCACGGGGACCGCTCGGCCGCAACTGGACGGCGAGCCAGCTCCTGTACCGCCACGCCCCGGAGGCCCGGCCGCGGACGGGATCGCTGACCTTCCTGGAGACCGGCGCCGTCGATCCCGACCGGCGCGACGAGGCCTTCCCGGATCTCTGGAGCGCCCGTCCGGACCTGGCGCTCCGCCTCGCCGCGGAGGGGCGGATCGAGCCGGTGGCGCGGCTGGGGCTGCGGGTGCTGCGCGCGGACCCGGGGGCCTGCGCGGCTCTGGACGCCGCCGCGATCGGGCGCCTCCTGGCGGCCCCGCACGACGCCGTGCGGACCTTCGCCTTCCAGATCGCCCAGGCGCGCCTCGCCGCCGGGATCGCCGATTCCGCCGACCTCGCCGCCCTGGTGGCGGCGCTGCTGGCCGCAGCCCTGCCGGAGGCGCGGGCGCTTGCCCTGCGGCGCCTCGAGGCCGGGGCGCCGGTCGTCTGGTCGGATCCGGACCTCGCCGCCGCGCTGCTCACGAGCCCGGAGCCGGATGTCCAGGCGGCGGTCCCGGGGCTCGCCCGGGCGCTGCCCCCAGGGCTCGCGGCGCCCCTGGTCGCGCGGCTGGTGGCGTGGCTGCGGGCGATGCCGCCGGAGCCCGACGCCGCCGCGACGGCCGCGATCCGGGGCCTACGTGCCGCCCTGCCCCTCCTGTGGCCGGACCACGACCTGCCGGTGCAGCCCGAGACTGCCGCCGCCCTGATCGCGCACCCGGCCGCCGCCGTCCGATCGGCCGGACTCGCGCTCCTGGCGCAGTCTCCTGCCGGAGCCGACGGCCTGCCCCCGGAAAGCTGGGACGCGCTGATCGGCACGGGCTCCGAGGACATCCGGATTGCCGCCCTGGTCCTGCTGGCGCGTCTCGACGACGCGCGGCTCGGACCCTACGCCGAGCGGATCGTCGCCTTCGCCAGCGGGCCCGGCAGCGCCGTCCGGCAGGCCGCCCGGCCCCTGGTGGCGCGCCTCGCGGCGGCGGATCCGGGTCTCGCTCCCCGCCTCGCCCGGGAGCTGATCGGCAGCCTGTTTCGCGCGGCCCCCGACGACGCCTACGCCGCCGACGTCGTGGCCCTGCTGCGCGAGGCCCTGCCGGGGGAATGCGCCGCCCTCGACGACGGCACCCTGTGGCGCCTGCTGCAGGCCCGCGCCGACGGCGCCCGCCGCCTCGGCGCCGCCCTCCTGCCCGACCGGCGCCCCGCGGCCTTCAGCGTCCGCCAGATCGCCCGGCTCGGCGGCCACCCGTACCGGGCGGTGCGGGACTGGGCGATGGCGGCCTTCGCGGCCGACCCGGCCCGGTTCCAGGCCGCGGCGGCCGAGGCCGTGCTCCTCGTGGAGAGCGACTGGCCCGACACCCTCGCCTTCGCCCGCAGCTTTTTTGAAACGTGGCCGGAGGCTGCCTGGACGCCCGGGGCGCTCGCCGTGGTCACCGACAGCGTCAAGCCGGAGGTCCTGGCCTTCGCCCGCCATCTCCTGCGCAGCCGGCTCCGGCCCGAGGATGCGGAGGGGCAGGTGCTGCGCCTGCTGGAGCACCCCGCTCCGTCCATGCATCTCCTGCTCACCGAACTCCTGACCGAGCAGGCCGTGGCGAGCGAGGCGGCCTTCGTACGGCTGATCCCCCTCGCCCGCATCGTGATGCTGCAGGTGCTGCGGGGCCGGGTCGCCAAGGACCGGATGGCCACCTTCCTCCGGGCCGAGGCCCTGCGCAGCCGCGCCCGCGCCGAGGCGCTGCTGCCGCTCTTCGCCGATCTCACCCTGAGCGGCACGGCCCGGGACCGCAGCGCCGCGATCCTGGCGCTGCGCGACATCGCCGAGGCCCATCCCGGCCTCGCCGTGCCTCTCGTCCGGCGGCCGCCGGAGGTGCGGGGGCCCATCTCTCCCTCGGCACCCGTCTCGGAAGGGGCTCGATGAACTTCGTCCATCGCTACCTCGGCGAGAGCCGGGCCGTCTCGGATGCGGACGCGACCCGGCTCGGCTTCGTCCCCGACACGTTGCGCGAGCCGACCTACTTCGCCGGGACGGTGGCGCGACACCTGCCGTTCCGCGAGGCGATCTCGGCCCTGCATCACGTCGTCGTGTCGGACCTGCGCTTCAAGCCGAAGGACCGCACCGCCTATTTCGCGTGGCTCCAGGCCCACGAGCAGGAACTCCTGGCCGAGGCCCTCGCCGAGAAGGACAGCCTGCGCGCCGAGATCGAGGCGCTGCGCGCCGAACACCGGGACATCGCGGCCCGTTCCGACGCGGTGATGCGGCCGTTCTACGACGCGCGGAAGCGGTACTTCGACTACCTCTACCGGGAGAATTTCGACGCCTGGATCGTCCTCGACCCGGTCATCACCGTCCATCCGGACGAGGTCTTCTTCGAAGCGTTCAGCCTCGACGAATCGAGCTACGGGCGCCTGTCCTGCGACCACGACACCTTCGCGCGGATCGGCGACATGGCCTGCGGCACGACCAACATCGACTACAGCCACGCGCTCTACGACGAGTTCCAGAAGATCCGCAGCTACCGCGATACCGAGCTGGCGATCGACCCGACCGGCTTCGCGGTCCAGACCTCCGGCGAGGCCGCCTATCGCGAGGACAAGATCGAGCTGCCGGATTCCTGGATGCGGGGCTTCCTGCAGGTGTCGAGCGCCATGGCGCAGCCCGCCCACGTGGTGGACCTGCACCCGGTCGACATGCACGCGATCCTGACCCGCCTCGCCGCGCGCCGGGAGCGCCACGGCCCGCGCGCCCTGCGGTTCCTGCTCGAGCCCGGCCGGCCGGTCAGCGTGCTGATCGAGCCCTGGAACGAGCGGCTGACCTTCCGGCGCTCGATCTACCGCGGCGGCGAGGCCGCGGAGATCCGCCTGTGGGGCCGGCGGCGCCTCGCCATCCTGGCCCGGACCCTGCCGCTCGCCCGGTCGGTGCGGCTGCACCTCCTCGGCACCGGCCTGCCGAGCTTCGCGGTGGTGGATTTCGGCGGCCTGCGCTTCACCCTCGGCCTGTCGGGCTGGACCGCCAACGACTGGTCCCGGGCCGGGCAGTTCGACCTGCTCGCCCCCCGGGGGGAGGTCGAGGCCGACACCGCCGCCCGCGTCTTCGCGGCGCTCCGGCGCCACCACGCCGCCGGGACCGGGCAACTCGCCGCCGAGACCGGCCTCGACCGGTCGACCGTGGAGGCGGCGCTCGGCGGCTACGTGCAGGCGGGCCGCGCCATGTTCGACCTCGACAAGCGGGTCTACCGCCTGCGGGAGCTGACCCGGGAGCCGCTGGCGCCGGGTGCCCTGCGCTTCGCCTCCGAGCAGGAGGCCAAGGCCGACCGGTTCCTGGCGGCCGGGCTCGTCACCCTCGGGTCCGTCGAGCAGGCGGGGGACCGGCGGCGCCTGAGCGGGACCGTGCTGGATGACGGCCGGAGCCTGACGCCCGCGGTGGAGCTCGATTCCGACGACCGCATGGTCGGCGGCTCCTGCCAGTGCGGCTTCTACACCCACAACCGGCTCACCCGCGGCCCCTGCGCGCACATGCTGGCCGTGCGCCGCTTCTTCCACGCCCAGGTCGAGGGCAAGCCGGCGCGGTGGCAGGCGTGAGGCAGACCCGATTGATGCGGCCGCAAGCCTGGCCTATCCTGACCGTGACGAGGGGCGTCGGCCGGGGCGGACCTTGCATTTCGGGCGGCGATTCGCCGTCCCTGCACCCTGCCCGGCAAAGCGTCACTGGCCCGCTCTTCACTGGGCCGGCACTGACCACCGGTGCGCGTTCGCGGTTTGGGTTCGCTGAACCCAAACGCGCACCGGTGGTCGTGCCGGCGTCGAGTGGACCGGGCCAGTCCCGAGACTTGACGAAGGCATCCTGGCCGACGTCCCCCGTCACGCTTCCCCCCGTCACGCCTCCCGCCGCCCGCGCCGGAGGCCGCCGATGAGCCCGCAGCCCGGCAGCCTGACCCGCCAGCAGCTCTACGACCGGATCCGCGAGAGCTCGAAGGACGAGGTCATCCTCGAGGAGATGATCCGGCTCGGATTCTGGCCGGACGGGGCGGAGCAGCCCAACCCGCCGGACGACCTGATCCGCCGCCGCGGCGAGATCGCCCGCGCCCTCGCCGATCTGCACCGGCGGGAGGCGGCGTGGCGCGACCCCGAGGCCGCCCTCAAGGAGATGCATCGCCGCCGCAAGACGGCGGCGCTGGAGCGGCGGCGCGAGACGAAGCTGCGCAACGCCCGCGACCGCCACGCCCGGGCGCAGGCGTGGCACGCGCGCCGGGAGGCGGAGATCCTCCATCTCGGCGACGGCGTCTCGGCCGGCCTCGCGAACGCGGATGCGCCCGCGCGGGGGCCCGCCCCCGGTCTTCCCGCCCTGGCGAGCCCGAAGGCGCTGGCGGAGGCCATGGGGATCGGCCTCGGCGAGCTGCGCTTCCTCGCCTACGACCGGGCGCTCAGTGCGGTGAGCCATTACCGGTGCTTCACCATCCCCAAGAAGGCGGGCGGCCTGCGCCGCATCTCGGCGCCGATGCCGCGGCTGAAGCGGGCGCAGTACTGGATCCTCGACGCGCTCCTCGCCCACGTTCCCGTGCACGGGGCGGCCCACGGCTTCGTGCCCGGCCGCTCGATCGTCACCAACGCCGCCGCCCATGTCGGGCGGGACGTGGTGGTCAATCTCGACCTCAAGGACTTCTTCCCGAGCCTCGACTACCGGCGGATCAAGGGGAAGTTCCGGGGCTTGGGCTACGCCGAGCCGGTGGCCACCGTGCTGGCGCTGCTCTGCACCGAGCCGGACGTGGACGCGGTCGAGATCGACGGCGCGCGCCTCTACGCCGCCCGGGGCCCCCGCCGGCTGCCGCAGGGCGCGCCGACGAGCCCCGCGCTCACCAACCTCGTCTGCACCCGGCTCGACGCCCGGCTCACCGGCCTCGCCGCCAGCCTCGGCTTCACCTACACGCGCTACGCCGACGACCTGACCTTCTCGGCCTCCGGCGCGGCCGCCGGGAAAGTCGGCGCGCTGCTCAAATACGTCCACGCCATCGTCGCCGGGGAGGGCTTCACCGTCCATCCGGACAAGACCCGGGTGATGCGCCGCGGCCGGCACCAGGAGGTGACCGGGCTGACCGTCAACGAGCGCGTCGGCGTGCCCCGGGAGACCCTGCGCCGCTTCCGCGCGCTGCTGCACGGGCTCGATCGGCACGGGCCGGCCGGGCGGCGCTGGGGCGCGGCCGGCGAGGGCGACGTGCTCCGCGCCGCGGTCGGCTTCGCGCAGTTCGTCCGGATGGTCACGCCGGAGACCGGTGCGCCGCTGGTGGCGCAGGCCCGCGCCCTCGCGGACCGCCACGGGCTGCGGCCTGCGGTGCGGCCGCAGCCGGACTTCCGCGCCCGGTCCGCGCGGGGAGCAATGCCGCTGGCCCGCTGGTGGGCGCCGGCCCCCCGTCCCGCGCCCGAGCCGGACCCGATCCTGGCCGAGGCCGAGGCGGCTGCCGCGCGGGCGGTCGCCGAGGCTGCGGCCCGCGCGGCCGCGCCGGTGCCGGGCCGCAGCGGCGTGCCGGCCTCCGGGCGCCCGCGGTTCGGTACACCCGAGCCGGTCGCCCCCGCGCAGGCCGCGCCCGGCACGGTCGCGGAGGCCGACGACGCCCCCATGAAGCCCTGGAAGGTGGTCCTCGGGGTCTTCGTCCTGTTCCAGGCGGGCGCCCTGCTGCATCCGGCGCTCGGGCTGCTCGTCCTCGTGGTCGCCCTGGTGCTCGGCCTCCGACGCCTGCTGCGCCGCTGGCGCCGGCGCCGGTGAGCCCGCCCCGGCGCCGTCTGGCCGGGCGAATCCTGGCCAGCCTCGCTGCGGCCCTCGCCCTCGCGCGCGGACCGGCGGCCCGGGCCGAGGAGGCGCCCGGCGCGATCATCTTCAACAAGGCGGAGGCCGCGGGGATCGGGGAGCCGCTGCGGCAGGACCCGGCGCTGCTGCGCAGCTTCCCGGCCTGCCCGGCCGACACCTTCGCGCGGGAGCGCCCGGTCTGGCGGCGGGCCTTCGCGCCCCGGCGGCCCACCGAGCGCCGCTGCGCGCGCGAACCCGCGGCCTGCTTCGTGCTCTGCACCCGGTGGTCGAACGCGCCGGCCTGCTTCGACCTCGCCCTCGCCTTCGAGCACCATTCCCTCGACGTCCCGGATATCCTCGACAAGGAGCGCCTCTACGCCCTCGCCTGCGCGGGCGGGTTTCCGGCGGGCTGCACCAACCGGGCCGCCGGGATCCGCAACGGCGGCTACGCGGCCGATCCCTTCCGCGATGCGCCGCGCGCGGACACGGACGCCTGCCTCGCCCGGAGCTTCCGCCTCGATTGCGACCGGCGCGGCGCCTGGGGCTGCGCCATGCTCGGCCAGGCCTACCGCCTGGGCGAGGGCGTCCCCGCCGAGGCGTCCCGCGCCCGGGCGGCGTTCGACATGGCCTGCGCGATCAACCCGGACTTCGCGGCTTGCGCCTTCGCCAAGCGGCAGGTGGCCGAGATGGACGCGCCGCCGGACAGCGCGGACGACGCGCCGTGAGGTCCGGCGAGGCCGGGGCGGATCCCGAGGCCCTGCGGGCCCTCTACGGGCGGAGCGATCCGTGGCCGGCCGGTCCCCCTGCCCCGGGCCTCAGGCGCGCCTGCCTGTGCGTGGAGGTGGACGAGGCGGACGACGTCGCCGCAGCGGAGCACTGGATGCTGGCCCATGCCGGCCGGCTCACCTGCGTGCGCAGCACCGGCTGCGGCTGCTGCGTGATCGGCTGGGACATCGAGGGGCCGGCGGCGATCATCGACACCCTGCCGGCGGCGCTGGCTGCGGCGTTCGACGGGCCGAGCCCGGCGGCGGCCCCCCGGCGCGCGCCGGTCGCCTGGGGGCGGCGCCTCTGGAACCGCTGCTTCCGCCGCGGCTGAGACGCGATCCCGGACCGGCCACGCCGCCGCGCCGGGCGCCGGCCGGGATGCGCGGCATGCGACCTCCTAGCGCCGTTCCGCGACGACCTCCGGGCGATCCGGCGCCCTCGGATCCGGCCTCCGCCCCGGGATCGGCCTCTCCGCCACCGCGGCTCCGCGTTCGAGGGTGGCGACCGCCAGGGGCGCCCCCCGGCCGCGCAGGGCGTGCAGGCCCAGGGGGCGGGCGCGGACGCCGTCGGGCAGCGGGTCCAGCCATCCGAGGAGATCCTGCGAGATCAGGATGCCGACGCCGAGCGGGCGGCACAGGGCCTCGATCCGCGCCGTCACGTTCACGGCGTCGCCGAAATACGCGATCTTGTGGCGGTCGACTCCGACCTCGGCCGTGACCACCGGGCCGCCATGCAGCGCCGCCCGCAGCCGCGGGACCGTCCCGAACCGGGCGGTCCAGGCCGCGGCATCCGCCTCGATCCGGTCGAGCACCGCGAACAGGCCGGTGACGCAGCGCGCGTCCTTGAGGCCGCGCCTCATCGGCCAGGTGATCATGGCGAGATCGCCGACATAATCGTCCACGGAGCCGCCGTTGCGCCGCACCGGCTCGGCCAGCGTCGCGAACACGGCCCCGAGATACTCCTGGGCGCGCAGATCGCCGTGGGTCTCGGCGAAGGCGGTGGAGCCGACGACGTCGAGGAACAGGAAGATCCGCTCCTCCTGAACCGGCTTGTGGTAGCGGCCGATCATGAAGTTCACGAACACGGCGCCGCCGATCAGGTCGCGCATCCGCATGGCGAAGACGAGGAGGGCCGACACGGCCAGGGAGTAGGCGAGAAACCGCGGCGTGATGCGCACGGCCGTGGACAGGCTGTCGCCGGTGAGGCCGAACCCCCAGACGACCAGGCCGCCGAGGGCGCAGCCGAGGGTGATCAGCACCACGTAGAGCAACTCGGCCGCGAGCATGTAGACCAGCGCCGGCAGGCGGCGGATCCGCGGCTGGAGACCCGACAGGGTCAGGGCGGGGACGAAGGCCAGCACCGTCCCGCCCACTGCCAGGGCGTAGACGAGGCCGGCGAGCATCGAGGCCCCGCCGACGAAGAGCACATTGTAGAGGAGGCCCGCCCCGCCGCAGGCGAGGAGGAGGGTCAGGGCCCAGAGCCAGCGGTAATGCGGAAGCATGGGCTGTCGGCGGGAGAGAGCGTGGCGTCGGGCGCGGTGCGACCGACGCGATGGCACGGGAGGAAGGCGAGAGAGCGACGAACGCGGCGAAGACTCGGTCTGATTCGGTGCGTCGCAGACTGCCCGTTCGCGCTTGATCGATCGGGATCAATGCGCACCGTCCACATCACGGTGTCGGGCGGTGTCGCGGCCGTGCCACAGGGCGCGTTCGGCCTCGCCGTCGTGAGCGGCTCCTGGGCGAGGGACCGATCCGGGCTCGGCCCCTGTGGGTCGGCGGAACCGCGTGACTGCGGGATACGGGGGGCCGGCGAGGGTGGTGCGGTTGCCCGCGGCCAGCCTGGTGGGCCCGGCAGGACTCGAACCTGCAACCAGACCGTTATGAGCGGCCGGCTCTAACCATTGAGCTACGGGCCCGGGAGGCGCCGACGGATAGCCGATCCCCGGCCGTCCGTCACCCGGATTTCGCCGCCCCGCGCAGGCGCCGGGTCCGGGGGGCCGGGGCCTGACAGGCTGATTCGTCCCCCGGCAGGGGCGCCCCGTCCTTGATGCGCCACAGGTAGCGCGCCAGGATCGAGCGGTACGGTGCGAAGGCCGACGCCACCGCGCCGGCATCGGCCTGCCCGGTGAGGCGGCGCAGGCAGCCCACCGCCGCCACGTCGCCCGCGGGCCAGATGTCGGGGTCGTGGAAATGGAAGATGCCGACCATGTCGGCCGTCCAGGGGCCGACGCCGCGTATGCCGCACAGGATCGCCGCCCGCTCGGGATGCGGCAGGCCGGCGAGGCCGGGGCCGAGCAGGCCCGCCGCCTCGGCCGCCACGATCGCCTGGAGGGCCCGCACCTTGTTGCCCGAGATCCCGCAGGCCCGCAGCAGGTCCGCGTCGCCGGCCTCGAACAGGCCCCGGGGGCTCGAATCCGCCGCCGCGGCGGCCGCCTCGATCCGGGCCCAGATCGCCCCGGCCGCCCGGGTGGAAAGCTGCTGGTTGACCACCTCGACGAACAGGCGGTCGGCGACGCGCGGATGCGCCGGCGGCTCGATCCGGATCGGACCGGCCTGAACGAGGGCGGCCCGCAGCGCCGGATGGGCGCGCGCCGCGTCCAGGAGATGGGCGTAGATCGCGGGATCGAGCATCGCCTCAGCCCATCCGGCCCGCACGGCGCTCCGCCCCTCGGGGAGCCGGCCGGCCTCGCGCGCCGCACCCGTATCCGAGCCGCGGCCCCGTTTCCAGTCCGGCAGACGGGATGCCGCGCAGCGCCATCTTGTCCGGGCCTCTCCGGCCGGTCTGGACGGAACGCGATGGCGGCCCAGGTCTCGACGGCATGGCGATCTTCTTCACCGCGGACACGCATTTCGGCGACCCGCACATCCTCCGCCACCGCGGGGCGCGGTTCGGCAGCCTCGAGGCCCACGACGAGGCCCTGGTCGCCGGGTGGAACGCCGTGGTCGGCCCGGAGGATGCCGTCTGGCATCTCGGCGACTTCGCCGCCCATGCGAGCCCCGCCCATTGCGCGGCGATCTTCGCGCGGCTGAACGGCACGAAGCGCCTGGTCCGGGGCAATCACGATTCGAACCGCGTCCTCGACCTGCCCTGGGCGGAGCCGCCGGTTGAGAGCGCCCGCCTCTCCGTCGCGGACGCGCAGGGGCGGCCGCACCGCCTGTTCCTGTCGCACTACGCGCATCGGGCCTGGCCGGGGCTGTGGCGGGAGACGCGCCACCTCTATGGGCACAGCCACGGCTGCCTCGCCGACACCACGCGCTCCTGCGATGTCGGCGTGGATGCCTGGAACGACCGTCCGGTCACCCTCGACGCCATCCTGATCCGCCAGGACGCGGCCGCGGGCGTGCCGGAGGAACTCGCGGCCCACGGCCTGCGCTGATGACAGGCCGTCGGCGCGCGCTATCGTCCGCGGGAGACGCGAGATCCCGGCAGGAGGCCGCATCGCCATGACCGACATCCCCGCCCCGCCGTCGGGCTGGACCGCCGCCGCGACGCAGGCCGCGGCCGAACTGGGCCTCGGCACCGATTGGGCCGCCCTCGCCGCGCCGGACTGGACTCGGCTCTGCCGACGGGCCGGCGAGATCCTCGCCGGCCAGGGTCACGCGCCTCCGGCCGGTTGGGACGCCGCCCTGGCGCACGCCCTCGGCCGCCCCGATCCGGCGGTGGCCCGGGACGAGCTGGCCCAGGATGAACTGGCCCAGGACGCCGCGAACACCGTGCTCGCCGAGCGGGGCGAGGTGTTCGCGCCGGAGGACGATGCGTGAGGCGGACGACCCGGGCGCGCCTTCGCGCCGGCAGGTGGTTGCCGTCGCGGGGGTGCGGGCCGATGTAAACGGCATGCCTTATCCCGAACGCCGGCGCGCCGCCCCGAGACCGACCGAACGCTATGGCCCCGGCCCGGCGCCGTCCGCCCTGCGCGTGGTTCCCCTCTCGGGCGGCCCGGTCCTCGACGCGCAGACGCGCCTGCGCCTCGGCCACCAGATGCGGGCGATGTACGATCCGGTGATCGACGAGGCTCTGGATCCCCGACTGGCGGAGCTGCTGCAGCAGCTCGACACGGACCGGGGCGGCGGTTCGACCTGAGGTCTGGGCTGGGCCCCACCTCTGCCCGGCACATCCGCCGGAGATGCGGGAAGAGGCCCCCATCGGTGGATCGGGGGGATGTCACACCGATGGGAGCCGAGCCGAGTCGACGGATCGACCCAACCCGCTTCATATCGCCCAGGCGCCGGCCCGGACGCTTTCACCTAAGTCAAATTTCCTGCCGAATACGGCGGTCTGAGTGTCGAATTGGCTTATTCGACCTGGAGAATCGTCCCGATCAGGCCGAGCTGCCGGTCACCGACAGCATGACCCCGTCGCTGCCGATCTCGGCTCCACTGTATCCGAGCATCCGCGCGAGCTGTTCGCGGGCGCGCCAGACGCGGCTCTTCACGGTCCCGATCCGGCAGTTCATCACGGCGGCGGCCTCGTCGTAGCTCAGGTTCTCGATCGCCACGAGAACCAGCGCCTCCCGCATCACCGGGGCGAGGCGGTCGAGGGCGGCGCGCACGTCCTGAAGATCGAGATGGCCCCCCTGCTCGGGAATGCTGGTCAGCCGCTCGGCATAGGTGCCGTCGGTGTCGGCGACCTCGCGGCCCTGCTTGCGGTGCTGGCTGTAGAAGACGTTCCGGAGTATCGTGAACAGCCACGCCTCCAGATTGGTGCCGGGGGTGAAGCCGCCGCGGCCGCGCCAGCCGCGCAGCAGGGTGTCCTGCACGAGATCGTCCGCCGCAGCCGGGTCGCGGGTCAGCGAGACCGCGAATCGGTGCAGCGCCGGCACCACCTCCAGCAGACCCGCCCGGAACAGCTTGTCCCGCTCGCCCTCGGCCTGCGCGAGGGCCGTCTCCAGGCGCGCCAGCAGGTCGGCGAAGGGGTCCGAGGCGGGCTCCGACCCGAGGCCGATCCGGTCGTAGGCGCGGCCGAGCAGGGTGCCGAGATGGGCCCGCACGGCCTCCGGCAGGCCGTGGCGGGTCTCCGCCCCGGCCTCCTCTGCACGATCCGTCACGGGATCGAGGAGCGATGAGCCTTCGGTGTCGGGCATACGGTCCGGTCGTCGGCGAGTGGGCCGGTTGCGCCCATGGGACTGTTTGTGGCGTGCCCGGGCCGCCCATGCCGCAACATGGGTTAGCGCTTTTCCCGAAGGGGGCTCGGCCGCGGGGCCGCGCCGGCGCGCAGCGCCGTCGGGACGGGCCGGCCGATGCCGCCCGAGGTGCCGGTCACGACCGCCGACCCGCCGCTCAGGCCCTGCGTCCCGCGTTGCCGTCGTATTGCAACTGGACGGCGAACCCTTGCCCGCGCCGCGGTGTTTGCCTTCGCAGCTGCAGCCGGTCGGGTGCGCCGTCATGCGCGGCCGACTGGCCTGCGCCGACACGTCCGCCCGAACCCCGCCGAGGTCGCCGATGCCAACCCCCGATCCAGCCCGCACCGCGGGTTCCGCTCCGGAGGGGAGCGCCTCGACGGTCTGGACGCTCGCCCTCGCCACCGCGCTGATCGGCCTCGTCGCCCTTCCGCGCCGGACGGGGCCGCCGGCCCCACGCCCCGCCGACCGCCCCGCCGACCGCTCCGGAGACCGCTCCGCCGGGCAGGACGGGGCGCGCCGGACGTCGCCCTCGCACGCGGGCCAGGAGGCGCAGGCCGTCGCCCGGACCCAGGCCGATCGCGGGCGGGGGGCCTCGACGCCGGCCGAGATCCCCGCCAAGGGCTGGAAGGACATCGCGCTGCGGGCCTATCACGACATCGGCGAGAACCGCCTGTCGCTGATCGCGGCCGGCGTCACCTTCTTCACGCTCCTGGCGATCTTCCCCGCGGTGGCGGCCCTGGTCTCCTGCTACGGCCTCGTGGCGGATGCGGCGACCATCAACGACCAGCTCGCCAGCCTCCAGGGTATCCTGCCCCAGGGCGCCCTGGAGATCGTCGGCGACCAGGTGAAGCGGCTGAACGCGGAGGGCAACAGCACCCTCGGGCTCAGCCTGGTGTTCGGCGTCGTCCTGTCGGTGTGGAGCGCCAATGGCGGGGTGAAGCACGTCTTCGACGCCCTCAACCTCGTCTACAACGAGCGCGAGAAGCGCAACTTCTTCGTGCTCAACTTGGTCTCCCTCGCCTTTACGGCGGGCGCGCTGCTGTTCCTCGTCCTGGCGCTGGCCGCGGTGGTGGCGGTGCCGGTGATTCTCGCGTCTGTCGGGCTCGGCGCGGATGCGTGGTGGCTGTCGCTGCTGCGGTGGCCGGTTCTGCTCCTGGCGGTCCTGCTCGGGCTCGCCCTGCTCTACCGCTACGGGCCGAGCCGGGACGCGCCGCGCTGGCGCTGGGTCACGCCCGGGGGTGCCCTGGCGGCCGTGCTGTGGCTCGGCGCATCGGTGCTGTTCTCCTGGTACGTCGCCCATTTCGGCAGCTACAATAAGACCTACGGCTCCCTCGGTGCGGCGGTCGGGTTCATGACGTGGATCTGGCTCTCGACCATGATCATGCTGGCCGGCGCCCAGGTGAACGCCGAGATGGAGCATCAGACCGCCGAGGACACCACCGTCGGCGCGCCCCAGCCCCTGGGCACGCGCCGGGCGCGCATGGCCGATACGGTGGGCGCCGCCGCGGACTAGCGCCGCACCCGGTCCGGCGCGAACGGCCTTTCCGAGCGACCCGCGCGTACGATCTGCGCGAACAACCTGCGCGGGCGCACCGGATCGACGCGTCCCCCGTCCTCAAGCCCGGGAACGACGACTTAACACAGGTTGGCGCACGTTTTTCTGCTGCAGGCACAAGCCGATCAAGATGATCCGGACTTCGATGTTCGGATGACGGTTTGGTCCCTGCCGATAGAAATATCCTTGTCCCATTATTTCACCGATACCCCCGGCGGCACCGTCGTGCGGGACGCTTCGGACGCGCGCGACGTCCCCCGGTCCCGTGTACCCGGCCGCGACGCGGCCGAATCTCCGGTCGGGCCCGTCTCCCTCCCGAGGGTCGCCGACACGCCGGTGTCGCGGTGATCTGACCGGAGGGGGACGTGGAGAACCCGTTCGTGCGGAAGATGGAGCGGCACGTCCGGCTCGCACCCGAGGACCGCGCGGTCCTCGACGGGCTGGGGCGCCAGCACGTCCGCCATGTCGCGGCCCGTCAGGATATCGAAGGGCAGCAGAGCGACCCGTCCCACACGCACCTCATCCTCGACGGCTGGGCCTGCCGGTACAAGCAGTTTCCGGACGGGCGGCGGGCGATCGTCGCGCTGCTCCTGCCGGGCGACCTGTGCGATCCGTTCGTCTTCCGCCGGGCGCACATGGACCACGCCATCGGCGCGCTGACCTCCGTCACCGTCGCCCGGATCGCGCCGGACCAGCTCGGCGACGCGATCCGCGGCCGGCCGGCCGTGGAGGAATGCCTGTGGCGGGAGATGCTCGCCACCACGGCCCTCCACCGGGAGTGGATCGCCAGCGTCGGCCGGCGCTCGGCGATCGAGCGGCTGGCGCACCTGTTCTGCGAGCTGCACCTGCGGCTGACACGCGTCGGCCTCGCGGACGGGATGACGCTGCCGATGCCGGTGACCCAGCCCGATCTCGCCGATGCCCTCGGCCAGACGAGCGTGCACATCAACCGCACCCTGAAGGAGCTGCGCATCAGCGGCCTCGTCGCCCTGCGCAGCCGGCGCCTGACGATCCGCGACCTCGACGGGCTGATGGAGCGGGGGCTGTTCGATCCGGCCTATCTGCAGCTCTCCTGACCGGCGCGGGCGATACGCCGCGGCCCCGCAGGCCGGCCGAACCTTGCCGCGGAACCGCCGCGGCCGATCTGAGGCGGACCTCCCTCCCGGCACGGGCCCGCGCGACACACGATGCACATCCACCTCGACGCGCTCGGCGGCGTGGCCGGCGACATGTTCGCCGCCGCCCTGCTGGACGCCTTCCCTGAGCATCAGGCCGGCGTCTCCGCCAGCATCCGGGCGGTCGACGGGCGCATCGCCTGCGCGGTCCGGGCGCACAATGACGGGATCCTCAGCGGCGCGCGCTTCGCCGTTTCGGCCCCCGGGGTGGAGCCCGGACCCGCGCCGCACCGACACGACCACCCGGCACGCCACGACCATCCGCATCCCCACGATCACGATCACGCCCACGATCACGCCCATGATGACGGCCACGGTCACGGCGATGGCCACGATCAGGGTCACGGTCACGGACACCGGCCCTGGTCGGAGATCCGCGCCGCGCTGGAGGCGGCGGATCTCGCGCCGGCGGTCCGGGCGCAGGCCCTCGCCATCTTCGGCCACCTCGCCGCGGCCGAGGCCCGGGTCCACGGCATCGCGGTCGAGGCGGTGGCGTTCCACGAGGTCGGCGCCTTCGATTCCATCGCCGACATCGTCGCCGCCGCCCACCTGATCGCCGCGCTGGGGGTGCGGAGCTGGAGCGTTTCGGCTCTGCCGCTGGGCTCCGGCCGGGTGCGGACCCAGCACGGTCCCCTCCCCGTCCCGGCCCCCGCCACGACGCTGCTCCTCGAGGGCTTCTCGACCCTCGACGACGGCGTGCCCGGCGAGCGCGTCACCCCCACCGGCGCGGCGATCCTGCGCCATCTCTGCGGCGAAGACCCCGGGCGGGGCCGTCCCCGGGGCATTCTCGGGCGCACCGGCATCGGGTTCGGCACCATGGTCCTGCCGGGCCTGAGCAACTGCCTGCGCGTCCTGGTGCTGGATGAGGCGGCCGCCCGTCCCGGCCGGCGGGACCTCGCGGTGATCGCCTTCGAGATCGACGACCAGTCCGGCGAGGATCTCGCCATGGGCCTCGACCGGCTGCGGGGTGAGCCCGGAATCCTGGACGTCGTGCAGGCGCCGGTCCTCGGCAAGAAGGGCCGGATGATGGCCCGGATCCAGGTTCTGGTCCGCCCGGAGAGCCTGGAGGCGGCGATCGCGGCCTGCTTCCGGGAGACCACCACGATCGGCCTGCGCTACCATCGGGTCGAGGGGGCGGTGCTCGACCGCGAGGCCCGCACGGTGGATCATGCGGGCCGACCCGTCCGGGTGAAGGTCGTGGACCGCCCCGGCGGGCGCACCGCCAAGGCCGAGGCCGACGATGCCCGCGACCACGCGGGTCACGCCGCACGGGCGCGCTTGCGCCGCGAGGCCGAGCGCCTCGCCCTGACTGTGCCGGAGGAGGAGCGGTGACGCGCCAGAAACTCGAAGCCGTCCTGGCGGGACTCGGCCCCGTCGCCGTGGCGGTGAGCGGCGGGGTCGACAGCCTGACCCTCGCCACCCTCGCCCACCGGCTGGCGCCGGGCACGACCCTGGTGGTGCACGCGGTCTCGCCGGCCGTGCCGGAGGAGGCGACCGCGCGGGTCCGCGCCGAGGGCGCCCGCGAGGGCTGGACCCTGCGGGTGATCGAGGCCGGCGAGTTCGCCGACCCGGCCTACCGGGCCAACCCGGTCAACCGCTGCTTCTTCTGCAAGACCAACCTGTACGGGGCGGTCCGGGCCGTCACCGACCGGCAGATCCTCTCGGGCGCCAACCGCGACGACCTCGGCGAGTACCGCCCCGGCCTCGACGCCGCCCGGGAGCACGGCGTGCGCCACCCCTACGTGGAGGCGGGGTTCGACAAGGCTTCCGTGCGGGCGCTCGCCCGCGACCTCGGCCTCGGCGCCGTGGCGGAGCTGCCGGCGGCCCCGTGCCTGTCGAGCCGGGTCGAGACCGGCATCCCGATCGAGCCGGATACGCTGGGCTTCATCCACGCCGTCGAGCGGCTGGTGGGGGGCGCCCTCGCTGCGGGGACCGGCGCCAAGCGGGCGGTCCGCTGCCGGGTGCGCGCCGAGGGCGTGGTGGTGGAACTCGATCCCGGGAGCTTGGCGGCCCTCGACGCGGACAGCCGCGCCGAACTCGGGGCCGGGATCCGGGAGATCGCACCGGCGCGTCTCGCCGGCCCGGTCCGGTTCGCGCCCTACCGGGTCGGCAGCGCCTTCCTGGTGCAGCAGGGGGAGGCCCGCTCGTGAGCGTCGCTGAAGAATTCACCCTCGACTTCGCCCGGTCGGAGCGGATCGGGCTGGAGGAGGCGATCTTCTGCGCCGGCAAGAGCCCTGAGCAGATCGACGCGATCCTGGAGTCCGCCCGCGCCCGGGGCGCCTCGCTCCTCCTCACCCGCCTCGATCCGGAGAAGCGCGACCGGCTCGATGCGGCGGCCCGCCTCGACTATTGCCCGGTCTCGCGCACGGCCGTGTTCGGCGAGGCGCCCCGGATCACGGGCCCGGCTCGGGTCGCCGTGGTGGCGGCCGGCACCTCGGACGTCCCCGTCGCCCGCGAGGCCCTGCGGGTGCTGGCCTATGCCGGCCGGGCTGCCGCGCTCTTCGCCGATGTCGGCGTCGCCGGCCTGTGGCGGCTGACCACGCGGATCGAGGAGATCCGCGCGCATCCGGTGGTGATCGTCGCCGCCGGCATGGATGCGGCGCTGCCGAGCGTCGTCGGCGGCCTCGTGGCCGGCGCGGTGATCGCGGTCCCGACCTCCGTGGGCTACGGCGTCGCCGCGGGCGGCCGCGCCGCCCTCGACGCCGTGCTGGCGAGCTGCGCCCCCGGCATCACGGTGGTCAACATCGACAACGGCTACGGCGCCGCCTGCGCCGCCCTGCGCCTGCTCCACGCGGCAGGACGCCTCGCCGCGGAGACCGAACGATGAGCCGGCCCGACGCATTACCTCTCCTCACCCGGACACTCACGAACGGAGACAGCCGATGGAACGCCGCAGCTTCCTACAGGGCGCCGTGCTCGGCGCGGGCTTGGCTGGCGCCGGCAGCGCAGGTGCGGCCGTGAACGCCCCCGTGCTCCCGGGCAACCGCCCGCAGGACCCGGCGGACCTGCCCTTCGTCACCGATCCCGGCGAGCGCCGGGGCGAGATGCTCTACCGGACCTTCGGGAAGACGTCGGAAAAGATCTCGGCGATCGGCATGGGCGGGTTCCACCTCGGCAAGAAGGCCGTGACCGACGACGAGGCGACGCGGCTGATCCATGCCGGGATCGATCGCGGCATCACCTTCATGGACAATTGCTGGGACTACAACGACGGGCGCTCCGAGCTGCGCATGGGCGCGGCCCTCGCCCAGGGCGGCTATCGCGACAAGGTCTTCCTGATGTCCAAGATGGACGGGCGGACCAAGGAGGAGGCGATCAAGCAGATCGACCAGTCGCTCCTGCGCCTGCGCACCGACCGGATCGACCTCGTCCAGCACCACGAGATACTGCGCTTCGACGACCCGGACCGGGTCTTCGCCGAGGGCGGGGCGATGGAAGGCTTCCTGGAGGCCAAGAAGGCCGGCAAGCTGCGCTACATCGGCTTCACCGGCCACAAGGACCCGCGCATCCACCTGCAGATGCTGGAGGTCGCCGCCGAGCGCGGCTTCCACTTCGATTCCGTGCAGATGCCCGTCAACGTGATGGACGCGCATTTCCGCTCGTTCAGCCACCTCGTCCTGCCGTACCTCGTGCAGAACGGCATCGCGCCGCTCGCCATGAAGACTTTTGGCGACGGGGTGATCCTGAAGGCGGACGCGCCGATCAAGCCGATCGAGTACCTGCACTTCTCGCTGAACCTGCCGGTCTCGGTGGTGATCACCGGCATCCAGAACCAGCGCGACCTCGACCAGGCCTTCGAGGCGGTGAAGACCTTCAAGCCGATGGACAAGGCGGCGGTGGCCGAGCTGCTGTCGCGGTCGAAGCCCTACGCGCTGGAGGGCAAGTACGAGCTGTTCAAGACGAGCGCGACCTTCGACGGCACCGCCAAGAACGCGGCATGGCTGGGCGAGGACGTGGCAAGCGTGAAGAAGCTCGCGCCGACGATGGAGTAGAGCGGGTCGCAGAATGGCGCGCCCTCCCTCCCCCGCAGAGGGGGAGGGAGAAGCGGCCGGCGTTACGCCACGTCCTCCAGCCGGATCGGCAGGCTGCGGATTCGGCGGCCGGTGGCGTGGTGGACGGCGTTGGCGATGGCGGCGTTCACCCCGATGATGCCGAGTTCGCCCAGACCCTTCAGGCCCAGCGCGTCCACCCGGTCGTCGGGATCGGGTACCAGCAGCGCCTCGACCTCCGGCGCGTCGGCCGCCGTGGGGACGAGGTATTCGGCGAGATCCGGGTTGCGGTAGGCGGCACCGTCGAGCACTGTCTCTTCGAGCAGCGCCGAGCCGAGGCCCCAGATCATCCCGCCCGTGAGCTGGCTCCGCGCGGTCAGCGGGTTGAGGATGCGCCCCGCCGCGAACGCGCCGGTGAGCCGGGCCACCCGGATCTCCCCGGTCTCGGCATGGACGTGGATCTCCGCGAACTGCGCGCCGAAGCCCCAGGACACGGCTTTCCCGCCCCCGCCCAGGCTGAGCCCGATATGGCCCTGCCGCAGGCCCGCGAGCGCCGTCTCGCGGTCGCCGCCTTCGGGCACGAACGCCGCGACGGTCTCCACGCCCGCTGGGCCGACCGCCTCGGCCAGCGCGATCCCGGCCCCGTCCGGGGCCACGAGCCGCCTGTCCGCGAGGCGCAGCGTCCCCGGATCATGGCCGGCGAGGCGGCCGTCCTGCCCGGTCGCGGCCTGCGCGAGGGTCTCGCGGATCTGCCCGCAGCCCAATGCCAGGGCGTTCATCAGGCTGGTGGTCGTGCTCGATCCGCCCGAGATACCCGCCGCCGGCAGGTCCGTGTCGCCGAGCCGGACCGTCACCCGCTCAACCGGCACCCCGAGCCCGTCCGCCGCGCCCATCGCGAGCAGCGTGGTGATGCCGTTGCCGATCTCGTGGTGCGCGCAGGCCACCTCCGCGGACCCGTCCGGGCCCAGCCGGACCCGCATCGTCGCGGCGGCGATCTTCACCGGCCGCACCGAGGTGGCGCAGCCGAGACCCACCCGCCAGGGACCGTCGCGCATCGAACCCGGACGCGGCACCCGGCGCGACCAGCCGAAGGCCTTGGCGCCCGCATCGAAGCAGGCCATCAGCGGCCGGGTCGAGAACGGCTTTCCGCTGACCGGATCCACCGCCGTGTCGTTGAGCCGGCGCAACTCGATCGGGTCCATGCCGAGCGCCGCCGCCATCTCGTCGACGGCGCTCTCCAGGGCGAACAGGAACGGGACCTCCGGGGGCGCCCGCATCGGCCCCGGCGTGTTGCGGTCGACCCGCACGGCCCGCTCCTCGGTCCGGATGTTCGGGCAGGCGTAGAGGCTCGCGGTCACCTCCGCGCCCTCCATGACGAAGGGATCGAAGCGCGAGGTCACGGTGTCGGCTTCGTGGACCAGGGCGGTGAAGCGGCCCGTCCGGTCGGCGCCGAGCCGGATGCGGTGGCGGGATTCCGGCCGGTAATTGGCGATGGTGAAGCATTGCCGCCGGCTCGGGACCAGGGAAACCGGCCGGCCGAGGCGCTTGGCTGCCAGGGCGACGAGCGCCGTGTGCTGCGACAGCGCGAATTTCGAGCCGAAATGGCCGCCGATCAGGCCCGCCACCACCCGCACCTGCGCGGGATCGAGGCCGAGCTGCGCGGCGAGCCCGTGCTGGACCGCGCCGACGTAGCGGGTCGGCTCGTGCACCGTGAGCCTGTCGCCGTCCCAGGCGGCCCGGGTGGTGAACAGCTCGATCGGGTTGTGGTGCTGGACCGGGGTCTCGTAGCGCGCCTCGATCCGGACGGCCGCCGTATGCAGGGCGGCTTCGGCATCACCGCGGGCGATGTCCTCGTGATGGGGCTTCAGGTCGGCCAGCCGCACGGTCTCGGCGCCGGGCGCATCGAAGCCGCCGGCGGCGGGCTCGGCCGCGTAGGCGACCCGGACCGCGCCCGCCGCCGCCGCGGCCGCTTCCTGCGTCTCCGCCACGACCAGCGCCACGATCTGGCCGGCATAGGCGATCGCCTCGGAGTCGAGGGGGCGGTGCGAGCTGTTGGCGAAGCCGCCGGCCATCAGGTGCTTCACCGGCGCCACCGCGCCCGCGAAATCCCGGTGGGTGAAGATCCCCAGGAGACCCGGCACCCGCCCGGCGGCTTCGAGGTCGAAGCCGGTGATGCGGCCCCGGGCGATGGTGCTGGTCACCAGGGCGGCGTGGGCCGTGGCGGTCTCCGGGCCGACACGGTCGGAGCTGTAGAGGGCCCGGCCCGTGACCTTGTCGGGACCCTCGACCCGGGTATGGGCCCGTCCGAGATGACCCTCGTCCAGCGCGCGTGCGTCCATCCTGCCCTTCCCGTCCGCGGCCGCTCCGGCCGCCGCTTACGAAGGGAATGGACGAGACGGTGGTTCGGGTCCGCTTGCCGCGGGGCGACAGGTTGCAGCGGCCGCTCCGGCCGAGCCGTCCTCGCGCATGAAGCGCTTCGGGGCAGCGCGGCCTGGATCGGCCGGGCGTCCCCCGGATTGCGCGCGCCCCGCGCGAGGACGGGGCGGGCTGCGGCGGCCTGCGCCGCAGCCCGGCGCCTCAGTTCAGGACCTTGCCGTCCGGCCCGACCTTGATCTCCTGCTCCTTGTCGGCGCCGGCGACCTTGATCTCGTACTGGACCGCGGAACCGTCCTTCTCGACCTCGGCCTCGTAGGCCTTGCCGCCGCCGGCCTTCTGCTCGGCGATGGCCAGCGCGTCCTTCAGCGAGGTCTTGGCGTTCTGGAAGTCGGAGGCCTTCAGCCGGGTGAAGTAGCGCTCGATCGGCTGGTTCTCGGTCTTGTAGAGGGCGCCGGTATCGGCGTTGATGCCGTATTCGACCAGCTTGCCGCTCGGGTAGACGACCTTGATCGCGTAGTGGGCCGGATCCTTGCTGTCGGCCTTCTCGAAGTCGGCGTCGATGGCGCGGCCGCCCTTCTCGTCGCCCTGCGACTCGGCGGTGGCGAGCGCCTGGGCGAGGCCGACCTTGGCGACCTTGGCGACCTGCCACTCCTTCAGGTTGCTGTCGGCCTTGGTGGCGGGTTCGGCGGGGGTCGCGGTGGGGGTCTGGGCCACGGCGAAGCTGGCGGAGAGGGCGAGCAGGCCAGCGGCGGCGGTGAGGCGGGTGATCATGGCGGGTAGTCCCTTTGCGGGCTCGTTCACGGGAGCGTGAAACGTCGGGTCCGGAAATCCGGTTGCCCGCGCCCGGAAAAAATTCTGCCGCCGTCGCCCCGGAGCGCGGCCGGGCGCCCCGCGAGACGGGCGGCCGGGGCCCCTGTATGAGACGCTGACGATCCGGCGTGCCCCTCGGCGACGGCGGAGCCCTCACGGATGGAGCAGGCCATGACCGCGCACGAGCCCGAGCCGCTGGACGATTTCACGCGCCTGCACGCCAAGCTGTCCGCCTTGGAGATCGTGCTCGGCGTCCTGATCGGGCGGCTCTCCGAGGAGAACCCGGAGATCCGCGAGGACGTGAAGCGCGACGTGGCGGCGATCCTGTCGGATATGCCGATCGACGGTCCGAGCGAGGAGATGATCGCCGCCGAGGTCCGCCGGGCCGCCGCGGTTTTGACCAGCGTGTCGATCGGCTGAGCCGTCAGCGCGGCGGCATCCGCAGCGCCCCGTCGAGGCGGATCGTCTCGCCGTTCAGCATCGGGTTCTCGCAGATGTGGCGGACGAGGTCCGCGTATTCCGACGGGCGGCCGAGGCGCGGCGGGAAGGGCACGCTCTGGCCGAGGGTGTCCTGCACGTCCTGGGGCAGCCCCGCCATCATCGGGGTCTCGAAGATGCCCGGCGCGATGGTCACCACCCGGATGCCGTGCCGGGCGAGTTCCCGGGCAAGGGGCAGCGTCATGGCGACCACGCCGCCCTTGGACGCCGCGTAGGCGGCCTGCCCGATCTGGCCGTCGAAGGCCGCGATCGAGGCTGTGTTGACGATCACGCCCCGGGCGCCCGCCGCGTCCGGCGCCTCCCGGGCGATGGCGTCGGCCGCCAGCCGGATCATGTTGAAGGTGCCGACGAGGTTGACCGAGACCGCCCGCGCGAAGGTCTCGAGCCGGTGCGGCCCGTCGCGGCCGACCACCTTCTCCCCCGGCGCGATGCCGGCGCAGTTCACGAGCCCGTGGAGGTGCCCGAACGCGTCCAGCGCCGTCCGGACCGCCGCCGCGCCATCCGCCTCGCGGGTGACGTCCGTCTCGACGAAGCGCGCCTGCGTCCCGAGATCCGCCGCCACCCGGGCGCCGGCCTCCCGGGCGATGTCGGCCACGACCACCCGGGCCCCCGCCGCCGCGAGGCCCCGCGCCGTCGCCTCCCCGAGGCCGGAGCCCGCGCCCGTGACGATGAAGACCCGATCCCTGATCATCTCGCTGGCCATCCTGGCCCCCCGACGGTTCCGGGCGACCGACGGCGCCCCGCGGCCACCGACCTAGCGCGGCGCCGCAGCGGCCGGAAGTCGTCCCCGTTCGGATCCGGGACCGATCCGTTCCGCTGGGCGATTGACGTGTGAAATTTTCCCACATAGAAGATGCGAAGACGATCTGCGGTTGCGGATCGGATGTCCCCGTGTTTCCCGCGCTTCGGTGCCCGGTCGCCAAGTCATGCCGTGTCCATGTCAGGGAGCGGCCATGTCAGGGAGCGGCCATGTCAGGGAGCGGCCAAGTCATGGTGCGGCCGAGTCATGGTGCGGCCGAGTCGTGCGGTCGTGACGGTTCTGTCGCGGACCGCACCCGTCATTCTCCGGTCCCGGCCATCCGGGAGCGGCCGAGCCCTCACGCCTGATCAGGACAGTCATGGACGTCCCCTGGATCGAGACCGCCGCCCGGCACTGGCGGCATGGGCGGATCGTCGGGCGCCGGTTCGCCGACCGGCGTCCCGGCATCCGCGCAGCCCTGCGGGCGGCCGCGCCGGACAGCGTGCTGCTGGCCGGCAACTCCCACGCGGAGTTCGTCGGAACGCCGGATCTCGGCGGCCGGGCCTGCATCAACATCGCCGTCGGCGGCAGCACCGCGGTCGATTGCGGCCGCCATCTCGCGGAGCTGCGCGTGCCGACCCGCTGCGCGGCCGCGGTGCTGATCATCGGCACCAACGACCTCCAGCGCTGGCGGCATCCCGAGCGGGCCCGCGTGGTCGACCGGTTCGAGGCCGATGTCCGGCGCATCCTGCGCAGTTTGGAGGCGTGGTCGGCACAGGTGTTCGTCGCCGCCGTACCGCCGGTGGGAATCGGGGCGACCGGCCGGGATCCCGCCGCCGTCGCGGTCTTTTCGGACCGCTTGGCGAGGCTGTGTGCCGAGGGGGGCCACACCTTCTTCGACCCGTTCGCGGCGTGGCGCGCCGGCACCGGGGGGCTCGCCGGCCCCGGTCTCCACCGGGACGGCGTGCATCTGGCCGATTACGCGCCCCTGGCCGCGGCGCTCTCCCGCGCGGTGGCGGGCATGGTCCCTCCGGCCGGGCGGCCGCTCCGCCCGGATGTGCCCTGTCCCGGGCCCCGCCCGACGCCCGTCGCGACGGCGCCTGCCGCGACGGCGCCCCTGCGGGTCCTGCGCGCGGCCTGGGTCGGCCGGCCGTGAGGATCCGCGCGCTCCGGGTCGCGGCCATGCGCCCGCCCTCGCGCGGCGACAGGCCGTCCCTGCCGCGCCGGGTCTGGCCCGCCGACGCGGCGGCGTGGCGCGACGAGAACGGCGTCCGGCAGCCCCGGGCGGCGCGGCGCACCCTCGCGGCGTTGGCGGCCCTCGAGTCCCGCGGACGGTACGACGCCTGGGCGGAGGGCGAGGGCAAGGTCGTCGCCGGGCCGGTCAGCGCGCTGGTCCTGGGCGACGCGGCGGCGGAGATCGGGTTCGTCTTCAGCCTCACGCCCGACGGGTATGGCGCGGAGCCGTTCTGAACGGATCCCGATCAAGGCGGGCTCGTGCACAGCAGGGTGGGCGCGCAGACCGTCCGGAAGCCCGCCCGGACGTAGAGCGCCTCGACCGCGCCGCCGGCCGGGCATTGCAGGAAGACCTGGGTGGCCCCGCGGGCCCGCGCCTCGCGCAGGGCCGCGACGGTCACGGCGGTGCCCAGGCCGCGACGCTGCCGGTCGGCCCGCGTGCTGACATTGTACAGCCCCGCCCTGTCGCCGCGCAGGTAAAGGCTCGCGCAGGCCGCCGGACCGGTGGCGTCGCGCAGGACGAGGTGCAACGGCGCGAGTCCGGTCCTGCTCCGGGCCGCGCGCAGGGCCGGGATATAGAAGCGGCGCAGATGCGTCCGCACGCCCGGGTCGTCGGACAGGTGAGCGAAGACCCGCTCGAAATCCGGCCCCGGCGCGGGCGCCG
Source organism: Methylobacterium sp. 1973 (assembly GCF_040545035.1). Lineage (NCBI taxonomy): Bacteria > Pseudomonadati > Pseudomonadota > Alphaproteobacteria > Hyphomicrobiales > Methylobacteriaceae > Methylobacterium > Methylobacterium sp. 1973. Next base: position 119,589 of record NZ_JBEPLA010000009.1, read on the forward strand.
CCTGCACGGTGATCGCGCCACCCGCCGCGGACGACGACGGCCGCGGCCACGCCACCATCCAGCTCGCCGGGTAGAGCGCCGCCGGCTCGAACAGATCGCGCAGCAGCGCCACCTCCGCGTCGTCCCGGGCCAGGAAGGCCGGCGCCCGGGCACGCCCGAGGGCCGCGGCCCCCGCCCAGGCGAACTGGTCGGGCCGATGCACCCCGAAGGCGAAGTTCAGGGTCGGGTCCGGAATGCTCCGCGACCAGACGTAACCCGCCCCCCCGGGGCCGTGCTCGACGCCGTCGATCAGGGAGCCGGTGAGCGCGGCCACATGGGCGTCGCGCAGGGCCTCGAAGGTCAGATCGGGATCCCGCGGAGTCATGCGGCGGTCCCGGCGGCGGCTCCGGCGGCAGTCCCGGCGACGGTCCGCGCGGCCCGGCCCCATGTCCCGGCACCGGGCGCCATCAGCGCGGCGATCCGGTCGTGGAGATACGGTGACAGGACGATGTCGAGATGATCGGTTTCCGGTACGGTCTCCACCGCGAGAAGCCGGCTGGTGAGCGCGGACCAGTCGATCACCGGCAGGCCGCGGGTCAGGGACTCCGCCGCCACGAAGCTGTGGACCGGCACCGCGGCGGGTTCCAGCCGGAGGCTGCGGAACTGAATGGCGTGGTCGACCAGCGTCCAGAGCATCCGCTCCCGGCTTCCGACCTCGGGTCCGTCGGTCGGCAGGGGCTGCGGCTCGGCGGCCAGGAAGCGCAGGAACTGCAGGTCGGCCTCCGGGTCCATGCGGGCGCGCAGGGCCGCCCAATGCGCACGCATCGGCGAGCGCTCGAGCCAGGCGCCGACCAGCGATTCGTGGGCCGCCCGCTCCTCGGGCGCGATCGGCCGGCCGGCGCCGGGGGCGAAATTGGCCTCCAGGCCGCAGGCATCGAGCATGCCGACGCACCCCAGGGGGAAGCCGGGGCCGAGCCGGCGGGCGGTCTCGTAGGCCAGCACTCCGCCCCAGGACCAGCCCAGGAAGACGCACGTGCCGGCGCGGCCGCGCATCAGGCCGCGCACCCGCTCGGCATAGGCGTCGGCGAGGTCGGCCACCGCCGGCAGCGGCCGGACCGCCTCCACCAGGGAGGCGCACAGGAAGCCGTGCGCCTCCTGCCCGGGGCCGAGATGGGCCACCAGGGGCTCGTATTCCCGGGTGCTCACCAGGAGTCCCGGGAACAGCACCAGCACCGGCCGGTCGCTCTCCGGTTGCCCGGCGGACAGCCGGACCGTGGGGGCGAGGCCCTCGTCGGCCGCCTCCGCTCCGGCATCGATCCGCGCCGCCAGCTCCGCGATGGTGGGATCGCGCAGGAGGTCCGCCACGCCGATCCCGCCCCGGGGCGCGATGAGGCGCAGGCGCGCCACCAGCCGCAGGGCCGACAGGGAATCGCCGCCGAGTTCGAAGAAGCGCCGGTCCGCCACCCGGACCGGAAAGCCCAGGACCTCGGACCAGATCCCGGCGAGCCGCCGCTCCGTGGCGGAGCCGGGGGGCCGCCCGCGCCGGTCGTCGGCGGCGGGGTCCGGCAGGGCGTGGCGGTCGAGCTTGCCGTTGGCGGTCACCGGAAGCCGGTCGAGGAGGGTCAGGCTCGCCGGCACCATGGGCTCCGGCAGGGTGCGGGCGAGGCCGGCGCGCAGGCGGCCGGGCTCCGGGCGGCGCCCGCGTGACGGCACGACGTAGCCCGCGAGATAGGCACCGGCCGGGCCCTCCCGGCGCAGGACCACGGCCTCCGCGACGCCCGGCAGCCCCCGCAGGGCCGCCTCGACCTCGCCGATCTCGATCCGGTGGCCGCGGATCTTGACCTGATCGTCCGCCCGTCCGGCGAAGGCGAGGCTGCCGTCGGGGCGGCGCCGCACGCGGTCGCCGGTTCGGTACATCCGGCCGCCGCCCGCGGCGAAGGGGTCCGGCAGGAACCGCTCGGCGGTGAGCGCCGGACGCGCCCAATAGCCCCGGGCGAGGCCGCCGCCGATGTAGAGCTCGCCGGTTTCCCCCGCGCCCACGGGTTCGAGATCGGGCCCCAGCACGTAGGCCGCCCGCGCGCCCACCGGGCCGCCGATCGGCGCGTAGGGCTCGTCGAAGGTCGCGTCCGGCGGCACCGCCCAGATCAGCGGCGAGATCACGCATTCGGTCGGGCCGTAGCCGTTGATCAGCAGCCGGGGCTTCAGGGCGCGTCCGAGCCGCGCGAAGGTCTCCCGGGGCATCCCCTCCCCGCCGAAGGAGTAGACCTGGACCGAAGGGGCCTCGCCCAGGCGCTCGGCCCAGTCGGCGAGCTGGCCGATGAAGCTCGTGGGGAAGCCCGCATGGGTCACCCGGTGCCGGCGGATCTGCGCCAGGGTCTCGGCGGCGGTCCAGAGGTCGGGGCCGCGCAGCACGATGCAGCCGCCGGCCACGAGGGGCGTCATCCAGCGCTCGTGGGCGCCGTCGAACGCGAAGGACAGGACATGGAGCTCGCGCGACTCCGCGTCCATCGCGTAGGCCGCGGCCGTGGTCCGGCAGTGCATGGCGAGCGGGCCGTGTTCCACGAGCACGCCCTTCGGCATGCCGGTGGAGCCCGACGTGTAGATCAGGTAGGCGGCATCCCCCGGCTCCGGCATCACCGGGGCGGCGGCGGCTCGGTCGGCTTCCAGGGCGGCGGGATCGAGCCGGGCGAGGCCCGCCGGAAGCTCCAGGCGCGCGGCGATCGCCGGCGTCGTGACGCAATGCGCGATGCCGGCATCCGCCAGCATCAGCTGCACCCGGGCGGCGGGGTATGCGGGATCGAGGGGCAGGAAGGCCGCGCCGGCCCGCAGAACCCCGAGCAGCGCCACGATCATCTCCGGCGACCGCTCCAGCGCCACCGCGACGCGGTCCCCGCGCCCGATCCCGCGGGCCGCGAGCCCGGCCGCGAGGGCGCAGGCCCGGGTGTCGAGCTCGCCCCGGGTGAGCGTCCGGTTCCCGAACACCACCGCCGGCCGCCCGGGCTCGGCCGCGGCGAGGCGGGCGAGCCGGGCCGGGACGCTCTCGCGGTCGGCGTCGGGGGCTGGCTCCGACAGGGGGACGGCTTCGGGTGCGTGCGCCGGATCGGCGATCCAGTCCCGCGCCGCCGCGATCCCGCAGGGGCCGTATGCCCGGCTCCAGCCGGCGGGCAGCGCCTGGCCGGCCGGCCAGAAGGCGCCGTGCCCGGCCCGGTCGAAGGCCACCACCACCGGTGCCAGGGTCCAATCCCCGGCCGCGTCCGCGGTCGTGTCCCCGCCCGTGTCCGCGATCGCCGCCTCGTCCGCCATCGCCGCCTGGCCGGTCTGCCTGTCCATCCGCTCGCTCCTGCGCCGCTCCGGGCCTCGATGAACTGACGGTTGAGGCGGGGGGCCGTTCACGGCGGCGCCCCGGGGCCTCCGGGCCGCCCCCGCACGAAAGGTCTGAACGCCGGGCGGCCCCATCCGTCAGGGAGGTGCCGGCGACACGCGGAGGACGGATGACGGACGCTTCGAGGCCCAGCATGTCCAGGGACGGGATGCACGACGACACGGCGCACGCCGACGCGCGGGTGCCGCTGGCCCTGGAGGGGACCCGGGAGGTGCCGGTGATCCGCCTCGCCGGTTCGGTCGAGCCGGCGGCCGCCGTGGATGCGATCCTGGCGCGCGCCGAGGCGCTGACCGCCGAGGACACGCGGGTCCTGCGCATCGCCGTGACGGCCGATCCGGCGACGACCGGGCGACTGCTCGACCTCGGCGCGGCCCGGCGCAGCGGCGACGGGGTCGAGATCCTGCCGGGGCTTCTCTGGCAATGCGCCGCCCGCTGGCTTCCCGCGGTCCGGCCGCCGTTCCCCGAGCTGTTCACCGCCACGGACGGGCGCCGCCACCCGCTGCGGCCCGGGACGCCCGCCGGCACGGTCTACGCGCGGGCGATCCCCTGGCTCGGCCGCACCGTGAGCTTCCGCACGATGACGGAGCCCGGCGACGTCGCCCTGTTCTCCGCCTGGATGAACGATCCCCGGGTCGCCGCGATCTGGCAGGAGACCGGCACCCTCGCGGCGCATGCCGCATACATCGCCAAGCTCCAGTCCGATCCCGCGACCCTGCCGCTGTTCGGCTGCCTCGACGGGAAGCCGTTCGGCTATTTCGAGCTGTACTGGGCGCGGGAGAGCCGCCTCGGGCCGCTCTACGAAGCCGGGCCCTACGACCGCGGCTGGCACGTGGCGATCGGCGACGAAGCCGTCCGCGGGCGGCCCGTTCTCTCGGCGTGGCTGCCGTCGCTGATGCATTACCTGCTCCTCGACGAGCCGCGCACGCAGCGGATCGTCGGCGAGCCCCGGGCCGATCACGCCCAGCAGATCCGGAATCTTCACGCCTCCGGCTTCGCGACGATCGCCACCGTCGACTTCCCCCACAAGCGGGCGGCCCTGGTCGCCCTGTCGCGCGAGCATTTCGTCCGCGACCGGCTCTGGGTGCCGGGCGCGGCCGCCGCCGACGCCGCGCCGCGGCCCCCCGCCGTGCCGGCCTAGACCGCCCCCCGAGCGAACAGAGATGCGAGCGATGACGGATCACCCCGCGACCGACGACATCATCGGCATCGGCTTCGGCCCGGCCAACCTGTCCCTGGCCATCGCCCTGCGGGACGCGATGGGCGACGGGCCGCCGCGGACGTCCCTGCGGTTCATCGAGCGGCAGGATCGGTTCGGCTGGCACCGGGCGATGATGCTGCCCGGCGCCGACATGCAGATCAGCTTCGTGAAGGACCTCGTGTCCCTGCGCGATCCGACGAGCCCGTTCAGCTTCCTCAACTACCTGCACGTGAAGGGGCGGCTCAGCACCTTCCTCAACCTCAAGACGTTCAACCCGTCCCGGGTCGAGTACAACGACTACCTGGCCTGGGCGGCGGACCATTTCTCGGACGTGGTCGCGTATGGCGAGACCGTGGAGGCCGTGCGGCCGGAGATCCGCGACGGCCGGCTCGCCGCCTTCGTGGTCGAGGCCCGGGACGGCGCCGGGACGCGCCGCCTGCGCCGCTGCCGTCACCTCGTCGTGGCCGCGGGCGGCGACCCGGCGATCCCGGCCCCCTTCGCGGCCCACGCGCAGGACCGGCGGCTGATCCACTCCTCCTGGTACCTGCCGGGGATCGCGCAGGCCCTCGGGGCGCCGCGCCTGGACGGGCCGGAGCCCCGCATCCTGGTGGTGGGCGGCGGCCAGAGCGCCGTGGAGATCGTCACCGATCTCGGCGCACGCTACCCGCGGGCGCTCGTCGACCTCGCGATCCGCGGGCCCGCCCTGAAGCCCGCCGACGACAGTCCCTTCGTCAACGAGATCTTCGACCCTGCGGCCGTCGACCGGATCCACGGCGCCCCCGCGCCGGTCCGGGCCGAGCTGATCGCCGCCCACCGCGCCACCAACTACGCGGTGGTCGACGCCGACCTGATCCAGGACTTCTACGCCACGCTCTACGAGCAGACGGTGAGCGGCGTGACCCGCTACCGGCTGCGGCGGAGCACCCGGGTGGTGGCGCTGGAGGCGGCATCGGAGGGCTTGCGCGCGACCCTGCGCGACGACGTCGCCGGCACCGAGGAACGGCAGAGCTACGCGGCGGTGATCTGCGCCACCGGCTACCAGCGCGCCGCGGTGCCGGCGATCCTCGATCCCGTGCGCCCGTTCATGGCCGGCGAGACCGCGGACCGGCACTACCGCCTGCCGCTGGAGCGCGCCGAGCCCCGGGTGAGCCTGCACCTCCAGGGCTTCAGCGAGCCGACGCATGGTCTGACCGAGACGTTGCTGTCGATCCTGCCCGTGCGGGCCGGCGCCATCGCGCAGACGATCCTCGAAGAGGAACGCGCCGCCCGGGCGGCCATCCGGTCGGCTGCGGCGGCCCCGTGAGGCGGCCGGTCGATCTCGACCAGGACCGGGTCGTCGCCCTCGTCCTGCGGTTGTCGGGGCCGGCGATCCTCGGCATCTCGGCCCACGCGCTGCAGATGCTGGTCAATGCGTGGTTCGCGGCCGATCTCGGCGCGGCCGCGATCGCCACCATCGCCATCGCGTATCCGGTCACGCTGCTGGTCGCGGCGCTCGGCTACGGGGCGGGGATCGCGGCGGCCTCGCAGGTCTCCCGCGCCCTCGGGGCGGGGGACGACGACCGCGCCGCGGCCTCTGCCGGCCTGGGCTTCTGGCTGAGCCTGCCGGCCGGGCTTGCCGTCACGGCCGCGATCGTCGCCGACACGCCGTTCTGGCTGCGCCTCCTCGGCGCCGATGCCGCCCTCGCCGCGGAGGCCGCGCCCTACACGGCGCTCGCCACGGTCGGCACGGCGCTGATGCTGGTGATGATCGTCGGCGGCTTCATCGTGCGCGCCCAGGGCCATGCGCGCCTCAGCGGCGCCGTCATGGTCGGCAGCTTCGGCCTCAACATCCTGCTCGACGGGGTGCTGATCCGGGTCTGCGGTCTCGGCACGGCGGGAGCCGGCTGGGCGGCGATCGGCGCGCAGCTCGCGGGGGCGGCCGCTTACGGCCTGCATTTCGCCCGGGCGCGGGGGCCGGACCGCATCAGCGTCCGATGGCCCGGCAGCCGGGTCGGGCGGGCGGCTCTCGCCGAGGCCCTGACCCTCGCCGTGCCGGCCACCGGCTCCAGCCTCCTCGCGGCCTTCGCGATGGCGCTGTTCGTGGAGGCGGCCGCCCCCTATGGCGACGCCGCCGTCGCCGCGCAGGGCATCGCCCTGCGGCTGACCCTGGTGGCGGCGCTGCCGCTCCTCGGGACGATGGCGGGCGCCCAGGCCGTCCTCGGCCACGCCGCCGGTGGCGGCCGCCGGGATCGCCTGCACCGCGCCCTCGTCTTCGTGCTCACCGCCGCCCTCGCCTATGGAGCCATCGTGGGCGGCCTGATGATCGTGCTGGCCGAGCCCCTCGCGGGCCTGTTCGCGCAGGATCCGGGGACCGCCCGGGAGGGTGCGCGCGCCACCGCGATCTTCGCCGTGGCCTTCATGCCGGTGGGCCTACAGCTCACGGCCGCGACCCTGTTCCAGGCGATCGGCGCGCCGCGCCGGGCCGCCGCCGTGTCGCTGGCGGCGCAGGGGTTGGCGCTGATCCCGCCGCTCCTGATCCTGCCGCCGCTCCTCGGCTATACGGGGGTGCTCGCCAGCCGGGTCGCGGCCGAGTTCCTGGCCGACGGGATCGGCTTGGCGCTGATGCTCGCGTGGTGCGTCGGCGCGCGCCGGACAGGCGGCGCAGCGCCGGTCGAGGGCCGCGAGACAGTGCAGGTGGCCGCGGCGCACGAGGCCGCACACCAGGGCACGTGAGACCCCGAGCCGGGCCGCGATCTCGATCTGCGGAACGCCCTCGACCCGGTGGAGCTGGAAGGCGGTCCGCACCGGCTCCGGCAGCTCGGCCACCGCGGCCTCCACCTGCCGCAGGGATTCGCGCGACGCCGCGGCCGCCTCGGGGGTTCCCATCCCCGGGTCGGCCGGATCCGGGGCGGCATCGAGGCCGGTGAACAGGCGCCGCTCGAAGCCCTGCCGCCGAGCCCGGTCGAGGGCGAGGTTGCGCACCATCCGCCCGACATAGGCGGCCTGGACCGCATCCGCGGCCTCAGGCGGATCCGCGATGAGCCGGAGCAGCACGTCCTGCACAACGTCCTCGGCCTGGGCCGGGCAGCCGAGGATGCGGCGCGCGCTCGCCAGATAGGCGGCGCGATGGCGCTCGAACGCCGCGAGGTTCCAGGATCCGCCGGGCGGCTGCCGGCCGGAGCCGGGCACGGGAGCCGCCGTGATCCTCTGGCCGGAGAGGCCAGCGTCGTAATTCCGGGCCGCCACGATCCCGCTCACATTGTCCCGCCTGCGTAGCTCACGCAGCCGGGACAGCTATCATGCGGTCGATTTGGACAACAATGTCTATCTTCGTGAATTAGAATGATTAAAATATTCGCTGTTTGGGATGTTTTCGCAGCGATTATCGGAAAGATCTGGTTTCCTGGCGCGAAGAAGGGCGTGACGACTTTCGGGGTCTTGAATCCTGCGGTCCGGCGTCTGGTGTCTGGCGTCCGGTGCCGGAGCGGCCGTGGGATCGGATTTCCGTCCGCGCCAGGGCCGGTCGGCGCGTGTATGCTGGCGGCCTGTCGATTCGGAGCGCGGGATGCGCATCCGAACCCTTCCCCGCAGGATCGCGTCAGGAGAGCCGGGGCCGCGATGCCGTCCGTCGATACGCTCGTCCCGGTGGGTGCCTTCGCGCTGCTGGTCCTCGCGTTCGCCGTGAAGCACCTCGCGGCGGATTTCCTGTTCCAGACCAACTGGATGGCTGAAGGCAAGCAACGGCCGTCCGCGTGGCTCGTCCCGCTCTGCGCCCATACCGGCCTGCACGGCCTCGGCACGCTGCTGATCGCCCTCGCGGTGAAGCCGGCCCTGTGGTGGCTGGCGCTGGCGGACTTCGCGATCCACACGGCGATCGACCGCGGCAAGGCGCTGGTCGCCCAGCGGACGCGCCTGCCCGCCACGGATGCCCGGTTCTGGTGGCTGGTCGGCATCGACCAGTTCCTGCATCAGGTCACCCATCTCGGGTTCGCCGTGATGCTGGCGGCGGCCTGATCCGCGGTGCGGAGGGCGGGCGCCGCCGGGCGCGTCACAGCATCTCCGCCTCGAGCAGACGGTTCGTGTCGGAGACCTTGCCGGCCAGTTCCAGCATCAGGAAGCGCTGGAAGGTGAGCGCCAGATCGGGGCGCTCCCGCTCCATGCGGGCGAGTCCGGCGCGGTCGATGCCGACCACCCGGCAGGGGCTCTCGGCGATGGCGGTGGCGGTGCGCCGGCCGCCCTGGACCAGCGCGATCTCGCCGATCACCGTGCCCGCGGTGGTGGTGCGCAGGCGCAGGTTTCCGCGGCCGGGAACCTCCATCTCGATGGAGACGACGCCCTGCTCCAGGAAGTAGAGGGCGTCGGCCGCCTCACCCTGGCGCATCAGCGTCGCCCCGGCCGTCAGGTCGCGGACCGTCAGATACGGTGCGAAGTCGTCCGGCCCGAACGTGCTGTCCAGCCGATCGGCCATGTGCCGGGCGAAGACGGCGACCTCCCCCGGGCCGGCACCCCCGGCCTCCGCCAGGAGGGTGGCCTCGGCTTCGCGCAGGGCCTCGTCCAGGGTGTCGCGGATCCGGATATGCGGGTCCGCGGTGAGGCCGTTGCGGGCGATCTGCAGGCGTGCGGCCGGATCGAGATGGACCAGCAGCAGGTCGAAGCCCCGCTGCTCGGCGAGCTGGCCGACCTTGCGGAACGCGATGAGCGCCGAGCTGTCGAGCCCGACCGTCTCGCGGAAATCCAGGATCAGGACGCGCAGATCCCCGGCCTCCGCGCCGGCGCGCCGGTAGATCGCCTGGGCGTTGAGAAAGAACAGGTAGCCCTGCAGGGTGTAGATCCGGGTGCGGCCGCCGGCTTCCTGCAGACGCGCCGCGGCGTCGGGACCGCGGATGACGCTGCTGCGCCGCTCCGCCCCGGAGAGCGACCGGCGGATCGCGCCGATCTGCCCGTACTGGACCCCGAAGATCAGGATCGCCAGCAGGACGCCGACCAGGAAGCCCGTGGTGGCTCCGAAGAACGCCGTGGCGGCGCACACGACCAGCGCGATGGCGATCTCCCAGCCCGGAAGGGTCCGGCAGGCGATGTTCAGGTTGAACAGCAGCCCGATGCCGATGGCGATCAGGGCGCCGCCGGCCAGCGGGCGGGGCAGAAGCGCCAGGGGGCTCGCCCCGACGATGAGCAGCGCCGCCATGACGGCCAGCGTCAGCCACCAGCCGAGCCAGTGGCCGCCGCCGATGTTGTGCAGCAGGAGCGTCGAGGTCCGGCCGAAGCCCATCGCGGAGCTGCCGAACAGGCTTCCGACCATGTTGGTGGCGCCGGAGGCCACGAACATCCGGTCGATGTCGAGGTCGCGCCGGATCTCCAGCTCGACGCTCACCACGTAGAGGATCTGGATGATCACCGCCACGACGACCAGGGTGGCGATCTTGGGCCAGATCGGCAGGAGCAGGTGCGGGTCGAAGGCCATGAGGCTGCCGATGGCGGGCGGCCGCAGCAGCGACCCCGCCGGCAGCGGCTCGATCAGCCATCCCGCGGCCTGCCCGGCGGCGACGCTGGTGCCGGTCCAGGCCAGTCCGAGATGGACCACGGCGAGACTCGACAGGATGACCGTGGGATAGGTCCCCCAGTGCCGGACGATCCGGGGCAGGTAGAAGGCGCAGAAGCCGATGCCGAGGGTCAGGGCGATGCGCGCCAGCGCTCCGGCATCGATCCGGCCCGGATCGAGGGCCGCCGGGTCGACGGTGCGGAGCAGGGCCGCCAGCGGATCGTCGACATGGCCGCCGATCTGCACGCCGCTGCGCAGGAACAGCAGCCCGACGCCGCCGAGGAAGCCGGCGAGCACCGGATAGGGCAGGAGCTGCACCAGCAGGGAGGCCCGCAGGGTGCCGAGCAGCGCGAAGACCAATCCGGTGGCGAAGGTCGAGACGCCGCAGGCGACGAGGACGAGCTGGCCCACCGTCTCCGGATCGGTCACGCCCGCCGCTTCCAGCTGCCCGGCGACGCCCGCGGCGATCGCCGCCTGCACGATCGCGGCCGCGCCGATGAAGGAGAGCGAGATCCGCGCGGTCCGGCGGAGCGCGATGAAGACGAGGCTGCCCAGCACGTAGGCCGCGAGCAGGCCCGACAGGCCGGCGGCGCGGCTCTCCGCCAGCGGCCCCGCGAAGATGAGCTGGGAGTAGCTGATGAGATCGAGCAGCAGCACCATCACGGTCACCGCCGCGGCGGCGCCGATGCGTGCACCGCGCAGCAGCCCCTCGCGGCCGCCGGCCCGGGAGGCGGTTCCGGCGGACGTCAGGTCGGGTGTCGTCATCGGCACGGCCTCCACATCGTGCAGTCTCCGGGACTGCCGAGACAGGTTCCCGATAGTCGCGCGGGCCGATCATCACAGAGCCGCAGGACTCAGAGTTCGGCCGCGCGTGTCCTAACCTGATGGCGGCCACGGGCTTAAATTATCGTGCAGGCGTGAGGCTGCCCGAAGGCAGCATCGGCGCGGGCGGCGGACCGCAAAGCCCGGTTGCGGCGCGCGGGTCCCGGTCGGGTATCCGGGATGCGATCCTGGACGGCGCGCGCGCACCTGCTAAGCCGACGGCGCCCAGGAGTCGCCGATGACCGCACCGATCCGACCCACCCGTCCCGCCTGCGCGGCGCTGCTGCTCGCCGGCTTCGCCGGGTCCGCCCGCGCCGCGGATGCGCCGTCGATCGCATGGCCCGAGCCCGGCGGCCGGGCGACGATCAGCCGGCCGTTCAAGGGATCGCCCCTCGCCGTCGGCGTCTCGTCCCGGACCGCGGGCGCCATCGACAGCCTGACCTGGGGCGGCACGCAATTCATCAACGCCCGCGACCACGGCCGGGAGCTGCAATCGGCCGCCGCCTTCGACGGCTACGGGGAGTGCCTGAACCCCACGGAGGCCGGCAGCGATGCCGACGGCACCGGCCCGCGCAGCACGAGCCTGCTCACGGCCCTGCAGGTCGGCGCCGACACGCTCGAGACCCGGTCCCAGATGGCCTACTGGATCGGGCCCGGTGCGACGACCGGCAATTGCCCGAAGGGCCCCGGCCCCCATGCCGGGCCGCGCTCCAACGACGTCCTGGCCAAGCGCGTCACCCTCGGCGCCGAGGGCGTGGCCAACGCCATCGCGTACCGCGCCACCTACGTCACCGCCGAGCCGCATGCCTCCGCGACCTTCGAGGCGGCCACCGCCTACATGCCCCCCGACTTCGCGCAGTTCTGGAGCTACGATCCGGCGACGGGCCGCTCCGCGCCGCTCTCCGCTGGGCCGGCCGAGCAGGGCGTGCCGGTGATCCTGGCCAATGCCGACGGATCCCGGGCCATGGGCGTGTACAGCCCCGCCCTCCCCCAGCCGAGCGTGCCGAACGCGGGCTACGGCCGGTTCAACTTCGCGACCCTGCCGGGCCCCGGCAACGCGACGGTGAAGTGGAACTGCGTCTTCCGCGAGAACAACGTCCCGGCCGGAGCGCACAGCTACACCTGCTACGTGGTGGTCGGCACGCTGGAGGACGTCAAGGCGGGGATCGCGGCCCTGCGGACGGCGCTCGGCGGCGGGCCGGCCGCTCAAGCGCCGCAGGCTGCCCAAGCGCCGCGGGCCGCCCAAGCGCCGCGGGCTGCTATCGCGCCGCAGGCGGCCGTCGCGCCGCCCCCGGCCCCCCGGGCGCCCGGTACGGCGCTCTATGTCGGCACGCAGGGCGGCTGCAACGCCGGCGAGGTGACGATCGACCCGGGGTACAAGGGCTGCGCCACGGCGCCGATCGGCGCCACGCTGGCGCAACCGGGTAACCCCGGCGACCCGCCCGTCTATGTCGGCACGGCGGCCGGGCTCGATGCGGGCCTCGTCACCAGCAATCCCCGCCATCTCGACGCCGGCACGCGGCCGATCGGCTACCTCGCGCGGCCCGGATCCGGCGGGACGCCCCTCTATGTCGGGACGCAGGCGGGGTGCAATGCCGGGGTGGTCTCGACCAACCCGGCGCATCTCGACTGCAGCGGCGCGCCTCTGGGCGTCGCCGTGCGGTGACGGTTCAGCGCGCCTCGCTGAAGCGCTTGGTCGCCCGCTGCTCCTTCTTGTAGGCGGTGATCGCCGCCGAGCAGTTGGGCGAGAGCTTCTTGAGATTGGCCTTGAAGCAGGCTTCGACTTCCGGGCCGCCCGGCGCGTAGGCGCTGCAGAAATCCATGTAGTCGCCGGTGCAGTACTGCTTGAGCGCTTCCCGGGCCGGGGATTGCTCCGCGAAGGCCGCGGCGGGGCCGAGGCAGAGACCGATGGCCAGCAGGGCCGTCTTGGTCGAAGTCATGGACATCCTTTACTCGTCCCGGCCGCGCGCGTACGGCGCGCGGCGATGGGCGGGGCGGATGGACGCCAAGGATGGCGTCACCATGACACCCGGGCAGCGCGAATGCAGATCAGCCATGCCCGGTCCCGGAGGGCGGCCCGATCCTCCGGTCAGTGCGCGCCGACGCGGCGGCTGGGCACGATGTCGTTGGCGACGATCTCCCCGAACGGGCCGTCGTTGCGGGCATTGGTGGCCGGGCGACCCGTGGTGGCGCGCAGCGGCAGCTTCGGGAAGACCAGCTCGGCGAAGCGGTAGGCCTCCTCCAGGTGCGGGTAGCCCGAGAGGATGAAGCGGTCGATCCCGAGATCGATGTACTCCTTCATCCGGTCGGCGACCTGATCGGCCGAGCCGACCAAAGCCGTCCCGGCACCGCCGCGCACGAGGCCGACGCCGGCCCAGAGGTTGGGCGACACCACCAGCTTGTCGCGCTTGCCGCCGTGGAGGGCCATCATGCGGCTCTGGCCGACGGAATCCTGCCGCTTCAGGGTCTCCTGCGCCTTGGCGATGGTGGCGTCGTCGAGCTTCGAGATCAGTTGCTCGGCCGCGTCCCAGGCCTCGCCCTCCGTCTCCCGGGCGATGACGTGCAGGCGGATGCCGTACGAGAAGGTCTTGCCCTTCGCCTCGGCGGCCTGCCGGGCGGCGGCGATCTTTTCCGCGACCTGCGCCGGCGGCTCGCCCCAGGTGAGGTAGACGTCGCAATGCTCGGCCGCCACCGCCATCCCGGCGGGCGAGGAGCCGCCGAAATAGAGCGGCGGATAGGGCTTCTGCACCGGCGGGTAGATCAGCCGGCCGTTCTCGGCGCGCAGATGCGCGCCCTGGAAGGTCACGGTCTCCCCCGCCAGCAGGCCGCGCCAGATCGTCAGGAACTCGTCGGTGACGGCGTAGCGTTCGTCGTGGGACAGGAACACGCCGTCGCCGGCGAGCTCCACCGGGTCGCCGCCGGTGACGACGTTGATCAGCAGGCGCCCGCCGGAGATCCGGTCGAGGGTCGCGGTCATGCGGGCGGCGGCCGAGGGCTCCATCAGGCCCGGCCGCACCGCCACGAGGAAGCGCAGCTGCCGGGTCAGGGGCGCCAGGGCCGAGGCGACGATCCAGGAATCCTCGCAGGAGCGCCCGGTGGGCAGCAGCACGCCGTAATAGCCGAGGGCGTCGGCGCCCTGCGCGATCTGCTGGAGGTAGCCGAGCGACACGTCCCGGGCGCCCTCCTGGGCACCGAGATAGCGCCCGTCGCCGTGGGTCGGCAGGAACCAGAGGACGTCGGCGCGCCCGTCGTGCGATGCGGTCATCGGGAAGCTCCGTTGCGGGTCAGGCGGCCTGCGGCGCGCCCAGAAGATGATCGAGAATACGGCCTTCGAGGCGTGCGAGATCCGGATCCCCGCGTCGGCGCGGGCGCGGCACGTCGACCCGCAGGTCGAGGGCGATCCGCCCGGCTTCCACCACGAGGATGCGGTCGGCCAGCGCCACCGCCTCGGCGACGTCGTGGGTCACGAGCAGCGCCGTGAAGCCCTGCGCCTGCCAGATCCGCTCGATCAGGTCCTGCATGCCGATGCGGGTCAGGGCGTCGAGGGCGCCAAGGGGTTCGTCGAGGGCGAGCAGGCCCGGCCGGCTCACCAGCGCCCGGGCCAGCGCCACCCGCTGCCGCTGGCCCCCCGACAGGGTCGCGGGCCATTGTCCCGCCTTGTCGCCGAGCCCGACCTCGGCGAGCGCCGCGAGCGCCCGCTCCCGGCGCTCGGCCCGGGAGCCGAGGCCCGACAGGCCGACCGCGACGTTGTCGACGACCCGCGCCCAGGGCAGGAGGCGCGGCTCCTGGAACATGATCCGCTTCGGCGGCTCCGACCGGCGGGGCGACGTCGCCGGCCCTTCCAGATCGATCCGGCCGCCAGTGGGCGTCTCCAGCCCGAGGATCAGGCGCAGCAGGGTGCTCTTGCCGCAGCCGGAGCGGCCCACCACCGCGGTGAACCCGCCGGCCGGCAGGAACAGGTTCAGGCCCTCGATGACGGCGGTGCCGTCGAAGCTCTTGTGCAGGTCGCGGACGGTGACGGCGATGCCGCGGCCTGCGGGCTCCGCGGGCGGGCGTGACGATGCGGATCCCCCGGCCTGACGGGGTGCCGATCCGGCGTCGGGGAGCGCCTCGCGGCGGACGGCGTCGAGCAGCATCAGGCGCTCCTGTAGGCGGGATTCCAGGCGAGGCAGGTGCGCTTGAGCTGGCGGGTCAGGGCGTCGGCGAGCTTGCCGAGGGCCGCGTAGATCAGGATCGCCAGCACCACGACGTCGACCAGCATGAACTCGCGCGCCTGCATGGCCATGTAGCCGAGCCCCGACGAGGCCGAGATCGTCTCGGCGACGATCAGCGTCAGCCACATGATGCCCAGGCCGTAGCGCAGGCCGACGAAGATCGACGGCAGGGCGCCGGGCAGCACCACCCGGGCGAACAGCTCGCTGCGGGACATGCCGTAGACCCGGCCCATCTCCACGAGGCCCGGATCCACCGAGCGGATGCCGTGCAGGGTGTTGGCGTAGATCGGGAAGAACACGCCGAGCGCCACGAGGAACAGCTTGGCCTCCTCGCCGATGCCGAACCACAGGATCACCAGCGGGATCAGCGACAGGTGGGGCACGTTGCGCACCATCTGCACCGAGGTGTCGGTGAGCCGCTCCGACAGGCGCGACAGGCCGTTGGCGAGGCCGAGCGCGAAGCCGATGCCGCCGCCGATCACGAAGCCCGCGAGCGCCCGCAGGGTGCTGACGCCGAGATTGGTCCAGAGCTCCCCGGTCCGCCCGGCCTCCCAGCCGGCCCGGACCACGTCGAGGGGCGCCGGCATGAAGCGGTTGGAGACGAGGTCCGCCGATACCGCGGCCTGCCAGCCGAGAAGGAGCGCCGCCGGCAGGAGCCAGGGCAGGGCCGTGTCGCCGAGGCGATCGAGCTTGGCGTTGCGCATCAGCGAGTCTCCGCCCGATTCTCGGTCCGGCGCTCGGGCTGCGTCCAGACCGCGTCGGCGACCCGGATCGGTCGCGGCAGGAGGCCCAGCCCGTGGAACGTGTCGGCGACCCTCTGCTGATCGGCGACCGCCGCGGCGTCGAGGGGCGCGACGCCGTAGGACAGCCGTCCCAGGGCGACGCCGAGAACCGGCGCGGGGATGCCCACCGCGGGGGCGAGTTCCGCCGCCACGGCGTCCGCGTGGCCCTCCGCCCAGGCATCGACCTCACCGATCGCCTTGAGCACGGCCGACACGATCTCCGGGCTGGAATCGGTGAAGCCCCGCCGGGACAGGTAGAACTGGCGGTTGGGGGCGAGCCCCTGCCCGTCGGCCAGGACCCGGGCGCCCGTGGCGCGCTCGGCGGCGGCGAGATACGGATCCCAGATCGCCCAGGCGTCGACGGAGCCGCGCACGAAGGCGGCGTTGGCGTCCGCCGGCGCCAGGAAGGCGAGCTTCACCCCGTCATAGGGCACGCCCGCCTGCGCCAGGGCGCGCACCAGCAGGAAGTGGACGTTCGAGCCCTTGTTGAGGGCGATGGTCTTCCCGCGCAGGTCGGCGACGCTGCGCACCGGGCTGTCCTTGGGCACGAGGATCGCCTCCCCCCGCGGCGCCGGCGGCTCGGTGGCGACGTAGCGCAGCTCCGGGCTCGCGGCCTGGGCAAAGATCGGCGGGGCCTCCCCGGCGGAGCCGAAATCGATCGCCCCGGCATTCAGCGCCTCCAGGAGCGGCGGCCCGGACGGGAATTCCGACCACGCCACCGTGACGCCCAGCGGCTGGAGCGCCGTCTCCAGGCTGCCGCGGCCCTTCAGCAGCACCAGGGAGCCGTATTTCTGGTAGCCGATCCGGATACTGCCCGCGGCCCGGGCGGGGCGCAGCATCGCGGCCGCCGCGAGGCCGAGCCCGGCGGACAGGAGCAGGCGGCGGTTCGGCGCCGGGCGGTCGGACGGCGGCAGGGCCAGGGCGCGGGGCGTGCGGTCGGTCATGGCTCTCGGCAGTCGGTGTCAGCCGTTGCGGGCGGGGGCGGTCCAGACCGCGTCGGCGATCCGGATCGGCTTGGGGATCAGCTTCAGGGCGTGGAAGCGGTCGGCGATCCGCTGCTGCTCGGCGGCGACCCGGTCGTTCATCGGGCCGATCACGTAGTCGGTCCGGTCCACCGCCCGGCGCGTGGCGGCGAGGGGCACGCCGGTGCCCTGCGACAGGAGGTCGGCGACGGCGCCGCGGTTCTGCGTGCACCAGGCCGCCACGTCCCCGAGCGCGTCGATCACCGCCTGGAGCACCGGGGCGCGGGTCTCCGCGAAGGGGCGACTCGCCAGGAAGTAGTTGTTCTGCGGGGTGATGTCGCTGGCGCGGGCCAGCACCCGCACCCCCTCCCCCTGCTCGGCGATGGCGAAATACGGGTCCCAGATCGTCCAGGCGTCGATGCTGCCCCGGGCGAAGGCCGCCGCGGCGTCCGCGGGCGCGAGGGTCACCGGCGTGATGTCGGCGTAGCTGAGGCCGGCCTTCTCCAGGGCCGCGATGGTCAGGTTGTGGGCGCTCGACGCCTTGGCGAAGGCGACCCGCTTGCCCTTGAGCTCGGCGAGGCTCTGGATCGCCGAGGCCTCCGGGAGCAGGATCCCCGCCCCCGACCCGCCGGCCTCCTGGGCGGCCGCGTAGACGAGGTTGGCGCGCGCGGCCTGCGCGAAGATCGGCGGCGCGTCGCCGGTCTGTCCGAAGTCGATCCCGTCGAGCGACAGGGCCTCCAGCAGCGGCGGCCCGAAGGAGAACTCGACCCAGCGCACGCTCTGGCCGAGGGGCTCCAGGCGCTTCTCGATGATTCCCTGCTGCTTGGCGACGACCAGGATGCCGTTCTTCTGGTAGCCGATCCGCACCACGCTGGGCTCGGCCGCGCGGGCGCCCCGGACCAGGGCCGGCGCGAGGGGCAGGGCCGCCAGGGCGGCCAGCAGGCTGCGGCGGTTAAGCATCGCCCGGCTCACTCGGCGGCGGCCAGGGCGAGGGGCGCGGCGGAGGCCGACCGGTGGACCAGCAGGGCCGCGAGCTGCCCGCCGGCCTCGGCGGCGCGGGCGCGCACGCCGGCCTCGGTGAGCACGCCGTCGCTGAAATCGGGATCGGAGGCGTAGACGGCCGTCGGGATCTGGAGGGCGCCGAAGAAGCCGAAGAGCGGCCGGAAGGCGTGCTCGACCACGAGCGCGTGGCGCGCGCCGCCGCCGGTGGCCACGATCGCCACGGGCTTGCCGGCCAGCGCCCCCGGATCGACGAGGTCGAACAGGTGCTTGAACAGGCCGGTATAGGCGCCCTTGTAGACCGGCGAGCCGACCACGAGACCGTCCGCCTCCTCGATCGCCGCGAGCACGCTGCGCGAAGACGCCGGGAGCTGGTCGCGGGTCCAGGCGGCGCCGAGGCCGGTTCCGGCATCGACGAAGTCGAGGAGGCGCACATCGAGGGGCGCCCGGGCGCCGGCCTCGCGCAGCACCGCATCCACCAGCGTCCGGGTCTTGGAGGGCCGCTGCACGTTCGCGCTCAGGCCGACGAGTCTCGGTCGTGTCATTCCGGGTGCCTTGCTGCGGGACAGGATGGCGAGCCGCCGCGATCTCGAAGAGCGAGGATGGTGCGGCCGGACATCCGAATAGGTCGATAGAATTGATCGCCCCACGTTCCGCCGTCAATGAAACGCGGTTCCCAATTGTCTCGCGAACGCAAAACGTTCTGCTCGAAACATCTCGCCCCGGATGAGATTTTATCTCAGGATGCCGGGCGGACTCGCGCCGAAATCTTGTGCCGCGGCGGCGTGGTCGCGCGGGAAACGAAGCTTTCGTCTCCCGGAGGGCCCGGCGTGAGAAGGGCGCTCTCGCATTCCGCGGGGCTTTGGAAGGGCCTCGTCGGCCGGGAGCCCGGCGGGCCGGCAACCGGCAGACGCTCACCCGTCGGCCGCGAACCCTGGCGGCCCGCCGGGCGGCGGGCCGGTTCCAGCACGCGCCCGGCCGGCGGTCCGTCTATTTGCGGGCGAGGAGATGCAGCACGGTACCGTCGTCGCCGTACTTGTCCCACATCTGCGCGCAGGCCTGCTCCGGACGCTCCCGGAACTGCGTCGCCTCCGCGTCGAGGTCCTGCTGCAGGGCGACCGAGCGCTTCTTCGTGAAGAAATCGGCGTGGTTGAGGTGGTTCTCTCGCGAGAACTGGCGGAAGCGCTCCGTGTCGATACGGACATTCGGGCAGTTTCGGGCGGCCAGATCGGCTTCGATGCCCGGACGCAGGGCCGGAATATCCTTCTGGAGCGCGGATCGCCGGGCTTCGGCCCAGGTGCCGAAGGCGGCCCAGGCGAGGATGGCGGCGACGAGAGGGGCAAACTTGGTCATCGAGAAACGTGTCGCTGTGCTGCGACATCCCAAATCTCGCACCTGCGATCGGTTCGACCTGAGCCGGAGGATGCACCACACTTCTGTGTGAAAGCGCACATCCCGCGGTCGGATCCGGGCCGCCGGGTTTCGAGAACCGGTGCGCTCAGTAGGTCGGGACGACGCGCGTCTCGGGCAGCGGCGCACGCATGGTGAAATGCAGGCCGGCCGGCTGGAAATCGAAGGCGATCTCCGCCTGGCACTGGAGCTTCAGGACGCGTTGCAGCAGCGTCGAGCCGAAGCCCTTCCGCGTCGGTGTCTCCGTGAACGGGCCGCCCCGTTCGGTCCAGTCGAGATGGAGCATGCGTGCCGCCGGCGTCTGCTCGACACCCCAGCGGATCCGGATACAGCCCTCCGGAACCGACAAGGCGCCGTGCTTGGCCGCGTTGGTCGTCAGCTCGTGGATGGCCATGCCGGTCGGGACCGCGAGGTCGCCCATCAGGTCGATCGGCGGCCCGTCCAGCTGGATGCGGGAGCCCTCGACGTCGTTGTAGGGCCCCAGCTCGTTCATCAGCATCTCGCGCAGGGGGGCCTGCTGCCAGTAATCCTCGGTCAGGAGATTGTGGGTCTTGGCCAGCGAGATCACCCGCGCCGAGAACGCCTCGTAGAACGCGTCCACGGTGGTGGCGGACCGGGCCGAAGCCCCGAGCAGCGCCTGCACCGTCGCCAGCGTGTTCTTCACCCGGTGATGCAGCTCGCGGATCAGGAGCGCCTGCCGCTCCGTCGTCCGCTCGCGCTCCTCGAGATGGGCCCGCGCCTCGAGCTGCCGGCGCTTGGCGCGATGGGCGGCCCGGGCCGCCATGATCAGGGTCGCCGGATGGAACGGGCGCTCCAGCACGCTCACGTTGCCCAAGAGGTCGGTCAACTGCGTGTTGGGCTCGGCGCCGCGCAGTCGCAGGAGGATGAACGGGAAGTCGGACCAGGGCGGCTGGGCGGCGATCCAATCCGCCAGCGCCTGCCGGTTCGAGGAGAGCAGCGCCTCCTCGGTCAGGACCGCGCAGGCGGCCGTGTGGAGCCGGGCGACCACCTCCGCGAGGCTGCCGCAGATCTGCGACGCGATCTGTCCCTCGCCGAGGATGGTCGCGGCGACGACGGCGTCGCGGCCCCCCGGCGTGAAGAGGAGAACCGGCGGTTCAGCGTCGGTCATCAGCCCTGTGGGTGGGCAAGAGGGACGACCGTTCACCTTCGAATGTCGGAACGCCGGTCATGATACCCCTGAACGCGCTGAGTGGTTCGCCAACGCGGATCCCGTCGGAGTCGATCCGCAACTCGCGGATCGCGTTCTCATGGCTGCCGGTCCGCTTCTTCACCACCGAGATCGCGCGCCGCAGCCGGCCATCGGCCTCGAAGGTGCGGAACAGCAGGATCGTGTCGCTGAGATAGGTCAGATCGACATTGGCGCCCATCGCCCCGATCATGCCGTGCTGGGCCAGGACCAGGAGCGTGACGACGCCCTGCTGGTTCAGGTAGGTCAGCAACTCGTGCATCTGCAGGAGCAGGTAGTTCTCCTCCGGCATGGCGTTGTGATAGCCGGTCAGGGAATCGATCACGACCGTCGTCACGCCCTGGTGCTCGACCGCCTCCTGCACGATGTCGGCGAGTTCGCCGGGCGAGACCTCCGCCGGATCGATCTGTTCGACCCGGAGATCGCCGGAGGCGATTACGGCGTCGATCGGCATGCCGAGGCCGCGGGCCCGGCGGCGCAGCACGTTCGTGGTCTCGTCGAAGCTGAGGATCAGCACCTTCTCGCCGCGGGCGATCGCCGCGGTGACGCAGGTGAGCGCCACCGTCGACTTGCCGACGCCGGACGGGCCGATCAGCATCGTGCTGGTCCCGCGATCGATGCCGCCGCCGAGCAGCAGGTCGAGCTCGGGGCTGCCCGTGCCGCACTGGTCGTCGGCGAAGGTGCCGAGATGCTCGGCCGCGACGAGCCGCGGGAACACCGTGAGACCGCCGCGCCGGATGACGTAGTCGTGGAACCCGCCCCGGAACGGCGTGCCGCGCATCTTGATCACGCGCAGGCGCCGCCGCTCCCCGCCGTACAGCGGCGCGAGCTGTTCCAGCCGGATCACGGCATGGCTGAGACTGTGCAGATTCAGGTCGTCCGCCTCGGCGGTCAGATCGTCGAGGAGCAGCGCCGTGGTGTTCTGGATGAGCAGGAAGCTGCGCAGGGCGTGGACCTGCCTGCGGTAGCGCAGCGAACCCTGCGAGAGCAGCCGGATCTCGGACAGGCTGTCGAACACGACGCGCTGCGGCTTGGTCCGCTCGATCTCGGCGATCGCCATGCGGATGGTCTCGCCGAGTTCGAGATCGGACGAATGGACGAGGCTCTGCTGCTGGTTCGGGTCGAGGCTGAGTTCCGGCGCGATGAGTTCGAAGATCTCGATGCCGTCGAGGGACCAGCCGTGGCGCCCGGCGACGTTCAGAAGCTCGCGCCGGCTCTCGGACAGCGTGATGTACAGGCAGCGCTCGCCCCGCCGCACGCCGTCGAGCAGGAACTGCATCGCCAGCGTCGTCTTGCCGGATCCGGGCCGGCCCTCGATGAGGTGCGAGCGCCGGGACGCGTAGCCGCCGTCCAGGATGTGGTCGAGGCCGGCCACTCCGGTACAGACCGGCGCCGCGTCTTGATCGGTCACTGCCATGTCCAGGTCTCTGCCGTCGCCCGACGGGCGGGCAGCCCACCGACCGCGTGACGGAACGCGGAGCCCGGTCTCGTACACGAAGGAGCGCGCAGGGCGAAACCCCGTCCGCCGCGCTCCTGCGCCGGCCGAGGCCGTCGGCGCGACCGGGACATCGGTCCTGCCGGACGGCCGCGCCGTGCGGCAGCCGGGATTGGCGCCGCGATGGAGGACCGGCGCCCGCATCCTGCGGGCGCCGGGGGTTCGCGCGCTCACTGGCTGCCCGGACCCTTCGCCAGGCCGGCCAGGGTGAACAGGTCCACCGACAGCTTCGCGCCGATCACGAAGGCATCCGGGATCGGCTTCGGACGGAACGGGAAGCGGGTCTGGTCCGGGTCGATCACGTATTGCAGGTTCGGCATCAGCCGCACCGCCGGGGTGAGCTGGATGCCGTAGCTCAGCTCCAGGATGGTCTGCAGGGATTCGACGTTCCGGGTGCCGAGCCCGAGCGCCGTGCGCGCCGCCCGGATGTTGGCCGTGCCCAGCGGCGAGAGCTTCTCCATGGCGAAGACGAAGCCGAGGGTGTCGTAGGGCCGGCCGGGGAAGGTGCCGGTCAGCACGGCGCCGCCCTCCAGGAAGTAATCCTGGGTCTGCCGGCCGCCGGTCCCGCCGAGCGCGACGCCGAAGACCGACAGGCCCTGGATGCCGTTCGGGTCCGGCCGCCAGACCATCTGGTCGAAGCGGGCGTAGACCGCCGAGCGGCCGAACCGGGTCAGCGGATCGAGGCCGCTGAAGACCCGGGCGCCGCCCCGCTGGTCGAGCACGGGATCCTTGTAGTCCGACCGGTCGAAGACGACGCCGACGCTGTAGTTGCGCGGCAGCGGGTCATTGCCGAAATTGGTCGAGTAGCCGACTTCCACCGGCACCAGGACACCGGTAGCGCCGTTGGTCGACCAGTCGATCCCGTTCTGCGTCGGCAACTGGTCGCGGGGGTTCACCTCGTAGATGCCGGCGTGCAGGAACACCTTGTCGTTGACCCAGGCCTTGGCATGGCCGCCCCAGGTGGCGATCGGCCAGTAGGTGAAGTTCGTCAGCTTGAAGATGGACTTCGGCGCGCCGCAGGTCGCGTTGTTCTGGAAGTTGCAGTAGAGCGGCGAGGCCAGGAAGTTCGGGTTGGCCAGCAGGCGGCCGACCTCGAGGTCGAGGCGGTTGTCGAACAGCTTCTGCTCATAGGACAGCAGGGTGAGATGGGCGGTCTGGCCGCCGCCGTAGATCTCCTGCACGCTGCCGTCGAAGCCGATGGAATCCTGCGCCAGGCTCCGTCCGTGGCGCTGGGTGACGACGGTGTGGACCGAGCCGCCGTCGATCCCCGCGAGACGCGCGAGATCGGCGTCGAGGCCGAAGGCGATCTGGCCGGCATAGGCCGATCCCTGGCGGATGCCGCCGGACGGGTTGGCGGCGAACTCGCCGGTGTAGTTCAGGATCATGCTGATCCCGTTGCCCAGATCGAGGGTGCCCGGCGGCAGGCTGGGCGGCGTCGCGCTGCTGCCCTGCACGTCGAGGCTGGCCGCGGCGCTGCTGGCGCCCGAGAAGCTCCGCGCCTCCCGGATGACCCGCCGCCGGGCGCGGTTCGCCCGGTACCGGGCCTTCTGCGCCGGATTCGCCTTCGGCCCCGGATTCACCAGCGACGGTCCCCCGTCCGGAGCCGTGGCTTCAACCTGTGCGACCGCCGGACACGCGCCCGCCGTGACCGTCGCGGCACAGAATGCGAGCGCGGCCCATCGCCTATACTTTCCCATGTGACTCCCCCTTAACCGCGCGGCCTTGCCTGGCTCTGTCGCGTTCGTGTCCCGCAGGGGGCCTCCCGGTCAGTCCGTGTCCGGTCAGTCCGTGAAGGCCTCCACCGTGCGGCGCTCGCCGCGCATGAAGGCGTCGGCGGCGTGGATCAGCGGATTCAGGTCGACGTCGCTGGCGCCGGAGCGGACCAGGGCGGCGAAACGGTCGTAGAGGCCGCGGTACTCCGCCTCGGGCGGGAGCGGCTGGTCGCGGCCGTCGATCGTCAGGACGGCCCCGCCTTGCGAAAGCACCAGGGTACCGTCGTCGGTCTCGACCCGGATGTCCCAGGTCTGCGGCCCGGTCTGGCGCCAGTCGAACCGGGCCCGGATCGGGGTGCCGGCGGCATCGGCGAAATGCAGGTCGGCGGCGATCGGCGCCTGCCGGTTCTCCGGCACCGACAGGGTCGCGCCGGTCAGGTGGAACGGCGGCAGGATATGCGTGGCGATGGACAGGGCGTTGATCCCCGGATCGAACACGCCCATCCCGCCCGCGTCCCAGATCCAGTCCTGGCCCGGGTGCCAGTGCCGGACATCCTCCAGCCAAGCGATCTCCACCGACCGGATCCGGCGGCCCGACAGCCAGCGGCGCGCGGGCTCCACCCCCGGCGCGAAGCGCGAGTGCCAGCTCGCGAACAGGCTCACGCCCCGGGTCCGAGCGGCCTCGACCAGGAGCCCGACCTCGGCCAGCGTCGCCCCCGGGGGCTTCTCGAGGAAGACGTGGCGGCCCGCCGCGATCCCCGCCAGGGCCGCCGCGAACCGCGCCTGCGGCGGCTGGCACAGGGCGACGGCGTCGAGGTCGCCGTGCGCCGCCAGCATCGCCTCCAGGCTGCCGTAGCTCGGCACGCCGTCGAGCCCGCCATGCCGGCTCGCCACCGCCACGAGGCTGTAATCCGGGGAGGCGGCGATGACCGGCAGATGCTGGTCGCGGGCGATCTTGCCGACACCCACCAGACCGATGCGGATCGGGCTCGCCATCTCAGAGCACCCGCACAGCCGGATCGGTGGGCGGGGCGGCCGCCAGGGGGTTGCGCAGGGGCAGCGCGAACGGCGCGGCCTCGATCTCGAACACGTCGCCGGGCCGGGTCGCGACGCCGTCGCTGAACGACAGGGTGGCGGTCCCGAAGAAGTGGACGTGCACGTCGCCGGGGCGCCGGAAGGGTGCGTATTTGAAGTGGTGCCGCTCCAGGTTGGCGATGCTGTGGGACATGTTCGCCTCCCCGGAGAGGAATGGCTTCTCCCAGAGCACGGCGCCGTCGCGCAGGATGCGGCTGGTCCCGCGCACGTCCGGGGGAAGCGCCCCGAGCCACAGCTCCGGGCCGAGGGCGGCCGGGCGCAGCTTGGAATGGGCGAGCCACAGGTAGTTGCCGCGCTCGGTCACGTGGTCGGAGAACTCGTTCGCCAGGGCGAAGCCGAGGCGCACCGGGGTGCCGTCGGCGTCGACCAGGTAGATCCCGGCGATCTCCGGCTCCTCGCCGCCGTCGCGGGCGAAGGCCGGCGAGACCAGCGGCTCGCCGGAGGCGACCAGGCCGGAGCCGTCGCCCTTGTAGAACCATTCCGGCTGCACGCCGGCCTCGCCCGGCGCCGGCTTGCCGCCCTCGACGCCCATCCGGAACATGCGCATCGAGTCGGTCGGCGCCGGGTCGGCCGCGGCCGCGCGGTGCATCGCGTCGCGGCCCTCCGCGGAGCCGAGATGCGTCAGGCCGGTGCCGCTCAGCATCAGGTGGGCGGGATCGGCGTGGTCGATGGGCGGCAGGAGCCGGACCGTGTCGAGATCGACGGGCGCGCCGAGTCCCGCCCGCTCCGCCGTCGCGGCCAGATCGTCCCCCGCCTCGAGAGCTCTGCGCGCCAGGGCGCGCACGCTGTCGACGCCGAGCACCCGCCGCGCCCGACCGTCGGCGAGCAGCGCGACGCCCCGCTGCCCGTCGGCGGCGCGGAATTGTAGGAGTGATCGTCCCATCTGTGTCCTCCCGGGGACGACCGCTTCGGGTCGTCCTGAACGCGCGGCCGTCGAGGGTCGCGCGGCGGCCTGTCAGCGGCCGGGTTGCGGATCGAGAACGCCGTCGATCCGGCGCGCGAGATGCCAGGGATTGTCCGGGCGCAGGGGCGGCGGCAGGAGCGCGTCGGGCAGGTCCTGGTAGCAGACCGGGCGCAGGAACCGTTCGATCGCCAGCGTGCCCACCGAGCTGCTCCGGCCGTCCGAGGTCGCCGGGAACGGCCCGCCATGCACCATCGCGGGGGCGACCTCGACGCCGGTGGGCCAGCCGTTCGCCAGGATCCGTCCGGCCTTGCGGGCCAGCAGCGGCACGAGCCCGGCGGCGAGATGCTCGTCCGCGCGGTCGAGGTGCAACGTCGCGGTGAGCTGCCCGCCGAGGGACTCGAGGAGCCGGGTGACCTCCGCCATGTCGGCGGCGGCGACCAGCAGCGCGGCCGGACCGAACATCTCGTCGGCGAGGGCCGGATCCGCGAGGACGTGGCACGCCTCCGTGCGCAGCAGGCAGGCGGGGGCGCCCCCCGGGCCGGCGGCCGCCCCGCGCGCCGCGACCGTCACTCCCGGTCGGGCCGCCAGCGCGGCGACGGCGTGCGCGAACCGGTCGCGGATGTCCGGGGTGAGCATGGTGTGCGGCACACTCTCCCGGATCGCCGCGGCGGCGGCCTCCGCGAAGGCGTCGAGGTCGGAGCCGGCGATCCCGATCAGCAGACCGGGATTGGTGCAGAACTGCCCCGCCCCCAGCGTCAGCGACTGGACGAAGCCCGCCGCCAGGGACGCGCTCCGGGCCCGCAGGGCGCCGGGCAGGAGCACGACCGGGTTGACCGCGCTCATCTCGGCATAGACCGGGATCGGCTCGGGCCGGCCGGCGGCCACCCGCATCAGGGCGAGCCCGCCCGCGCGCGACCCGGTGAAGCCGACGGCCTTGATCCGCGGGTCGGCGACCAGGGCGCTTCCGAGGTCCGTGGACGGTCCCGGCAGGTAGGAGAACGTGCCCTCGGGCAGGCCGCCGGTGGCCACCGCCGCACGCACGGCCCGCGCGACCAGCTCCCCGGTCCCGGGATGGGCCGGATGGCCCTTCACCACCACCGGGCAGCCCGCCGCCAGGGCGGCGGCGGTGTCGCCCCCCGCCACCGAGAAGGCCAGCGGGAAGTTCGAGGCGCCGAACACCGCCACCGGGCCGATCGCGACGTGGCGCCGGCGCAGGTCCGGCCGGGGCAGCGGCTGCCGCTTGTGCTGCGCCGGATCGATCGTCGCCCGGATCCACGCGCCGGAGCGGACGAGATCCGCGAACAGCCGCAGCTGCCCGACCGTGCGGGCGCGCTCACCCTCCAGCCGCGCCCGCGGCAGGCCGGTCTCGGCCATCGCCCGCTCGACGAGCGGCGCGCCGAGATCGGCGATGCCCTCGGCCACAGCTTCGAGACAGCGAGCGCGTGTTTCTGGTGGCGTCTCCGCGAAATGCGGGAACGCCGCTTCCGCCAGCGTGCAGGCGGCCTCCACCTCCCGAGGGCCTGCGGCCGAGAAGGCCGGCTCCAGGGGCGCTCCGGTGGCGGGATCCACGGCCCGGAAGAGCGCGGCTGTGGTCACGTCGGCGGCGCCGATCAGGACGCTGCCGCGGATCGTCACGGATCCTGGCGATTCACTACTCATACAATTAGGCTAGGGCAGTTCGCCTCCCGCCGCAAGCGCGGCCGCGATTCCGGTGCAGGGGGTGTTCCTCTTTGCGCTCCTACAACTTCAGGATAGAATCACGCCGATCCCGCCCCGACCGACCCGGTGGCCCGGACTGGAGGTGGACGAGTGAGGCAGGATCGCGGTCCGGAGAACGTCACGCTGCCCCTCGCCTCGGGCTCGCGCCGCATCCACGGCTCGGTCGCCCGCGATCTGGGGGTGGCGATCCTTGGCGGCCGCTACGCTCCCGGGGACGTGCTGCCCGGGGAGATCGAATTCTCTGAGAAATTGAACGTCTCGCGCACCGCCTATCGCGAGGCGATCCGCATCCTGAGCGCGAAGGGGCTCGTCGAGAGCCGCCCGCGCACCGGCACCCGCGTGAGCCAGCGCAGCCGCTGGAACCTGCTCGACCCCGACATCCTCGCCTGGGCCTTCGAGTCGGAGCCGAGCGAGTCCTTCATCCGCGACCTGTTCGAGCTGCGGATGATCGTCGAGCCGGCGGCGGCGGCGCTCGCGGCGGAGCGGCGCTCGGGCCTCGACCTCGCCCGGATGGGCCATGCCCTGGAGGAGATGGGCCGCCACGGCCTCGCCACCGAGGCCGGACGGGCCGCCGACCAGGCCTTCCACAACACGATCCTGGAATCGGCCCGCAACGGGGCGCTGATGGCCCTGTCGAGTTCCATCGCCGCCGCGGTCACGTGGACGACGATCTTCAAGCATCGCCGCCAGGGCCTGCCCCGGGATCCGATGCCCGACCACCGCGCCCTCTACGACGCGATCGTGGCGGGCGACCCGGCCGCCGCCCGGGAGACCATGACCGAGCTGGTCCGCCTCGCCCTCGCCGACACCGAGCTGGCGATGCGCCCCTGACGGCGCCGGCGGCGTCCGCGCCGCCGGCTTGGGCCTCGTCTCAGTGGTTGTCGCGCGGCACGCCCCGGGTCTGGGCGATGCGCTGGAACGCCTCGGCGCCCTCCAGGATGGCCCCGGTGTGCATCTGCCCCACGGCTGCGCGCTGCATCGCCTGCCACGGCGTCTGCGAGGCCGGATAGGCGTAGCCGCCCGCCGCCTCCAGGGCGCTGCGGCGGCGGGCGATCTCGTCCGCGTCGACCAGCATGTCGGCGGTGCCGCGGCGCAGGTCGATCCGCACCCGGTCGCCGGTGCGCAGGAGCGCGAGGCCGCCGCCGGCCGCCGCCTCGGGCGAGGCGTTGAGGATCGACGGCGAGCCCGAGGTGCCGGACTGGCGCCCGTCGCCCAGGCAGGGCAGCGCGTGCACGCCGGCCCGGATCAGCTGCGCGGGCGGGCGCATGTTCACCACCTCGGCGGCCCCGGGATAGCCGATCGGCCCGGCCCCGCGCATGATCAGGATGGTCTCCGCGGTGATGCCGAGGCTCGGGTCGTCGATCCGAGCGTGGTAATCCTCCGGTCCGTCGAAGACCACGACGGGACCCTCGAAGGCGTCCGGATCCTCCGGGTTCGACAGGTAGCGGGCGCGGAACTCGTCGCCGATGACGCTGGTCTTCATGACCGCGGCGTCGAACAGGTTGCCGCGCAGGACCAGGAAGCCCGCCGCCTCCTTGAGGGGCCGGTCGATCGGCCGGATCACGTCCTCGTCCTCGATCACGGCGCCGCGGCAATTGTCGCCGAGGGTGCGCCCGTTGACCGTCAGCGCGCCCTCCCGGATCAGGTCGCGGCGCATGAGCTGCGCCACCACCGCGGGCAAGCTGCCGGCGCGGTAGTAATCCTCGCCGAGATAGGTGCCCGCCGGCTGCAGGTTGACCAGCAGCGGCACGTCGAGCCCGTGGGTCTGCCAGTCCGTGATGTCGAGGTCGACCCCCATGTGGCGGGCGATCGCCGCGAGGTGGATCGGCGCGTTGGTCGAGCCGCCGATCGCCGAATTGACCGCGATGGCGTTGAGGAAGGCGTCGCGGGTCAGGATGTCGGAGGGCTTCAGGTCCTCGGCCACCATGGCGACGATGCGCTTGCCGGTCTGGTAGGCGGCCTCCTGCCGGTCGCGGTAGGGCGCCGGGATCGCGGCCGAGCCGGGCAGCATCATGCCCAGGGCCTCGGCGAGCGTGTTCATCGTGGTGGCGGTGCCCATCGTGTTGCAGAAGCCGGTCGAGGGCGCCGACGAGGTGACGAGCTTGATGAAGCCGTCATGGTCGATCTCGCCGGCCGCCAGCATCGCGCGGGCCTTCCAGACGATCGTGCCGGAGCCCGTGCGCTGGCCCTTGAACCAGCCGTTGAGCATCGGCCCCACCGACAGGGCGATGGCCGGGATGTTCACGGTGGCGGCGGCCATCAGGCAGGCCGGGGTGGTCTTGTCGCAGCCCGTGGTCAGCACGACCCCGTCCAGCGGGTAGCCGTAGAGCAGCTCCACGAGGCCCAGATAGGCGAGGTTGCGGTCGAGGCCCGCGGTCGGCCGCTTGCCGGTCTCCTGGATCGGGTGGACGGGGAATTCCAGGACGATCCCGCCCGCCTCGCGGATGCCCTCGCGGATCCGCTCCGCGAGGACGAGATGGTGACGATTGCACGGGGACAGGTCCGAGCCGGTCTGGGCGATGCCGATGATCGGCCTGCCCGAGCGCAGCTCCTCCAGGCTGAGGCCGAAGTTCAGGTAGCGCTCCAGGTAGAGCGCCGTCATGTCGATATTGTCGGGGTTGTCGAACCAGGCGCGGGAGCGCAGGGGCCGTGCAATCGGTCGGTCGGTCATTTCTGGGTCCGGTGAGCGGGGCTGGTCGAGAACCGGTAGGCGATCACGTTCCGGTAGGTCTTGCCGGGGTCGAGCCGGGCGGAGCCGAAGGCCGGCTGGTTCGGCGTGTCGGGGAAGAGTTCCGGCTCCAGCGCCAGGGCGTCCGACTGCCGGTAGGCGAGGCCGGATTTACCCACCACCGTCGCGTTGAGGAAGTTGCCGGCATAGAACTGCACCCCCGGCTGGTTGCTCGCCACCTCGAGGATCCGGCCCGATTCCGGATCCTCGACCCGCGCCACGAGGTGCGGCTCGGCCGTGGGCGCGTCGGTGACGACCCAATTGTGGTCGTAGCCGCGCGCCCGCACGATCTGCTCGTCCCGCCCGTCGCGGATCCGCGCGCCGATCACCGCGGGCTTGCGGAAGTCGAAGGGCGTGCCGGCCACCGGCAGGTACGCGCCGGTGGGAATCAGGGTGGCGTCGACCGGCGTGAAGCGCTCCGCCGGGATGGTCAGGGTCTGATCGAGGATCGAGCGGCCCGAGCCCTCACCCGCGAGGTTGAAGAAGCTGTGATTGGTCAGGTTGACGATCGTCGGCTTGTCGGTCGTGGCCTCGTAGGTGACCGTCAGCGTGTCGGTCGCGTCGAGCGTGTAGGTGGCGGTGGCCGTGAGCGTTCCGGGATAGCCCTCCTCCCCGTCCGGGCTGACGTAGCGCAGGGTGACCGACGGAGCCGCGCCGCCCTTGACCGCGGTGATCGTCCAGAGCCGCTTGTCGAAGCCGGCCGCGCCGCCGTGCAGGGCGTTCGGGCCGTCGTTGGTGGCCAGCGTGTAGGTCTGGCCGTCGAGGGTGAAGCGCCCGGCGCGGATGCGGTTGGCGTAGCGCCCGACGCTCATGCCGAAATAACTGCCCTTGGTCAGGTAGGAGGCGAGGTCGTTGTAGCCGAGCACCACATCCGCGGCCTTGCCGGACCGGTCCGGGACGTCGAGGCTCCGCAGGAGCGCGCCCCACGACAGGATCCGGGCCGTGATCCCCTTGCCGTTCGTCAGCGTCACCTCCTCCACCGACCGGCCGTCCGGCAGGGTGCCGAACACCGTCCGGACCGGCTCGGCCGCCCGGACCGGAGCCGGGGTCAGGCCCGGGATCGCCGCGCAGGCGCACAGCGCCAGGGGTCCCACTCCACGCATCGCATCCTCCCCTCGATGAAGCCGCCCGTCCCGCCGATCCTGCGCCGGCACGCGACGGGGACGCGGTTGACGTCCGCGAATCCGATATATACTCATACAAATGAAATGGACAACATGGGACCGTCGGCAAGGCGGCCCGGAGCGCAGAGGACAACGCCGGATGGCAGGACCGATCGCGACCGTCGGGACGACGGCGCCCCGGACGGGGGCGGAGGCCGCGCGCGACCGGGGCGCCTACCGCCCGGCCCTGTCGCTGCTGGCGAGCCTCTTCTTCATGTGGGGCTTCATCACGGTCATCAACAACACCCTGCTGCCGCACCTGCGCAGCGTGTTCGACCTCGATTACACGCAGACGACGCTGATCGAGTCCGTCTGGTTCATCGCCTATTTCGTGGCCTCGATCCCGGCGGCCAAGCTGATCGAACGGGTCGGCTACCAGCGCGCCCTGGTGGCGGGGCTGGGCATCATGGCGCTGGGCACGCTCGGGATGATCCTGGCCGCGCACCAAGTCTCCTATGCGATCACGCTCACGGCCCTGTTCGTGATCGCCAGCGGCATCACCCTGCTGCAGGTCGCCGCGAACCCCTACGTGGCGGTGGTCGGCCCGGCCGAGAGCGCTCCGGCGCGCCTCAACCTCGTGCAGGCGTTCAACTCCTTCGGGACGACCCTGGCGCCGCTGTTCGGCGGCTACCTGATCCTCGGGCGCTCCGCCGCGGGCAACGCCGCCGCCGGCACCATCCTGACACCGGCCGAGCGCTTGGCCGACGCGCAATCGGTGCAGCTGCCCTACCTGATCGTGGCGGCGATCCTCGTCGGTCTCGCCGTGATCATCGCCCGCTTCCCGCTGCCCGCCCTGGGCGGCGCCGGCGGCGCCACGGCCCGGGCCGTCAAGGCCGAGCGCGCCGGCCTGTCCCTCTGGCGCCACCGCAACCTCGTGCTCGGCGTGCCGGCGATCTTCATCTACCTGATCGCCGAGATCGGGGTGTCGAACCTGTTCATCAACTTCGTCTCACAGCCGGAGATCGGCGACCTGACCCACGCCCAGGCCTCGCGCTACCTGTTCCTGCTCTGGGGCGGCATGATGGTCGGCCGCTTCGCCGGCAGCTACCTGATGCAGGCTCGGGCGGCCGAGACCGTGCTGGCCGGGGCGGCGATCGGCGCCTGCGCGGTGATGCTGGTGGCGACCTTCGCGACCGGCCACTGGGCGATGTGGGCCCTGATCTCGGTGGGCCTGTTCCACGCGATCATGTTCCCGACGATCTTCACCCTGGGGATCCGCGGCCTCGGGCCGCTCACCGAGGAGGGCGCCGGGCTGCTGATCATGGCGATCGCGGGCGGATCCCTGGTGGTGGTGCAGGGTTGGGCGGCGGACCGGTTCGGGCTGCAACATTCCTTCCTGATCACCGCCGCCTGCGAACTCTACGTCCTGTTCTACGCTCTCTGGGGCTGCCGCCCCGCCGCCGCGGCGCGGCCGGCGGGCGCCTGAGCGTCGGCGGCATCGGGGAGCGCTCTGCCATGGACCCGCGGATCCGCATCCTGGACCGGCCCCGGCGCGACCGGCTCGGCGAAGGCCCGATCTGGGTTCCGGAGTGGGGCTTGCTGTTCTGGGTCGACATCGAGGCCCCGGCCCTGAACTGGCTCGACCTCGCCCGCGGCGAGACCGGCACGCATCCGTTCCCGGAGCCGCTGGGCTGGATCATCCCCCGCGCCGGCCGGCGCGACTTCATCGTCGGGCTGAAGAGCGGGTTCGCGATCTACGACCTCGAGGCCGACCGGATCACGCCGATCGGCGATCCGGAGCCCGACGAGCCCGACAACCGCCTGAACGATGCGAAGGTCGACGGCGCCGGCCGGATCTGGGCCGGGAGCATGCATCAGGCCGAGACCGCGGCTTCAGGATCCCTCCACCGGCTCGATCCCGACCTGACTTGGCGGCGGATGGACACGAGCTACGGCGTCGCCAACGGGCCGACCTTTAGCCGCGATGGCCGGATCCTCTATCACAGCGACAGCGCCGCCCGGACGGTCTACGCCTTCGACCTCGCCGCGGACGGCACGCTGACGGGCAAGCGCGCCTTCCTGCGCTTTCCGGAGGCCTGGGGCTGGCCCGACGGGATGACCACGGATTCCGAGGGCTGCCTCTGGATCGCCCATTGGGGCGGCGGCCGGCTCAGCCGCGTGGATCCCGAGGGGCGACTGATGCGGGCGATCCCACTGCCCGCCCCCAACATCACGAGCTGCGCCTTCGCGGGAGAAGGGCTCGACCGCCTGTTCGTCACCTCGGCCGCCCGGGGCGCCGAGCACGTGCCGGCGGCGGGGGCCCTGTTCGAACTCGATGTCGGCGTGACCGGCCTGCCGCCCCGCGCCTTCGGGGGCTGACCGGCCCGGCGGCCGTGGAAGGCCTTTCCCTGTGGCTGTAGCGTCCCCGGACGGCGGGGCCTGATGGCGGCCGGGTTGTCCCGGGCGGCCGACGCGATCCATGCGGCGGCCCGATCCGCGTCCGCGCGGGCCTCGACGCAATCCTCGCAGGATCGTGTGGCCGCCTCATCCGGATGGGGGATGCGCGGTCCCCGGCCGGTCTCTACGCTCGTCACTTCTCCGAGACGAGATCACCTTCAGCCCGCCCGGCCCTGCCGCGGCGGGCTCCTTGTCGGATGTCGCCGACACGGCGCTACCGCCGAATCGGAAGCCGGCGGATGGGCCGCCCGGCGGTGTCGCGCACCACCAGGCTCCAGGAGCGGCCGGGATCGGCCGCGCAGACCTCATCGGCCATCTCGGCGATCACGCTGCGTGCCTCGGCCAGGGCCTCGTCCAGGCTGCCGACCTCGACGCCTTCTTCGTCGCGGATCGTTTCCTCGCCGCTCTCGACGTCGAAGTAGAAGCGTTCGGACACCGACCTCCCCCCTGCTGCCGCCCTCCGGCGGTCGTCCTGATCTCTCTACGTAGTCCGGAATATGACTGGGACCGGTCTTTGATCGGATAAACCTTAATGCATTTAAAACGCGGATTTGCCTGTATCTGTGCGAAGGCGGCCCAGTCTCGATTGAATTATCGATTATAAGAACCAGGCACGCCGCCGCCGATGTCCGATGGCTTGCTGAGGTGGCGCTCTTGGAGTCGGGACCCCTGACATGTCGACCTCCGCCGATCCGCCCAACGCGCGCGCCGAGAAAGCCGCGCTCCGCAAAGCCACGCTGCGGGCGCATATCAAGAACGTTCTGTCGACGATCCGCAGTCATCATACGGGGCGCGGCCGCGCGTCGATGCGGGTCTCGCGCTACACCCTTGGACGGTGGTTCCGGGGCATCGCCGCCGGAGCGAACCCGCTTTTTGCGTAGCAACGCTCGTCCGATGGACGTGTTTCTCAAGGCGCCGCGCTCCGGCGCTTCGAACCGCGTCCCATGGCCGAGACCACCCGCCTCCGATCCCATATCCGTGGCGTGCTGCTCAGGCTGATGCAGCGGCTGCGCGCCCGGGCCGGCTGACGCGACAGCGGTCGGACGCCGGCCGTCTGGCGGCCGTCTTGCGCTCCTTCCCTCGGCTGCGGCGCGGTGGGGTGCGGGGGGCACGCCTGTGGATTGGGCAGGCCACGCGACACGCCCCGATTCCGCCTGGGGGCTTGCGTGGAGATCCTGCCCGGAAATCCTGCCCGGAAAACCTGCTTGGCGAACCGCGCCGTCCAGGCCGGGGACGGCGCGGCGGAGCCGCCGACAATCTGAGGGATTGACCGGATTTCACGCCGAAACGACCGGTCTAGTGCTGACACGACCCGTCTTCGTTGCCGTGCCAGCGGCTTTATCTCCAATCGATACAGATCTAGATTCGCGGGCCCAACGAGCCGGCACCGGGCCCGTCCCGGCGCGGGCGCGCCGTCCTGCCGGGCAGACCGGCTCCCGAGGTGAGGATGGGCCAGATGACGATCAAGGACGTCGCCCGACGGGCCGGCGTGAGCTTCCAGACGGTCTCGCTGGTCCTGAACCATCCGGAGAAGGTCGCCCGGACCACGCGCGAGACCATCGAGACGGCCATGCGCGACCTGGACTTCGTGCCGAGCCTCGCCGCCCGGTCCCTGCGCAAGAAGCCCAGTCGCAGCATCGCCTGCGTGTTCTCCCTCGGGGCGCAGCCCGCCGATGCCGCGTTCCATCTGAGGGAGGAGGCCGATCAGGGCCTCGTCCTGCAGACCTTCGGGTACGTGACCGACCAGCAGGGCTATACCCTGGTCCACCGGTGTCGCCGCGGCGACGACCCGGACGGCCTGAGCCGGATCGCCAGCCTGGTCAGCGAGGCCCGGGTCGACGGCATCGTCGTCTTCGCCGACCGCCAGGACGACCCGCTGATCGGCCTGCTGCAGGCCAAGCGGTTCCCGTTCGTCGTGTTCGGCCTCGACGTTCCCGGCACGCATTACGCCATGCAGGCCGAGCGCGACGCGGCCCGCGACGCCGTCCGCCACCTGATCCAGGCCGGGAGCCGGTCCATCTGTTTCTTCACGGGCGCGGGCGACGGTCGGCGGTGGCGTGCCGGGGCCGAGCGGTTCCGCGGCTACCGGGACGCGCTCGCGGAGGCGGGGCTGCCGCTGCGCGACGACCGCGTGGTGGCGTGCGACTGCACGTCCGAGGGCGGCTATCGGGCGACGCGCGCGCTGCTGGAGCGGCCGGACACGGGGTCAGGAGACCGGCCGGATGCCATCGTGGCCGCCAGCGATCGAGTGGCGTTCGGCGCGCTGAAGGCGCTGCACGAGCGCGGCGTGCGGGTCCCCGCGGAGATCCGCGTCGTGGGCTTCGACAACCTCACCCAGGGGGCCTACTCGGTCCCGAGCCTGACCTCGGTCGATGTCCCGACCCTCGACATGGTCCGGTTCGCCTTCGCGACTCTGGTCGAGCTGATCGAGGGGACGCGCGCGCCGGACGACCTCGCCCAGCGGCTGTTTCCCACGCGCCTCGTCGTGCGCGAATCGACCGCGGCGCGGCCGCAGGCCTAGGAGGCCGAGGCCGGCGTTCCGCGGCCCGTATGGGCGCCTCACTCCGCCGCGAGGATGCCCGTCTCGGGGTCGCCCCGTCCGAACTGCGCCGCGTGCAGGCGGCTGTAGGGGCCGCCGGCGGCGAGCAAGGCCGCGTGCCGGCCCTCCTCGACCACGCCGCCCTCCCCCAGGACCACGATGC
This sequence comes from Methylobacterium sp. 1973, assembly GCF_040545035.1. Lineage (NCBI taxonomy): Bacteria > Pseudomonadati > Pseudomonadota > Alphaproteobacteria > Hyphomicrobiales > Methylobacteriaceae > Methylobacterium > Methylobacterium sp. 1973. The sequence goes on from NZ_JBEPLA010000009.1 coordinate 155,977, forward strand.
GGTCGGCGTCCCGGATGGTCGCGAGGCGGTGGGCGATCACCAGGGTCGTGCGCCCGCGGGCGAGTTCGGCGAGCGCCCGCTGTATCTCCCGCTCGGTCTCGGTGTCCAGCGCCGAGGTCGCCTCGTCGAGAATCAGGATCGGCGGGTTCTTGAGGAAGACCCGCGCGATGGCGATGCGCTGCTTCTGCCCCCCCGACAGGCGCACGCCGCGCTCGCCCACCACCGTGTCGAGGCCCTCCGGCAGGCCGTCGATCAGCCCGCCGAGCCGGGCGCGCCGGGCGGCGGCGTCGATCTCCGCCTCCGTGGCGTCGAGGCGGCCATAGGCGATGTTCTCCCGGATCGTGCCGGCGAACAGGAACACGTCCTGCTGCACGATGCCGATCTGCCGGCGCAGGCTCGCGAGGGTGATGTCGCGGATGTCGATCCCGTCGACGGTGATCCGGCCCGCCTCGACCTCGTAGAAGCGCGGCAGCAGGGCGCAGAGGGTGGTCTTGCCGACCCCCGAGGGGCCCACGAACGCCACCGTCTCGCCCGCCGCCACCGTGAGGTCGAGGCCGGCGAAGACCGGGCGCCCGGGGCCGTAGCCGAAGCCGATCCCCTCGAAGCCGATGTCGCCCCGCAGGGACTCCACCGCGCGGGCCTCCGGCCGGTCGGTGATGTCGGGCGCGGTGGCGAGCAACTCCTGATAGCGGCGGAACCCCGCCACACCCTTCGGGTAGGTCTCGACCACGGCGCCGATCTTCTCCAGCGGCCGGTAGAACACCCCGACGAGGAGCAGGAAGCCCACGAAGCCGCCGGGCGTCAGGTCGCCCCGGACCACGAAGGCCGCGCCGCCGAGCAGCACGGCGATCTGCACGAGGCGCAGGCCCAGGTAGTTGATCGACAGGCCCGCCGCCATCAGCCGGTAGGCCTCGAGCTTGGTGTCGCGGTAGCGGGCATTGTCGCGGGCGAACAGGGCGCGCTCGTGGGGCTCGTTGGCGAAGGCCTGCACGACCCGCATCCCGCCGACATTCTCCTCGATCCGCGCATTGAAGGCCCCGACCCGGCCGTACTGGGCCTGCCAGTTGCGGGTCATGCGGCCGCCGTAGCGGATCGACACGAAGGCGATCAGCGGCAGGATCGCCGCCGTGATCAGCGCCAGCGGCGCGTGCACCGTGAGCATCAGCGCGAAGGCGCCCAGCAGCGTCATCACGGCGATGAACAGGTCCTCGGGCCCGTGATGGGCGACCTCGCCGATCTCCTCCAGGTCCTTGGTCACCCGGGCGACGAGGTGGCCGGTCTTCTGGCCGTCGTAGAAGCGGAAGGAGAGCTTCTGCAGGTGGTCGAAGGCCCGTTCCCGCAGGGTGGTCTCGATGTTGATGCCGAGCACGTGGCCCCAGTAGGTGACCACCACCATCAGGCCGGCATTGGCCACGTAGACCAGCGCCAGCGCCGCGGCGGCGAGCAGGATCAGGCCCCAATCCTGCCGGGGCAGGAGGCTGTCGATGAAGCCCTTCACGGCGATGGGGAAGCCGAGTTCGAGCAGGCCGGACAGCACCGCGCAGCCGAAATCGACCAGGAACAGCGTCCGGTACGGCCGGTAATAGGCGAGGAAGGCCTTCAGCATCGCGCGGCTCGGATCAGCGTGGGGCGGCGCACGCGACGGGGCAGAGCGCGCCGCAGGACGGCACCCCCGGCAGGCGCTGGCGCAGGCAGCAGACGCGCCGCCGCCGGCACCCCGACGTCCCCGGACAGAGCGCCTGCGCCAGGGGGCTCCTAGCGCAGCCCGGGCCCGGACGCCATCCGAGGCAGGCCGCGACGTCGTCACAGGCGGCGGCGCAGGCGGGGGGCGCCCCGGCCCCCGCCCCGTCCCCGCCCCCGTCCCCGAGCGGGGTCCCGAGTTCCCGGGCGACGTAGTCGAGGATCACCGCCGCGTTGCCCCAGAGGATCCGGGGGGCGATGCCACATCGGGCATGGCACAGCTCCACGAACGGGCGCAGATGCGCCTCCACCAGCCCGGTGAGGCCGGGCGCCGGGCAGCCCGCGCAGCCGGACCCGTCCGCGGGCAGGCGGAAGCGGCACGGCCGCCCCGCCGCGTCGAGTTCGAGGCGCATCGCATCGAAGGCGAGCGGCAGCGGCCGGCCGAGGCGGACCAGGGCCGTCAGCGCCGGCGTCGCCAGGGCCGCGAGGTAGAACTGGCTCCAGTACGAGACCCGGATCCGCGGATCCGCGGTCTGGAACTCCGCGCCGAACCCGGCCCCGAAGGCCGCCAGCGTCGCGTCGAACACGTCCGGGTCGCGCAGGGCACCGAGGGGCACCGCCTCCGGGCCGCCGGGACCGTCCGCGACGCCGTCCCGATAGGCCGCGAGCGAGTCGGGTATCTGCGCGGCGACCTCGGCGATCATCGCGCCACCCCGTCGGCCCGCAGGGTCCGGCCCACCGCGACGGCGAGCCACGCCACCGCGGCGGCGTAGAGCGGCAGGCTGGCGGCGAAGTAGCCCGGCCAGCCGACCCAGCCGGCGAGCGCCGGAGCGGCGACCCGCAGGGGCATGGCGGCGAAGAAGGCGGCCCCGAACAGCAGCGCGTAGTCGGTGGCGGGCCTCGGCCCCTGGGCCCACCGGTAGATCATGTTGAAGACCGGCACGCCCAGGAAGCCGCCCGCGACGAAGCTGAGCACCGTGGCGGCGATTCCGAGATCCGCCATCCGGCCGGCGCAGGCGACGGCCATCAGGCCCCCTGAGGCCAGGACGCCGAGGGCGCCCGCGGCGATCAGCCGGACCGTGCCGAACCGCGCGGCCAAGCCCCCCGCCGCCAGGGCCATCACCAGGTTCACGGCCGGCAGGACGGTGCCGGTGAGCGATCCGACCTGCCCGAGCGACACGCCGAGATCGAGGAGCGCCAGGGTGTTGGGCCCGGCGACGAGATAGGAGGCGGCGAAATAGGCTCCGAGGACGAGCACGCGTCCGGCCAGGCGGCGCAGACGCGCCAGCGCGCCCGACCCGCGCTCCAGGCTTTGCCCGGCCCCGCGCAGGCGCGCCTCCCCGTAGCCGAGGATCGGCAGCAGGCAGAGGGCGTCGAGCGCCGCGCAGGCCAGGACCGCCCCGTGCCAGCCCAGGCTGTCGTAGGAGCCGACCAGCACGCCGACCCCCAGGATCCCGCCCAGGGAGGCCCCACACAGCTTGGCCGAGGCCACGTAGGCCCGCTCGTCCGCCGGGACGGTCTCGACCACCAGCGCCTCGAGGGCGATGTCCATGGTCGCCACGCAGGCGCAGGCGGCGATCGCCAGGGCGAGCAGCGCCGGGAGCGGCCAGGTCTCGCCGAAGCTCAGGGCGACCAGCAGGAGCACCGAAGCGGCCTGCGCGACCACGATCCAGCCGATCCGATGGCTGAGGAACGGCAGGCGCAGCCGGTCGAGGACGGGCGCCCACAGGAAGGTCAGCCCGACCGGCAGGTTGATCAGTTGCAGCAGGCCGACCTCGGCCAGCTCCACGCCCCGGGCCCGCAGGATCAGCGGCGCCCCGCCGGACAGGAAGCCGAGCGTGGCCCCGAAGGTCACGTACAGGCAGAAGAACGGCGCCAGCGGCCGCAGCCCGGCCAGGGCGTCGACGACCCGGGTGCCGATGGCGGGGCCGGCGGATCCGGTCACCGCGGCCCACACGCTGGTCTGAGTCCCGCGCCGTCCCGGAGGCTGCAGTTTATAATCACACTAATCTATTGATTTACCTCAGTTTTTGTTGTTTAGAGGGGGCTGGGTCTTGGATCAAGCCGGTCGGCAGATGCGGCGCGCTGTCCCCTCGCGGAGCGCATCCTGCGTTAACCTTTCGTCAACCATACCGCCGACAGAATCCCAGGCGGAGGGCACAACCATGACCCGACGCCGGGATTTCGACGCGCTGAGCGAAGCTCAGATCGCCGCGGGACGCACGCAGAAGCGCTGGGTCGAGCCGAAGGCGGGGTTCCGTCCGGCCGCGCCGCAGGCCGTGGCCGACTTGCTCGACACGATCCAGCACGTGGCCGAAGCCGCTACCGGCGAGCGCAGCTTCCTGTACCTGCGCCCGCAGGCCGGCCGCCCCCGCGGGCGCTGAGACGATCCAGCCCACGCTTCCGGCGCCCGGATCCCGCGGCGCACTGGCAAGGGCCGGCCGGTTCTGCAAAAACGCCGGTATGGCACCGCATCCCGCTCTCGAATCCGCCTGCGCGCGCGTGTCGATCGCGTCCGCCCGATCCGGCGGCGATTCATGAGTGTGGACGAGGTCGCGGATCTCCGGCAGCGCAACCGTGCGCTCGCGGACGAGGTCGAAGGCCTGCGTGCCGCCCTCGCGGCCCGGGCGGAGACAGACGCCGCGGTCGCACCGGCGGACGAGACCGCCTTCGGCCGCGCCTTCTGGCGCGCGCCCGCGCGGATCGACGCGACCCTTCCCGATCCCGACCCGGCACGGCTCGACGATGCCGAGTTCCGCAACCTCGCCGACCACCTGCCGATCCTGTGCTGGCTCGCCCGCAGCGACGGCTACCTGTTCTGGTACAACCGCCGCTGGCTCGACTATTGCGGCACCACCCAGGAGGCGATGGCGGGGTGGGGCTGGCAGGCTGTCCACGATCCCGCCGAGCTGCCGCGGGTCAAGGCGGTCTGGGCCGCTGCGATCGCCACCGGCGAACCGTTCGAGATGGTCTTCCCCCTGCGGGGCGCCGACGGCGTGTTCCGGCCCTTCCTCACCCGGATCGTGCCCCTGCGGGACGCCACCGGACGGGTGGCGCGCTGGTTCGGGGTCAATACCGAGATCGGCGCGCAGGCCCGGGCCGAGGCGGCTCTGCGCGCCTCCGAGGGCCGCCTGCGCCGGGCCCAGGAGGCCGGCGGCGTCGGCGTCTTCACCATCGACATCGCCAGCGACACCGTCCACGGGACGCCGAACTTCTTTCGCCTTTACGGGCTGCCGGAGCAGGACCGGCTCCCCGTCGACGTCATCGCCAGCCTCGTCAGCCCGGACGATGCCGGCCTGATCGCCCGGCGGGCCGACCGCGCGGCCGGCCGCGCCGCGCGGGACGTCGCCTACCGGATCCGGCGGGCCGATACCGGCGCGGAGCGCTGGATCGCCTGGCGCGGCGCGTTCGAGCGGGACGGCGCGGGGCGTGCGGTCCGGTTCGTCGGCGCGGTGCGCGACATCACCGACCACAAGGCCGCAGAGGGGCTCGCCGAGGCCAACGAGCGCGAGCTGCGCCTCATCACCGATGCGCTGCCGGTGCTGATCGCCTTCATCGGCCGGGACTACATCTACCGTTTCGCCAATGCGGCCTATCAGGACTGGTTCTTCCGCCCGGCCTCCGAGATCGTCGGCCGCGACGTGCGTGCGCTCCTGACTCCGGCGAATGCCGAGTTGCGGCGCACCTATATCGAGCGCGCGCTCGCCGGCGAGGCCGTCCTGTTCGAGGCGGCGTGGCCCCACGCGGACGGGCGCCACCGGGATGCCGAGATCCGCTATCTGCCCCGGCGCGATGCCGGCGGGGCGGTCGACGGCTTCCACGTGTTCGTCCAGGACATCACCGACCGCAAGGAGGTCGAGGCGACGCTGCTCTCCGAGGTCACGCAGCGCACCCGCGAGCGCGACCGGCTGTGGGAGACCACCAACGACCTGATGGGCACGGCGGGGCTCGACGGCTTTCTCAAGAGCGTCAACCCGGCCTGGGCGCGCATGCTCGGCTGGACCGAGGCCGAGCTCCTCGGACGCCCGTTCGCGACGTTCATCGATCCGGACGACCATGCCGAGGCCGCCGCGGTGGTCGGGCGGCTCGCCGCCGGCGAGAGGGTGACGGGCTTCGTCGACCGCGTCCTCACCCGCGCGGGCGACCGCCGGGTCGTGATGTGGACCGCGGTGCCCGAGCCCGGGGCCGGGCTGTTCTACATCGTCGGGCGGGACCTGACCGAGCAGCGCCGCGCCGAGGAACAGCTCCTGCAGGCGCAGAAGATGGAGGCGATCGGTCAGCTTACCGGCGGCATCGCCCACGACTTCAACAACCTGCTCACCGGCATCATCGGCTCCCTCGAGCTGATGCAGACCCGCATCCGGCAGGGGCGGTTCGACGCGATCGAGCGCTATGCCGGCGCCGCCATGGCATCGGCCAACCGGGCGGCGGCCCTGACCCACCGGCTGCTCGCCTTCGCCCGGCGCCAGCCCCTGGCGCCGCAGCCGACCGCCGCCAACCCGCTGATCGCCGGCATGGAGGAGCTCCTGCGCCGCACCCTGGGCGAGCGGGTGGAACTCGCCCTGGTCACGGCGGCCGACCTGTGGCTGACCCTGTGCGACCCGCACCAGCTCGAGAACGCCGTCCTCAACCTCGCCATCAACGCCCGGGACGCGATGCCGGAGGGCGGCCGCCTCGTGATCGAGACCGGAAACGCCCGCCTGGGCGACGCCGACGCAAGGCTGGAGGCCGGCGCGAGGGCGGGCTCCTACGTGAGCATCCGCGTCAGCGATACCGGGACCGGCATGAGCCCGGAGGTCGCCGCCCGGGCCTTCGATCCGTTCTTCACGACCAAGCCGCTGGGCCAGGGCACCGGCCTCGGCCTGTCGATGATCTACGGCTTCGCCCGGCAGTCCGAGGGGCATGTCCGGATCGATTCGGAGCCGGGGCGCGGCACCGCCGTCACGCTCTATCTGCCGCGCCACCGCGGCGTCGCGGAGCCCGAATCCGTGGCCTCGGATCGCACGGTGCTGCACCGGGCGGCGCGCGGCGAGACCGTGCTGGTGGTGGAGGATGAGCCGGTGGTGCGGGACCTGATCGTCGAGGTGCTGGCCGACCTCGGCTACACCGCGGTCCGGGCCGCGGACGCCCGGGCGGGGCTCGCCCTGCTGCGGGGACCGGGCCGGATCGACCTTCTGATCAGCGATGTCGGCCTACCCGGCGGCCTCGATGGCCGACAGATGGTGGAGGCGGCCCGCCCGCACCGGCCGGACCTGAAGGTCCTGTTCATCACGGGCTATGCCGAGAACGCGACCTTCGGCACCGGTCACCTGGAACCGGGGATGCAGATGATCACCAAGCCGTTCTCCGTGGAGGTGCTGGCCGCCCGGGTGCGGGCGATGATCGCCGGTCGCGACTGACCGCCGATGCCGCTCCGCGTCCCACGCCCCGCCGCGCCGCCGCCGTCGCTACCGCCGCCGCCGCCTCTCTCGCTGCCTCTGTCGCTGACGACCCGCATCCTGCTGCTCGTCCTGCTCGCCCTCGCCCCGGCGCTGGCGATCCAGGGCTACAACGAGGTCGCCCTGCGGGCGAGCCGCGACGCGGCCGTGCGGGCCGAGGCCCGCGCCATCGCGCGGGACGTCGCGGAGGATTTCGCGCAGATTTCCGAGCGGATGCAGCAGGCTCTCGACCTGATCTCCGGGGATGCCTCCGTGCAGACCCGCGACCCGGCGGCCTGCACCGCCTACCTGCGGCGCGCCGCCGCCCGGCTGCCGCACGTGCTGCTGATCGCCCTCACCGATCCCGAAGGCGCCGTGCTCTGCGACAGTGCCGGCTCCCCGGCGGGCTCCTACACGAGCCGCGACCGCGCCTATCACCGCCGCGCCCTGGAGACGGGCGGCTACGCGGTGGGCGGCTACGCGGTCGGCCTCCAGACGCGGCGGCCCTCGATCCACTTCGCCCGGGCCGTCCATGCCGGCGACGCGACGGCGGCCCCCACCGGCGTCCTCCTCGCCGCCGTCGACCTCGACTGGCTCTCCGATCATCTGGAACAGACGCTCCATCAAGCGGAGACGGCGATCACCGTCACGGACCGCGACGGCCTGATCATCGCCCGCCGTCCGGACGAGGCCGCCTGGATCGGCAAGCCGATCCCGCCCGACCAGCGCGCCATGCGGGAGATCCAGGGCAGCGAAGTCCGCGTTGCCGAGGGGCTCGACGGCCGCCTGCGGATCATCGCGGCCGCAACGCCGGACGGCCCGCTGGCGGGGGTGCGCGTCGTGGTCGGGCGCGACCATGCCGCCGCCTTCGCGGATATCGACGCCGCCACGCGCCGCGGGCTGGTGCTGATCGCGCTCGGGGCGGCGCTGGCGCTGGCCGCCGCCCTCGTGGCCGGGCGGCTCTTCATCCGCCGTCCGGTCGAGCGGCTCCTGCACATCGCGGCGGCTTGGCAGGCCGGTGATCTCGCCGCCCGCACCGGCCTGCGCGGCGCCACGGAGTTCGAACGCCTCGGCAGCAAGCTCGACGCCATGGCCGGCACCCTCCAGCGCAGCACCGCCGCGCTGCACGCGGAGATCCAGAACGGGCGCGCCCTGCAGGCGCAGCAGGGCACGATGCTGCACGAACTGAACCACCGGGTGAAGAACACCCTGGCGACCGTCCAGGCCCTCGCCCGCCAGTCCCGCGGCTCCGCGGACGTCCTGGAGGCGCGGATCCTGGCCCTGTCGAAGACCCACGACCTCCTGACCCGCGAGGACTGGAGCGGGGCGTCCCTGCGCGAGGTGCTGGAGAACGAACTCAGCCCCTACCGGACCGGCGGCGACCAGATCCGCCTGGACGGTCCGGACGTCTCGCTGAGCCCCCGCGAGGTGCTCGCGCTCGGCATGACCATCCACGAACTGACCACCAATGCCGCCAAGTACGGCGCCCTCTCGGTCCGCGAGGGCCGCGTCCGGGTGACGTGGTCGCTCGCGCCGGGCGCGCGACATCTGCGGTTCCGCTGGGAGGAGAGCGGCGGCCCGCCGGTGCAGCCGCCGACCCGGGTCGGCTTCGGGACGCGGCTGATCGCCGGCGGCGTGCGGCGCGAGCTCGCCGGCACGGTCGATCTCGCCTTCGAGCCCCAAGGCCTCCAGTGCCGGATCGACGTGCCGCTGGATCCGGGGCTCGGCACGATGCTGGCACCGACGGGCTAGAGCCCACGGGGTTCAGCAAGATTGTCTCGATACGACAGGGCGTTGAGGCGACATTCTGATTGATCGGTTCAGCACATCCGGATCAGCCGGGCGCGATGGGCCGGCTCGCTTGAACAGGATGCGGAACTAAGAAGCAGCCCCTTCGCCAGCGAAGCATCGGGCCGCTCGCGTCACGCGTGAACGGACGGGCATAGTCGCCTGACGGATAACGACCTTTCGGTCCCGGGGTCAGGTGCCGATGCGTGTAACCTCCCGGACGTCCCGCTTCACCTGCCGCCATGTCCGCCAGGGTTCCAGGTTCGAGAGCGCCATCCGGCGCACGCCCATCCAGCCGAGGCCGAGCGCGACGGCCAGGAACGGCGCGGCGACGAGCAGCGCGGCCGGCGCCTCGGCACCGAACGGCACCGCCAGCAGCTTCACCACGGCGTCGAGGCCGAGGAAGAAGGTGACGATCAGGAGCACCGGGATCGTGCCGATGATGGCGACCAGCGATACGATCGCCCGGATGTTGCCGTCGATCTCCGTCCGCGCCAGCGTCAGCAGCGCCTCCACGTGCGCGGTCCCCTCGCGCAAGGCCGCGATCAGCAGGGCGAGGGTTCCGTCCGGGGTCTGACGCATGGATACGATGGTCCTCGGGGCCGTTTCCGGCCGTCCCGGGCCAACGGGGCCGCGGGCCGAAGCGTTCCGCCCCCGACGCTCACAGCATCAGGAGCACCGCGCCGAGGATCAGCACAGTTGCGAGGCCGGCCAGGATGACCGCCCGGCTGGCATCGGCCCGGTCGTCCGGGATCGGCTCCGGCGGGGCCGCCGCAGCGGATCTGGGCGCCGCGAAGGCGGCGGCGCCGTATCCTGCCTCCGTGGCCCGGTTCGGCGGCGTGCCGGGCTCGGGTGCCGGGAGTTCCACCGCGGTCGAGACCGGCCGGTTCGCCGGGGGGCCGACGGCCTCGGGCTCGACGCTCACGCCCGCCGCCTCCAGCTCCAGCATCACCAGAACCAGGGCATCGACATCCATGCGCTCGACGGGCAGCGCGGTGCGCAGATCGTCGGCCGTGATGGCGCCCCGGCTTCGGCCGAGGGCGATCAGCCGGTCGAGCGTGCCGCGATCCAGACCCTGCGTCATGCCCCGCCCTCCCCGGCCGCGACCCGATGGTCTATCGCGAAACGCGCCCGGGCGGCCCCGGTTACCCGGCGGCGCGTCGGGCGCTAGGCGCTGAGCGCCGGACGCGCCGCCGGGATGGGGCCGGGCTCGGGGCTTGCGGCGGCGCCCGTTCCCGCGCGGAACCGGAGCATCGGCCGTTCGATCAGAAACCAGCTCAGCAGGCCGAGGGGCATGGCGGCCCCGAGCGCCAGGGCCGCGACCGCCCAGGGGGAAATGCCGGGGATCCGGGCGATCAGCAGGTTCTGCAGCGGCCAGGCGTAGAGGTAGAGCCCGTAGGACGGATCGATCTGGGCGGTGGCGCGGCTGAGGGCATTGGGACGCACCGCGAAGGCGAACCAGAAGATCAGATACCCGCCGAGGAGCGCGAAGGCCGGCTCGGCCAATGGCCGGCTGAACAGGAGCGGCACCAGCAGCAAGGCGGCGAGGCCGGCGCCGCGGCGCGTGTAGGTGATCCGGTCGGCGAAGAGCCGGAAGGCGCCGCCGCAGCAGAACACGAAGGTGAGGCGGATCATCTCCGACAGGGAGCCGAGGGCATCTCCCGGATGCCCGATGGGCAGGTAGAGCCAGCGCAGGGCGAGGAGGATGCCGAGACCCGTGAGGAGACCGAGATAGCGCCCGCGCCGGCGCAGGGCGCGGGCGGTGCCGACGAGGCCGAGCAGCAGGTAGCAGCCGAACTCGCAGGGGATCGTCCACATCGATCCGTTGAGCAGCGGATAGGGCAGCCCGGCGAAGGTGCCGGGGACCACCGGCATGAGGAGCAGCGACAGCCGCGCCAGGGCCTCCAGCGGCGAGGCCGCCGCGAGGTCGCCGCCGCCCAGGGGCGCGACCACGGCGATGCAGAGCAGGGACGCCACCACGAAGGCCGGGTAGATCCGCAGCGCCCGCCGCATCAGGTAATCCGAGAAGGAGCGCTTGGCGCGGTAGCTCGCGGTGATCAGGTAGCCGCTCACGAGAAAGAACCCGTCGACGGCGATCTCCCCGAGGGACAGGGTGCCGAAGGCCTGCGTCAGCAACTCGCGCGACCGGTTCCCGTCCACGAGTTCGGGGGCGTGGGCCAGGATCACGAGGGTCGCGAACAGGAGGCGCAGGGACCCGAAATTGTTCGCCCGCGGATCCCGGCCGCCCGTCACCTCCGCCACCGCTGTTCGCTCCCGACCCCTCTGCCCGGTGTTCAGGGGTCAAGAAGCGGCGCGCGAAGGCAAGGACGCCGGCGCCACACCGGATGGGGATCGGGCGGCGCCGCGCGATGGGACGGGCGCCGTTGCACGGGCGACGCAGTCGGATCAGGGCATGGCCGTGGCCCGGGCCCGCAGCTCAGCCGGACAGCGCGTCGCCCTCCGAAGCTGAAGGGGCCGGCCCTCCAAGGTGCTGAGGGATGCGATAGAATTCAGTCTCTGAGCCGATCGCCGAACTGCCGGTCATCGCGTGTGGCGCACCCGCGGCGCCGTTGGGCCTCATCGGGCAACTCGCCGCGACCGCCTTCCGCAGCGGGCAAGCCGCGTCTGAAAGCCGCGTCCGTCGGGCCGGGCCGGCAGTCCGGCACGATCGACGTGCGCCTTCAACGGCACTGTTCCTCCGTACACCACCCCAAGTGCCGCGCGAGATCCAGCCTGTCGGGCTCGTGTCGGGATCGACACCTCCGCTGCCGCGCGGGTGACGTCCTGGACGATCCGGCGTGCCGACGCGGGTGTGCCTTCTGTCGCCACCCGCATGGTCGTCCCAAGCGCCGCGCACGCCCGCGAGCTATCGTCGACCACGACGCGGATGCCGGAAGCGCCGTCCCTCGTCGCGCGTGTCCGGGTGAAGTCGCGGCTCCAGCGCGCGCCGCGCCTTCGTACCAACCGTTGCTCGTCCCGATCGAGGCGGAACAGCGTCTTGCGATCGAGAGGCCGCCCCGTCGACCTCGGCCCAGCCCTCGTCCCCAACCCTCCGTGCCCTCGTCGAAGCCGTGGACCGCAAAGCCGACATCGGTCTGGCTGTAGGCGCAGGTCAGGGACGCAACGCCTTCGAAACGAAACGCGCTCCCGACATCCGGCTGGTCGAAGGCGCTGAAGGCGGGCTCATCGTGATCGCGATCGTCGTGGTCCCCGGTGCCGGTTTCGGTGATGCGCCACGTGCCGCGCAGCCTGTCGTGGGCGCCGCTCCTGCGAGGACTGCATCCCGAATTCCGCGGCCGACTCCGACCACGGGGCCAACGCCCAGCCGCGAAGAGATCCGCGCCTGCGGCCGCCCGATCCGCGCCGCGATCCAGGCTGTCCTCGCCGAAGCCGTGAAGCCGTGCGAGAAGCCGGATCTCGACCGGGCCGCCAAGCGCCGCGACCGGATCGATCAGGAGCCGCTCGACGACGAAGCGACCTTCGCCAGGCTCCGTTACGGCGCGCTGTTCGAGCCCAACCGGCGCGGGCGCCGCGTCATCTTTGACGCTGGCCCGTTCTACGCAGGCTTCGGCATCGTCGTGCAACCTGATGCGGAGGCCCTCTCCTCCTGCACGGCCGCTATCTTTCGTGGGCAGCCGTTCCCGGTCCGGCATTCCCGCGCTGCTGCCCTCTGCGGCGACGCGATCCCCGGGGCGACCCTCCCCGTCTCGATCGGGACGGGAGCGCCGTTGATCGCGCTCGCCCATCGCCTGCGGCCGCGCACGCGCGGCGCGCCATGCGCCGGCTGCCCTGGCTCAACTCCGGTCAACCCGCTCCGGCGCGCGCCCGCGACGTCCCCGTCGAGGCGATGAGAGGCAGAGCGCGATCGTATCGGCGCCGTTGCGCTCCTCGCGCGCTTGGGCTAGGAAATCGCCACGGCCTGCACCCGTAGCTCAGCTGGATAGAGCGTTGCCCTCCGAAGGCAAAGGTCACACGTTCGAATCGTGTCGGGTGCGCCAACAAATCTCCTCGGAAAAACAAGGCCTTCGTGCCTTGGCGTGAGCGCCCGACAAGCTCCTCAGCAGCAGCCGGTCCCAAATCGGCCCCGGCTGTGAGGATATCCGATGCCCGCCGTCCGCAAGCGGAACGGCAAAGGGCACGCGCAGGTCCGCAGGACCGGGCATCCGTCGCGCGCTCGAAGCCAGCCTGGAGGGATGGACCCGACTCCGGCGGAGAGGGCGATCCACGGCCCCGGCGCGTTTGGGCGCCACCGGGTGCGAAGAGATGCATCCCAAAGGTAAAAGTGGTCCACACAGGCCGATTGTGGATACGGGTCCATCGAAGGGCTGCCGAGGGGCAGCCGGTCGGATCGGCCTTCGGCTTGCTGGAGGTCCGGCACGGGATCCGGTGGCAACCGTTGACGGCGGCGTCCGGCGACTGCGCAGCCGAGGCCGATTCCACGAGAGCGAAGAGAGCAGCAGCGACGAGGGTGTGGCGCCGACTTCACGGGTAGGAGCGCACCCCTCAAGGTGTCGAGATGGCTTGGTTGGATCACTCGCCCGAACGGCGCGTTGAATGAGATGATCGCTCAGCCTTCGCCGTCTTCGGACCCCGCCCGCCTCGCCCTCACGGAGTCCGCGCTCGCGGCGGCGGACGGTCTGTGGCGTGCCGAGATGCTTCGGAATTACGGGCCTGATGGAGTTCTGTCATACGCCTATGCCCCGGAGGGCCAGGGCGGACTCGGGACGCTGCTCCGGCGAACCTATGAGGCGCGTCGCATCGCAATCGCCCTGTGGCGGCAGGAGCGGCGCCGGGGCTGAGAAACGGGACGCGGTGCGAGGCGTCCGACAGGGAGGGGCTGCAGCCCGCCCATGCCCGACAGGCTCAACGCCCTGCGTGAACGCCTGAAGGCGCAGCAGCGTGCGCTCCTCCTGTGCCGATGGCCGAGCATGTGGGAGTGCCGACCGGGAGCGCCCTTCACCAGATCGCTGCACTGAAGAACGTCATCGCCGCGGTCGAGGCAATCGCCGCCGCGGAGGCGCGACAAGTTCGGCGCTCGGTCGAAGCTGCCGACCGTGATGCCCCCGGTTGGGGACCTTCAGACCCGGACGCCAATGGAAGAGCCCGGCGGTATCGAGGCGGCAGCGCCGCGTCCCGTATTGAGCGCTGACCTTCTCGGAGGGCGCCGTCAGTACCCCCGTCATCCTCATGGCGCGATCTGGCCCGCGTGCCGTGATCCCGCTGGATCGCATGTGCCGAGATCACTTCACGCCGCTCCTGCCGGTGACCTTCGTGCGAAAGGTTTGAGCCGGGGCTTGGCGGTGCCGCTTGTGCGGATGGACGCCGGTCCGAACTGCGCCCAGGGCGTCGGCCTCGTGGATCGCGCGGCCGACCTTGTCCGGCGGATAGAGGCGGCTCGCACGGAATGCCGGCGGCTCTGCGGGTCGCCCCTGGGGCGACAACGGCGCAGCAACCCGGGAAGGTCACTGCGCCGCTGGATCGGGCCACTGAGGGGGCGATAGCAGCCACGAGGACGCATTACGCTCGGCCCGGCCTCCGCAGGGTGCGTCCGAGCACATCCAAAAGGATGTGGCTCGGCAGCGACAGGGATCGGCCATCAATTGTGGACAGCGCGTAGCGCCCTCGATCCGTCAAGGTTCAGGGGCGTACGTGATCTCTCCCCGTCCGATCCAATGTCACCATGTTCGCCAGCCCTCACGCCTTCGTCCTCTACCATCGCGAGCGCCTTGCCGTGCTCCTCTCCTCAGCCCTCTTCCTGGCGGGTGCGCTGCCGCTGTTCTGGGCCATAGCCTGACCCTTCAGGCTCTTCGAAGGGCCCGAGCCTCCAGGCGCTCGGCCTCAGCCCGCCACGCATCGCATTCGGCCTGCAGATCCTGAATTCGGGCATGGAGCTGCCCGGCATCGACGGCTGTCTCCATCAGCATGTCCTGCGCGGTGGCGAGCTGCTCGCGCAGTTCGACGTTCTCGGTCGCGAGGGTCAAAAGGATCGCAGCCACATCATCGCCCATGCATGCACCTGCCTCGCGGCCTCGGGGATGTGGCTGATAGGCCTGGCATGGTTACCGCGTCAGAAAGGACGGCGGCTCAGGACCCGCTCCAGCGATCTCGTCCACAGCAGGATCGCCCCCCATCCGCGGGGAGGGACGCTCTCGTTCCAACGCCGGTCGGCGTGAGCCGGCGATGGTCACGCCTCATCGGAGGACCGCGCTGCCCGGCCAGGGGCTCCAACGAGAAACACCCCAGGAGCGGGAGCTCCCAGGGTGTCGCCGACCTCGCGGCCAGTTTGATCGGGCTGGGGATGCGAAGGTCAGCCGATCGGCTGCTCTTCGGCGGCAGAGGGCGATGAGGAGGACCAACGACCCCTCGCCCGCCGCCGCAACTCCCGGCACAGCCGCCGGGAGCAGCGCGACCGGATCTTAGTAGGAGCCGAACTTGTAGTTCAGGCCGGCGCGGACGACGGCGAACTCGTCGGAACGGCGGCCGATGCCGCTGTAGACGACGGGGAAGTTGTTGGCGGCGTTGATGACGAACGCGCCCTGGTTGCGGGTGTTGCGGTCGAGGTTGACGTACAGGCCTTCGACCTTGAGCGTCACGGCCGAGGAGCGGAAGAAGTTCAGGAAGGAGTCGGTGGGGAGCGCGTACTCGACGCCGCCGCCGACGGCCCAGCCGGTGCGGAAGCTGTCGTTGCCGGCGTAGCCGCCGAAGGAGCGGTCGGCGCTGCCGGAGCCGTAGGCGAAGCCGCCGGTGCCGTACACGAGGGTGCGGTCGAAGGCGTAGCCGAGGCGGCCGCGGACGGTGCCGAAGAAGTCGAGGCTGGAGAGGCCGCGCGGGTCGGTGACGTAGTAGCCGGGAGCCAGCGCGCCGGCGACGAAGGCGTTGTTCCGGTTACGGCCGAAGTCGAGGTACTGGGCGTCCGCCTCGATACCGAACACGACGCCGGAGCCGGGGGTCAGCTGCCAGTTGTAGCCGATCTGGCCACCGCCGGAGAAGCCGTCCTGGCTGCGGTTGCGGAAGGAGGCGACGGTGCCGGGGGCGGCGTAGGGGAACGGCACGGCGAAGGTGTTGCCGGTGTTGCGGTCGCTGGCGTCGAAGGCGTAGCCGGCGTTGATACCGAAGTAGGCGCCGGTCCAGGTGAAGACCGGGACGGGGGTGAAGACCGGCGGCGGGGCGGCGCGGCGCGGCAGGTCGGCAGCCGAGGCGGCAGCGGTCAGGGCGGTGAAGGCAGCCAGCGAGGCCAGGAGCTTGGTCATGAGGTAAGGTCCAAATTTCGATCTGGATGTATGGCTACCGGTTCGTGCCGAAAATAGCTGTAGTTTTATGGGCACACCATTGGGCGACGAGGCGGGGCGGCATAGTAAACTGTCTGTAAAAATGAGTTAGATTTGGGAGATATGCCGCTCGATCCTCATCCGGGCGCCACAACATCTCGCTGGCGCTTTGGTTGCATTCCGCCGGCACGTTGCCGGGCGGCTGTGGCCAAATGGCTACAGGATGGGTGAGCCGGCTCGCCGCAGCTTAGGCCCCGCACCGGATTTTCAGCCCCGCGGTGCCGATCCGGCCTGAGCATCGCTTTTTCAACCCCATCGGCTGGCCCCAGCTCTCGGACGTGAGCCGGTTGGGGCGGGCGGAAGACTGCCGTAAGGGCTGGGGGCGGCCATACGGGCGGGGATGGTCTACCCCCTCGGCGATGGTCGCTGGATGGTCGCTTGTGGGGCGCGGAAGCCGGCCGGTGGCGCGATGGACGGGGGCGCCGCTTCCGGGTCGCGGCAGAAGCCGACATCCTCGACCGCTGGACCCGGACGGTCTTGGCCGTCGCACACCGCGATCACGACACCTCGAACAACGCCGACGCCAGCCTCGCCGCCTTCTGCCAGCGCGGCCACATGATCCAAGCCGGGCCGGAGGATCGGCGGCGGCGCACGCTTTTTAGGCGGAACGCGCTCGGTGATGTGTTCGGCGGCCCATATCCGCCGTCGGGATCCACCGGTTGCTATGGCTCTTCTCTCTCCGCAACGCCTCGCAGCGCTTCCAACGCTTGTTGTCGTCCCTCCTCCGTCTCGATCTTGAACCACAGGCGCAGGTATTCGTCCGTGCTCGCGGCTTCGCCAGCAGGCGGCTTCTCGGCGAAGAATCGCTCGACAGGGACGCCGAGAGCATCAGCGAGCCGGTGCAGCGTCGCCCAATCGGGCTCGTCAAATTTTCTCATGTCATCAGCAAAACCTTAGATCGAAGATGTATGTTCCGCGATCACGAATTGACTAAAATTAACGAGCTCGGTTGAAAAGTAAAAGTATCGCTCCAGTTGAATTCGGTGGGTCTGGGGATTGGCGCTCGGGCTTCCGCGCCGATGCGAGTCAGAAGCCGAGGAGCGTTCTAGATGATCTTCGTCACGAAGGCGGACGGGGGCGTGAGCTACGTCAGTCCCGAATGGACGGTCTTCACCGGCCAGGCGGCGGCCGAGGCCGTCGAGCATGGCTGGTTCGCTTGTGTGCTTCCCGACGACCATGAGGTTGCGGTCACGTTCCTGCGCGAGGCTCGCGATCAGCAGTGCGAGTACAGCCTGCGCCTACGCTTGCGCCGTGCGGACGGAAGCTACGCCTGGGCGATGATCGGGGCCGTCCCCTCGTTCGGGCCGCCCGGCCGCACCTTCCTCGGCTATCTCGGCTCGGTCACGGAGATCGCCGTGAGCGGTTCGGAACCGTTGGGTGCCTTCGGCACGCTGGCGCGCTTCGTGCCGCCGCCCGTGAGCCCGACGACGCCACCGGGCTCAGCCTTGGAGCTCGTGGCCGACCACCTGCTGATAGCCCATGGGCTCATTGAGCAGGATCATGCCAAGGAGATGCTGCCGGTTTTGCGGCAGGCCCTGATGCAGGCCGGTGTACTGCTTGCGCGGAGCATGACCGCGTCCGATCCGAGCGGCCGCTTCCATTAGGGCTCAGCGTTGAACGGGGATCGCACTCGCCTCTTCATAGGCGATGACGGCAGCCGCCGTGATCCGGGGCATCATGCCACCGTGCGGGAAGGTCTATAGCTCCGTGCGGCAGGGGCGACGAGCACTATCTCGACCGAGTCCGGCGCGCGTCCACGGCGCTCGGTCCTGAAGCGTCTCGTCCCGCGCCCAGGCCCTCTCCCGCCCGGGAGAGGAGCCCGTTGCGCAAGTCCGGACCCGCGGCGCCAGTGGCGCGATTCATCGCAAAGCGTTCGGAACCGGCTCGCGTGTCCGTCACGCCCCTGCGTCCGAACGGTATCACAGTCGCGGTCGTGCCGCGGAAGACCGGCCTGCCGGCAGAGCCGCTCGCCGCGGCGGATCGTCAAAATATTAACCTATATGCATCGCCAGAAATCAATCTTGACACCTGTTTTTCCCGTCTGTACAGATGAATCATTCGAAATCCCGCTATTAAATACAATTATACCGACATAGCTTTCAATATTGGCGCATCTATAAAGAGATATTGTCTATCGATGTTGCTCTTTCCGGCTTCGCGGCGTGAAGATGCATATCGTATGTCGATGTGTCATAAATTGAGCCGTCGATGGAGTTGTTTTACGTATCATTATTTTGCGATCGGATTTAAATGATTGATTGTGAACTTGAGAGTGTCGATTTGAAAGACAATGCTGAAAGACGGTGAGTCCGCAAGTCGTACCGCTCAATAAGAATTTTATACGGCAAAAATTGATCTCGCGTATCGGAGAATAACTGGATCGCAACAGCAGGCGTATAGAGACGCGTTATGGCTTGTTCCCCCGGTCGTCGTATCATAATCGCGGATGATCATCCGGTGGTCCTCGCTGGATTGGCCGCCCTGCTCCGGCAGGTCAACAATCTGGATGTCGTGGCCACCTGCTGCGAGGGCGAAACGGCATTGAAGGTGATCCTTGAACTGCAACCCGATCTCGCGTGCCTCGATGTGCAGATGCCGAAATTGTCAGGTGTCGAGGTCATCCAGGCTGCGCGGCAGGCCGGTTCAGAGACGCAGTTCATTGTCCTGACCGGCTCAGTCGCCCGTGAAGAGTTTGCCACGGCCTCGGAATGCGGTGCGATCGCGATCTTTCACAAAGACTCCGCCAGCGACGACCTTCTGGATTGGATTGAAGGCGGCCATATCCAACGCCAAGGCCAATCCTATGATCGGCACCATGGCGAGGATGGGGACGGTGGCACGCGGAACCTGACGGCGCGCGAACGCGAGATCGCGATGCTCGTTGCAAGAGGTCTGACGAACAAACAGATCGCGCGAGAGGCCAATATCTCGCAGGGTACAGTCAAGATCCATTTGTATAATATATTTCAGAAGTTGTCTCTCTCTAATCGGACCGAGCTGGCAAATTACGCAAATGTCCGTTCGATTGTCGGATTGCAGGAGCAGCGCTTCTGATTCGACCGGTCGCAGGATGCGGTTTTATTATTTACAATATTGACGGCCTGACGATCCGCGATGCGTGTTCAGTGCCCGCGTACCTGGCGGATCGGCGATCGGATCGTCGCGCGACAACCGGATGTCATCAGAGCTCTCGTTCACGTCGGACGCGATCCCGGAGACCTTGCCGGTGCCTTCGGCGCGATGTGCCGCTCTGCAGGTGGTTGCGCGGCAGCCGGACGTTGCCCGCCCGAGCCGCACAACGCGGGGCGCCGAAGATGAGCGGCTCCGCGAGCGGGGGGCGCCCCGCACAGACCGCGTGTGCGGATTTCCTCCCGCGGGCTTCGGCGATGCGCGCTGCGCCACCCGCAACGGCGCGAGATACTGGCAACAATGCTGTCCGCAACCGCCGTATCACAATCCTGTTTGCGCGGCGAATTCCGGTTCGGTCAGGAAATTCTTTCGGACGAGGGCTGCCCGGGTCGATGTGATCATCGCGCGCAGATCGGCGTTACTGGTGCCGATGCTTTGATCGCATCCCAGCTCGATCTCCAACCCGAGACAAAGACGCTGCATCCCTGAGAGCCCGAGCATGCCGGCCATGCCTTTGAGCGCATGGACCTCCTTCGCTTTCGCCTTCCCGCTGGCATCGGTGCGGTCGAGATAGGCACAGGTGCCATGGGCATTTCGGAGTGCCTGAAGCAGGAGGGATTCGAGCTCGCTACCCAGTCTCTTTTGCAAGGACTGAAGTTTACGATCGTCGAGCAGATCGGACTGCTGAGGTGCAGGCGTCGGCGAGACCGCGCTGCCGCTCACGAAGTTTCGCGTTCTCGCCGTGTAGTGGGCAATGGATGCGTTCAGCGAACCCCAATCGATCGGCTTCGCGATGCAGCTGTTCATTCCGGCTTCCAGGTAGCGCCGGCGCTCGCTCTCGTAGACGTTGGCCGTGAGCGCTATGATCGGCAGGCTCCTTTCCGGGCCCTCGAGGCGCCGGATCGCCCGCGTCGCCTCGACACCGTCCATGACCGGCATCTGGACATCCATCAGGATCAGATCGAAGCAACCCTGCTTGGCCAATTCGACAACCTCGGCGCCATCCTGGGCGAAGATCAGGGTATGACGATCCGATGCCAGCATCGAGCGGATGATACTGCGGATCAGCGGAATATCCTCGGCCACGAGGATGCGACGCGGTTGCAGATCCGATGGCCTGCATGGGATGGGGGCCACGACGTCAGATCCGTCATGCTCAAGAAGGGGGATCTCAAACCAGAAGCGGCTGCCGGAACCGGGCGAGCTGGCAAAATCGATCGTTCCGCCCATCGCGGTGACGAGACGTCTGGAGATCGCCAGTCCCAAGCCGCTCCCTCCATAGCGTCGCGCTGTCGATTTATCTTCCTGTGTGAAGGCCGTAAAAACCTCCGCTTGATTCTCTTCAGCGATGCCGATGCCGCTGTCTTGCACCTCGATCCGGAGCAAGAGCTTGTTTTCATCGATCGAGCGATGGGTTGCGATAATCCTGATCGTTCCATGGTGTGTGAATTTTATCGCATTTCCGACGAAATTCAGCAAGACTTGCCGGATCTTGGTCGGATCGCCGATCACGCAAGCTGGGATACGTTCAGAATATTCTTCCTTGAACGCGATATCTTTGGCGTGGCAGAGCGGCTGCGTCGTCGCGCATACTTCATCGAAGAGGGATCTCACCGAGAAGATCGTCGACTCGATTTCGAGTTTTCCGGACTCGATCTTTGAGAAATCCAAAATGTTATTGATCACACTCAGAAGATGATGGCCAGATTGCCTGACGAGATCGAGATTTATTTTCTGATTGTCCGTCAGGGTTTCCTTCGCGAGCAGGTCCACCAAGCCGAGCACGCCGGTCATGGGTGTTCGAAGCTCGTGGCTCATGACGGACAGGAAATCGCTCTTCGCCCGGCCCGCGGTCTCGGCCTTGTCACGTGCCGCTTCGGCTTCCTCACGCGCGCGGTCGGCCGCCGCGCCCGCCTCCCGCAAGCGGTGGGCCGCGTTTTCAAGTCGGGCGAGAAGCACGCCCAACGGGATGGCCGATAAGAGGGCCGTGAGGACGAACAAATTGTAGATGATCAGCAATTCGGCACTCGCAGCGCCCTTGGCCGCGCTCAGGGCCGCCGGTCCGTTGAAGGTGAACAATCGAACGGCGAGCGACACACCGAAGACCGCCGCGCTGCTGCCCAACAATCCGCCGCTGAGCGTTGCCAACAGCAACAGCGGTATCGCGAGAAAAAGAAACGGCGTGTGAGACACCAGCAGAGCGTAACTGGCGGCCGCACTCGCGATCGTCAGAACGGCGATCTGAGATAATTTCCGGGGGTTGAGCCTTTCCAGAAGAGACCGTTCAGTCCAGCT
This sequence comes from Methylobacterium sp. 1973, assembly GCF_040545035.1. Lineage (NCBI taxonomy): Bacteria > Pseudomonadati > Pseudomonadota > Alphaproteobacteria > Hyphomicrobiales > Methylobacteriaceae > Methylobacterium > Methylobacterium sp. 1973. Next base: position 177,614 of record NZ_JBEPLA010000009.1, read on the forward strand.
CAGCACCAAAGGCAGCGCTACGAGCAAGTCGAGGGCTTCGGTGAAGGACCGGGTCTGGATGATCGGCCGCTCCGTTGCGGGAACAAGGAGACTGATCCAGGCGAATTCGAACGCCGCGCTCAGCAGGCAGGCGAGCGAGCTGAAGACCGTAAGAAGGAGGATGGTTTTGAATGATAAGTACCAATTTTCTCCGCGGTTCATCTGCCTGAAAAGTGCCGCCGTCGCGCAGATTTCGAACACGTCCGCGATGACGATGCCGGATGTCGCCAGAATCGATTTGCCGATCAACAGGTGGGCGGCGAAGTTGGCGGCCGCGGCGGTCGCGATCGCCGGCGGCCACGCTTCCCGGCGTGTACGGAGCAGGATGGCCAGGAAGAGGCTGTTCGCGCACCAGGGTATGATCGCGAAGACGGCGTGATCGTTCACATAAAAGCGGCTTGCTGCGGGGATCAGATAGAGGATCGGAACGGCGCCGAAGGCGGCTGCAAAAATCCAGTTGCCGCCGGCGGGTCGGGTGAGCCCATCGATGATGTGCTTCATCTGACGCATGAGGGCGTGCCTCGTGGATCGGAAGCAGGTTACAGTCTCGGGCGCCGTCTGAGGTTCGCGGCCATGAGAATGGAGCGGTTTCCCGGCTGGTCAACTATTTTCATCGACAGAAGATTGTATTCAAGTCGCGATATGAGTCTGTATATCGCAATTGTCTGTAAAATCTGAATTTTCAGTCCTTTGTCCCGAGGTCCTGACGATCGTTTGCGTTTGAGCGCGGACCGAACCGGCCGTCACACGCGGCGCCGATGCCCGTCGTCAGTCGCGCGGAGGGGGGCTTCGGCCTTGAGGACTGGACACTCTGGTTCGTTCCGGGTGGGAGATGCGTCGGCCGGCACGGGGCGGCGCGAGGGTGGGTCCGACACTTGAGCCTTGCCCCCTCACGCACGATGGCATCGCCCCGGTCGATATCCGGTGGGCGCGGGGATGCTTGGGCGCCCCTGCCCGCGCACATGACGTTCGAGGCCGCGGCAGGCGTCCGGATCTTGCCCGATCGCGGTGCGCACGGCACATTTTACGAGGCTGCCGTGTCGTCCGGATGGGACGCGGGTCCCCTCCCCTGGACGGGAGAGGGGGCACGCCGCGCCCGTCACAGCTTCACCGTTGTGGACCAAGCGCGTTGCAACCGGACACCGCCCGTGCGCCGCAGCGAACGATCAGCCGGATCATCTCCGGCATCGCGGTGCATGAGCGTCCGGGTCATCGCCCTGCCGCCGACGCGCGCGCGCAGGATCCGGCTGCTCCGGATCCCGTGAACGGTGCTTCGATCAGGTTCACCGGCCGATGAGTGGCCTGCAAGTCATGGTGCGGCCGTGGGCCGGTCAGTGAGCGGGCGGATTGGCCGTCACGTCACGGATCTCTTCGGGCCCAAGCCCGAGATTGTGAACCGCATCCGGCGAGAGCTCGCCGACCGTCTCGACGCGATCGGCTGGCGGCGCCCCGTCGGCGGCTTTGTTGACGAGATACAGCGCGCGGCGCGGATCCGCCTCCGCGACCGCGTAAAGCTTCGGCGCAGTGAAATTCCCGGCCTTCGTAATTTTTACGACCCAGCCACTCATCGCTTGTCTCCGCAACATGTCCGCCTCGGCAGGTCGCATGAGGATCATGCCGAGCAGAACTAAGGAACATGTGAGATACGTGGCTTTATTAGGCCGATAAGGCCGCGATGTCAAAGTATAATTAAGCCGCGAAAAAAGCGGCTCCACTGTCGTCGCGTTTCGGAAAGCTGATTTGATCGAGCTGTTCGAGTTCCGCGGCAGCCTCACGGACACCCTGCCCGCGTGCCGCTTCGAACCAGCGCCGTGCCTCGGCCTCGTCCTTCGAGCCCGTGAGCCCGCGGGCCAGGTAGCGACCTGCAGCCAGTTGCGCATCCGCATGTCCTGCCTCCGCCGCTGCTCTGAACAGGCTCAACGCACGGGGGAAGTCCGGTTTCAGACCGTACCCGCCGTCGAGCATGGCGGCCAGAGCATAGATTGCCCCGACATGGCCGCTCTCGGCCGCGCGCTCGAACAGATGGAAGGCCTGGACGCGGTCGACGGGGCCCCCTCGGCCGTTGACCATCATCTCGCCCAGCATCGCCTGCGCCTCCGCGACGCCGCCTTCGGCGGCGCGCGCGATCCAGGTCCGGCCCTCCACGGCATCGCCGACGACCCCTCGGCCCTCGGCGATCATCCGACCGTACCAGAACTGGGCGATCGGCATCTCCTCGGCCGCCTTGCGCAGCCACAGGGCCGCCTGCGCCTCGTCGTATCCACCGCCGATGCCGTGCGACAGACAGATGCCGAAGTTGAAGGCCGCCGCCAGATTGCCCTGCCTGGCGCCGCGCTCAAACCAGTGGCGGGTCCGCACATCGTCGCCGGGCGCGCCCTCACCGGCGAGGATCAGATTTCCGAGATCGACCTGGGAGACTTCACTGCCGAGGTTGGCCGCCTCCCGCAGCCAGTGCGCGGCCCTGTCCGGGTCCTGAGCGCCGCCCAGGCCGACTTGGTAGAGCTGGCTCAGCGTTCGCGCCGCGCCGGCATAGCCGGCCTTTGCCGCGCGCTCGAGCCAGAGCGCCGCTTCGGCGAAATTGGGCGCCAGATCGCCGCCTCTGGCATGCAGGTGCCCGACCAGCGCGGCGGCGTGTGCGTCTCCGGCCAGACCCGCGCGTCTGAGCCACGTCTCCCCCAGGATCGGATTCCGCTCGACGCCGTCGCCATTGAGCAGTGCGAGACCCAAGCTCGTTTGGGCGGCGACGATGCCGCCCTCGGCCGCCCGCGCGTAGAGCTCGACGGCGCGTTCCGCACTTCTCGGCACGCCGATGCCTGCATGCGTGAGCGCACCGAGCAGGAACAACGCATCCCCCAAGCCGGCCGCCGCCGCCTTCTCGATCTCGGCGACCGCCAGCGCAATGTCCTCGGGCGTCTGCTTCCGCAGACGCAGCAGTCCCAGGCCGAGATGCCCCTGCGGGCAGCCGGCCCTGGCCGACGCCAGATACCAGCGTTCCCCCTCGGCTTCGTCGCGCAGGGCGTTCGGGCCCGCCGTCAGAATGTAGCCGAGCAGGGCCTGCCCTTCGCGCGAATCGTTGGCGGAGGCCCGTCGCGCCCAGAGGATGGCGGAGACGGGATCGGATTGCTTTCGCTCGTCGGCGCGGTCGAAGGCCAACTCGTCCGTGAGCGAAGACCTCTGCTCCGCCATCCCGGTATCGCCGCGCATGCACAGCAACGCGAGCTTGAACTGTGCCTCCGCATGCTCGCCTTCTGCCGCGGCGGTCATCCAGCGGACGGCTTCGGTGATGCTCTCGGGGACGCCCGTCCCGTCCAGGTAGCATTGCCCGAGGTGGAACTGCGCGTCCGGCAAGCCGCCCTGGGCCGCCCGGCTGATCTGAGCGACGCCGTCCTTGAACCGGCCGCTCTCCAGCAGGCTGAGGCCGAGCCTGAGCCGCGCGGTCGGAGATGCCGGAGCCAGGAACCTGTCGACGATCTTCATCCGCCGCACGCCTCCGAAGAGTGGCGATTATTCACGGCTCCCGCATCCCTTCAAGTCCGACGGGCAGCAGGCGGGCGAACAGATACTTGAGCATCGTTCGATCCCCGACCATCACATCGGTCGTCACGGGCATGCCGGCGGTCATGTGGAAGTTATCGGGCAGTCCGTGAAGCTTGATCGCGGTCAGTTCCACGCGCGCGCGGAACCAGACCCCGTTGGCCGCCTGCCCGCCGACACTGCTTCGCTGCGTCTCCTGCTGCCCGGTGAAGCTGTCGGCGCTCACGCTCTTCACGACGCCGTCCGCCATGCCGTACTGCACGAAGGGGAACGTATCGAACTTCACGCTGACTTTCTGTCCGGGATGGACGTAACCCGCCTCGTCGGCCGCGATGCGCGTCTCGACTTCCAGGGGCGTGTCCCGCGGCACCAGGGTGATGAGCTGCTCGCCGGATTGCAGGATCGAACCGACCGACACCTTGGCGACATTCAGGACGATCGCGTCCTGTTCGGCCACCAGATTGACCAGCTGTCGACGGAGGGTCGCCTTCCGCAGGCCTTCCTGGGCCTCGTTGAGGCTGCGGCGCCGCAGGGTGATCTCCTGGCTGATCTGCGATTTCCAGTGCTGCGAGAAGGCATCCCGCTCGGCGATCATCTGATTGAGGTCGTTCCGGGCCCGGCCCGCGGACGCGGTCGCATCCTTCAGGTTCCTCTGCATCTCGATGCGCTGGTCCTGAGCGACGAGGCGATTCATCTGGCTGCCGACTTGGAGGCGCTCCAGCTGCAGGCGTTTCGATTCGAGGATCCCGGCGATCTCCGCGCGCTCGCCGAACGCCTTGGCGTCGAGATCCGCGCGCGCGAGCTGCGTCTCCAAACCTCTGATCTTCTGATCGTAGCTCTCGATCTGGTGCCGGTACTGGGCCTGTCGCTGTCCGTAGAGAGCGACCTGAATCACGGTCGCGGCGTCGGCCGAGGACGGATGGAACGGCGATCCCGTGCTCTCCGCCGTCAGCCGATCCACCTCCGCCTGAAGGCTGAGAACTTGGTTCTCCAGGGCCCGTGCGTCGGCGCCGGTGAAGGTCGGATCGAGTTCGGCAAGGAGTTCGCCGGCGCGGACGACTTGGCCTTCGCGAACCTTGATCGACCGCACGATCGACGTTTCCAAGGGCTGAAGGACGATCGTCGGGCTCGTCGACACCATCCGCCCCCCGCCCGTGACGACGACGTCGACGGGACACGTGGCCAGGATGAGGCCCGAGGCGATCACGAGCGTGAGGACCACGCCGAGCATGCTGCGCGCCGCAGGTTGAACCGGCATCGCGAGGAGCGCCGCCGTCGGAGACTGGAACTCCAGGAGGACCGGACCGACATCCGCCTCCGCGGGCGAGAGGCGCCTGATCCGGAAATTGAACCAGCTTGCGAGAGAGTTACTCATCGGCGAGCCCTTGTTTCCGTATGGCCGTGGCTCAGAACAACCTGAGGGCTTGCTCCACCCGGCGCCGCGTTCGTCCGGAGCGAACGGCGCAATCTGCGGTCTCCGATCAGGTGGCGCTCAGGTAGATCGGGGACGGACGCGCCTCCTCCAGATGCCGATTCTGCTGTTGCCACAACTGCTTGTAGATCGTGCAATGCTCGACCAGATGGTCATGGGGACCGATGGCGATCGCACTGCCCTTGTCGAGCACCAGGATCTGGTCGCAACGGATCAGGGACGAGAGCCGGTGGGACACGATGATCATGGTCCGGCCGCTCGCGATCCGCTGGAGGTTCGCGTTCACCAGGGCCTCGCTTTCGGGATCCAGCGCGCTGGTCGCCTCGTCCAGGATGAGCAATCTCGGATCCGTGATCAGGGCGCGGGCGATCGCGAGCCGCTGCCTCTGGCCGCCCGACAGGTTCGCGGAGCCCTCTTCGATCCAGGTCTCGTAGCCGCGGGGCAGCCGTTCGACGAACTCTTCCGCGCCTGCAAGCCGCGCGGCGCGGATCACGTCCTCGAAGGTCAAGCCCGGCCGGCCGGCGATGATGTTCTCGCGCACCGTCCCGCGGAACAGGAAGTTGTCCTGCATGACCACGCCGAAGCTCCGACGCAGGTGCGTGAGGTTGATCTCGCGCAGGTCCGAGCCGTCGATCTTCAACCGGCCCGTGTAATCGCGATTGATCCCCTGCAGCAGGCGCGCGATGGTCGACTTGCCGGACCCGCTGCGGCCGACCAGTCCCAGCATCGTTCCCGCGGGGATGCTGAAGGAAACCTCGCGCAAGGCCGCCGACTGCGCGCCCGGGTACCGGAAGCCGACCTCCTCGAAGCTTATCTGTCCCGCGAATTGGGGGCGCAGGCCGCTCCGTGCCGCCTCGGTCTCGGTCGGATGGTTGAGCACCTCCGCGACCTGGCTGATCGACATGCGGATCTCTTCGATGTCCTGAAGCAGCTTGGCGAAGCTGATCAGCGGGCTCGCGACGCGGCCGCCGAGCATCATGAAGGCGATCAGGCTGCCCGCGGTGATGCCGGTCGTTCCCGCCGGGGCCAGGACCACGATGTACGCGCCGCAGAGGAGGATGCCCCGGTCGATGAAGCGCTCGAGCGGCAGCGAGAGCGTCTGCGCCCAGTTGACGATACGGCCGGCCGCCAGCCGCGCCTTGCCCGATTCGGCGACGCGTTCGTCCCATTCGCGCTTCCGCACGTCCTCGATCGCCAGCGACTTGACCGTCCGCATCCCGTGCACGGTCTCGACCAGGGTCCCGCCCTTCTGGATCTCGGCCGCGATCAGCCGCGCATAGACGGTCCGGATCGCCGGCAGGAAGGCCAGCACGAGCCCCCCGACACAGGCGGACGCGACCAGCACCATCCACGCCAAGGTCACGCTCATGTAGAACAGGAACGGCAGCAGGACGACGAGCGTGAGCAGGTCCAGAACGGTCGAAACCAGCTTCCCTGTCAGGAAGTCGCGGATCTTGAAGACCTGCGAGATTTTATGGGTCGTCTCGCCGGTCGGGGATCGCTCGAAGAACTCGATCGGCAAGGCCAGCAGGCGCCGGAACACGTGAACGTTCAGACGGGCATCGATCCGGGTCGACATCACCTCGACGATCTCGCGCCGCGCGTAGCTGATCAGCGCTTCGTAGACCGTCACGAGGACCAGCATGAGCGTGATCAGCGTGAGCGTCGACACCGTGTTGTGGGTCAGAACCCGGTCGAGTGCCGCCATGACCAGGAATGGCGGCAGGATCTGCAGAACGCTGACCGCCAGGGAGGCGGTCAGGATCTCGCGGAGATTGCGCTTCTCCGTGAGGACGAGCCTGGCGAGCCAACCGAGCGAGAAGGCGGCCTCGTCGTCCGTCGTCGCGCGCGAGCGGCGGACGAGAAGGGCCTCGCCGTTCCAGACCCGCTCAAGGCGCAGCTCGTCGATCTCGATGCCGGTGCCGCTGGGGCCCGTCGGTCCCTCGATGAAGCAGACGCCTCGCTCACGATCGCGGCGCGTGATGAGGGCGGCATGCCCGTCGGCAAGAAACACAACGATGGGGCCGACGTGTTCCAGCCGCATGAGCTGGGACCGGCGCATGCGCACCGCCCTGGCCCAAAGGCCGGACGCCGTTGCCCATGCCGCGAGCGAGGCCGGCGCCGGTACCGGACCTTCGGACTCGCGCGGGTAGTCGGCGGGATCGAGGTCAGCGCCATGGTGGTGTGCGACCCGCACGACCGCCATGATACGCGCCTGCGCCTCGCGCGACATCGCACGGTCTGAGACGCTCACCTCTCGAACTCCGAACGCGGCCCCGCGGGTGTCGGGCGCTGGTGCATGGCGACTCCACGTCGTCTGATCGGGTCATGCGAAGCTCGGGCAGGCACCCTGAGGGGGCGCCTGCTCGGTGCGTCTCATGCGGGCGCGCCCGCCGCTCACGATCATGCCGGCCCGCGGTTCGGGCTGGAATAGGCCACAGGTTATAGACTTCTTAACCTTTTCGACTTCGGCGCCTCCCGGGTCCGCAGATCGTCTCGTGAAATCTGCTTTCGCATCCGACTGACCGTGATTCGGTTTTGGGTCCGGCGTGTTTAGTTAACGAATTATAACCTCTGGCATATGGCTCGGCCAATTTGTCTCGCGATAGGAGGATCCCCTGTGCTGGCATGCTGCCTCGTATGCGCTGCCTTGTGCGAAAACAGATCTGATTTCCGTTGTTCGAGAGGCCGGCGCCACCAAGACTGAAGGTGGGCAAGAGCCATAGCGAGGGAGATTGCAATGGCCAACGAAAACTTGTCCGGAACCTCAAGCGACGGCCTCGTTGCATTCTCCGGAACAGCGGATGCCGGAGATCAGCTGTTTTTCTACGCCAGGCAGAATGGGAACTGGATCCTGCTCGGATCTACGGTGGCCGATACGCCGAATCCCTTCTCGACGGGCGGTAGCTTTTCCTTCTCCGCGGCGCTCGGCCAGGGGATTTATGAGCAATTCGCGATCTACGATGCGACGGGAACGGGCATCAATATCACCACCGCGCAGGTCGCATTCAGCGGTGGCACGCAGAGCGCCACCAATGGTGCCGGAAGCACGAGCGTAACGTTCACCAACGATGGCGGGTACCCGATCACCGGCGTGGTCGGCGTCACCGGCGCGACCGGTAGCACGGGGGCGACCGGTGCCACGGGAGCCACCGGCAGCACGGGAGCCACGGGTTCGACGGGCGCCACGGGTTCGACGGGCGCCACGGGTTCGACGGGAGCCACGGGCTCGACCGGCGCTACGGGTTCGACGGGTGCCACCGGCTCGACCGGCGCTACGGGTTCGACCGGCGCTACGGGTTCGACGGGAGCCACGGGCTCGACCGGCGCTACGGGTTCGACCGGCGCCACGGGTTCGACGGGAGCAACGGGTTCGACGGGAGCCACAGGTTCGACGGGAGCCACGGGCTCGACGGGAGCCACGGGTTCGACCGGAGCCACGGGTTCGACGGGAGCCACGGGTTCGACGGGAGCCACGGGTTCGACGGGAGCCACGGGTTCGACGGGAGCCACGGGTTCGACCGGAGCCACGGGTTCGACGGGAGCCACAGGTTCGACGGGAGCTACGGGTTCGACGGGAGCTACGGGTTCGACGGGAGCTACGGGTTCGACCGGCGCCACGGGTTCGACGGGAGCTACGGGTTCGACGGGAGCTACGGGTTCGACGGGAGCTACGGGTTCGACCGGCGCCACGGGTTCGACGGGTGCCACCGGCTCGACCGGCGCCACGGGCGCCACCGGAGCCACAGGCCGCACCGGAGCGACGGGCTCGACCGGCTCGACGGGTGCCACTGGAGCTACGGGCCGCACCGGAGCGACGGGTTCGACCGGTTCAACGGGTGCCACTGGAGCCACGGGCCGCACAGGAGCGACGGGTTCGACCGGCTCGACGGGTGCCACCGGAGCCACAGGCCGTACCGGAGCGACCGGTTCGACCGGCTCGACGGGTGCCACGGGAGCCACGGGCCGCACCGGCGCGACGGGTTCGACCGGCTCGACGGGTGCCACTGGAGCTACGGGCCGCACCGGAGCGACGGGTTCGACCGGCGCCACGGGTGCCACCGGAGCCACAGGCCGCACCGGCGCCACGGGTGCCACCGGAGCCACAGGCCGCACCGGAGCGACCGGTTCGACCGGCTCGACGGGTGCCACCGGAGCCACAGGCCGCACCGGCGCGACGGGTTCGACCGGCTCGACGGGTGCCACTGGAGCCACAGGCCGCACCGGAGCGACTGGTTCGACCGGCTCGACGGGTGCCACCGGAGCCACGGGCCGCACCGGAGCGACCGGTTCGACCGGCTCGACGGGTGCCACCGGCTCGACCGGCTCGACCGGCAGCACGGGCGCGACGGGTGCCACTGGAGGCCACCATCACCACCACCACCATGGTCACGATCATCACCATGGTTACGACTCGGCGGATGCGACGAGATCGAACGGCGGCGCTGGAGCTGTGATCGATCAGGGATCCGTCAGCACGGGGATGGATCCGGTCTTCGCTCAGTCGACTCAGGGTTCGAGCGTGTCCGACATGGATGTCCTGAGATCGCTGGGAGACCTCATCAGCCGGTTGATCTCCAACAACGGCTCGGTGAGTGGCCTACTCAGCGATACGGCCGTGCAACAAGACATCCTGACTCTCATGAACGCGTTCCGGCTCGGCGGAAGCTCGGGCGACGCGACGACCCAAGCGAGCGCCTCGCTCGGAGCGAGCCGGTCGACGGCGGGTGGCGCGTCCTCGAACACGTCCTCGCCGACCGATCTGCTCAACAATCTGGGTCGGCCGAGCTGACTGGGGTGACATGCGGAGGGCGCCTTTCCGGGCGCCCTCCGGAACAGAGAGGCCGCAGCTCGCCGCTGCGGCCTCTCCACGTTTGGCGCGGGCCGCGCAGGGCGAGGCGAGATGCGTCCGGCGCCCGAACCGCTCCGGTGCCGGACCGCCACGGAGACCACGAGCGGTGCGCATGGGGGCGGCATCGGTGTTGCGCGGGTGGCTTCGATGCGCCGTGGCCGCGCGCATACCGAATGGTAATTCTTGGTCCCGACCGACGGCGACGTTCCCTCGGCAGCGCCAGACGCACCTCACGCCTGCGGGCAGACACCGCCCACACGCACGGAAGCCCTCGCCGACCGTCGCATCCAGCAGCACCTCGCGACACGGGAAGGCCTGCGACCTCGTCCGGGATGGCCTCGGCCGCTGGTCGACCAGACGTCGGCATAGCCCAGCCGGTCCGCGGCCCCGTCGTCCGGCACCTGACCGAGGGGCGGTTCTGTGCCCTCCGAGATCGGGATCTCACCCCATGCGGGCTTTTCGAGCCGGGACGATTCGGTCCAGATCGTTCCTGCCGACAGATTGATGTTACACCGCGCGAGCTATACTACCCGGCGAAGATATGGCAACATAGGCGTCTTATCGGCGCCCTGAAATCTGTAATATATCAACGAAGTCCGGTTTTCATGTGCGCCATGCGTCCGGACGGGGGTACTGAAAATTCTTGTCAGCCGCTCGCCTCTTTGATCGGGAGAGAACGGGACCATGGCAAAAATTGGCTTGTCCATGATAGTCAAGGATGAGGCGCGCGTGATCGAGCGCTGCCTCGAGAGCATGCTTCCTCTGATCGACTACGTGCTCATCTCCGATACCGGATCGACGGATGGCACCCAGGACATCATTCGTTCCTGGCTGGAGCGGAATCATGTATCGGGGGACGTCGTCGAGGAGACGTGGCAGGACTTTGCCACAAATCGAAGCTCGGCTTTGCGCCATCTCAGAGCGCGGAACGTCGTCGAATACGCCTTCGTCATGGACGCGGACGAAACGCTGACCTTCGACGACGGTTTCGATCCGCGAAAATTCAAAGCGTCTTTAAGACATGATTATTACAACGTCGAGATCCGACGCGGCGGCATAAGATATTGGCGCCCTCAAATCATGTCGAACGACAGAGATTTTCACTACAAGGGCGTGCTGCACGAGTATATTGAGGCACCGGACGGCGTCACATCGGGAGACGCCATCGGATTTCACATCGCGTCGGGCGCATCGGGCGGCGCCCGAGAAAAGGATCCGGACACTTATCGCCGCGATGCCCGCAGACTGGAGGACGCTCTCGATGTCGAGAGCGACAGTTTCCTTCGGTCAAGGTATACGTTCTATCTTGGCCAAAGTTACCGAGACAGCAATCAGCTCGAGAAGGCCCTGGATGCCTATCTCGCACGGAGCGAGATGGGTTATTGGACCGAAGAGGTGTACATCAGTTTACTGGAAGCCGGCCACCTCATGGATCGTCTCGGCCGGCCCGTCGACGAGATCGCTGACGTCTACCGACGCGCCATAGCGGTTTGCGGGACTCGCGCGGAAGCCTTTTACCACATCAGCGACCTCTATTTTCGACACGGCCGCAACGAGGAGGGCTTCGCTGCGGCCAAAGCGGGTTCTCATCTCGTCGAACCCGCAGGCGGACTGTTTCTTTCCAAATGGGTCTACGATTACGGGTTATTGGACAAGCTCGCCATCAACGCTTACTGGGCGGGACATTATAGCGAATGCTTAGAAGCCTGTCTGAAGCTTCTGGCGGACAACAGGCTCCCGCTGTCGGAACGCGCTCGGGTCGAGGCCAATGCCCGTGCGTCGTTGACGAAGATCCAGGACGAGAAGACCGCCGCCCGTCTGGGCTCGCGCGCGGCGCCGAATTTCCTTGAGCAGTACGAGATCGGCCCCGCGCGGGAGCTGAAACCCGCCGCCGCAGATGCCCGCGTGCTGGTCGCGATATTGGCGAAGCAGATGGCCGCAGCGCTCCCGCTCTATCTCGACTGCTTGAGAAATATGAATTATCCGAAATCCAAGATCGTACTTTATATAAGAACCAACAACAATACGGATGAGACGGAGAACATCCTGGCGCATTGGATCGAGACATTCGGCGCTCAGTATGCGGCCGTCGAGTTCGATGCCAGCGACGTCGAAGATCCCGTTCAGACCTACGAATTGCACGAGTGGAACGCGACGCGGTTCCGGGTCCTGGGGCGCATCCGTCAGGAAAGCCTTCAACGGGCGATCCATCACGGATGCGATTTCTACTTCACGGCCGATGTCGACAATTTCATTCGGCCAAACACGCTTCGCGAACTGGTGGCGCTGCAGTTGCCCATCGTGGCCCCCTTTCTACGATCGGTGGAGAGAGGAAGCTATTACTCGAATTACCATGCGGCGGTCGACGATCAGGGATACTACAGTCATTGCGACCAGTACGATTGGGTGTTGAACCGCTGGATCACAGGTGTCGTCGAAATGCCGGTGGTCCATTGCACCTACCTCGTCCGGACCGACGTCATCCCGCTGCTCAACTATCAGGACGGAACCGACAGGCACGAGTATGTGATTTTCTCCGACAGCGCTCGGAAGAGCAATGTCGTACAGTACATCGATAATCGTCAGATCTACGGCTACATGGCGCGCGATGACATACGAAACGATACCGAACAGGCGCGCATCCTGCTAAGCCGCAGCCCGACACATGCGGGATAGGCTGATCTCACGTCGGAGCGTCGCTTTTGCTGGAGGTTTATACATGATAAGCCTCGGCCGTACCAAAGCAGGCAGCGCTCCGATCCTGGCGAATCCTGTCGAAGTCCGGGGCGAATGGCACGCGCCGCCACGGTCGGCCGCGCTCGTGATCGGCCGCATGCGGGAGGCCTGCTGCTCCGGCATCCGTATGGTGTCCGATCGGCAGCCGCAGATATTACGGATCGAGAATTGCCCCGCCGGTCCACCCGCGGTCTGGCTGCATCGGGATGCGAGCGATACTGCCATCATCCATGTCGACGTGGGCGAGCGTGCTTGGACCCAGTTGGCCTATCAGTTCGGCCACGAACTGGGTCATGTCGTGAGTAATTCTTGGGACAGCGAAGCGAAACCCAGCGCGCCATGCCAGTGGGTTGAAGAAATGATCGCTGAAAGCTTCTCGCTCCGCGGTCTCGCCAACCTGGCGGCGGATTGGGAGAGGACCCCGCCGTTTCCGGGAGACGCGGGCTATGGGAAGGAGATAAGCCATTATCGAGATAACATTCTGGCCCAGTACAATCAGATTTCGTCATCTCAAGGCCTCGGAACGTCCAGCTCTTGGTTCACCCGCAATAGATCGGCCTTGGAGGGTTTCGTCGGACTGTCCGACCATGCGAAGGCGGCGGTTTCGATACTGCTACCCGCCCTGATGGCGCGTCCCGCGCTGTTGGAAGACATCGGTGCGCTCAATCGCTGGCCGGAACGGGCGGCATTGCCTCTGGATGCGTATCTCAGTCGGTGGCGTGCGAGTTGCAAGAGCTTGGGATCGGCCGGTTTATTACCCGATCTGATCAAGACGACGATCTGCTCGCGCTGATCGGGATCGATCTCTGCTCATCCGGGTTTGCACAGTCCTCGGCAGCGGCGCCTTGTCTCTGGAGGTCTTGCCAGCCGTGAGGCGGCAATCAGGGGGCCGCATCGTGGGAGCGGCGCAAGTCTTCGACACGGGGCGAGCCGGTCGACAATCCGCTCATGGCGACGGCGGCACGGCCGAGCGGCGAAGCGCTCCTGGCCCTTGTCGGGAGTCGCGACCGCGAGGGTGTTGGCGCTGCCGACGCAGGCGCTTCGGTGGACCCGATCGGCGCGAGGGTTGCCGCCCCGTTCGCCGCTCGTCCCGCGACCGGCGGCAGACGCGGAGATTCTTGGCAGAACTGGCGACGACCGCTTCCGATTCCTGAATGGGCAACTGATGCAGGAGCAAGGTTCTTGCGAATGTTGTCCAGTTGCGTCAATAATAGTCTTCCTTGCATCAGCGAGGCGGGATCGAGATGCGCATCATTGCCTCTATGACGACGATACCGTCACGTATCGCGGAGATTGAGCCCGTCATCGAGTCTGTTCTCCATCAGGACGTGGCTGTCGATCGTCTGGAGATCAATATTCCGTTCCATTGCAAGCGCAATGGAGAAAAATACATTCTTCCGGATTGGCTCGTTTCGGAAGGTCAGGTCGCGGTTTTTCGAACCGATGATTATGGGCCCATCACGAAGATCGCCCCCACCCTGCTCCGGCATCGACATGACGATGCGTACATATGGTCGGTTGACGACGATTGCCGATATCCGCGAAATCAATTGAGATTGCTGACATCTATCTCTGGTCCGAACGAAGATCGGATACTCACCCGTTATGGAGGCAACCTGAAAGAAGGAGGTCTCTTCGAACCCTGGTACGGGCACGGCGCATGCACGATGCTCGAAGGGTTTGGTGGGGTCCTGTATCCTCCGAATTGTATCAAGGACGATTTCGATCGATATTTAGTTGACACATCAAATGATAAATTTTGCCGCGCAAATGACGACATCGTTTTAGCCATGTATTTCAATCATCACCAGGTGCCAATATTCTTGCACAACGTCCCTTCTGACGATGTTCCGTATATGGTCGAAGGCTGGATGGCGCATGCCGATCGAGATGCGTTGTCGACCGGTGGGCACAATGTGGCTTATGAGGGCGCTTACAAATTTATAACAAACTACTTTATTTGCAATTCATCGTGACGGATGGAAGGCATCTGGCGCAGGTTCGATTGTCGCACATCGTGTGGATGACTTTCAGGCAGATGTAAATGCGCCTCTGTCCGCCAGATTGCCTTTGTCGCAGCCGCACATCACGCGTTATCATGAGCTCGCCACTTGGATAATTCGAATTGGCTTTGCGGATCGGGAGCGGAAAGCAGGGAGTCCGGAACCAGGCCAATACGATCACCGTACTGTGGCTTGATTGATATTCGGACGAAAAGGCAATTTCTTGATGGAAAATCTGAAATTTATATTCATAGATACAAGCAAAAGATTTTTCGTATTGCGCGCGAACGCACAAGCCTTTGCTCGACGAGCAAAATTATCAAGAATCTCGCTCTGTGTTGTTGTCTGCTCTTTTGAATCAAGATTTTTCGATGTCCCGTGTGGCCGAGGCACAAGACGATGATCGATGCCGACCGGAATGTCCCCGTTCACATCATCAACCTGGATCGCGACGCTGAGCGATTGAAAACATTCATGCATCGCAACGATTTCCTCCAGGTTGTCCGGCCGGACGCTGTCGAAGGCCGAAACCTGGATCGCGACGAACTGGCCAGGACCGGGATGATCCATCGAGATTTGCGCTATACAAATCCAGCCTTGGGCAATGCACACTCCCATATCGGTCTTTGGACCAAGGCAGCGGACGAGGATGTCTGTGTAACGATTGCGGAAGACGACGCGATTTTTTCGAGAGATTTTCATGCCGGGGCACGCACAATCCTGGATGCGCTTCCCTCCGATTGGGATGTCGTTCTTTGGGGGGTGAACTTCGACGCCTTTCTCTGGCTTGAGGTTGTCGAAGGGGTTCGCTGCAAGCTGCAGTTCGAACAGGATGATCTTCGCGCTCGGGTTGCAGAGTTCCGTGATCGTGCCGGGCTGAACGTGCCGCTCCGTTTGCGTCATAGCTTCGGGGTAATGGCGTACACGGTTTCACCCCTCGGTGCGAGAAACCTCATGAAGATCTGTCTTCCGCTTTCCAATCAGCTGATCGAATTTCCGGGCTATGGGGTCGTGATCGAAAACAACACGATCGATGCGGCAATGAACGCGGCTTATCCGAGTCTCAAAGCCTTCGTCTGCATTCCTCCTCTCGCCATATCGGAAAATCGCCACGAGTCGTCGACCATTCAGGGTGCAAAATAAGGTGATGGCTTCTGCTTTCTAATCGATCATGGATCGTATTCCTTCAATAAAAGTGAGCCGGCAGCCTGCCGTCTCAGTGACGTCCCCCATAACGGTAGCGCGGCCCGGCAGGATGTGATTCACGGCTCCTGCCGGAGGCGCCGATGGATCATTCCTGGCTGACGGATGAGCAGTCTGCGAAGATCGCTCCGCACCTGCCCACCGATACGCGAGGCAAGGAGCGCGTCGACGACCCGCGCGTGATCGGGGGCATCGGTCACGGGCTGAAATCCGGCGGACGTCGGGCGGACGCACCGCGCGAGATCTACGGCCCGAAGAAGACCTTGACCGCTTCATGCGCTGGGCAGGCAAGGACGGGCGGTCTGTTCGAAGCTCTGGCTCAGGCTGGCGGACCGCCGGCCCAGGGTCTGATCGACGCATCCGGGGTGGAGGCCCATCGCTGTTCCGCGGGAGGCGAAGGGGAGAACCGATGCGGGCAAGCGGGCGCTCGCGCGGTGGACGCACGGCCGGGATCCACGAGCTCCGCCCGACCGCGCCTGCCGCCCGCTCGCTTTCCTGCTGATCGGCAGGCCGGCCGCCGACTGCAAGGCTGGTGCGGCCGCTTCCTCGGCAGCCCTGCGGAGGACCGCGGCCTTATCGGACCCTTTGTGCGCACAGTCGTTCTGCCACGGCGCGCCACGCTTTGACCAGCTGTCGACGGCTTCCCGGGTAATGCTCCACGAGAAGAGTCATATCGACAACGCGTTCGGCGTCGAAAATGCAATAACCGGCCTCTCTCTCACACCAAGCTGCAAAGCTTCGCCCGGAACCGTCGAAACCAAGCATGATCGGCCAGACGATCCTCTCCGACGTGCCGCCACTTTCTTCACGGTAGACAACCCGCATCTTACGCTGCTCGCGCATCGCGCGGCGGCACTCCGCCAGATCGAAGCGCGTGGCGACCGAGGGAGGGCCGGAGGCGACGTAGAAACTGCTGTCGTCGAGAGCCGGCCGCAGGGTCGGAGTCAGCACGCTATCGATCTTGGCGAGAGCATTGCGAACGGCCTCAGCCAGGGCGGCGTCGGTCTGACGGCTCACCCATTCCGCACCGATGACCAGTGCGTGCAGTTCCTCTTCGGTGAATGAGAGCGGCGGGAGCAAGAAACCAGGGCGGAGAGCATAGCCGACGCCGGCCTCCGCATCGATGTCGGCCCCCATGGCTTGGAGAGTCGCGATATCCCTGCGGATGGTGCGCAAGGAGACGCCGGCCTCGCGAGCGAGCACCGCGCCCGCCACCACCCCTCGGTGACGGCGGAGACGCTGGAGGAGGTCGAAGAGACGGTGACTGCGCGACACGGCTACCCGATCGTGACGACCACTTTGCCGCGCAGCTTGCGGCCCGCCTCGATTGCCGAGATCAGCGGAATAGCTTGCGCGAGCGGCACGGTTTCGGCAATCGGCAGAACCAGCGTCCTGTCATGGGCTGCCTTTGCCAGGCGGTCGAGCAGGTCCGCACGTGGCTTTCCAACGATCGGTTTCATCCGCCGGTCGAACACGGCACGCAAGAACCGTACGGGCGTAGGCTCGACCGTGGTGAAGGTGCCGCCCTTGCGCAGCAGGCCGATGCCGGTTGACGTCGAGAGCGTTCCTGCAGCATCGAACACCACGTCGAATACCTCGGAAATCGTCGGTGCGGCGGTGACCCGATAATCATAGACTGTTTGGAGCCCGAGCGAGCGGGCACGCTCGATCCCTTCGGCGCCACAGCTGCCCGACACCTCGGCGCCGAACATGCGTGCGATCTGCACGCCGGCCTCTCCGACAGCACCCGAGCATCCATTGATGAACACGCTCTGACCGGGCCTCAGTCGCGCCTTGTCGATGAGGCCATTCCAAGCCGTGACGCCCGCCGTCCCGAGGCATGCGGCCTGCTCGAAGGAGACGGTCTCCGGCTTTTTCGCGAGCGCGGCTTCCTTGGCAATGACGGCTTCGGCCAGTGAACCGGCCTCCTTGAAGCGCGCCATGCCGAAGACCGCGTCGCCGATCTTGAATCGGGTCACGTCGGCCCCGACCGCGGTGACGGTGCCGGCCAGGTCCAGACCCATTCCACGCGGGAACGATCGCCCGGTCACGATCTTCATCGCGCCGTTGCGGACCTTCCAGTCGATCGGGTTGAGCGCGGCGCGACGGACGGCGACCGCCACTTCGTCCTTCCCTGGCGTTCCCAGCGCAAACTCTTCGAGCCGCATGACTTCGGGGCCGCCGTAGGAGTGATATTGAATGCGTTTCATGGACTCGCCTTTCACCCGAGGCGGCGTCCTACGACGCCGTGGTGACAATTTCTGTCACCATCGTGGAAGCAGGAGCGGCGGACGGCATCCGCCCGCGTAGGAGCGCGCCCTGATGGCGGGGGCGTACTGGCTTCAACAGCAAGTCAGGGAGCGCTCGGCCGCTGATTGGCCCCGATCCATGATGCAGTCCGAACCTTCGCGATCGAGACGTGGTGGATAGATCGCAGTGCCTGTTTGAGATCTGGATCGGAATCTCTGTCAGATCTGGCGCGATTCAGGCCGCAACATGTGCGACGATGGTCGGTCGGAGGCTGAACGTCGGCTTCTGGACGACGATCTACGGTCCGCTGTCCACCTTAAGTCGAAGGTGTCGGAGGGGCGGTGAATGGCTGCTTCCGGGTGTCGGCGAAAGCTGGCGGCACGGCTGGCAGGGGTTGGGTGCGGACCGGCGGCTCAGGGTGGGTTTCTGACAATCCGCTTCCGGGCGCAAAACGCGAGAAGCAGACGCGTTTACGAGGATCCAGAAGGACACTCAGTCGATGGCCGTCTGATGCACGTGATGATCTCCTATTGGTCGGTTATGGGCCGACGTTTTGGAACCAGGATATCACCACCCTTCGCGCTTCGATTTTCGCGCTCGGCAGGTTGATTTTGGCGCGACTCAGAATATGATTTCCATGTCGAGAAGAGAGCAGACCGATTGGTAGCGCGGTCGCCGCTTGCGGTTTCTCATCGCCCAACTGGCTCCACGACGTTCAAACCTGGCAGACGCCAAGGTGAACGTAGGCGTGCGCGTTGCGCGCCGGTGGAGATGGGTGCCTTATGTCTGATCGATTAACAGACATCGTCTCGAAAACCATCTCAGCGCTTACCTTGGTAGCTCCAGGTCCTTTCGCAGGCCGCTCCGGCGGCTGGTCGCTCGATCTAGGCCTATATCAAGGACAACAAACGTGAAAATCATCATCATCGGTGCGGGGATCGGCGGTCTTTGTCTTGCGCAACATTTGCGCGCATCGCAAATTGAGGTCGCGGTCTATGATCGAGATGCAGGCCCCTGGGATCGAAAGCAGGGCTACCGCCTGCATCTGGATGCCGATGGCATCTCGGCGCTGAAAGCCGCCTTGCCTGGGCCGCTGTTTGCGCTGTTCGAGGCCACCTCGATGCACCCGCTGCCCTACACGACCATCATGGACACGAGTTTCGCAATCCAGCGCCGGTTCCAGACCGACGACTACAGCAAGACGCAGCATCACCTGACCGACGGCATTGCCCAGCATCTGAACGTGAACCGTGCGACCCTGCGCGAGATCCTGTTGCAGGATCTGGAGGATGTTTGTCACTGGGATGCACGGCTCGAAGGTTATGAGACAGATGAGACGGGGGTCTCCGCGATTTTTTCCGATGGCCGGACGGCGCGCGGCACAATGCTGGTGGGTGCGGACGGCGCGGGGTCGGCGTTGCGCCGTCAAAGGGCGCCTGACGCGAAGATGATGGATTCGGGTGCCCGCGCCATCTATGGCCGCCTGGCCTTGAGCGACGCGCGGCGGGTTCTGCCGCCTCACGCCCTGGCCGATATTTTCACCGCCGCCTTCGACACCCGCAAGTTGATCCTGGGCGTGGGGCCTGTGATCTATCCGATGGCGCCCGATCAAGCGGCCCGCGCCTTGCTGCCGCAGGCGAGGCTTCGGACGCAGGATGATTACATCGGCTGCATCATCGCGGGGCGCAAGGAGCTGTTCGGGGACGACGAAGCCGCCCTGCGCGCGGCCTCCAGCGACACGCTGCAGGATCTGGCGAGCCGGCTTCTGGCAGAGTGGCCGTCAGGGGCTGCAAAGGTGCCGCGGGCGGGCGAAGCGGGTTCATTCTTCTATGTCGAGATGGCCTCTTGCATTCCCTTCGATCTCCAGCCGGAGACGAGGGTCACGCTCCTGGGCGACGCGATCCACACGATGACGCCCAGCCTGGGGCGAGGCGCGAACGTCGCCTTGCGCGATGCGGGGCTTTTGAGGAACTGGATCGTGAAGCATCACAAAGGCGAGTTGTCCTGCGATGCAGCGCTTCAGGCGTATGAGCGGGAGATGACCACCTATGGCTTCGAGGTGGTTCGCCGTTCGGCGGATATGGGTGCAAAGCTCCTTGGACAGGATCCCCTGTCGCCGAGTTGAAACGGCGGCGACAGCCAACCCGGCCTCGAACGAAAGTGGGGCGCGAACGAGTTATGACCGCTTCCGGGATGCGCTGATCGTCGCCTAAGCGTCTGGCATGGGTCGCGTCCGGAAACGCGGCTCGGGATGGGTTTCCGCCGGTCCGTTTTCGGGCGGCCCGCAATGCTTGAATCCTTAGATTATATACAATAGACGGACGGCCCCTCCAATCTCCGCCCTCGTATGGCGAGCTGTGGACCGAGACCGCGGATGCGACCGCTTTTCTCGACTGAGGGCCTCCACCCCAGGATCGCCTTCCGGCGATGGCGGGAGATGATGTGCGATCAGATGGTTCCGAACGAGATCCGGAATCTTGACGCTGCGCCGTTCCACGGCCGGATCGAGGTCACCGCGATCGGAGCATTGCCGATCACGCGAAGCGTTCAGAGTTCCACCCGGACCGAAGTGACACCCGAGGCGGTGCGGCGGAACGGCCGGGGTGACCGCCTCTACGCGGTCTTCAGCCAATCCGGCCGCCATGCCGTCCAGCAGAACGAGCGTGAGGCGCTAGCTCGGGCCGGCGATTTCGTCGTGCTCGATCATCGACCGGGCGTGAGCGAGATCGAGACCGGCACCTTCCTGATCCTCGACCTGCCGCGGGAGCGCCTGGAGAGCGTGCTGGGCCCGTCTCAACTGTTCACTGCCCTCGCGGTCGAGGCCAACCTCGCCTCTACGATGCTCGCGAACACCTACGTCCAGGAACTGATCCGGGTGGGAGATCGGCTCAACCCCGACGGTGCGGCGCGCATGGCGTCGATCGGGATCGATCTCGTCGTGGCCAGTCTCGCCGAACGGTTGGCGCAGGAGGTGCCCCGCTCCATACACGGCAACGCCACCGTCCAGCGCGCCAAGGCCTACGTCGAGGCGCACTTGAGTGACACGACCCTCGACCCGCCGAAGCTCGCCGCCGCGGTCGGCGTGTCGCTGCGCCGGCTGCAGGAGCTGTTCCACGAGCGCGACCGGCACATCTCCGACTACATCTGGGGACGCCGGCTAGAGGCGGCAGCCAAGCGCCTAGCCGATCCGGCCTGCGCCCACCTGTCGATCGGCATGCTGGCTTACGGCTGCGGCTTCAGCAGCCAGGCGCATTTCGCGCGCCGCTTCAAGGATCGCCACGGCATGAGCCCGCGTGACTACCGGCGGGCGCACAGGTAGGATGGGCCGCCGGCCGCATCCGTTTTCGGGCTGTCGTCCGAGTCCGCCGAGTGGCCGAATTGGATCGGAGACGGACCGTCCGCTCTTACTTCGAGATTGCCCCGACCGGCCCGCTCCGGGTCGGCCGGATAGGGGCGCCGACCGCCGGGCTGATCTTTGTCAGTCGCTCGGATGACGGGAAACCCGACGGCGTGACGGTGGCCATCGATGGGACGACGACCGTCCGCGCCGCCGCCCGCACGCTGACGCACGCGCGGCCCGTCGCCGTTCCGTTTGTGGCCGGTCGACCAGCAGATGCAGGTCGCTGTCCCGCAGGGCCGCCCCGCTGCCCTCGCCTGCGTCACGGCCTGGCTGGACGAGGCGAAGCGGACAGGCGTCGTCCACAGGATCTTCGAGGCCCGCGGCTTCGGTCAGGACGCGGTTGCCTCCCAGACCAGCGCAGCTGGCTCACCGGTCGAGCCGCGTCGGAGCGCCCGTCACATCGCATTCGGGTGGACGGCGGAGGGCCGGGCGCGCGGCTCCGCACGGACGCGAGGCCCGGATCCCATTCATGGGCGGCAATGGCCCGCTTCCCTGGCCGCACGGGGCCGACCGCCGGGTGAAGAGCGGCCACGAACGGGGAGCCTCGATGAGGGGATGCCAGGGCGAACGGCCAGCCGCGCAGACGCATGGGGCGCCCGATCCGCCGCATGACGTCGATGGTTCACAATCCAACACGTCGGAGTTGCGAACCGCCCGCGTGGCTTGCTGCCCAGGATTGCTTGTGGAACCGTATGGGCCTGGGAGAGGTGACAGATGCTCCGCACCGAGCGTTCCAAGACGAAGCGCGATCTGAGATGACGGCTGAGGGTCCGCCCGACAAGATGGCCGAGGTTGCTGGACTGGCGGCCGCCATCGCCGACCACATCCTCGCGCAGCACGAGGCCGGTCTCACGATCCCGCCGGACCAGTTCAGGATGCTCGTGAGCGCCGCCCGGATGCTCCTGGACAACGGCGTATCGTGGCCGCCATCGGTGACATACCTCGTGATGGAAGTCGCCCGGCGGGTCGAGGAAGCCGAGCCTCCGCCCAAGGGCGACGAGGTCGTGGCGCACCTGACGCGGGCGCTCAACGCGGCCAAACCCACCTGAGGCCTGCCTGAGGCGCACCGTCACGCGGCGGGCGCGCCGATTTCCTGCGGGATCGGCGCCCTATATGGGCCCCATGCCCACACTCGGCCTCAAGCTCCCGCTCCGGATCTGCGTCCTCGAGAACGCCGCCTGCGTCGAGGATGCCGGCGGCCGGCGCACCGGCTTCGTCTACTGGGACGAGGGCAGGCCGGGAGGAGGCGACAGTGCCTTCACCCGCGCCGAGGCCATCGAGCAGGTCCGGATCATCGCGAGCGCCTGGGCCGGCGCCCTGGTCCACAGCGGCACCCTCGACACCGGCCCGGCACCCGAGCCGGGCGCCGCCGCCGCCGAGCCCTCTCCGGAAGGCTGACCGCTCCCGGTGGAGCGGGATCCGCTACAGGCCGGCGCCGCTCACGTACGAGACCGGCGCGCCCGAGCTCGTCGCGGAGGCCGCCACGGTGGCGGCGATCCAGTCGCCGTCGCCGGTCGCGGGCACCCGCCACGCCCGTGCCATGGCCCACATCTGACGGCGCCAGAGCCAGAGGCGGAGGGTGTGGATGAGGTCGTACACGGCCGGCCCCCCATGCTGTCGCTCCCGTCCATGTGGGGCGCGCGCTCGGTCCGCTCAAGCGTGCGGCGCCCTCATGGCCGCGTTCGGATGCCCCGCACCTAAGCGGCGACGTGCTTCATCACGAAGTGGAAGCCGAGTTCGGGGTTCTTGCTGAAATCGGCATCGTAGAATGCGTTCTCATTGCCGGAACCTCGGCAAAAATCCTTGAACTGAAACATGCTCTTCGGGACGAATTCGAGCCCGTGCTGCCGGACAAGCTCGCGCCACCACGTCTCCGGCTTGACTGTAGGATGGTAGCTCACGCCGTTGGCGACATCGTCGTATGTCGCGGCGGAGCCCACGAAAAGACCGCCGTCGGCCAGATGAGATTTCACATTGGCAAACAGCTGAGGAAGCAACGATTCCTCGATGTGCTCGAGGACCTCCCACATCGTGATGACGTCAAATTTGGCTTTCGTACCCGTCTTCTGATCTATCAGAGAAAATGGCTTGGTAATATCGCATGTCTTTAGATAATCTGGAATGATAGACCATTCGGCGCGCTGCGCGCGAAGGGAGTAATCGCTTCCCTCGATCCCGAATGCCGCGTTGCCTCTGATGAGGAAATCGAAGACGAGGCCGCCCCCTGCGCAGCCGAGGTCCAGGGCGGTGACCTTTCGGCCGAAATGGCTTTCGATCGCATGACAGAACCGCTGATTGCGTGTATTGTCATCCTTTGTTCCGCGCGGAACCGTGTGATCGTTGCTCTCGTAGGCGATCGGATGATCTGTCACGAGACAGAAGTTGTTTTTCGGCGCCAGCTGAACGACGGCGAGGCGCCTGACATCTTGCATCTGTGCGAGCTGCTGCGCGTGAGCCGCCATGATCTTGCTGTCGAGGGCGGCGTAGAGCTGGCGGCCCACATCAAGAATCTGCTGGGTGATGAATTGCTTGTCTTGGTCGTTCATCACAAATTCCTGACGATCGATCTCGGTGTGACGCGGCGTGGCTGAGCCCGAATTTATCCCAGATCCTGTATCAAATCTTTACGCGACGGTCTGAATCCGGGGCGCGAAGCGGCGGCGCCCCGCCCGACGGCGCGCTTCGTCCGGGACCTGCGTCCGGGACCTGCCGCCAGCCCGGTCCGGTAGGCCGACCGAACGCCTCACGCCCCCGCCCCCGGCAGCCCGGTCCAGGCCTCGCGGATGAGCGCGAGGCGCTGAGCGGCCCGCGCCGCGTCGGCCTCCGCGACCTGGTGGAGGACCGCCTCCAGCGCCTCGGATCCGCCGAGCGCCGCGGCCGCCGCGCCCTGGCGGCGCATGGCGGAGCGGTGTGCCCGCATCGCCGGCCCCGCCTTCGGCCCCGTTTCGATCCCCTCCAGGGTGGCGATCAGGGCCGCCGCGAACGGGGCGACGTCGCGCCAGGATGCCGCTGTGGTCGCCGCTGTGGTCGCCGTCGAGGTCGCCGGCTCGGGGGAGGCGGCCTGCGTCGGCGGCGGCGCGGAGAAGCTGGTGGTGAGCGGTCGCTTCATGACGAACCTCCACGGGCGCGATATCTAAGGGGGATCGGCCGGCGCGGAGCTGTACGAGGAGCGCATGGCCGAAAGGCGGAAGGCCACCGGATCCGGCGAGGACGGCCTGTCGCGCCACATCCTCCCCAATGCCGGTACGATGGTCGGTGTCTGCACCACGCTGATCGGCCTCGTGAAGATCGCCGAGGGCTGGATCGGGCCGAGCCACGTCGACGAGGCCGCCGCCCTGACGGCGGTCCTGTTCCTGGTCAGCGCGATCGCGTCCTACCTGTCGATCCGTCTGGGGGATGTCAGCGACCTCGCGATCCGCCTGGAGCGCTGCGCCGACATCTGTTTCGTCATCGGGCTGATCGGCCTGACGCTGATCTCGGTTCTGTTCGCCTACGAGACGATCTGACGGCGTGCCGCAGGGAACCGTCGGGCAGGGCATCGGGGTCGGTCAGCGCCGCCGCGAGGAGCGCGAACAGACCGAGATGCAGGGCGAGCGCCGCCGAGCCGGCATCGTGCAGGGACCACAGGCCGGCCGCACCGACCGCCATGAGCGGCGGCCCGGCCACGTAGACGAGGCTCCGCCACGCGGCCGCGGGGCGTCCGAGGCGCCAGAGGCAGCCGGCCAGCGCCGCCAGGGCAAACCCGCCCTTGATCAGCGCCATGAAGCGGATCACCCGCACGAGATCGGGGTCGATGGCTGCCGCAGGGGAGCGTCCGGCCGCGACCCAGGCCAGCGGAAGTGCGAGGACCGTCAGCGCGGCCAGCATCAGGCGCGCCGGAGGGGCGCCGCGCGTCGCGCGCCCAGCCGCGGCCGGGATCGTCATCGCCTGAACCCGCATCGGCTTCCTCCTGCGCCCCGCTCCGATCGGAATCGAGTCTAGGCGCTCCGGGGGCCTCGGTCACCTCAAAGGGAGAGGGAGCCGGCAGGGCCGCGCCGCCGCAGGCGCGTGCCGGGACGACGCACCCCCGGCTCAGCAGCCGCGGAACAGGGCGACGCCGAAGGCGGTGAATTTCAGCGGCAGGTGGCAGTGGCCGTCGGGGTCGTCGATCCGGAAGCGGATCGCGGCCTCCTCCAGGAACCCCTCCCCCGCCGCCCCGACGAAGTCCCCGATCGCGAACACGACCTCGTAGAGGCCGGCGGCGAGCCGCGTCCGCACGATCGGATGATCGAGCGTCCCGTCCGCGCCGAGCCGCCCCTCGGCGAGCACCCGCCGCCGGGACCCGGCCCGCAGGACGCGCACGCGCATCCCCGCGGCCGGCCGGCCCGTGGCGGCGTCGACGGCGTGGAGCGACAGGCCGGTCACGGGGCGCCGCCCTCCCAGAGCATCCGCCAGGGATGGGCGGCCTCGTAGGCCGCCGCCATCGCCACCAGAGCCTCGTCGCGGCCCCAGGGCGCCACGAGCTGGAACCCGATCGGCAGCCCGGCACGGGAGGGGCGGCAGGGGATCGAGATCCCGGGACAGCCGGCGGCGTTGACGAAGCCCGTGAAGGTCGCCGAGCCGCGGGGGCCCACCGGCACCCCGGCGATGCGCTCCGGATGGGTGTCCTCCGCCCGCCAGGGTAGCGCCGCCGCCGTGGGCGTCATCAGCAGATCATGCGCGGCGAACAGGGCGGCGAGATCCTGACGCAGCGCCAGCGCCATCCGCTGCACGTCGAACAGGTCGGCCGCCGAGAGGGCCGCCCCGGCCTCCGCCAGGGCGCGGATGTCGGGGCCGAGGTCGTCGCGCCGGCCCGGATGCGCCCGCATCAGCCAGGCGATTCCGGCCTGGCCGAGGATTGGCCACGCCTCCGTGATGGCGGTCGCCGCGTCGAAGCGGCCGGTCTCGACCCGGTGGCCGAGGCCGGCGAGGCGCCCGGCCGCCTCGGCGACGCTGTCGGCGATCTCGGGATCGACCGGGGCGGTGCCGAAGGCCGGGACATGGAGGATCCGCAGCGGGCGCTCCGGCATTGCGGCGGTCCCGAACGGGCCGAAGCCGTTCGGCGCGACCGCGTTCGGATCGGCCGCCCCGAGGATCCGCATCAGCGCCGCGAGGTCGTCGACCGTGCGCGCCATCGGCCCGACCACCTCGAGGTCGAGCATGATCGGCGGCAGCCCGCCGGTTCGCGGCACCCGTCCGGCGGTGGGTTTCAGGCCGACGAGGCCGGTATGGGAGGCGGGGCGGCGGATCGAGCCGCCCGCATCGGTCCCGAGGGCCAGGGGCCCGATCCCGGCGGCCACCGCCGCGACGGCGCCACCGCTGGAGCCCCCCGGGGTCAGCGCCGGATCCCAGGGGTTGCGGGTGACGCCGGAGACCGGGTTCCCGGTATAGCCCTGGACGGTCAGTTCCGGGACGTTGGTCTTGCCCAGGATCACCGCTCCGGCCGCGCGCAGGCGGGCCACCGGCGTCTCGTCCCGGTCCGCCCCCTGCCCCGCGTAGAGCCGGCTGCCCCAGCCGGTGGCGAACCCGGCGACGTTCAGGCTGTCCTTGATGGTCACCGGCACGCCGTCGAGGGGGCCGAGCGGCCGGCCCGCCGCCCAGCGGGCCGCGCTCGCCGCGGCGGCGCGCGCCGCACCTTCGGGATCGACGGCGACCAGGGCGTTGAGCCCCGGGTTCACGGCCTCGGCCCGGTCCAGGCAGGCGCGGGCGGCCGCGACCGGGCTCGCCGTCCCGGCGGCGTAGCGTCGGCCCAGGGCGGTGGCCGAGAGGGTCCAGAGCGGGCCCGTCGCATCGGTCTGCATCATGGCTCTCCCTCGCGATGCGCGATCCAGCGGGCGAGCGGCCCGCTCAGGCCCGTGGCCGGTTTCGCGGGCGGCCGGGCGAAGCGTCCGGCCCGGGGCGGCCGCGTCCCGAGCCGCACCAGCGCCTGCGCCTGGCCGAGGGCGGCCGCCAGCGGGTCGACCAGGGGCACCGGCACCGCGTCCCGCAGGGTCGTGGCGAGGCCGGCGAGGGGCGCCCCGGCCAGGATCACCGCGTCGGCCCCCTCTTCGACCGCCCGCTCGGCCAGGGCCAGGATCTCGGGCCGCAAGTCGTCCTGGACCTCGGTCACCGCCTGGAACGGCCGGCGCACCGCGTAGAGGCCGGCGCAGCGGGCCGACAGGCCGGCCAGGGCCACCGCATCCTCGTACCAGGGCAGCAGCGCGGGGGCGAAGGTGACGATCGCGAAGCGCGCTCCGACCTGGCAGGCGGTCAGCATCGCCGCCTCGGCCATCCCGACCACCGGCAGGTCGAACAGCTCCCGCGCCGCGATCAGCCCGGGATCGCCGTAGGCCGCGATCACCGCGGCATCGTGGCCGGCCTGGTGCGCGGCGAGCGTCTCCAGCACCGCCGCGCCGGCGAGCTGCGCCTCGGCCCGGCTGGCGATGTAGGGCAGGCCCGTCGTGGCGGTGAGCGCGGTGATCCGCGCATCGGGGGCCAGCGCCGCCTGCGCCGCCCGCGCCATGCGTTCGGTCATCGCCGCGGAGGTGTTCGGGTTGAGGAGCAGGATCCGCATGGCGGGTCAGCCCGCCATCCGGCGGGACAGGCCGGCGGCCCGCTCCATCACCACCGCCAGCACCACCGTCACCAGGATCAGCAGGCTGGAGGCCGCCGCCACCGTGACGTCGAGGCGCCCCTCCAGATCCTGCCACATCCGGATCGGCAGCATGTCGGTGGCGGCGTCGCGCAGGAACAGCGAGACCGGGACGTTGTCGAAGCTCGCCATGAAGGCGACGAAGCCCCCGGCCAAGATCCCGGGCCGGATCAGCGGCAGGGTCACCCGGCGGAACGTGTAGAGGCGCGAGGCGCCGAGCGAGGTCGAACTCTCCAGCAGCACCGGGTCCATCTGCGACAGGGCCGCGACCGTGGTGCGGACCACGAAGGGCACGCAGACCACGGTGTGGCCGAGGATCAGGGTCAGCGGCGAGACCGGGATCCCGGCGAGGCTGAACAGCATCAGGGCGGCGAGCCCGAAGGCCAGGGCCGGCAGGACCAGCGGCGACAGGAACAGGCTGTCGAGGAGCCGCGCGGAAAGCCGCCGCGACCGGGCGATGGCGAGCGCAGCCGCGGTGCCCAGCACCACCGACAGGAGGGTCGCCCAGCCCGCCACCACCAGGCTGTTCCAGGCGGCGGCCTGGAGCTGCTCGGCCTCCGCGAGCGCCGCGTACCAGCGCAGGGAATAGCCCGGCGGCGGGAAGCGCAGGGAGAAGCCGTTGGTGAACGAGACCACCACGACGATCACGGTCGGTGCCGCCAGCAGGACGAGGCAGAGGCCGGCGAGCAGCAGCACGGTGCCGTGGAAGCTGAACCAGTCGAAGTCGCGCCGCAGGGACGTCCGCATGGTGACCTCAGGCTTGCGCGTAGCCGCGCGACAGGCGGCCCACGAGGTTGAGGAGCGTCACGCAGGCCAGCACCGCCACGAGGAAGACGATCGCGATCGCCGCCGCGAAAGGCCAGTTGTTGAGCGAGGAGGCCTGCTGGTACAGGTACATGGGCATGAACAGCATCTGCCCGCCGCCGATCAGCGACTGGGTGATGAAGGCCGTGATCGCCGCCGCGAAGGTCAGCAGGCAGCCCGCCACGATGCCGGGCAGGCAGAGCGGCAGGGTCACCCGGAGGAAGGTGCGCCACGCCCCCGCCCCCAGAGCCGCCGAGGCGTCGGCGAGGTTCGGGTCGATCCGCGACAGGGCGGTGACCAGCGGCAGAACCATCAGGGGCATCTGCACCTGCGCCAGCGCCAGGACGAGGCCGCCCTCGGTGTAGAGCAGCTTCAGCGGCGTGTCGGTGAGGCCGAGGCCGAGGAGGGCGGCGTTGACGATGCCCTGGCGCCCGAGGATCACGATCCACGCGAAGGTCCGCACCACCACGCTCGTGAGCAGCGGCAGCAGCACGATCAGGGTCAGCAGGCCGCGCAGGCGGCCGGGCGCCCAGGTCAGGAGCAGCGCCAGCGGCAGGCCGAGCAGCAGGGTCAGCGCCGTGACCTCGACGCCGAGCCACAGGGTCGCGCCGAGCACCCGCAGGGAGAACGGGTCGAGCAGGAACCGGGCGTACTGGTCGAGGCCGAACCGGGTCATGCCCGGATCGGCGTAGAAGCTCACCAGCAGCAGCAGCGCCAGCGGCGCCAGGAAGAAGACCAGGAAGAACGCCCCGAGGGGCAGGGCGAGGCGGATGTCGTAGGCCGCCGTCCAGGCGCGGACCGGGCGGCCGGGCGCCGCGACCGGGCCCGCCGTCGCCATGGCCGGGCCGGCGGTCACACCCGGATCTCGCGGTTGAAGCGCTCGATCCAGGCCGACCGGCTGCGGTTGATCGCGGCCCAGTCCTGGAAGACCGACTTGCGCTTCAGTTCGTCCGCGTCCTTGGCCAGCACCTTCGCGATCGCGCCCTCGATCGCGACCTTCCGGTTGGTCGGCACGATCAGGTAGGGGCTCTGCATCAGCTTGGCCTGCACCTCCGGCGAGAGGGCGGCCTCGATCAGCTTGAAGGCCAGCTCCTTTACCGGCGTGTTCTTGACGATGTGGATCGTCGTCTTGAAGGCGATGATGCCCTCCTTCGGAATCGCGAACTCCACCGGCACGCCCCGGGCCTTCAGGATCTGGATCGCGTTGAAATTGCCCGGCCCGATGTCGACCTGCTCCTGCTGGTAGAGGGCCGCCAGGGCGCCCGGGTTGGCCGCCACGGCGGCGAGGTTCGGCTTGAGCGCCTCCAGCGCCTTGAAGCCCGGCTCGACATCGGTCTCCGAGCCGCCGTGCATCCGGGCGATCTCCACGAGGAAGCCGGTGCCGAGCGTCGAGTTCAGGTTGGTGATGCCGACCCGGCCCTTGTACTCGGGCTTCCACAGGTCGGCCCAGGAGGTCGGCGGCGTCTTCACCTTCTCGGGGTTGTAGGTCAGGCCGACGATCTGGAAGAACGGCGCCGGGCCCATCGGCTCCTGCGCGTCGGCGATCAGGTCGCCGTAATGGGCCGACTGGGCCACCGGATAGGGCTCGACGAGGTCCTGGGCGATGGCCGTGAGGGCGGGGCCCGGATCGTGCAGCATCACGTCGATCGGCGGGTTGGCGCGGGCGGCCTGGACCTTGGCGATCTGGTCGACCGAGAGCATCGGATCGAGGATGACGTCGCCCCCCGAGCTTTTGCGGAAGGCCGGCACCAGCACGGCCCGGTGCGCCTCCTCCCAGCTGCCCGTGAAGGTGGCGAAGACGAGCTTGCGCGCCTGCGCGCGGGACAGGCCCGGGAAGGCCTGCGCGGCGCCGAGGGTCAGGGCGCCGGCGAGGAGGCTGCGGCGGTGCAGGGTCATGGTCGGCTCTCCTGGCTCGGACTCGGGCGGCTCGGCTTCAGTGGCGGGAATCGGGGAAGACGCTGACCCGCTCGGGCGCGGTCGGCGACAGGCGCACGCGGGTGCCGGGCGGCCGGGGCCGGGCGCCCGCGGCCCGGGCCTCGGCGGTCTTCAGGCGGGCGCCGCCGTCGAGGCGGATCTCGTGGACCAGGGTGGCGCCGAGCGGCAGGCCGATCTCGACCACGCCGTCGAGCCCCTCCCCTCCGGTCGCGAAGGCGACGTGCTCTGGCCGCAGGCAGGCGGCCACCCGCGTCCCGTCCGGCAAGGCCGTGACGGTGGGCAGAAGGCCGCCGGTCTCCAGGGCCACCACGCGGGTGCCCCCCGGCCCGGTCGCGAGCCGGCCGTGCAGGACGTTGGCCGTGCCCACGAAGGTGTTGACGAACAGCGTCTCGGGGCGGTCGTAGACGTCGGTGGGCGGTGCGAACTGCTCCAGGCGGCCGGCATTGAGCACGGCGACCCGGTCGGCCATCGACAGGGCCTCCTCCTGGTCGTGCGTGACGATCAGCGTGGTGGTGCCGGCGCTGCGCTGGATGCGCTTGATCTCGATCTGCATGTCGAGGCGCAGGTTCTTGTCGAGGGCCGCGAAGGGCTCGTCGAGGAGCAGGATCGAGGGGCGCACGGCGAGCGCCCGGGCCAGCGCCACCCGCTGCTGCTGGCCGCCCGACATCTCCCGCGGGTAGCGCCCGGCGAGGTGCTCCAGCCGCACCAGCGCCAGCATCTCGGCCACCCGTGCCTTCTGCTCGGCCCGCCCGACCCCCCGGGCCGCGAGGCCGTAGGCGACGTTGTCGGCGACGCTCATGTGGGGAAACAGGGCGTAGTTCTGGAACACGATGCCGACGGTGCGGCGGTTCGGCGGCAGGTGGTCGACCGCCTGGCCGCCGATGATGACGCGCCCCTCCGTCGGCTTCAGGAAGCCCGCCACCGCCCGCAGCAGGGTGGTCTTGCCGCAGCCCGAGGGCCCGAGCAGCGCCACGAGCTCGCCGCCCTTGATGTCGAGGGTCACGGTGTCGACGGCGAGCGCCGTCCCGTAGCGCTGGGTGATCCCGTCGAGGATCAGGGTGGTTCCGGCTCCGGCGCTCACGGACGGCCCTCCCCGTCCGCCGCGAAGGCGCGGCCATGGGCGGCGAGATGCGCGGTCGGGCAGCCGGCGAGGTCCAGGCCCTTCCACAGGGTGACGGCCACCGAATCGATCACCGGCACGCCGAGTTCGGCCTCCAGATCCGGAGCCAGGACGGCGCCCGCGAGATTTGTGCAGACGATCGCCACCGCGTCGACGCCCTCGGCCGCCACCGCCCGGACCATGCCGGCGATGGCCTCGGGACCGGCCTCGGCGAAGGCGAAATTCTCCGACAGGCCGAGATGGCGCTCGGCGCCGCAGTCGAATCCGGCCGCACCCCAGTTGGCCTGGATCCGGCGCTGGACGTCGCCGGTATAGGGCGTGACGAGGCC
Source organism: Methylobacterium sp. 1973 (assembly GCF_040545035.1). Lineage (NCBI taxonomy): Bacteria > Pseudomonadati > Pseudomonadota > Alphaproteobacteria > Hyphomicrobiales > Methylobacteriaceae > Methylobacterium > Methylobacterium sp. 1973. Next base: position 209,900 of record NZ_JBEPLA010000009.1, read on the forward strand.
GATCCGCCGGAAGCCCCGGGCGCGGAACAGGTCGCGGAAGGCGAGCGCGGCGGTGGAGGCCGGGCGTCCGGTCCGGTCGGTGATCGCCGCGCCGAGGCGCTCGTCCGCGTCGAAGCCGAGCCACGCGCCGGAGGTGCCGTTCCACAGGATCGCGGCGACCCGGGCGTCGGCGAGCAGGTCGGCCGCGCTCAGGATCGGCTCGGGGTCGAACTGGTCCAGCGCCGCCGCCGACAGGCCGATCTCCGTCACGCGGAAGCGGGCGAAGTGGGCGCTCACACCCGCGCAGCCGGCCAGCAGATGGGCGGTGGCCGGCTCGAGGACGCTGTTCGACGAGGGCGTCAGCATGCCCAGGCGCGTCGTGCGGTTCGGTCGTTCCATCGCATCCTTCCCCGACACGCGGAGCATCCGACAGGCCGGGACGAGCGACAAGGCATTTTCTGCATGCTGCATGCAATTTGCGCAAATGCATGATATGGCAGCGCAAGTGGCCGAAAAATGGATCATCGATCGGGCGGCCGCACGCGCTAGGCTGGCGCGGTGGAGTGGGAGGATCGATGGACGTCGTCGCACGAGGCCGGGGCCGGCCCCGCAAGGCCCTGATCGTCCCCGCCGCGCAGGTGCACAGGATCGGACTGCACGAGCAGGCGGCGGCCCGGCTCAAGGACATGATCGTCCGCGGCGTGCTGCCGGCGGGCGCGACCCTCGTGGAGACGGACCTTTCCGTCGCGCTCGGGGTCTCCCGGACCCCGCTGCGGGAAGCCCTCAAGCTCCTGGCCGCGGAGGGGCTGGTCGACCTGCACCCGAATCGCAGCGCGCGCGTCCCGGACTGGACGCCGGAAGAGATCCTCGAACTGTTCGAGGCCTTGGCCGGCATCGAGCGGCTCACCGCGGAACTTGCCGCGCCGCGGATCTCCGAGGCCCTGATGGACGACCTGCGCGGCAAGCAGGCTCAGCTCGACCGCATGCACCGGGACCAGGCGCTCGATGCCTATTTCGCCCTCAACCAGGAGATCCACCGGACGATCGTCACGGCCGCCCACAACCGTCCGCTGGCGGAGGCCCACGCGCCGCTCCAGGCCCGGGCTCAGTGGGCGCGCCTGCGCGCGCTCTCCAGCGGCAGCCGCTGGGCGGAATCCGCCCGGGAGCACCGGGATCTGTTCGAGGCCCTCGCCGGGCGGGACGCCGCCGAGGCCGGGGCCATCGCCCATCGCCACGTGCTGCGGACCGGCGTGGTGATCGCCGAGACGCTCCACGCCCGGCGCGCGGCCCCCGCCGCCCGGTAAGGAAACGTTAACCCTGTCGGCGCAACGGTGGGCCACCAGCCGGACGCAGGCCTTCCACGCCCCTCCGATCCGCCCCTCAACACGGGTGGGCGTGGAAGCCTCGTCCGGCGCGGGCCGTCAGGCGTCGTCGAACGCGATCCCGAGTTCGGTTTCCTGACGCCACGTGACGCGAACTGGCCGACGCTGACCGTTGATCCCGTAGGACAGCACGAAGGCGTCGGGAACGCCGATCACGCTGACGACGCGCAGGCGGGCGCCGCCGTCCGAGATGTTGCGGATCGTACAGTCGATCGCACCGCCACCGGCGAGTTCGATGTGCCCCTCGAGAAGCGTCCGTCTGCGGGGCGCCACACGTCTGTCGTCCATCCTCGTTACCCTTGGCTTGCGGGGCCGGATTCCACGCGAAATCCACACGAGCATCGCTGATCCGACGCACGGGTCCCGCTGCCTACCCGTCCATCGGCGCGCGATGACGACGGGCGGCACGGGCCGGTCCGTCAGCCATCGGCGCGAGAAGATCACGGTTTTCGTGTCGATTCCGTCAAGAAATCGGAAGACCGATCGCAGCCGGGCCCCGTCAGGACGTCTTCACCAGCTGCAGCGCGCCCCTTTGGAGCGGCGCGGGTGACGGCGCCGCGCTGCGCGTCTGATTGCGGCCGCCGGTCTTGGCCTCGTAGAGGGCGCCGTCCGCCAAGCGGTACAGGTCCGGCGGGGGCGCGCTCCGGTCGCCGCTCGGCCGTGCGGCGGCGAGCCCGATGCTCACCGTCACGACGCCTGCCCCGAGCCCGGCCGACGGGATTGGGAGCTTCGCCACCTCGGCATGGATCGTGTCGGCGACGCGCCGGGCGCCCGCCTCGTCGGTTTCGGGCAGGAGCACGGCGAACTCCTCGCCGCCGATGCGGCTGGCGAGATCCTGCGGGCGGTGCACGCTCGCCGACAGACTGCGCGCCAGGCCCTGCAGGACCGCATCGCCCACCGGGTGCCCGTATTGGTCGTTGAAGCGCTTGAAATGGTCCGCATCCACGATGAGCAGCGACAGGGGATGGCCGTCGCGCCGGGCCGCGTCCAGAGCCCGCTGGTACATGTCCTCGAAGCAGCGGCGGTTCGGCAGGCCGGTCAGGGCGTCGGTGCGCGACAAAGCGGCCATCTCGGCCCGCATCGCCTCGCGGCGGCGTAGCTCCCGCCCGAACAGGAGCGACAGCGCGATCGTGAGGCCGCACAGCGCCAGCACGATGCCGCCGATGATCGTCGCCTTCGCGGCCCAGTCCGCCTCCACGTCCTTCGTGGACAGGGCGACGTTCAGGATCAGCGGCAGGGTCCCGATCCGCGTGAATTTGTAGCTCCGCTCGACGCCGTCGCGCACGGAGGTGCTGACGAAACTGCCCCGCCCCTCCCGCAGGAACCGCCTGAAGGTCGGCGCCTGCGCGATGTTCGCCCCGAGATCGGCCTCCACGTAGGGATAGCGCATGATGCGGGTGCCGTCGGTCAGGTACAGGTTGATGGCCCCGCCCGGCCCGAGGTCGATCTCGCTGAACAGGTGCGTGAAGTAGGACAGCTTCACGGTGCCCAGAACCACGCCGCCGAAGCTGCCGTCGGGCCTGTCGATGCGGCGACTGAACGGCAGCATCCGCTCGCCGTCGAGCCGCGACACGATCGGGCGCCCGACATGGAGGCCGAGCCCGGCGCTCGCCTGGTGAACCTGGAAGTACTCGCGATCCGCGTAGTTGCCCTTGCGGGGCGGGACGGCCGCGATGTCGGCGACGACATCGCCCTCCTCGTTCAGGATCAGCATCACGCCCATGTCGCGGGCGGTCGCGGCGCGGTCGAACAGGATGAGCTGGCGCAGGCGCGGATCGGCCTCTATCAGGCCCGGCACCTTCAGGTTGTCGACGGCCGCGCGGATCGAGAGATCGTACATCTCGATGTTGCGCACGATGTCGCGCTCGAGGACTTGGAGGAGGTTCCGGCTGGTCTGGTCCGCGCTGTCCCAGGCGTCCCGGCGCAGATCGGCCAGCATCAGGCCGGACGTCACCACCATGCCCAACGGGGCCAGGACGCCGAGCGCGATCCAGGTGCGGGCCGATCTGAGCCAGGAACCGGCGCGCCGCAACACGTTCATCGGCCCCACACAGGCGTCGTTTCGTTGCCGGGTACTGACATGGCGCGCCTTAACCGCGGCTTTCGCACCCGAGCGGCCGAGCCATCACGGGCGAATTATGGGGATGACGGTCCACTTGTGATGGATGGCGCTGACCGGGCCGTCCGAGGGCCGGCCTCCGCCTCGGCGTGCGGGAAGCGCAGCTCGACATGGCAGCCGCCGCCCGCCGCGTCGCGGATCGCCACGGGGGCGCCGTGCAGGTCGGCGATCGCCGCCACGAGGCTCAGGCCCAGGCCGTGGCCGGGCGTCTGGCGCGCCGCCTCCGCGCGATAGAAGCGGTGGAACACCTGGCTGCGCTCCCCCGGTGGCAGCCCCGGGCCGGTATCGGCGACGGTCACGACGATCGCGGCCTCGGTCCGCTGCAATCCCACCGCGACGCGGCCGCCGGGCGGCGTGAATTTCAGGGCGTTGTCGAGGAGATTAGAGAGGGCCTCGAAGCACAGGTCGCGGTCGCCGTGGACGGGGTGCGGCCCGTCCGGCGCCGCGAGCGCGAGGTCGATGTCCTTCTCCTCGGCGAGCGGCGCGTGGAACTCGACCGCCACGGCCGCCACCTCGCCGAGATCGACCCGCGTGAACGCGCCGCGCCGCCGCCCGTCCTCCATCTCGCCGATCCGCAGGACGGCGGTGACCATGGCGAGCGTCTGGTCGATCCACACGAGCCCCTGGTCGATCGCCTCGTGGAACTCCGCGACGGTCCGGGCCTGGGACCGGGTGCGCTCGAGCCGGGCGCGCAGGCGGGTGAGCGGCGTGCGCAGGTCGTGGGCGACGGCGTCGCCGACGCTGCGGACCTCGCCCATGAGGTGCTCGATCTCGTCGAGCATCCGGTTCACGGTCCGGGTCAGCCGGTCGAACTCGTCGTCGCCCGGGCCGACCGGCAGGCGCTTGCCCAGGTCGCCGCGCATCACCTCGGCCACGGCGGCCTCGGTGGCGGCCAGGCGGCGGCGCGCGCGGCTCGTGAGCAGCAGGCCGCCCAGGGCCGAGAGCGCCAGCGTCGGCACCAGCCCGAGGCCGAGGGCGCGCAGGATCGTGGCCTTCACGCGGTCGATCTCGTCGGTGTCGTGGGCGATCACCACGGTGCTGCCGTCGGCGAGCGCCAGCGCGGCCGCCCAGATCTCGTCCTGGAGGCTGCGACCGGCGAGATCGACCGTCGCGCTCACCCGGTACGCGTCGCCGTCGCGCGCCAGACGGGCCGGCAACGCCCCGAGATTGCCGGCCCGGCGCGTCCCGTCCGGCGCGAACAGGCCGCCGTAATGCGTGGCGTGGACATCCATCGCGATCCACGTATCGACCCGGGTCGCCGCGACGCCAGGGTCGGCCGCGGCCGCCCGGACCTCCAGCCGGAGCGTTTCGGCGAGTTCCTCCCGCAGGTAGTCGGCCGTCTGCCAGTAGACGAAGGCGAACATCGCCAGGGCGAGCAGGAGCGACCACAGGGCGATGCCGAGCGCCCAGCGGATCGCGGTGGAGCGGAACAGGTCCGCCGAGCGGAGCCGATCAACCATCGGGCGTCAGCGTGAAGCCGGTGCCGCGCACGCTGTGGATCAGGGGCGGCTCTCCTCCCGCCTCCAGCTTCCGGCGCAGGCGCCCGACATGGACGTCGATCAGGTTGGACTTGGGCGTGAACCGGTAGTTCCAGACCTCCTCGAACAGCATCGCCCGGGTCACGATCTGGCCGGGGCGGCGCATGAGATACGCCAGGAGCTTGAGTTCGCGCGGCAGCAACTCCAGGTCGCGGGCGCCGCGCCGGCCCGTGCCGGCGATCAGGTCGATCGCGAGGTTGCCCACGTGCAGGACGGTCTCGCGGCTGTCGACCGGCCGCCGCAGCAGCGCCTCGATGCGTGCGGCGAGTTCGGCCAGCGCGAAGGGCTTGGCGAGGTAGTCGTCCCCGCCGGCGCGCAGGCCCCGGATCCGCTCGTCGACGTCGCCCAGGGCGCTCAGGACCAGCGCCGGCGTCCGATCCCCGTCGCGGCGCAGATCCTGGAGGACGCTCAGGCCGTCCCGGCCGGGGAGCATCCGGTCGAGGATGATCGCGCCCCAGCCGCCATCCCGGGCCGCCCGGGCTCCGTCCGGACCGGTCGCGGTCCAGACGACCTCGTGGCCGCGCCCGCGCAGGTCGTCGAGCACGTCCCCGGCCGTCTCCGCATCATCCTCGATCAGCAGCAGCTTCGCCACGCGCGGCCCCCGCCCCGGTTCCACGCCCCGGCGCAGGCGCGGCTGTTTCCCGGTCCCGGACCCTTGTGCCGGACTTCGCGGCGCAAATCGCCCCGCGACCGTCCGCATGAACCCGAATTTAATGGCACCGCATCGCGTTGGCCCTCTTTATTGGAATGACTCTAGCCCGTACCCGCCCGCCCCTCGGCCGCCGGACGGTGCGCTTCCGGATTCCCTCGATGCGGACTTGGTCTCGCCTTCCCTGCCCGTCCCGCCGCTTCGCGCCCGATCCGTGGACGTCGGTGCATGCCTAGGAAGCGGCGCCCGCGGCGCCTGATCAACCGCTACGCGGCGAGCCGCCTGTACGATGTCGAGGCCCGGGCCTACGTCACCCTCGATCACCTCAAGGATCTGCGCAGCGCGGGCTACGAGGTCGTGGTCCGTGAGGTCGAGACCGGGCGCTTCGTGACCGAGGACGTGCTCAAGCCGGGCCTCGACGCGTGAGGCGGCCGGTCGAGTCGGCTGCGGCGCTCGGCGCCGGGCGATGGGGAGGCCTGCGGTGGATCGGATGGCGCTGACCATGGACGCCTCCGATGCCGCGCGGGAGGCCGAGACCGACGCGCAGGCGCCGCATCCGGATGTGGGGCCGACCGCGGCGGCCGCTCCGGAGGTCCGGCCCGGGAAGGCCCGGCGCGGCGGCGCACGCCTGGCTTGGCTCGTCCTGATCCTCGCCGCGCTCCTGGGCGCCGGCTGGATCTCGCGCGACGCGCTGCGCGACCGGCTCGGCTTGGGGCCTGCCCAAACCGGTGACGACGCCTCGGCGACGGCCTCGTCCGCCGCGAAGACGGAGGACGCGTCGGCACAATCGGACTTCGTCACCCTCGACGCGGCCGGCCAGAAGCGGTCCGGCCTCGCCTTCGGGACGGCCGAGACGCGCCGGATCGTCCTGCCGGTGCGCGCCCCCGGCACCGTCGCCTTCGACGAGCGGCGCGTGACGCATCTGAAGCCGCGCACGCAGGGGCGGGTCCTGAGCCTCGCGGTCCAGCCCGGCGACCGTGTCGCGGCCGGCCAGACCCTGGCGACCCTCGACGCCGCCGGGATCCTGGACGCGCGCAACGGCCTCCAGGCCGCCCAGGCGACCCTGGGCGAGGCGCAGGCCTCCGAGCGGGCCGCGGAGATACAGCTCAAGCGCGGCCAGGAGCAGCTCAAGTTCGGCGGCGTCGCCCAGGCCGAGGTCGAGCGGCGGCAGGTCGATCTCGCCAAGGCGCGCGCGGCGGTCCAGTCCGCCCAGGCCAATGCCGACATGTACCGGGCGCAGTATCAGCGCCTCGCCCCCGCGGAGGGCGCCGCGCCCGGCACCAGCGCGGTCGTCACCCCGATCGCCGGGGTCGTGACGCAGGTCGGCGTGACCCTCGGCGAGGTCGTCGACACCGCCCGCGACGCGTTCACGGTGGCCGATCCGGCCCGCGTCGTCGTGCTGGCCAATCTCTACGGTCCCGACATCACCCGGGTGAAGGCCGGGGACGCGGCCACGGTGGACAGCCCGATCCCCGGCCAGCCGCCCTTCGAGGGCCGGGTGCGCTCCGTCAACGCCGCCCTCGATCCGGCGACCAACACCGCGCCCGCGCGGCTCGAACTCGACAATCCGGAGGACCTGCTGCGCGCCAACATGTTCGTGTCGGTCACGGTGGCCGCCGATCTCGGCCGGTCGGGCGTCACCGTCCCGGCCGCCGCGATCCAGCAGACCGAGGCGGGCCCGATCGCCTTCGTGCGCGTCGCCCCCGACCGCTTCGAACGGCGCGTCCTGACCCTCGGGATCCAGCGGGCGGACTGGGTCGAGGTGACACGCGGCGTCGCGGCCGGAGAGAGCGTCGCGACGGCGGGCAGCTTCGGCCTCAAGGCGATCCTCATGCGCAGCCTGCTCGGCTCCACGGATTGAGCACCGCGATGAAGACCTGGTTCGCCCTGATGGTGCGCCGCCGGTTCCTGGTCCTGGTGGTGGCGCTCGCGGCCGCCGCGGGCGGGATCGCCAACCTCGAGGGCCTCTCCATCGACGCGGTGCCGGACATCTCGCCCCGGCAGGTGATGGTCCTGACCCTGTCGCCGGGGCTCGGCCCCCTGGAGGTCGAGCGTCTCGTCACCTTCCCGGTGGAGAATGCCATGGCGGGCGCGCCGGGCCTCGCCAATGTGCGCTCCACGTCCCGGGCCGGGGTCTCGGCGGTCTACGCGACCTTCGACGAATCCGTATCGGTGACCGAGGCCCGGGCCGAGGTGTTCCAGCGCCTGCCGCAGGCCAAGAGCCTGATGCCGGCCGGCGTCGGAGACCCGCAGATGGGCCCGATGGCGACGGGCCTGGGCGAGATCTACCAGTTCGAGCTGCGCGCGCCGGCCTACACGCCGATGCAGCTCAAGCGCATCCTGCAATGGACGATCGCCCCGAAGCTCAAGCTGACGCCGGGCATCGCCGATGTGAACATCTACGGCGGCCAGATGCCGACCTACGAGGCCCGCATCTCCGCCGATGCCCTGCGCCGTTACGGGGTCACCCTCGCCCAGGTCTACACGGCGCTCGCCGACAACAATGCCGCGCGCGGCGGCGCCTATCTGGAGCACAACGATCAGCAGGAGGTGATCCGCGGCCTCGGCCTCGCCAAGGGCCCGCAGGACATCGCCGACGTCGTGGTGGCGACCGGCCCCGGCGGCGTCCCGGTCACGCTGGCGACGCTCGGAACCGTGCAGGAGGCGCCCAAGGTCCGGCTCGGCGCCGTCACCCACGACGCCGCGGGCGAGACGGTCGTGGGCATCGCCCTCATGCGCTACGGCGAGAATGCCAGCGCGGTGGTCGAGCGGGTCAAGAAGACCATCGACGACCTGCGCCCGCAACTGCCGCCCGGGGTGGCGATCGTCCCCTATTACGACCGCAGCGCCCTCGTGGATCGCACGATCCATACGGTCGCGCACAACCTCCTTGAGGGGGCGGTGCTGGTGATCGTGGTCCTGCTGCTGCTGCTGGGCAACCTGCGGGCCGGCCTGATCGTCGCCGTCGCGATCCCGCTCGCGATGCTGATGGCGTTCGCCGGCATGCGCCTGCTCGGCCTGTCGGGCAACCTGATGAGTCTCGGCGCCATCGATTTCGGTCTGATCGTCGACGGCGCCGTGGTGATGATCGAGAACGTGTTGCGCGCGCGTGGGGAGCATCCGGACCGGCCGGCCACCGAGGTGGTGCGGGACGCCACCGCCGCCGTGGCGCGGCCGGTGATCTTCGCGGTGGCGATCATCATCCTCGTCTACGTGCCGATCCTCGCGCTGCAGGGCGTGGCCGGCAAGATGTTCGTGCCGATGGCGCTGACCGTGATCCTCGCGCTCGCCGGCGCTCTGGTCGTCACCCTCACGCTGATGCCGGCCCTGGCCGCCCTCTTCCTCGCCGGTCGCGGCGTCGGCGAGCGCGAGACGCGCCTCGTCCGGGGGATGCGCGCCGCCTACAGGCCGCTGCTGCGCGGCGCCGAGCGGCACGTGGTCCTGACCGTCGGGGTGGCGCTCGCGCTCTTCGCCGGCTCCTGCGTGCTGGCCACGCGCCTCGGCGGCGAGTTCCTGCCGAAGCTGTCGGAGGGCGCGATCGTCGTCACCTCGGAGAAGCTGCCGGGCATCGCCCTCGACGCGTCGCTGGCCACGGTCGGCCGGATCGAGCGGGTCCTGAAATCCTTCCCCGAGGTGAAGCGGGTGGTCTCCCTCACCGGCAGCGCCGAGATCCCCACCGACCCGATGGGCGTCGAATCGACCGACAGCTTCATCACCCTCGCCGACCCCGCCACCTGGACCACCGCCGCGACGCAGGACGGCCTCGTGGCCGCCTTCGACACGCGGCTGAAGGAGGAGGTGCCCGGTGTCGCCTACAGCTTCTCGCAGCCGATCCAGATGCGCATGGACGACCTGCTGGAGGGCGTGCGCGGCGACGTCGCGATCAGCCTGTACGGCGACGACCTCAAGGTCCTGAAGGACACGGCCGATGCCATCGTGCGGACGGTGTCGGGGGTCGAGGGCGCCGCGGACGTGAAGGCCGAGGCGCAGGCCGGCATGCCGGCGCTCTCGATCCAGGTCGACCGGGCCCGGGCCGCCCGTTACGGCATCACCGTGTCCGACGTGCTCGACGTCGTCGAGAGCATCGGCGGCCGCACCGCCGGCATGGTCTACGGGGACGACAACTCGATCACCGACATCGTGGTGCGCCTGGATCCCGCCGACCGCGGCGACATCGAGCGCATCCGTGCCCTGCCGGTCGGCCGCTCCGGCCAGGAGGCGGGTCGAGAGGCCGGCAGCCGGATGATGGTGCCGCTGGCGATGGTCGCCAGCGTGGAGGTCGCGACGGGACCGGCGCAGATCAGCCGGGAGCGGCTGCAGCGGCGGATCTCCGTTCAGGCGAACGTCCGGGGCCGCGACGTGCAGAGCTTCGTCGCGGCCGCCCAGGCCGCCGTGGCGCAGCAGGTCACGCTGCCGCCGCGCTACGCCCTGGTCTGGAGCGGCCAGTTCCAGAACCTGCAGGAGGCGACCGGCCGGCTGACCGTGGTGGTGCCGGCGGCGCTCGCCGCGATCCTGATCCTGCTGGTGGTGATGTTCGCCGATATCCGCATCGCCGGCCTGATCTTCCTCAACGTGCCGATGGCGGCCACCGGCGGCATCCTGGCGCTGACCCTGCGCGGGATGCCGTTCTCGATCTCGGCGGCGATCGGCTTCATCGCGACCTTCGGCATCGCGGTCCTGAACGGCGTGGTGCTCACGAGCTACATCCGGGACCTCGAGGCCACCGGCCTCGGCGCCAAGGAGGCCGCGACGCGCGCCGCCGAGATGCGGCTGCGGCCGGTGATGATGACCGCCCTGGTCGCCGCGCTCGGCTTCCTGCCGATGGCGCTCTCGACGAGCGCGGGCGCGGAGGTGCAGCGGCCGCTCGCCACCGTGGTGATCGGCGGCCTGATCTCCGCGACGCTGCTCACCCTCGTGGTGCTGCCGGCGGTCTATCCGGTGGTCGCGGGCCTGCGCCTGCCCTTCGGCGGACCCGGCCGCGCGGCGCCCGCCGCCGTCCCGGAGGCGCGGAAGCGGGCGCGGGCCGAGGCGTGAGCCCGCGCGGCCGTCTCCGCCGAAGGACGTAGCCCGCCCTCCTTCGGCCGGCGCCGCTACGTCGAAAGCGCGGTCCGGCTCCGGAGCGCGGCCGATTGTGGTCGATCCGGACGGCCCGCACGGTGGCGGCAGGCCTCAGGCAGAGGCCGCGGAGCCCCGCCATGTCCGTCCTTGGCCTCGTCGCCGAAACCGCGCGCCCGCCCCGCCTGGCCGTTCTGGTCCCGTGCTACAACGAGAGCCTGACGATCGCGCAGGTCGTCGGCGATTTCCGCGCGGCCCTCCCGACGGCGCAGATCTACGTCTACGACAACAACTCCACCGACGGGACCGCCGAGGTCGCCCGAGCCGCGGGCGCGATCGTCCGGATCGAGCCGCGCCAGGGCAAGGGCAACGTCGTCCGGCGGATGTTCGGCGACGTCGAGGCCGACATCTACATCCTGGTCGACGGGGATGGCACCTACGACGCCGCGGCGGCACCGTTCCTGGTCGGACGGGTGCTCAAGGACGACCTCGACTTCGTCAACGGCGCCCGCGCGGAGGTCTCGCAGCAGGCCTACCGGCCGGGCCACCGCCTCGGGAACCGCGTCCTCACCGGCCTCGTCCAGGGCGTGTTCGGGCGCGAGTTCCGGGACATGCTCTCGGGCTACAAGGTCATGTCGCGCCGCTTCGTGAAGTCGTTCCCGGCGATGTCCAGCGGCTTCGAGACCGAGACCGAACTCGTGGTCCACGCGCTGGAGCTGCGCATGCCCGCCGCCGAGGTCACGACGGCCTATCAGGAGCGGCCGGCGGGATCGGTCAGCAAGCTGCGCACCTACCGGGACGGTGCGCGCATCCTGTACCTGATCCTGCGCCTGATGAAGGACGAGCGGCCGCTCCAGTTCTTCGGCGCGCTCAGCGTGGCGCTGCTGCTCGCCGCACTCGTGCTGGTCGCGCCCGTCATCGTCACCTTCGTCGAGACCGGCCTCGTGCCGCGCCTGCCGACGGCGGTCCTGAGCCTCGGCATCGTGATCCTCAGCGTGCTGACCTTCTTCACCGGGATCGTCCTCGACCTGACGACCCGCACCCGTCAGGAGCTGAAGCGCCTGCTCTACCTCTCGGTGGCCCGGCAGCTCGATGTCCGCTGAGGCCCGGGCACCCCGCAGCGAGGCGGAGCGCTTCGCGCGCTTCTGCCTCGTCGGCGGGATCGGATTCGTCACCGATGCCGGGCTGATGGCGCTCTGCATCCACGGCTTCGGCTGCGGGCCCTTCGCCGCCCGGGCGGTGTCCTTCACGGTGGCGGTGCTGGTCACGTTCCTGCTCAACAGGAGCCTCAGCTTCGCCGATCTGCGGGGGCGCCCGGTCCTGAGCGCCCTGGCCGGCTACCTGCTGGTGCAGGCCTTCGGCTTCGCCTGCAACATGCTGGTTTTCGCTCTGGCGATCCTCCGGCTTCCCGAGCCGTTCTCCGCCCCCCTCGCCGCCCTGGCCCTGGCCTCCGCGGTCGCCCTCGTCCTGAACTATGCGGGCGCGCGCCTCCTCGTCTTCTCCCGGGTCGGCTCCCGGGTCGACGTGTCGTCCGCCCCCGAGCTTCGATAGCGGGGCGGCGCGGCTGCCCAGGCCAGCCTCCGATCCGCAGGCCGCGCCGCGATATCGGGACGGGTCCGGCCGTAGCGGACGGCCGTGTCCGGATCGCTCCCTGGACGGAGCCGGCCTCTCGGTCCGGCCGTGCTGGACCAATCCGCACTGTCGGCTTCGGCTGCCGGAAGGCGCTGGAGCCGGTTCAGCCTCGGGACGGGCCCGTTCGTTGCCCGGCGAGATCGTCTGAAGGTCCGGGCGGCGCGATCCGCGCCTGAATGCCCGACCGCGGGGGGACCGCCGCCGTGCATCGCCCGGAGGCGGCCGCTTCGCGTCTCCGCCGGCGCATGCCGTCCGTCCCGCCGCGGACGGGTCGGCTCGGCGCGCGCAGCGCCCGTCACACCGGCTTGCGCGCCGGCTGCGGCTCGCCCGGCCCGCCCGCATGGACCGCGAGCGCCACCATGAACAGCGCGCTGAGCCACGCCAGGCGCGCTTGGTAGCGGTCATGCGGTCCGGACAGAGCGCCGCAGGCCACCGCGTTGACGAGCAGCAGGAGGCAGATCCCGGTCCCGATCAGCATGAGGCGATCCAGACGCGCCCGGGTGTCGGCCCCGAGCCGGGGCCGCAGTGCCCAGTAGAGCGCGGTGACGGCCATCGCGGCCAAGCAGGACAGGAGGTTGACGCCGAAGGCACCCTGCAGGGTCGGGACGAGCGCGGCCTCCGGCGGGCACACGCCGGGTTGCGCGAGGCACCGGTCGAGCTTGGGGATCGTCTTCAGGATCGCGGCCGTCCTGAACTCGGCATCGTCGACGAGGAGATGCGTCCCGATCACGAACTCGGTCATGTCCACGCTGACGAGCTGCCGCAGGGCGTTGCGCGTCGAGGCCGCCGCCTGCGCGATCGGATGATGCAGGATTGCCGCGCGGACGAAGCGCCCCTCCTCGGCGCCGAGCGCCGTGCGCAGGGCGGCGGGCGCGGTGCTGAAGTTGGGACCGGGGCTCCCGCTGCCCCAGAGAAAGTCATTGTGGTCGACGAAGTGCCGGCCTGCGAAGGCGCAGGCCGCGAAGGGGCGATCGGACGGCGTGCAGGTCTCGGTGAGGAGCAGACGCCCCGGCCCATCGGCGATGACGCGCGCCATCAGGTAGGGCGGCGTTCCGACCGGATGCCCGGAGACGCGTTCCGCGAGCCGGAGATAGGCCGCATTGAAGGCGAGCCCCAGGATCAGCGCGCCGCCGATCCAGAGCAGCGACGCCCTGCGGACATGTCGGTCTGCGAACGGGACGAGCCGGCACAGCGCGATCAGGACGAGCGCGGATCCGGCCAGCAGGACGATCGTGGCATGCATCACCAGGCTGAGGGCGACAACGCCCGCATAGGCGAGAGTTTTTCCGCGGGACGCCGCTGTGTCGAAGACGAGCAGCAGGGCCGCCAGGACGAAGGTCGCCGCGAAGACGTCGGGCATCAGGAAGCCGCTGAACGCCCCGGCGGAGGTGAGCAGCGCCAAGGCCGCCAGACCGGCCAGGACCGCACCGGGCCGGGGCCGCTCCCAGACGAGATCGAGGAATGTCACGGTCAGCCAGGAGACGAGGACGGATTGGAGGACGATGATCCACCACACGCTCACCAGGGCGGACAGGACGTAGAGCAGCAGCGCATAGACCGGGGAGCGCCCGCCCGCGATCGCGGCAAGGCCGCCCGCCGCATCCGAACTCGCGGCCGGATCGGCCATGACGGCGCCGCCGCTGCCGGCCGCCGCCGCCGAGCCGCCGAGCCGGGCGAGACCGCTGAGGATGCTCCGGCCGATGATGAAGTAGTGCTCGCTGTCGGGGAACAGGAACGGGTGGCCGTTCCAGAGGGCCGGGATCAGAAACAGGATCGTCCCCGCCGACACCAGGATCGCCAGTCGCCCGGCGCCGCGGCGTCCGGCGGGCGAGCTCTCCGCGGACGCGCGCATGCGGGCGGGGGCGGCGCCAGGGCTCAAGGGGCCGGAGCGCTCGTCGACGATGATCATCGGTCCGGTCCTCGATCCCTCTGGCGCCATCGCGGGCTGCGTCCCCACGGCACCCGGACCCTGGTCCCCGTCACGCGAGCCCAGGAGCGCGCCGCCGATCGGCAAGCGGCTTCTGAGCCGCGATCTGCCGGTCCGACGTGGCACGGGCCGTCCGGGGCGGACTATCTCTCCTTTATGGGTAGGGGGCCGGCACGGTCGTCTCGCGGGGGATGGCCGCCCGGGACCGGACGGTGACACCATCCGCAATCGTTATGGGGATACGTAATTCTGTCCGGCTGCTCGCGGGGGCCCGAGACGGCTAAGGGTTTCCCACAAGACTCTCGGGCGCCGGCGGCTTCGCCTCCGACCGCAACCGCGCTCCGGGCGTTGTGCGAGAGGCTCTACGGGATCACGCGTAGAACAGGAGCCCGGCATGTTGGACGGCGACGCCTTTGCCCACGAGATCGCGGCGCTCCTGATCGCCGACATCAAGACGTCCGGCGCACGCACGCGGGGCGAGCTCGAGGAAGCCTGCCGGGTCTCCCTCGAAAGCCTGCTCGGCGACGCCGCGGTGCCGCCCGGGATCGCCGTGCTGATGCCGATCGGGCTGGACCGGTGGCCGCGGGTGGTCGTGAAGGGGCGGCGCCTGCCGGACGTGTAGGGAGCGTGGACCGGTTCCGGCCAGCACCGTCCCGGTCCTAGCGGCCGATCACGCCCGTGCCGCCGGTCGGGCCGATCGCGTTCGGTCCGGTATTCGGGGCGGGCGTCGCGGCCTGGTTGCGCTGGATGTTCATCCGCAGCGTGTTGCTCTGGGTCGTCTGCTCCTGCCGCAGCGCGCGCAGCTGGCCGCCGGTTTCCATGGATCGGTTGGCGGCGTTGGGATTGGTCTGCTGAACCTGGGCCGATGCCGGTGTCGCGGCGATGGCGGCCAGACAGAGGCTCGTGATGATGAGGAGGCGCATGGGGAGGCTCTCGCGCTGACGGATCTTGCGGGGTCGACCCGCCGAGGGCCCGCCAAGTTCCCTCCGCCCGGCCGCGGATCGCGCCGAGGCGCCTCGGCCGCCCGGAATCCGCGCCGTGCGTAAGTGGACCTCCCCCGGCCCTGCGGCAGGGTTAGCCGAATCTTGCGGTCCCGCGGCGTCCTTCACGGCTTGTTAAGATGTCGGGGCAAGGCTGGGGGCGCTGTCGGGAGTGGGGTCTGATGCAAGCCTTGTCGGCGGAGGATGAACAAGCGGTCGAGCGGCTCACGCTCCGACTTCTTCAGGACGCCTATTGCGACCTCGCCGCCGTGCTGCGCGGCGCGCAGCCGCAGGCGGCCGCGGCGATCCTCGGGGTCATGGAGCAGCGCGTGACCGATGTCCTCACCCGGATCTGCCGGCAGGGTTCGGAAGGGGCGGCCTCGGTCGAGATCGCCGTCGCCGTCGGCGAGCGGATCGGCGAGATCATGGATCAGGCGCATGGGCGGGATGGGCCCGGCGTGCGGGCCGCCTGAGCCGGTGAACCCGCCCCGGTGCTCGCGGCACGGACGCCGCCGCGAGCCCTGCGTGATGGCGCGCCGCGGTTTCAGCGAGGCCGTTCAGGCGCTGCCGGAGGCCGGGCCGACCGATGGCGGCAGACGGCTCGCAGAGGGAACCCGGCAGCCGTGCAGACTTCGTGTCCGGCGCGGGGCTGTCCGTTGCCGTGCCGGGAGGCCGTCGAACCGACGGACCGATCGGTGGCGCGTCGTACGGCGCCGACCGCTCCGGGTCCCGGGATCGATATCCAGCACGGGCCCAGGGCCGCCCGAAGGCCGCAGGACGCGAACCGATGCACACGGATGCGCGGATCCTCATCCTGGGCCCGAACGATCGTTTACGAACCTTTAACCCTGATTTCGGAAGCTGCATTCACAGGAACGACCGCTTCGAAACTGCGGTCGCAGTCGGGATATATGGGCCAGGATCACCGGTCGTCCGATGGGATGCGTATATCGATCCCTCCCGCAGGGCGCGGCGCCGGCACAGGGCCGGCGGGACGATCGACGACAGCCGACGGGATCGTGACGGCCGGGACAGTGCTCGGCGGCCGGAGACGTGTGTCCACGGGGTCTTCGCAGCTGGGGCGCGCGATCTGCAACGGCGTAACGCGTTGGCGCGAACGCCGCAGGGGCGCTCTCCGGCGGGCCGAGGATGTCCGGTCGGGCGCCTTCGCCGCTGCGATCGGGGGCGTGCGCGGTCGGCTTCGGGATGGGCTGGTCCCGCATCGTTCCGCGAGAGAGCGCCCGGGACGAAGCTGTTCGGCATCGGCCCGCGCAGGACGAAATCCGGTTCTCTTGGGATCCCGGGTTCAAAGCCATATGAAAATCTTCGCCCGTTCGATCTGAAGGATTGTCGATAAATAGACCGAAAAGGACATTTGACGTGTCGCGCTTGAGGAAGAGCCCTTGCCGTTGCTCCTGCCAAAGGCGCCATGGCACTGTTTCTTGCGTGTGCGTGTTGCAGTGCGCTCGATTGATCCGGTCGGACCGTGTTTTCAATGTTCAAAACAACGACGCGCATGCAAGATCTGGAATGCCTAGATGCTGACGGTCACTCGGACGCCACTTCGAATCAGCCTTTTCGGTGGCGGCACTGATTATCCTGAATATTTTGAGCGCGCGCCCGGTGCGGTCGTCGGGACGGCGATTGACAAATACATTATCATCGCTGCGCTCGATTTGATTGGTTGCCAGGATTACAATTATAGACTGAGCTATTCCCGGATCGAGCATTGTAACAATGTCGAGGACATAGAGCACCCGGTCGTCCGGGAAGTCCTCAAGCATTTCGATGTCAATCGTCGGCTCGACATAAGCATCATATCCGATTTGCCTGCGGCAGGCAGCGGACTCGGATCCTCGTCGGCCTTCACCGTCGGGTTTCTTCGGACAATCTATACAATTCTGAACCAGAAGCCGACAAAAATCGAGTTGTCGAAGAAGGCCATTGAAGTCGAACGCGAGATCCTGCGCGAGAATGTCGGCGTGCAGGACCAGCTCCATGCCGCCTTCGGTGGGATCAACCGGTTCGATTTCAGCGGTTCCGCGATCCGCATATCCCCCGTTCAGATGAGTTCTGCGGCCACACAGCAGCTCAACGCGTCGATGGTGCTGGTCCATACAGGCATCGCGCGGCGCGCGACGACCACGGTCGCCGCCCAGATCGCCGTGACGCGCGCGCGCGCGATCGACAAGGAATTATCCGAACTATACCGCCTCGTGGAGGAATGCGTCTCGCTGCTGGAGGCGGGGACGAGCGGCTGGCTCACGCAGCTCGGCGAGATGCTCTCCGCCTCGTGGCGCATCAAGCGGACCCTGTCGCGTGAGGTCTCGAATGCGGTGCTCGACGATCTGTTCGAGGCGATCATCGCGTCGGGGGCCTACGGGGCGAAGCTGTGCGGCGCGGGCGGGGGCGGCTTCTTCCTCGCCCTCATCGATCCGGACCGGCTTCCGGCTCTGACCGAACGGGTGGCGCCGCTATCCGTCGTTCCGATCGGCATCGATGTCGACGGGTCGACCCTGATCTATCGCCAGACCCGCTGAGCGGCGCCCGCCCATCATTCCAGCCCGGCCGCAGGCGGCCCGACGGCTCATCGCGACGAGAGGCAACGATGCGAATTCTGATCACCGGCGGCGCCGGCTATATCGGGACGATCCTGGTGCCGATGCTCCTGGAGCGCGGGCATCACGTCACGGTTCTCGACACGTTCAAGTCCGGAGGGCCGGACCTGTCCTCGGCCTGCCAGTACGATACGTTCGAGCCGATCAAGGGCGACGCCCGCGATACGCGCATCCTCGACGACCTGATCCCGAAGCACGACGTGCTCATCCCCCTCGCGGCCCTGGTCGGCGCACCCCTGTGCAAGGAGGACGCGATCGGCGCCACGACCCTGAACCGCGACGCCGTGATCGCCCTGGTCCAGCGCGCGGGCGGCGAGCAGAGGATCGTCTACCCGACGACCAATTCGGGCTACGGCGTCGGCGAGGCCGGCAAGTTCTGCACCGAGGAATCGCCCCTGCGGCCGATCTCGCTCTACGGCACCACCAAGGTCGAGGCCGAGACGGCCGTGCTCGACAGCGGGCGCGGCGTCAGCCTGCGGCTCGCGACGGTGTTCGGCATGGCGCCGCGCATGCGCCTCGACCTCCTCGTCAACGATTTCACCCACCGGGCCGTGACCGACCGGGCGCTCCTGGTCTTCGAGGGCCACTTCAAGCGCAACTACATCCACATCCGCGACGTGGCCAAAGGCTTCATCCACGCGATCGACAATTACGACCGGATGCGCGGTGAGGCGTACAATCTCGGCCTGTCGAGCGCCAACCTGTCGAAGCTGGAACTCTGCGCGCGCATCAAGGCGCATGTGCCGAATTTCGTCTATGTCGAGGCCCCGATCGGTGAGGATCCGGACAAGCGCGACTACATCGTGTCCAATGCGAAGCTGGAGGCGACCGGCTGGTTCCCCGACTTCGACCTCGACCGGGGGATCAAGGAGCTGATCAAGGGCTTCCGGATGATCCGCAATTCGCGGTTCGCCAACGTCTGATCCGGACGGCTCCAGCCCAGCAGCGATCACCCCGCCGGACGGCCCGACAGGTCGGCCGGCGCGGTCACGGACCGAGGTGCTCATGAGCGCGATCGTCGATTTCCTCACGCAGACCCGCGACACCTTCCAGGCGGCCCTCGACGATTCCCGCTTCCAGGCGACCCTCGCCGAGATCGCCGACGTGGTGACCGCATCCCTGCGCGGCGGCGGCAAGCTCCTGACGATCGGCAATGGCGGGAGCGCCGGCGACGCGCAGCACATCGCGGGCGAGTTCGTCTCGCGGCTCAATTACGATCGGGCACCCGCCGCCGCCCTGGCGCTGACCACGGACACCTCGGTGATCACCGCGATCGGCAACGATTACGGGTACGAGCACGTGTTCGCGCGGCAGGTGCTCGCCCTCGGGCGGCCGGGCGACGTCCTGCTCGCCCTCTCCACCTCCGGGCGCTCGCCGAGCGTGCTGAAGGCGATGGATGCGGCGCGGGCGCTGGGCGTGCGGGTCGTCGCGTTCACGGGCGCGACGGGCGGAGCGATGCCGGAGCGGGCGGATCTGTGCCTGCATGCGCCGTCGGACGCGACGCCCCTGATCCAGCAGGTCCACATCACCGCCGCGCACATCGTGTGCGGCCTCGTCGAGGAAAGCCTGTTCCCCCGCGGGACGGCGGCGTGAAGGGCGGCCCGTGACCGAGAGACCGAGAGGCGCCGGCAGCCCCATCCGGCAGGCCATGATCCTGTGCGGCGGATTCGGCACCCGCCTGGGCGCGCTGACGTCGGCGATGCCCAAGCCGCTGCTGCCCGTGGCGGGCGAGCCGTTCCTGGACGTCCTGCTGTTCGAGCTCGGCCGCCACGGCTTCACCGACATCGTGCTGCTGGCCTCGTTCCACAGCGAGAAGATCCGCGCCTACGCCGCCGACAACCCAGTCGCGCGACGCTTCGGCATGACGCTGCGGGTCTCGATCGAGCCGGAGCAGGCTGGGACCGGCGGCGCCGTCGTGCACGCCCTCCCCGAGGCGGACGAGACCTTCCTCCTGCTGAACGGCGACTCGTGGTTCGACGTCAACCTGCTGGCCCTGCCCGCCCTGGCGGCGCGTCATCCGGAGGCGGCGATGGTCCTGTCGCTCCGCCGGGTGCCGGACGCGGCACGCTACGGCGTCGCGCTCCTCGACGGCGTGCGGATCACCGCCTTCCTCGAGCGGCCGCCCGAGCCGGGCCCCGGTCTCGTCAATGCCGGCGTCTATCTGGTGCGCCGCGACGCCTTGAAGGGCTTCCCGCCGGCCTGCTCGCTGGAACGGGACGTCCTGCCCGCTTTGGTCGCCGAGGGCCGCGTCGTGGGCGAGGCCTACGACGGTTACTTTCTCGATATCGGCGTGCCCGAGAGCTACGACCGCGCTCAGGTGGAGATCCCGGCCCGCCGGACGAGACCGGCCGCCTTCCTCGACCGGGACGGGGTCCTCAATCACGACCACGGCTATGTCGGTTCCGTGGACCGGTTCCACTGGATGGAGGGCGCGCGTGATGCGGTCCGCGCGCTGAACGACGCCGGCTTCTTCGTGTTCGTCGTCACGAACCAAGCGGGGGTCGCCCGCGGCTTCTACACCGAGGCCGATGTCGCCCGTCTGACGGCCTGGATGCGGGACGACCTGCGCGCGGCGGGCGCGCATATCGATGATCTCCGGTACTGCCCCTATCATCCGGACGGGACGGTGGAGGCCTACAGGGCGGTCCACGGCTGGCGGAAGCCCGAACCCGGCATGATCCTCGACCTGATGGACCACTGGGACATCGACCGCGCGCGCAGCTTCCTGATCGGCGATCAGCAAACCGATCTCGCCGCCGGCCGGGCGGCGGGGCTCGCCGTGCATCACTTCCGGTCGGACGACCTGCTCGCCTTCCTGCGCGAGGCCGCGCTGACGGGCTAGGAAGCGGCAACACGTGTGGGGGACCAGGGCGCGCGTCGCCGCGCGGCGGGTTCAGTCGTGGGACTGGATCGAGAGCTCCGCCTCGGCCGCCTCACGCATGGCGCGGTCCCAGTCGAGCCGGCGCTTGGGCGGCGTCTCGCGCTCGGCGTCCGCGGCCTTCCGATCTCGCGGAGCGACGATCTTGATGTCGTACTCGGGCACGCTTCAATCCGCTCTTTAACCTGCGATTAATCGTATTGGCGGAACGCGCGGGCCTTGTCAGCGGTTCGATCGCTCGATCCACAATCCGGTGACGCCCCTCATCCGCGGCCGGACAGACCGATCAGGATCATGGCGGCATGCACGGCTCCGACGATGGAGCCCGACTGGGCGAGCCGCAGAGCCTCGGCCCGCGGCACGCGCATCACCGCGATGTCTTCGCCGGGATCCGGACGCGCCGGCCCGGCCGCGATCACGCGCGCGCGGACGAGATGCATGCGGTTGGCGTAGCGGGCCGGATCCGCGTTGAGGGTGACCACGCGTTCGGCATCGGCAAAGGTGTAGCCGGTTTCCTCGCGCATCTCGCGCTCGGCGGCCGCGAGGATATCCGTGTCGCCGGGGTCGATGGCCCCGCCCGGAAGCTCCAGGCTCGGGCTCCCATAGGCGTGCCGGTATTGGCGTACGAGGATGACGTGATCGGCCGCGTCGATGCCCAGCACGAGGGCGATGTCCGCGGTCTCGAGCACGTAATAGGGATCGAGGACGTGGGCCGAAGGTGTCACGCAGTCGTCGGCACGGAGTCCGAGCCATCGATCCTTCATAATGTAGTGCGACTTGCGTATCGTCCACGCGGTTTCGGGCATGATTGTTTCCAAATCGAAGATATTGGTAGTGTTTTTGGCAGAGATGCGCTGAACAGCGCGAGGGTGCGGGCGGTATGGATCGGGTCGAATCCAGTGGTCCTGCCCTGCCGTCGATCCGGGCCGGAGCGATCGTTGCGCCCCTCCAGCTCAGCCGGTAAGCGTCTCGGGCACGTAGAGTCTCGCGCCGCGGATGTCATAGGTCGTACGATGACGGGAACGAAACTCGCCATGGCATGCCGCGTCTGCGATGGACGCGATGTCGAGCTGTTCCTCGACCTGACCGATCAGCCGCACTGCAACCGCCTGATCCCGCCGGACCTCGCCGACCGGCGCGAGCCGCATTTCCCCCTGCGCGCCGGCTTCTGCCACGACTGCACGCTCGTCCAGATCGATCACACGATCCCGAAGGAGAGCATGTTCAGCGACTACCCCTACGTCTCTGGCACGACGAAGACGCTGGTGGAGCATTTCCGCCAGACGGCGGCCCGGCTCGTGGAGCGGTACGGCCTCGGGCCGCAGGACCTCGTCGTCGATATCGGCAGCAACGACGGCACGTGGCTGCGGCAGTACGAGCCCTTCGGCCTGCGCCGCTGCGGCGTCGAGCCCGCCGCCAACGTCGTGGAACTGGCTCGCGCCGCGGGCGTGCCGACACTGAACCGCTTCTTCAACGAAGAGACCGCCGAGATCGTCCGCGCGCAGGACGGGCCGGCGAGCCTGATCACCGCCGCCGGCGTCTTCTTCCACCTGGAGGAACTGCACAGTGTCGTGAAAGGCATCGTCACGCTGCTCAAGCCGGACGGCGTCTTCGTCGTGCAGGCGATCTACCTGGGCGGCATGATCGAGAACACCGCCTTCGATCAGATCTACCACGAGCACCTGTGCTATTACACGCTCCGCTCCCTGGAGCAGCTGTTCGCGCGCCACGGCCTGGAGGTCTTCGACGTCAGCGTCGTCCCGGTCCACGGCGGCTCCCTCGAGGCGCATGTCGGCTTCCCCGGCGCCCACCCGGTCAGCGACGCGGTCAAGCGCATGCGCGCCGACGAGGAGGCCCGCGGCTACGGCACGTTCGAGACCTATGTCGGCTTCGCCGAGAACGTCCGGCGCCTGCAGGCGGCGTTGCTCGACCTGCTGGAGCGCATGAACGCCGAGGGGAAGACGGTCCACGCCTACGGCGCCCCGGCCAAGGGCGCGACGCTGCTCAACGCCTTCGGCATCGGCCCGCGGCTGGTCCAGTATGCGGCCGAGAAGAACCCGCTGAAGTTCGGCCGCCTGATCCCCGGCGCCCGCATCCCGATCGTCGAGGAGGGCAGCGTGCCCGCGCCCGACGCCTATCTGGTGCTCGCCTGGAACTTCATCGACGAGTTCCTGGCGCGCGAGCGCCGCTACCTCGAGAACGGCGGCGCCTTCATCGTTCCGGTGCCGGACCTCAAGGTGATCACCGCCGCCGACCTGCCGGCAGCCTGAGCGTGGCCGCCCTCCCCCCAGCCCCCTTGCCCGAGGCCGTCCTCGTCGTCGGTGCGACCGGGTTCGTCGGCCGCAACCTCGTCGCGCATCTCGCCGGCCGCGTGTCGCGGCTGATCGCGGTCAGCCCCTCCGGCCAGGCGGTCCCGGGGGCGACCGAGGCCGCGCGCTTCGACGCCCTCGAGGTGCTGTCGGTCCCCGCCGACACGATCGTCGTCAACGTCGCCGCGCAGCGCTACGACGCCGACAAGTTCGAGACGGCGCAGAGCGACCTGCTCACCGGCAATGCCGAGATCGCCAACCGCCTCTACCGGTTCTGCCTGACGAAGGGCATCCGCGAGGTGCGCGCGGCTTCGAGCGTCGCGGTCTACCCGGCAGCCTGCGATCCCCTCGACGACGCGCGGCCGGTCGACCTCAACGCGCCGCCCAATCCGAACGAGGCCTTCTACGCGTGGTCGAAGCGCTGGTCCGAGCTGGTCGCCGACCTGCACGCCGAGCGCTACGGGATCCACACGATCAGCTTCCGCCTGAGCAACCCCTACGGTCCCCACGACTCGACGGATCCGCGCAAGGCGCATGTCCTGCCGGCCTTCGTGATGCGCGCGCTGGCCCCGGGCGAGCGCTTCACGATCAAGGGCAACCCGCTGGTCGAGCGCGACTTCATCTACGTCGGCGACGTCGTCGACGTGTTCGCTCGGTCGCTCGCGATCCGGGAGACGAGCGACGCGCTCAACCTCTGCCGCGGCGAGACCACGACCCTGCTCGACCTCGCCCGCACCATCCTGGAGGTGGCGGGAGAGGACCGGCCCGTCCACGCCTCCGACACGACGACCCACGGCGTCCTCGCCCGCCGTTCGACCAACCAGCGGCTGCGCGAGCGCTTCGGGATCTCGACCTTCACGGGGCTTGCGGACGGGCTGCGGCCGACGATCGCGTGGTATCGCCAGGAGTATCGCCAGGAGTACCGCCATGCCGGGGCCTGAGCGCGACATCGTCATCGGGGCGGACGGCTTCCTCGGGCGCAACCTCGTGCCGCGGCTCCGGGCCGAGGGCCGCGAGGTCGTCGAGATCGGCCGCGCGGCGGGCGACCTGTCCGACTGGGCCAATGTCGAGCGGGCGTTGCGCGACGCCGCCCCGGCCGGCCGGATCTTCCACGTGGTGACCCGCCAGCGGACCGGCGCGATTCAGTACGACATCCAGGGCGAGCTCCTGGCGATCAACACCCGGATCCACCTGAACGTCCTTGAGGCGTGGCGCCTGTACCAGCCGCAGGCCAAGCTCGTCTCCACGGGCTCGTCCTGCACCTATCCGGAATCGGCCGAGCCCCTCCCCGAGGCGCGCTTCGGACAGGGACCGACCCATCCCTCCGTGATCGGCTACGGGCTCGCCAAGCAGGTCCTGGCGACGGGCTCGGCGGCCTACGCGCACCAGTACGGATTGAGCTTCCTGCACTGCGTGCTGGCGACCCTGTACGGTCCGCACGACAACACGGCCTCCGACCGCAGCCACTTCGTCGGCGCCCTCCTCGACCGCGCCGTGCGGGAGAAGGCCGCGGACGCGCAGGCCTTCGAGGTCTGGGGCAATCCGCAGACCGTCCGCGAGGTGCTGCACGTCGACGACCAGATCGACGCGATCCTCGCGGCCGACCGGGCGTTCAACAACGAGATCCTCAACTGCGCCGCCAACACGCCCGTCACCGTCGAGGCGGTGGCGCGGGCGGCGCTGGCCGCCCTCGACTGGTCCGTCCCCCTGGTGAGCCCGCCCGGCTCCTTCCAGGGCGCGGCCTACAAGATGCTCGACTCGACGCGGTTCCTCGGCCGGACCGGCTGGCAACCGCGCATCGATCTCGAGACGGGCCTGCGCAGGCTCGTTGCGGCGGAGTACGCCGAGCACTGACAAGCCGCATTCGGGACTGGACTTGCTTGGCTGGAGGTAGTCCACTTCGCCGTGCGTTCGAGCTATGTGCCGACTGGCAGGAGTGCCCTCTACAACGAGGCGAATCTGGCAGTTTGATCCTCCAGGCTCCGGCCGGTGATCGCGTAGGCTTCCTCGAAGCTACATCCCACCATAAGGCAACGCGATGACCTTGCCCCCTGGTCTGCCCTCATTCTGAAGCTAGAGTCCGTCGATCAGGAGACGGACGATGAAGAAGAGCCGGTTCAGCGAAGAGCAGATC
>NZ_JBEPLA010000010.1:0-232355 GCF_040545035.1 Methylobacterium sp. 1973
TTCCAGCAGATCGTCGCCTCGACCAACCAGCAGCAGCTCGGCATCGAGCAGGTGATGGGCGCGCTCCAGAACATCCGCCAGGCCAGCCAGCAGACTGCGGCCGGCACCCGGCAGGTCGAGGCCGCCTCCGCCAACCTCACCGAACTCGCCCAGGCCCTCATGGCCCTCGCCGAACGCTACCGGAACTGAGGCGGCGCGCCCCTTGGCCGGATCGTCCAGTCCCGGTTCTGCCGACCCGGCCCTCCGCTTCGTACGGACCGAGTGGGACCGAGTGTCGGGCCCGGGGCGGTTCAGCTGCGACGGGCGGAGCGATGGGCCGGCCGGCGGGCGCCGGCATCCGCACGCCGGCGTGCGGCCCGGACGCGCTCGATGTCGGTTATCCCGACCGGACTGGGCGGCGCGTCGTGGGTGAACGGCATGCGACTGCGGACATCGCCGTAATAGTCCGACCCCCCCATTCCGAAACTGCCCGCAATCACGGCTCCGTCCAGGCGCGTATCGCCGGCTGCTGCGCCCGTGGCGATGAGGACGAGGACAGGGGCGGCGAGGAGGAGGCGCATGGAAGCATTTGGCCGCCAATCTGCGGCAGCTTTGCGACGGTTGCCGTCACGAGCGCGTCCCGGGCTGTCGGGCCGTCTTCGGTTCAGGCTTCCGGGTCGCCGTGGGGGGAGCGGGTCGGACGCGGGTGCGGCTTCTGCCAACCCGTCCGACCTTGCGCGAAGCCGACTTCAAGAAAGTGGATCAGCGGATTGACGCCTGCGGCGCGGACATCGGCGTTGGCTTCGAGATAGCCGTCGGTGCTGAACTGTCCGCTCGGGTCTCGCCCCTCGCGCCATCCCAGATCGAGGTAGTGCCGCGCCAACCCGTGGGGATACCGACACGTGTCGGCGTACCAGCTCCTGTAATATTCTTCATCGAAACCCGGGAGCGCGCTGTCCAGGTAGGGCTCGGATTTGAAGTGCGTCCGGACTTGGCTGGCGATGCGGGCGGCGACGGCCGTGTAATCCCGCAGGTAGGTGCCATCGACGAAGGCGTCATCCTCGGCCAAGCCGAAACGGGCGCCGCGCAATCCCGCAAACGGATCGAAGAACGAGACGCCGCGGCGCACACACACAGCGCGGAGGCACTCCGAATAGACTTCGACCGCGGCAGGGTCGCGTTCCGATGCCTTCGCGGCAGGGGTCGGCGGCAACGCCGCCACGAGCGTATCGAGGGTCCAGGCCTGGAGGCGATCGACGATCCGGTCTGTCTGCTCGAAGAAGTCGTCGGTCGCCGCCTTCGACAGCGCCGAGCGGGCGCGGATGTCGTTGGTCCCGATGATCAGGACGGCGAGCAGAGCCGGCAGGGGCGCGCGCAACAGATCGAGGGCGCGGCCACAGGAGCGCGCCGTCGCTCCGGCGATGCCCGCGTTCAGGACGGGGCGCGGAACGATCGGTCGCGGCATGAGCGCCGCATGCACGTCCCCGACCAGAACGATGCAGCCGCTCGGCGCAGCATCGAAGCCAGCCTGGATGTGGCCGAGCCCGTGACGTCGGAGGGCGCCGGTGCGAAACGCTCTCAAGGCCCCCGAAAAGCGCATGCGAATCTTGAACACTGCCCCCGCGTCCCGCACCGTAGGAGGTTCAGTTTTCACAAGTCCAGTCTTTCTCCAGCCTGCCAGCGCCTTTTGACCTCGCCCCCCTTGTCATGGGAGGGAGATCCGCAGGACGTCCGGATGATGACTGATGGCTCGCGGCGGAACCGTCTTCGCCGGCGGGCTGTTGAGGAGCCCGCTCGGTCGTGCAATGGAGCGCGCGCCCATCGGCGCCGTCGACCGCCACAATGCTTTCGCGTGCTCAGGTCCTTGTCCGATCCTATGGTCCGCGGCTACTTATCGTTCACCCCATTCAAGTTGAGAGACCTTCATCCGGCACTGGTCGGGCGACGGCACGTTTTCTTCATTCACGGCTTCGACGCCCGCAGCGGGATCCGGTTTCCTGCGTTCTTCAAACGGGAACTCGGCCGGCATACGGCCCGGTTCGGAACCATGCCACGCGCGGTCTCAGAGATCCGGACCAGCGCCGACGGTCTCAGCCGGACCTGGACGGTCGGCCCGCCGGCCGATGGCGACGGCGCCGCCGTCTGTTGCGAGACCTTGATCTGGAGCGACATC
Source organism: Methylobacterium sp. 1973 (assembly GCF_040545035.1). NCBI lineage: Bacteria > Pseudomonadati > Pseudomonadota > Alphaproteobacteria > Hyphomicrobiales > Methylobacteriaceae > Methylobacterium > Methylobacterium sp. 1973. Next base: position 2,153 of record NZ_JBEPLA010000010.1, read on the forward strand.
GTCCACGCGGATCTCTCCCGGCCCGTGCTCCGCCAGCTGGCGCTGCTGGCAAGAAGCGTCGTTTCGGGGCTCGCACAGGGGTTGTTTTTCAAGACGGCGCGCTTCGGATGGCCCTACACCCTGCTGAGCGCTTTTCCGTTCTTCGTCGTCTTCGTCGTCCCGGCCCTGCTGATCTCGGCCGGCACGGCGCTCTTCGCCGTCCTGAAACCGTTATCGCCGATGGAAACGGTCGGGGCGGCGCTGATCTGCGCCGTGGCCGCGGGCACGGGTCTCTACGCCATCCGCAAGGCGCTGGGCCGGCTGTTCTTCTGGCATATCCTGAGCATACGCATCTTCTTCTGGCAGCATGCCACGGGCCGGCGACCGGATTACGAGGCGCGAATCGCGCTCTTCAGCGAGCGAATCCTGACGGAACTGGCACAATGGCGTGCGCATCCGGCGGAGGCGCCCGATGAGGTCATGATCGTCGGTCATTCCCTCGGTGCTGCCATGGCCGTGGAGGTCGCTGCCCGGATCCTCGCGCGCCTCGGTACGGACGATCGGCCCCTACCCCGCCTGTCCCTGGTCACGCTGGGCTCGGGGCTTCCCTTCGTCGCGTTGCCGAAGGAAGCCGTGGGGATCCGCGCACGCATCGCGTCGCTCGTCTACAGCGACCGCATCGTCTGGTGCGACTATCAGGCGCCGCAGGATTGGCTCAACTGCTACGGGTTCAACCCCATTTTCGACATCGGTCTCGAGAGACCGGCCTTTCTCGCCCACAATCCATTGATACGATCGGCTGGGGTCAAGGACCGGATACCGGAATGTGACTACAAGCGCTTGCGTCTTCGGCCGTTTCACATGCACTTCCAGTTCCTGAAAGCCAATTTCAGGCCCGGAGAATACGATTTCTTCGAGATGATCCTGGGCCGGCAATCGCTCCTGGGTCGCGCCCTCCGTCCGAACTGCCGGCGCCCCGTCGCCCCTGCGCAGGACCCGTAGGGTCGGCCCCGGTCGGATGCCGACCCACGCGCGATCCAGGCGTTCAGGCCGTCGGCAGCAGGGCCGCCTTATTCAGGTCGCCAGTCTCGGGACAGGTGCTCCGGCCGGCGTTGAAACGGACGGCGCGCATCGCGGGAGATCGTGAGAGTGAAGCCCGGTTCTGCCCTGCTCATCGGCGCCCTTTTCGCCCTGGTGCTGGCGTCGCTCGCCCTTCCGGCCCGGGTCGAGGCCGACTGGAAGGGACCCGACGCGCAGCCCCTCTTCGTCAACGAGGCGAATCCGGCCGGCTACAATTACGCGCCCAGCATCATCTCGGAGAACGGCGTCACCGATTTCTGGTGGTGCGGTCAGGGCCAGACCGATGTCATCTTCCATCGATCCTACGACCCGCAGACCGGCTTCTCGCCGGCCCGGATCGTGTTCAAGCCGACGCCCGGCTCCTGGAACCGCCAATACGTCTGTGATCCCAGCGTGATCCGGGGCCGCTTCGTCAACCCCGGGGACGGCCAGACCTACACCTATGCGATGTACTATTCGGGCGCGGACAACCAGCCTGGGAACAACAATCAGACCGGTCTCGCATTCTCGAACGACAAGGTGACGTGGGTCGACTATCCTGAACCGGTCATCAGGCCGCTTAACCCGGCGGTGGCGCAGGGCAATTACGGCACCGGTCAGCCGGCGTCGTTCACGGACGGCAAGTCCGGTCTCTTCGTTTTCACGACGGACCTCACCGGACCACAGGGCGTTGCCGGCTTCGGCGATCTCTACGTCCGTCACACCGCGGACGGCATCCATTTCGGGGCGCCGGTGCGAATCCCCAACGGGACGACCGATGGAGCGACCATCAATCCGAACTCCGATTTCGCGTACGATGCCAAGACGGGAGACGTCTACGTCATCACCGGGCTTCCGGGTCGCGTGTGCCATCAGGTGGCCTGCAAGGATCCGGCCCGCAACCCCGACCGCGAAACCTACCAGATGGGCCTGTTCAAGATGCCCTTGAAGGTCCTGTTGAGCGGGTCACCGGCACGTTGGACGCCGCTCGGCTATCTGAACTCCGACGTGACCGGCTTCTATCTCAATCACAGTCCGGGCTTCCGGCGGGACGGTACGGGGAGCCTCACGCCCTTCCTGCCTGACATCACCGTCTTCTTCTCGGGCGGCGACCCTTACCCGGGCACGTGGCGGATCGCCGAGGCGCGCGCGACCCGCGGTGCCGACCGTTTGCCCTTGCGGCGCGCCATTGGTCCCGCCGGACATTGGGTCACGACGGGCTATGTCGCGCCCGCCTACAGGGCCGAGGGCAGCGTCGGCAGCGTGCTGACGCTTTCGGCCCCCGGGACCGCAAGACTGATGAGTTGCGTGGCGGGACAGGATCACTTCCTCAGCCGGGACGTGCGCTGCGAGGGGCAGACCCCGCTGGGGCAGACCGGCTACGTCTACGAGGCCCCCAGGCCCGGCAGCCACCCCATCTACCGCTGCAATGCCGGCGGTCGCGATCACTTCGTATCGACCCTCGCGGGCTGTGAAGGGCATACGACCGAGGGCCTGCTCGGCTACGCACTCGATTGATTTTTCTTCGCGCGGCTCGCCGTACCGGTCCGACCACTGAGATATCAGGCGGCATGAGCGACCGCGCGTGATCAAGTCTCCAATCGGCCGATACCGGCCTGTGCTGCAGCGGGCAGATGAGCCTAGCGCCGGCACAGGGTTTCGGAAGGAGCGGCGGGGCGCTGAAAATACTCGCGCAGTTAATCCGTATTTAACCTTAAGCGGTATTCTTAAGCGATCCCCGAGAATCGGGTTGCTCCGGTTGGAAAGTTAGCGATCCATGTCTTCCATCACCCTGTCGGCCGCGACACGCCAGAACCTGCTCTCCCTGCAGGATACCGCCCAGCTGATGGCGACCACGCAAAACCGCCTCGCCACCGGCAAGACGGTCAACTCCGCCCTCGACAACCCGACCAACTTCTTCACCTCCCAGTCCCTCGACGCCCGGTCCTCGAACCTGAACACCCTGCTCGACGGCATCTCCAACGGCGTCCAGACGATCCAGGCCGCCAACCAGGGCATCACCTCGATCCAGAAGCTGGTCGATCAGGCCAAGTCCATCGCCAACCAGGCCCTCTCGACCCAGCTCTCCACCACCGGAACCGCCGCCAACGCCTACAGCGCCAGCACCGCCTCCCAGACGGTGCTCCTGACCATCAACGGCACCTCCGTGTCGGCCACCATCGCCGCCTCGTCGAGCATCAGCGCCACCGTCGCGGCCCTGAACGCCGCCGTCAGCTCGGCGTCGACCTCGTCCAGCGGCTCGTTCGGCGCAGGCGCGATTTTCTCGGCTGACAGCACCGGCACGAAGATCGTCCTGAACGCCCAGGCCGATGTGGAGTTTCAGAACTCCGGCAGCCAGACGGCGCTCGGCTTCACCGGATCGAGCACCACCGCCTCGACCTACGGCACCGCCGCCACCACCGTCGTCTCCAGCGACCTCTCGATCTCCGGCGTGTCGCAGCGCGCCTCTCTGGCGAGCCAGTACAACAACCTGCTCAACCAGATCACGCAGCTCGCCGGCGATGCCAGCTACAACGGCGTCAACCTCATTGCCGGCAAGGGCAATGACATGAACATCAAGTTCAACGACACCGGCAGCTCGAACCTGAACGTCGCCTCGGTGGATGCCACGTCCAGCGGCCTGGGCCTGTCGTCGATCACCAACTCGAACAGCACGTCCAGCCAGAACGGCCTCGGCAACTTCCTGTTGAACTCGGACGTCAACAAGACCCTGTCGACCCTGACGAGCGCCGGCAACACGCTGAACTCCGCGGCGAGCGCGCTCGGCTCGAACCTGTCGGTCGTGCAGAACCGCCAGGACTTCTCCAAGCAGCTGATCAACGTGCTGCAGACCGGCTCGGCCAACCTGACCAACGCCGATCTGAACCAGGAAGCGGCCAACTCCCAGGCGCTGTCGACCCGGCAGTCGATGGGCATCTCCGCCCTGTCCCTGGCCAACTCCGCGCAGCAGGGCGTCCTCCAGCTCCTGCGCTAATCCTGCGCTAAGCCTTCGTCACATCATCGCCATGACGGCCGGAGCGACGCTCCGGCCGTTTGCATGAAAAGCGTCGGACAACGACGGATTCCTCTCGAACGCCGATGGCATCGCGGGCCGCAGCCGATACGGCGTGAGAGGCTGCGCCACGCCCCGAATACCGACGCGCTTCGGCAAGCGCGTCGTCGAAACCATTCGACAGCCCGCCAGCCTGGACCGGGGCGGATCCATGGGTGCGGTCCCCGAGGATGCGGGAACCGTGTCGATTACGCTTTCAGCGGCAGGGACCCGATCGTCTCCAGGATGCATTGCGGCTTAGAGATCGGACAACCCGACGGATTTCTCGTCCGTCGGCTCGCACGGCTTCGAACAAGCCCTGTGACTGGGGCGCAGAGAAGGGATCATCTTCCCTACGGCGGGCAGGCGAGGTCGCCGCCCGGCCACCTGATCTGCGCGGCCAAGTCCTGAAGACGCTGGCGCGTCAAAGCGATCTTGCATGCCCCGGAAAGCATCGGGGCGAGGCTGCCGTTGTGCCCGGGCGTCGTGGTGTCGGCTCACGGTTGGTCGGCGTCCGGGACCGCGCCGCGGGCGCGGAAGCCGTAATATCCGCGGTCGGCGTCGAACAGGACATCGAAACCGTTCAGGACGTGCAGCCCCGTATTGACGAAGGGTTGCGGGCGCGTGGTGTTCAGAACGATGCGCTCCGGTGCGAGTCCCGTGGCGTGGTCGCCGACGGTGACCGTGTAAGCGGCGGCGGCGCCGAAGCGAAAACGCAGTCGCGTTCCGGGAAGGAGCGCACTGTGACCGGTCGCGTCGGTCTGAAGGCTGGTGGCCACCTCCGAGGGCGGCAGGGTCAGGAACATGGCGGTGACGCCGGTGTCGAGCAGTGCCCGGCCGCAGGCGCCCGGCTCCTGACCGTCGACGGAAATGCACACGGGCACGCCCAGCCAGTCGCCCGGCACGCGCGGGTGGGGATCGAGCTTGACGAAGCGGTAGCGGCCGTGGGTGTTTGCGCGCGTCAGGCCGACATGGACGCCTCGGGCGGTGAGCACGTAGCCGCGCCGGATCTCACCGGGGCCGGACGGCTCTGCATTGAGCAGGGGATTGGTGTCGGGCGTGCTCTGGCTCTGGCTGTCGTCCTCGCGGCCGAATCCGATGCCCAGCATGGCCACGTGCTCCGGCGCCTCTTCCGGGGTGCAGTGGCGGGCCTGCGCGGTGCAGGCGATGCGGTCGACCGCGAGGACCGGGATCGGTCGCGTCGCCACGCTCTCGCCGACGCGGCCCCACAGGATTACCGGGACGCGTATCCAGCGGCCGATCATGATGCGGCCGGAGCTCGTGTAGGTGATGCGCCCAGGCTGGCTGGGCAGCGTCGCGTTGTCGGGGATGCGGCTGGCCGAGACCACGATGCCGGTCGAGCCGGTATCCACCAATACGGGCCGGACCGCGCCGCCGAAGGAGAGCCCGAGCCGCGGCGACTGCGCGATGGCCTCGCCGGGTTGCGGTGCATTCAGGAAAGGCAGGAACACGCCACGCCGGTCCTCCAGATAGCTCGGGCCGTCCTCGGCGTTCGCGAACTTAGCCGGTCCGAGGAGCCCGGCCACAGCGAAACCCGCGCTCAGGACAGCCAAACCCGATCTTGCGCCGTGACGGCGCGCCTGAGCGTTGCCGCGGGGACGTTGCAAAGCCTGCCGCATGCCGGTCCTCCGCGGGACGATATCTAAGCGATCCCGCTCACATGCTCGGCCCTTCCGGGCAACGCTTCAATCCACGCGCCGTCAATGGGCGGCGAGCCAGCGCCGGCTGAACGGCAGCGCCAATCCGTGCATCCACGGTGTGACATTGTGTCCTGATCCCGCGGCGGATAACCCTGTCGTGCGCCCGAACCGGTTGCACCCCGTGTCGAGGATCATGAGCTCGGGCCGCGACCCGGGGCAGGAGGACGTTCTTGCCGAGAGCCGACCGGGATCTGCCCGGACGTCCGCCGCCCGCACCGCGATCACTCCGTTCGGCCTGATCGGCCAGAGCCGAATACGACCAGCCCGGGCAGCACCCGATCCGGCGGCCTTGGCCGAGACCGCCCACGGCGCAGCTGTGGTGATCGGCAAGAACAGCGTGAGGCAGACTACGACGGTCGGCGAAATCCTGGCGCTGCCCGTCACGGCCGGCGCGACGACCCGCCACCGCCGCGGCCACGGGAACTCGCATGGGGCGCGACCGGTGCAGGCGGGCACCGACCGATCCGCCCCCGCCCGAAGGAGGAGGTCCGATGAGCGCCCTTGAGACTGGACGGCCGGACCGGTCCCGCCGGCGTCTGCGCGTCATCCTGATCCTGATGGTCGTCGCGTGGCTGCCGGCTTTGCCCTTCGCCGCCGGTGCCGCGCTGACCAGCCTCACCGGCTGTCAAGTCAACGAGGCAAACACGTATCCCTGCCCGATCGCCGGTCACGATATCGGCGAGCTGCTGTACGGACTGATGATGACGGGCTGGGTGTTGATCGCCTTCCTGCCTTTCATGGCCCTGACCCTGCTGCTCGCCGCCGTGCAGGGCTTGCTGATGCTGGTCGGGGCGTGGCGGCGGAGAGGAGAGACGCGTCACGAGACGCACGATCGGCCGCGCCATGATCTTCGTGGAGGATAAAGGCGTCAGCGCGATTGGTCGAGGCGCCGGCTTCGCGGAGGCCGCGGGTCTCCGACGTCGGCCCGGCCGCGCCGCCGCACATGGGGTTACGAGGTCGTCCGGCGGCCGAGCACGCGGGGCATCCGCCTCGGTGACGGCTCTCCCTGGGTTCCGGCCATCCGCAGGCTTCTCCCAATTCTAAACGCCCGGCTACGCCCAGGGTCCGTTGGCCTGAGGCCAGTCCAGGCCGTGCCACCGTCTCTCGGTCCAGACCGGACTGTGCGCGCGCGGGACCTCGGAGAGATCGGACGCGAGCAGGCCGCCTCCGAATCGCGCCCAGTCCTCTAGCGTACGCGTCCGGCCGGCCTGCGGACCGTGCCGCTCCCGCGTGATCTTCAGCGGGGATCCCACGCGCCCACAACGCCGATACCAGTTCCGCGCGCGCCGCACGGGCAGGCCCACCGCCAACTTCATGCCGTTCCCCCTGGCGCGACCATGCGGCGAGGCGCCCGCAGCCCCGTCGACCGGGGCTCCCTACCGCCAAGCTAAGCCAGGCCTTCAGCGCAAGCATGTCGGGCCGACCCTGACACGTCTGCCGATCTCTCCGACTGCTGATCGGTGCAGCGGACCACAGATGGGACGGCGGGACAGTGGCGGGAGATTTCGATCTTCGTCCGCCGCCTTCGGGGCACGCGGCCGCATTCGACGGCGGCGAAGGCTCGGTTCCCCGTCCGACCGTGGCCGCACGGTCGTCCTTCCTCTTCCGTGGAGTTCAGCCCATGAAACGTCTTGCGATCACCCTCACGGCGCTCTCGAGCCTCGTTCTGTTTGCGCCGTCGAGCGAAGCGCGGCCCTACGGTCATGGCCCCGGCCTCCATCACGGGCACCACCATCTGGGCCATGGCGCCTGGAGAGGGCGACGCCACGGATTGCACCATCACCGCCTCCACCGGCACCACATCCACCGGTTCCGCCCACACCACAGGCGGTATCGTGGATATCGGGGTGTGACCTTCCGCCCCTCCGCCTATGGCTACCGGCCGCACGCCTACGGCTACAGCGGTCCCCGTGGGTACCGCGGGCCGGGTTTCGCCACCGGCCTCGGCCTTGCGGCGGCGGCTGCCGGGCCGAACCTCTATCGGCCGGTCTACAGCCGTCCCTACGGCTACCGTTACGCGCCGGCCGGCTACGGCTGCGGCTTCTAGGAAGCCCCTCAGGATCCGGGAAGCCGACGTGCGGCAGCCTCCCGGATCCGCGGGCCATGAAGGCTGTCCGGGTGCCCCCTGCGCAGGAACCGGCAAGGAACCGCGGGCGTCCCGACAGGCGTCGACGCTCAATGACCGCATGATTTGCCGCTTGGGTGCCGCTTTCGCGCAATGGTCAACGGATGATCGTCTGCACAGCGTGTCGGGATAAACCCGACACGCGTCGGTGAGAGCAGCATCGCGATCTGAAACAGCTTGCTCGACCGTTCGAACTGCGCGCTTCTCACGGTGCGGGACATCATCCCGAGCAGCCGGAGAGATCAGCGCCCATGCTCATGGACATCGTCAAACAGGGGGCCCGCGCGCGTTCCGTCGGTCGGCCCCGCGATGCCTGTCCGTATCCCGGCGAGTCGCGCGAGCGCCGCGCGTGGTTCGAAGGCTATGACGGCTCCTCCTGGGCCGTTGCGACGCGGATGCCGCATCCGGCCCGGATGCTGCCCGGATCGGCGCTGTGCGACACCACCCTCGCTTCGGACGCACTCCCGCCGGCTTGATCGCGGGGCGACTTTTCCGCGACAGAGCGCGTGGCACACGGGCCGGGACGGGGACTCGGGAGGCAGGTGGCGATGCGCTCGGGACGGCGAGACAGGAAGGCCGAGCCGCCTGAGCGATGGAGGTCTGATTCGCCTTGGCGCGCTGCGTGCCCGCGCCCGGGCCCATGAACATCCGGCCCCGCGACGCCGCCATCCACGGGTCTGAGCCCCCGCTGAGCCGCGGCAGCCGCCGGACCTTCATCGCCCTCGCCCTCGCGGCGGCCATACCGGTCCTGCTGCTGAGCGGCTGGGTCGCCACGCTCATGGCGCAGCAGCAGCGCGACCTCGCCCGGAGCGCTGCGGTCGCCAGCGCGACCCGTGTGGCCGAGCGCGTCGCCTCGGACATTGCGGCCCAGATCGCGGTTCTCGAAGCGGAGGCCGCCTCCGCCACCCTCGACCGACCGGATCTCGCGGCCTTCTACGCCGAGGCCGAGCGGCTGAGGCAGGCGCATCCGCTCTGGGAGACGGTGGAACTTGCCGGTCCGGACGGCGCTCAGATCGTCAACCTGCTCCGCTCCCTCGAAGAGGAACTGGGACCGACTTCGGACCGGCAGAGCTTCGACGCCGTGGTGCAGACGCGTCAGCCGGTGATCGGCGGCATCGGTCCGGCCGGCCTGATCTCCGGCAAGCGCCTCGTCGCCCTTCGCGTCCCGGTCATCCGCGACGGGATCCTGCGCTACGTGCTGTCGGTCCGGCTTGCCACCAACGCGGTGAGCTCGATCCTGCGGGATGCCGGTGCCCCCGAGGGCTGGGTCGGTACCATCGTGGATGCGGACGGGAACACCATCGCCCGGACCCGGGCCGAGGTCGAGGAACTCGGCCACCCGGCGAATCCCGCCTTGCAGGCGGCGATCCGGCACGCGCCCAACGGATTCTACACCGGCCCGACGCTGGAGGGCGCGAATGTCGAGGTGGTCTACCGGACGCTGAAGCACACCGGCGGCTGGTCGGTGCATTTCGGGATGCCGGTCGCCACCCTCAACGCCCCGGTGTCACGGTCGTATGTCGTGCTGGGCGGCGGCAGCTTCGTCAGCATCGGCCTCGCCCTGGCGCTGGTCGGATTGGTGGGCCGCGACATGGCACAGCGCCGTGCGGGCGAGCAGGCCCGGTTCTCCCTCGCCCTCCGGTCCAGCGAGGAGCAGGGCGCCGTCGCCGCCGAGGCCGCGGAACTCGGCACGTTGCGCTGGGACACCGTCGCGCGCCGGGTGACGGGTTCTGCGCGCGCGGCCGAGCTTCTGGGGTGGCGGGCGGCCGCGGAAGGGCGCGACAGCGCCGTGGACGCCGATACCGTCCTGCAGGCGGTCGAGCCGGAGGATCGCGGGCGCCTGAGCGAAGCCCTGCGCCGGAGCCTCGCGGAGGGTACGCCGCTCGACGTCGAGTTCCGCGTGAACCGGCTCGATCGGGAACCGCGCTGGGTCCGCGTGGCCGGTCGCGTGCCACAGCTTCACGAGGACACCCCGGATGGGCTGATCTACGGCGTGGTCTCGGATATCGAGCCGCGCAAGCGCGCCGAGGCCGAACGGTCCGCGCTGCTCCGCCGCCTCGGCGAGGCGCAGGAGAACGAGCAGCGCCGGATCGCGCGGGAACTCCACGATCAGGTCGGCCAGACGGTGACCGGCCTGTCGCTGGGCCTCAAGAGCATGGAGCGGCTCCTGGCCCGCGGTGCCACAGCCGAAGCCGGAAGGCAGATGGAGTGGCTGCAAGCGCTCGCCGGGGAGATCGGACGCGACATCCATCGGGCTGCCGTCGACCTGAGGCCGACCGCCCTCGACGATCTCGGCCTGCGCGAGGCGCTCGCGACCCTGCTGCGCGACTGGAGCCAGCGGCACGGGATCCGCGCCGATCTGGAATGCCTGAACGAGGCGACCCGTCTGCCGGCCGCCATCGAGACGGCCGTCTACCGGATCGTGCAGGAGGCCCTCACCAACGTACTCAAGCATGCCCGCGCCGCGAGCGTCAGCGTGTCGGTGGAGAAGCGCACCGCCGAGATGCGGGTCGTCATCGAGGATGACGGCGTCGGCTTCAACGCCGAGGACCTCCGAGACCGTTCCGGCAGCGATGGACAGGCCAAGCTGCGGCTGGGACTGTCCGGGATCCGAGAGCGCCTGTCCCTTCTCGGCGGGACGCTCACGCTGGAATCGTCCCCGGATGTCGGCACAACCCTGTTCGTGACCATTCCCGTACCGCACCATCCCGAACCCTGAGGAGAAGCGCCCGATGGATCGCATCCGCGTCGCCCTGGCCGACGACCACCCCATCGTCCTCGCCGGGATCCGGACGCTCCTGAACGCCGACCCCGAGATCGAGCTGGTGGGCGAGGCGACGAACGGCAGCGAGGCGCTGCCGATGATCCATGCAGCCGACCCCGACGTCGCCGTGGTCGATGTTTCGATGCCCGGTCTCAACGGGCTCGAGCTCACCGAGCGCGTGGCGGATGCGTGCCCGCGAACGCGCGTGCTGGTTCTGACGGTCCATGAGGATGCGGCCTACGTCCAGCCGCTGCTCAAGGCCGGCGCCCGGGGATACCTGCTCAAACGCTCGGCTGCGGAGGATCTGCTCCGCGCGGTCCGCGCCGTCGCCGCAGGCGGCGTCTATCTCGACCCCTCGGTGGCGAGCCATGCCCTGGCGCATCCTGCGGCAGACTCCCGGATCTCGGTGGCCGAGCCTGCCGCAGACGCGCTGAGCCCGCGCGAGACGGACGTCCTTCGCCTGATCGCCCAGGGCTTCAGCAACAAGGAGATCGCGCGCCGCTTCGATCTCAGCGTCAAGTCCGTGGAGACCTACAAGGCGCGGGCCGCCGAAAAGCTCGGCCTGCGCACGCGTGCGGAGATCATCCGTTACGCGGCCGCGCACGGATGGCTCGATGCCCTGGCCCTGCGCTAGGAGCCGCGATTCTTTGAGCGCGACGGATCAAATCGCGGCGCGGTTCGTCTGTCTGGCGGACCGAATACGGATGAGGGGAGACGTGTGAGCGTCGGATTGATTGCCCTGCTGGACGATGTCGCCTTCATGGTCAGGAGTGCGGCGGCGTCCCTCGACGACGTGGCAGGCCAGGCCGCGAAAGCCGGAACCAAAGCGGCCGGTGTCGTCATCGACGATGCGGCGGTCACGCCCCGCTACGTCGTCGGCTTCGCGGCGGAGCGCGAGCTGCCCATCGTCGGCAAGATCGCCCTCGGATCGCTCCGCAACAAGCTCCTGTTCCTGCTCCCGGGCGCCCTGGCGCTGAGCGCCTTCGCGCCCTGGGCGATCACGCCGCTCCTGATGCTGGGCGGTGCGTATCTCTGCTACGAAGGCACCGAGAAGGTCTACGAGGGCCTCTTTCCCCATCGCGCCCACGGCGACGCGGCGGACCACGCGGACGGCGCCGGTGGCGCTGCGGCCGGAGAAGAGCGCCGCGTGGCGAGCGCCATCAAGACCGACTTCATCCTCTCGGCCGAGATCATGGCCATCACCCTCGCGGCCTTGCCGGAGGGCAGCTTCTGGATGCGGGCGGCCGTCCTGGCCATCGTTGCTCTGGGCATCACCGTGGGCGTCTACGGCGTGGTCGCTGTGATCGTGAAGGCTGACGACGCGGGCTTGGCTCTGGCCCGCAGCACGGCCGGGCCGCCGCTCGGAAGCCTCGTCCGCGGGCTCGGCCGCGGCGTCGTTAAAGGCATGCCGATCCTGCTCGGTCTCCTGGCCGTCGTCGGTACGGCGGCCATGATCTGGGTCGGCGGCGGGATCCTGATGCACGGCCTGGAGACCTACGGCCTGGCATGGCCTGCGCACGCCGCCCACGATGCGGCGACGGCAGCGTCCGCGCGCCTGCCGTTCGCCAAGGGCTTCGTCGAATGGCTGGTCACAGCCCTCGCGTCGGGCCTGATCGGGCTGGTGGTCGGCGGCCTGCTGATTCCGCTGACGAGCTTCGTGCTGGCGCCGACGTGGCACGCCCTGTCGGCCCTGCGGAAGCAGACTGCCTGATCCGAGAAACGTCGAGGCCGAGCGGTACGGTGGTCCCGACGGTCACCGTATTGCTCGGCCTCCTCCGGAGCCCCATGGCCCGGCGGTCAAGGATGCTTCTGCAGGACCCAGAAACGACAAAGGCCGCAGAGCTGCGGCCTTGTAAGTCGATCGTATGGTTGGGAAAACTGGAGCGGGCGAAGGGATTCGAACCCTCGACCCCAACCTTGGCAAGGTTGTGCTCTACCCCTGAGCTACACCCGCTCACTAGTGCCGCGCCGCCTGGACTTTCGTGCCGGCGGCCCCCGGCGCGGCTCTCTAAACACCATTCCTGCGGACGACGCAAGCGCCCTTTTCGCGAACCGTGACGATTTACCAATTCGGGTCCGGCGGGAGGCCTTCGTGGATCTCGCGGAGCCGGGCGCGGGTCCCCCGGGTGGTGCCCTCGGGCAATGCGTCCAGCGCGAAGAAGGCGCATTCGGCGACCTCCCGGTCCGGCGCCTTGGGACGCAGCACCGTGAAGGCCGGCAGGACGAACAATGCGACGTGATCGCGGGGGGCGGCCACCACATTCCGGTAGAGGGCATGCAGGCGCGGCTCCCCCTGGGGCACGATCTCGGCCTCCTCGCGGAATTCCCGCACCATCGCGTCGCGCACGGCCTCGCCGCGCTCCACACCGCCGCCGGGCAGGTGCCAGCCGCTGACATAGGTGTGGCGCACGAGGGCTACACGTCCCGCCCCGTCCAGGGCGACGCCGCGCACGCCGAGGGTCATGCCCCGGGACGCGAGAGCCCCGAGGTGGAACAGGCGCCGCAGGAGCGGCCGGTCGAGGAGCATGCGGGTGCGCGGCTCAGACGACGTCGAGGGTGATCTCGCCGAGCCCGGCGATCGCCGCGACCATGCGCTGACCGCGCTGGACCGGGCCGACGCCGGCGGGCGTGCCGGTGAAGATCAGGTCGCCCGGTTGCAGGGCGAAGTAACCCGACAGGTAGGCGATCTGCTCGGCGACGGACCAGATCATGTCGGCCAGGTCGCCCTTCTGACGAATCTCGCCGTCCACCGACAGCGTGATCGCGCCCCGCGCCGGATGGCCGAAAACGGAGACCGGATGCAGCGCGCCGATCGGGCCGGACCCGTCGGCCGCCTTGGCGGTGTCCCAGGGCCGCGACATCTTCTTGGCCTCGTCCTGGACGTCGCGCCGGGTCATGTCGAGGCCGACCGCGTAGCCGTAGACGTGGTCGAGGGCGGTCTCCGCCGGGATGTCGCTGCCGCCGCTGGCGAGGGCCGCCACCATCTCGACCTCGAAATGGTAGTTGCCGGTCTTCGGGGGGTAGGCGTGAGGCGTCGGCTCGGAACCGACGATCTGCAGGGCGTCCGCGGGCTTCATGAAGAAGAACGGCGGCTCCCGGTCGGGGTCCGCCCCCATCTCGCGGGCATGGGCGGCGTAGTTGCGGCCGACGCAATAGACGCGGCGCACGGGAAACAGGTCGCTGCTGCCCACGATGGGGAGCGCGATGCGTTGCGGGTTCTGGATGACGGAGAGCATCTCTGCCTCTGCGGTGGATCGTCCGGACGGCCCGGCGCGACGACGCCCGGGCCCTACATCATCGTTGTAAGGTCCGCACCGGCGCGCGCCATACCGGAGCTTGCGTACCCCCGCCTCTGGCCTACAGAATCTTTGCGATGACCCCGACAGCCGCCCTCGACACCCTGCTGACCGCCCTGCGGGACGGGCTCGGCGCGCGGCACGTGCTGACCGATCCGGACGCCCTGGCGCCCTACCTGACCGAGAGCCGGCGCCTGTTCACCGGATCGGCCCTCGCCGTGCTGCGGCCCGGGAGCACCGAGGAGGTCGCCTTCGCGGTCCGCGCCTGCACGCAGGCCGGCATCGCGGTCGTGCCGCTCGGCGGCAATACCGGCCTGACGGGCGCCGGGGTGCCGCAAGGAGGCGTGGTGCTGTCCCTGGAGCGCATGACCCGGCTGCGGGCGGTCGATTCGGTGGATGCCACCATCACGGTGGAGGCCGGGATGATCCTGCAGGACGTGCAGGACGCGGCCGAGGCGGCCGGCATGCTGTTTCCGCTCTCCTATGCGTCCCGGGGCTCGGCCCGGATCGGCGGCGGCGTCAGCACCAATGCCGGCGGGATCGCGGTCCTCGCCTACGGCAACGCCCGCGACCTCGTCCTGGGGCTCGAGGTCGTGCTCGCGGACGGACGGGTCTGGAACGGGCTCAAGTCCCTGCGCAAGGACAATGCCGGCTATGACCTGAAGCAGCTCTTCATCGGCTCCGAAGGCACGCTGGGCATCGTCACCGCGGCCGTGCTGAAGCTGTTCCCGCGGCCGCGCTCCACAAGCGTCGCTTTCGTGGGGCTCGATTCGGCCAGGGCCGCCCTCGACCTGTTCGTGTTCCTGCGGGCGCGGATGGACCGCGACCTGACGGCCTTCGAATACCTGCCGCCGTTCGCCCTGGAGATCGTGCTGCGCCACGTCCCGGGAACGGTGCGGCCGCTGGACGGCGCGCACGGCGCCTACGCGCTGATCGAGGTCGCGTCCGCGCGCCCGGATGCCGACACGCAGGCCGAGCTGGAATCCGCCCTCGGGCAGGCCCTGGCGGACGGGGTGATCGCGGACGCCACGATCGGCACCAGCGGCGCCCAGAACGCCGCGCTCTGGCGTCTGCGAGAGGGCGTTCCCGAAGCGCAGACCCGCGAAGGCGCGTCGATCAAGCACGACGTGTCGGTACCGCTGTCGCGGCTCCCCACGTTCTTGGAGCAGGCAGGCGCGGCCTGCACGGCGGAGATGCCCGGCCTGCGACCCTGCGGATTCGGCCATTTCGGCGACGGCAACATCCATTTCAACCTGTCCCAGCCGCCCGGCATGGCGGCGGCGGACTTCCTGGCCGAATGGGGCCGGTTCAACCGGATCGTTCACGACATCGTGCACGACCTCGGCGGTTCCATCGCCGCCGAGCACGGGGTCGGCCTGATCAAGCGCGAGGAACTCGCCCGCTACGGCGATCCGGTCGGGCTCGACCTCATGCGGCGCCTCAAGGCCGCCCTCGACCCCGAGGACCTGCTCAACCCCGGCAAGGTCCTCATCCGGGACGACCGCGACGCTTCGACGGCGCGCTGAGGAATTTTGTGCATCGCGCCATAATTCGGCGCGGAGCGGGGTGCAGGACGGCAACGCCGCGCCGTCATCCGCCGGGGTGGCCCGCTGCGTTAAGCCGCTGCTAACGCTTCGGACAGACCTTCACCGTAGACGACAAAGACGGGTCCTTCGGCGCCAGGCATGGCAATTGCTCAGAGGCCTTCCTATCTCGCAGATGCGAGATCGAGCGACGAACCGTCACCGACAGGCTGTTTTCATATCTCTTTGGAGACCGACGGAATGCCCACCTCTCAGGCCCGCGTGCAGACCAACGAGGCGAGCCGCTACCTGCAGCAGCTCTGCCGGCACTGGAGCCACAAGTTCAAGGTCGAGGCGACGCCCGTGCACGGCACCGTGCCGTTCGGCGAGGACCGCGTCTGCACCTTCGATGCCGAGCCCGACGCCCTGGTGATGCGCATCGACAGCTCCGACCCGGTGAACCTCACCCGGCTCGAGAACGTCGTGGCCGACCACCTCGCCCGCTTCGCCTTCCGCGAGAGCCTCGGCGACATCCGCTGGTCGCGCGCCGCCTGACGGCCCGCGCAGCGCGGTCACGTTCGACCCGTCCGGCCCCTGGCCCGGGCGGGATCTCGCGATCCGGAACGGCCCGCGGCGGTGGCGCACCAGGTGGCGCACCACTTGCACGCGAGTTCGGCTTGCGGCCAGATCGGTCGCCGCCGAGACCGGGATCGATCCATGAAGCGACGTACCCTGCTGACAGGCGCCGGAGCGCTGGTGGCCGGGACGCTCGCCCGTCCGGCCCTGGTGCGGGCGGCCTCCGCGACGACGCTGCGCTTCGTGCCCTACGCGGATCTGGCGCTTCTCGACCCGATCATCACCACGAACTACGTCACGCGCACCCATGCGCTGATGGTGTTCGATACACTCTACAGCCTGGATGCCGCCTACCGGGCCCAGCCGCAGATGGTCGCGGGCCACGAGGTCACCGCCGACGGCCTCACCTGGCGCCTGACCCTGCGGGACGGCCTGCGCTTTCATGACGGCACGCCGGTCCTCGGCCGCGACGTTGTGGCGAGCCTCAAACGCTGGTCGCAGCGGGACGCCTACGGTGGGGCGCTGTTCGACACGGTGGACGACCTCTCGGCGCCCTCCGACACCATGGTGCAGTTCCGCCTGAAACGGCCCTTCCCGCTCCTGCCGGACGCCCTCGCCAAGCCGACCTCCTATGTCCCGGTGATCATGCCGGAGCGCCTGAGCGCGACGCCGGCGACGCAGGCGGTGCCGGAGATCGTCGGCAGCGGCCCGTATCGGTTCATCGCCGCCGAGCGGGTTCCGGGCTCGCTCAACGTCTACCGCCGGTTCGAGGAGTACCGACCCCGTCCGGACGGGACGGCGAGCTTCACCGCCGGGCCGCGGATCGCGCATTTCGACCGCATCGAGTGGCGCACGATCCCCGACGGCGCGACCGCGGCCGGCGCCCTGCGCTCGGGCGAGATCGACTGGTGGGAGCAGCCCCTCGTCGATCTCGTGCCCGACCTGATGCGTCAGCCGGCCGTGCGGGTGGATCTGGTGGAGACCGCCGGGCTGATCGGACAGATCCGCCTCAACCACACCCTGCCGCCCTTCGACAATCCCGCGATCAGCCGCGCGCTGCTCTCGGCCGTCGACCAGACCGAGATGATGGATGCGGTCGCCGGCAGCGACCCGGCGATCCGCCGCGGGCCCGTCGGGATCTTCACCGCGGGTGGTCCGATGGCGTCGTCGGCCGGCATGGCGGTGCTCACCGGCCCTCGCGACCTCGCCGCCGCGAGGCGGGCGCTCGCCGAGGCGGGCTACAAGGGCGAGCGGGTGGTGCTGCTCTCCGGGACCGACGTGCCGCGGATCAACGCGATCTGCGAGGTGATGGCCGATGCCTGCCGCAAGCTCGGGATGAACCTCGACGTCGTCGCCACCGATTGGGGGACCGTGAACCAGCGGATCCTGAACGCGAAGCCCCTGGACCAGGGCGGCTGGTCGATGTTTGGGATCTTCTCCGGCGGGCTGGACCATCTCTCGCCGGCCTACCATCTGGCCGCCCGCGGGAACGGCCGCGCGGGCGTCCCGAGCTGGCTCACGGACGCCCCCCTGGAGGAGATGCGCAGCGCGTGGTTCGCCGCGCCGGACCTCGCCGCCCAAAAGGCCCTCGCGGCGCGGATTCAGGCGCGCGCCCTGGAGGTTGGCGCCTATCTCCCCTGCGGCCAGTATTTCCAGCCGACCGCTTACCGGCGCGACCTCGAAGGCATGCTGACCGGGCTGCCGCTGTTCTGGAACCTGCGCCGGTCGGCCTGAGCGCGCAGCCGCCGGGTCACCCGACGCTCATCAGGCTGGCATTGCCGCCGGCCGCTGCGGTGTTGATCGCTGTGGAGATTTCTTCGACCAAGCCCGCGGGATCGTAGAGATCGCCGGCCGCCAGCGCCTCCGGCTCGCGGGCCTGGAGCGGCAGGATGGCTCCGTCGCGGGCCGCGATGGCGGCGTTGAGATCCCGCAGGGCCGTCGCATCGCCCGCGAACAGGACGCCCTGGACGTCGCCCGCGCGGTCGAGATCCGGAGCCCAGGCGATCCGGGCCGCGCACACCGCCGGCAGACCGTCCAGGGCCGCATCGCTGCCGCCGGCGGCGACGATGACCGCCGCGTTGCCGGTGCCGAGGATCGCCCCGAGCTGGAGCAGGAGCGCCGTCTCCGTCGCCGCGATGGCGGCGACGCGCCCGCGCGGACGCAGGGCGTACAGATTGCGCTCACCCACCGGTCCGGCCAGCGCGATCGGGGCGGATCCGGGATAGCGGACGGTCTCCAGCCTCTCCGCGAGGTCGTGGCGATGGCGCGACCGCAGCCACGCCACGTAGGGGCGCAGCGCCGCCTCGTCGGCGGGCAGCCCGTCGCGGGCGGCGGCGGGCGGTCTCCGCATCAGCCGGCCGAGGGCCAGCGGGCCCCCGGCCTTGGGGCCCGTCCCCGACAGGCCCGAGCCGCCGAAGGGCTGCACGCCCACCACCGCGCCGATGATGTTGCGGTTCACGTAACGGTTGCCGGCCCGCACGCGGCCGAGGACGTGGTCGATGGTCTCGTCGACGCGGCTGTGCAGCCCGAAGGTCAGCCCGTAGCCGGTGGCATCGATCGCCGCGAGGAGCCTGTCGAGGGTATCCCGACGGTAGCGCAGCACATGCAGCACCGGGCCGAACACCTCCTGCTCGACATCGGCGACCGCCCCGATCTCGATCAGCGTCGGCGGTACGAAGGTCCCGGCGCCGGCCTCGGGCGGCAGGGGCAACTGCTCCACGGGAAACCCCCGCGCGCGCAGGCTCGCCACATGATCGACGAGGCGGGCGGCGGCGTCGGCGGTGATGACCGGTCCGACATTGACGGCGAGGCGCCGCGGGTCGCCGACCTGCAGCTCCCGCAGGGCGCCCTTGAGCATGTGCAGCGTCCGGTCGGCGATCTCCTCCTGCAGGCACAGGATCCGCAGCGCCGAGCAGCGCTGGCCCGCGGAATCGAAGGCCGAGGCGATCACGTCGGCCACCACCTGCTCGGCGAGCGCGGAGGAATCGACCACGAGGGCGTTCTGGCCGCCGGTCTCGGCGACGAAGGGCACCGGCTCGCCGAAGCGGTTCAGCCGCCCCGCGAGTGCGCGCTGGATGGCCTTGGCCACCGCGGTCGAGCCGGTGAACATCACGCCCTGCACGCGCGCATCCGCGACCAGGGCGGCGCCGACACGGCCGTCCCCCGGCAGCAGGTGAAGGGCATCCGCCGGGATCCCGGCCGCGTGGAGCACGCGGATCGCCGCGGCGGCGATCAGGGGCGTCTCCTCCGCGGGCTTGGCCAGGACCGTGTTCCCCGCCGCGAGGGCGGCCGCGGCCTGCCCGACGAAGATCGCCAGGGGGAAATTCCACGGCGCGATGCAGGCGACCGGGCCGAGCGGCGCGTGCGCGTCGCCGAGGATTCGCTCGGCCTCGGTGGCGTCGTAGCGCAGGAAATCGACCGCCTCGCGGATCTCCGCCACGGCGTTCGCGTAGGTCTTGCCCGCCTCCCGCACGATGAGCCCGATCAGCGCCGGCATCTGCGCCTCGAAGGCGTCGGCGGCCCGCCGCAGGCAGACGGCGCGCGCGGCCGCCGGCGTCGCCGCCCAGCCGGCGGCGGCCGCTTCCGCCCGGGCCACGGCGCCTACGATCGCCGCAGCTGTCGCCGCCCGGCCGAAGCCGACGACGTCCCGGTGGTCGGCGGGATTGCGCACGGGCTCGTCGGCCGCCGCGTCGTCCTCGCCCGACGGCACCGCCCGCCAGACGGTGCGCTCGCTCGCCAGCAACCCCTCCGAGAGATCGGCGAGGGCGGCCTCGTCGGCGAGGTCGAGACCGGCGGCGTTCATGCGGTGCGAACCGTACAGATCCCGGGGAGCCGCGATCCGCGGATGCGGCGCTCCGGGACACGGCATGGCCTCCACGGCGGTGACGGGGTCGGCGATCAACGCCGCGATCGGCACGGCCGCGTCGGCGACTTGATTGACGAAGGAGGTGTTCGCCCCGTTCTCCAGAAGCCGCCGGACGAGATAGGCGAGCAGGGTCTCGTGCGTACCCACCGGCGCGTAGATCCGGCACGGCCGGCGCAGGCGCTCTCCGGCGACCACGGCCTCGTAGAGCGGCTCGCCCATGCCGTGCAGGCACTGAAACTCGTACTGGCCGGACCGAAAATCCGGACCGCCCATCTCGACGATGCTCGCCAGGGTCTGGGCGTTGTGGGTGGCGAATTGCGGGAAGACCGCGTCCGGAGCCGCGAGGAGCCGACGCGCGCAGGCGAGATACGAGACGTCGGTGTGAAGCTTCCGGGTGAAGACCGGGAAATCCGCCAGACCGTCCACCTGCGCCCGCTTGATCTCGCTGTCCCAATAGGCGCCCTTGACCAGACGCACCATCAGCCGCCGACGGCTTCGGCGGGCGAGATCGATCAGCACGTCGATGACGAAGGGACACCGCTTGCCGTAAGCCTGGACCACGAAGCCGAGCCCGTCCCAGCCGGCGAGGTCCGGATCGAGGGCGAGCCGCTCCAGGATATCGAGAGACAGGTCGAGGCGATCGGCCTCCTCGGCGTCGATGTTCAGGCCCATCCCGTAGCCCTTGGCGAGGCGGGCGAGGTCCCGCGCACGGGGATGGAGTTCGGCCAGAACACGGTCGCGCTGCGACCGCACGTAGCGGGGATGGAGCGCCGACAGCTTGATCGAGATGCCGGGTCCGAGGAGCACGCCGCGGCCGGCGGAGGCCGCCCCGATCGCCCGGATCGCCTCCGCGTAGGCGCGCCGGTAGCGTTCCGCATCCTCGGCGGTCACGGCAGCCTCGCCGAGCATGTCGTACGAGTAGGTGAAGCCCTTGGCCTCGCGCCGCCCGGCATGCCGCAGGGCCTCGGCGATCGTCCGCCCGGCCACGAATTGCTCGCCCATCATCCGCATGCAGAGATCGACGCCGGTGCGGATCACCGGCTCACCGCCGCGGGCGATCAGGCGGGTGAGCGCGGCGGACAGACCGGCCTCGTCCCGGGTCGCGGCGAGCTTGCCGGTGACGAGCAGGCCCCAGGTCGCCGCGTTCACGAAAGGCGACGGGCTGTGCCCGAGATGGGCCGCCCAGTCGCCGCCCGCGATCTTGTCGCGGATCAGCGCGTCCCGCGTCGCCGTGTCGGGGATACGCAGCAGCGCCTCGGCGAGGCACATCAGCGCCACGCCCTCCTGGCTCGACAGCGCATATTCGTGGATCAGCCCTTCGACGCCGCCGCGGTGCCCCTGCCGACGCAGGGTTTCAACCAGGTGTCCCGCATGTTCGGCGACGCGCCGGGCGGCCTCGGGCGACAGGCGGGCCTGATCGAGGAGCGCCGCCACACACTCGCTCTCGGGCCGCCGACAGGCCGCGGTCACGGCCTGCCTCAGGGGTGACCGGTCCGGCAGGCCGGCGGCGAGCCGGCGGGAGGCAGCGCTCGCCCCGACGGCCGCAGCTTCGACGACGCCGGTCCCGGACATGATCCGTCCCTCCGACACGGCACGATGCCGCGCCGTTGCGACCTCAGGCTACACAATCCGGGCGCCGCGTCGAAGCCGGGGTGCCGACGGAAAGGCTTGGACCGACCGGCCCGTCCCGGGCGGTCACGGTCACGCGGCCTCACCTTTCAGGAGCGAAGCCTGCGCCTGCGCGAGATCGGATCCCGTATGCAGGGATGCCCCGGCGATGAACTAGGTCAATCCATAGGCTTCCGCCCACATAAGGTCTTGTCGTATGTTTTGGCCGTCTATTGGTCCGCTAGCCGCGAATTACATTAGACTATATTGAGATATATTAGGGCATTCAATCGTTTTGCACATTCGGATTGTCCGCCCTCGGTTGCGGACCGCTCAGGTCAGAGCCCACGTCTCGATGAGGACGCCGCATGCCGCGTTTGGAGATCACCGGCACCGAACGACGCTACAACACGGTCGCTGCCATCGAAGACGACTGTGCGTGGCAGATGGTCATGCCCTTTCCGCGGGCTTCGATCCGCGCCGCCGCCCTTGTCGGCGATGAGAGGCTGATCTGCCTGTCCGAAGACGGGGAACTCTGCCTGATCGCGTGGCGCTCGCGCCGGGATGTCGTGCGGCGGCGCCTGCCGCGCGGGGATTCCTGTGCCCGTAGGCTGTTCGTCACGCGCGATGCCGAGCTGATCGCAGCCTATGTGAGCCATGTTCCGAGCGACGAGACCCAATACCTCCACCGCCTCGTCGTCCTGCGGGCGGCGGATCTCGAAATCCTGCTGGATGGGCGGGGGATCACCTGGCCGTCCGACGGTCCGATCGGACGTCTTTCCGCCGAGGAGGCTTATCCGCCGCGACCGGGTGGACCGGCCATCCTGACGATTCACGGCGATCTGTTCGAGGATCCGGAGGGAAGGCTGGCCTTCATCGGCCTCCGATGTGGGCCGGGCGGGTCGTCCTACGGGCTTTGCCGCCTGGAGCGAACCGACGGGTCGGTGCGCTACGATCCGCTTCCGGACGCGGTGAAACCGTATTGGTTCAGCCCGAGCGGCCGCTACGCAGTCACACCGCGCCTCGATCCTTCGCCCAGGGAATCCGAAGCGGCAGCGGATGCGGTGGGGGACGATCCCCGACACCGCGCACAGGCCGTCGAACTCTGGACGACCGAACCCGTCGCCCACGTCGCGACCCTCGTCGCGCGCCCGGGCCCCGAGCCGCACCGCGTCATGACAGAGGTGGCCTGGGAACCGGACGAGCGGGCGCTCTGGGTCAAGTACGGGTTCTTCTGGGATCAGAAAACAGAGTTCCAGTGCATCGGCCTGGACGGCGCCCGCTCGCCCGTCTTCGCGTTCGGCCGCTATGCGGGCGCCAAGGCCGTTTCCACATTCGGCGACGTGGCCGATGCCGAGAGGGTCGAGATCCGCTTCTACAGCGACGCCGTCTTCATTCCGCGACCCTGGTGCGCCGATTCGGGGCCCGCGCGGCTGATCGCGCAGGACGAGGACGGGTATCGCCCTCAGGCGTCGGCGGGGCCGAGCGCGTCTGCGGTCGGGCGGTTCCTGGCGCGCTCGCTACCGGTGGTCACCGTGGCGGATTTCTCGGTTGCGGCCATCGCGGAATCGTTGGGCTGGCTCACAGGCCAGATCCGGGCGGATCTCGCCGCTCTTCTGCGGAGCGACGCCCTGGCGCTGACCTTCAGGGTCGGCGGGAAGGCACTGACGGAACCGGCCTTCTTCGCGCGGATCGCGCGCGAGCGCATCGCGGTGGCGCCCGTGCTGCGTGAGCTCCTGACAACCTATCTCGAAGTCCAGCCCGCACTCGTGGCCGCCAGGAACCTGTACCGGCAGATCTGGGGGCCCGATGACAACCAGGGAGCGCTGGCGCCGGCGATGCAGGCGCTGCTCCATCTCGATCCGGCGGCCCACGACGTGTTTCGCGACTATCTCGCCCAGCGCGACGGGGAGCACGAGGACTACTCCACCACGGTGATGATGCAGACCTACATCGCCGCGACGGGCTGGCGGGACAGGGCCATGATCGGGTTCGGCGTCTATTTTGCGCTGATCCGGTACAGGGACGGCGTGATCAGCCTGGGCGGAGGCTTCCTCGAGGAACACGGTGTCCTCGATGCCGCCGAGGGGTTGCTGGATCCCGCCGACTTCGCCGTGCTCATCCGCGAGGAACTCGACGGGTTCGCAGCGCGGCCCGATCTCGATTGCCGCCTCGGCCCGGACGCCCTGTCTCGCGAACTCCGAGCCAGCCTCGCGACCACCGCCTATGGCCGGCGGGTCCTGGCGGCGCTCGCGGACCGGCCGGCCGCACCGCCCGGCCCGACCTGAGGCCGCGGGACGCGAAACGGTCCGTCGCGCGATCCCGTTACTTCATGGCTTGGGCGTGGGCGGCCTCGATCGCCTCGGTGAGGAGGGGCTGGGCGCCCTTGCGGCGCAGGGTGGCGGTGGGGATCACCACCGGATCGGCGCAGGCCTGGACGACGTGCGCCAGGTCGAACTGCACCGCGAGGCCTCCGGCCTTGGCGTCGAGCCACGCCATCATGGCCGGGGGCTGGCCGTCGTAGGTCTCGGTGACCGCCTCGCGGCATTCCTTGTCCGCGTCGACGGACTTCGGATCGCCCGTCCTCTGCCGATAGCCCGCGAGGTAGAGTTCGTGCAGCGTCTTGGAGGCGAGCGTCACCATCTTGGTGCCGCCCGCGCCCTCGGCGAGGGCAAGCGTGCCGGTCAGGGATGCGGGCAGCAGGGTGGTCCAATCCACGGGGGCGCCGGTCGTGAGGTCGTAGACGATCGACATCGTGCTGGAGTTCGGATGCGCACCTCCGCAATACATGCTGTCGGAGATCACGAAGCTCAGGAAACGCGGGCCGCGCATCGGGGTCTCGACGGTCCGCTCCCAGGAGCCGTTCTTCCCATCCTGCGCCTTGCAGTCCCGCGCCGCCGCGAGGGCCTTCGTGTCGAGGCGCTTCACCGCCGCGTTGATCCGCCGCTCGGCGTCGTCGGCCGGCGCAGCGATCTGCGGCATGGCCGCGAGGCCGGGAATCAGGTCGGCCGGCGCCTTCAGGACCACGGGTCCGTCGGCGGCCCAGGCGGGTGTGGTCAAAGCCAGGAGAACCGCGGTCCAACCCGCAGCCCTGCCGCAGGCTCGCCGTGCGCTCGGCCGGACGGTTCGCTTGAACATGGTGCCGCTTCTCCCGATGGCGGCGGGTCCGACATCCGGGGCCGCCCGCCGTGTCGCGCTTCGATGCGTCCGTCCCTACCATCGGCGAACGCCGTGCGGCGCGCGCTTTGACACCTGCGGAAGCGGTGGCAGAAGCCCCGCATGACCGCGATCCTGATCTACGGCGCCACCGGCTATACCGGCCAGCTTCTGGCCGCGCATGCCGTCGGGCAGGGCCTGCATCCGATCCTGGCGGGGCGCGACGCGCGCACGCTGCGGCCGCTTGCGTCCCGGCTCGGTCTGGAGATGCGGGTCGCACGCCTCGACGATGCCGACGGCCTGCGCGCCGCGCTCGCAGGTGTGGCGGCGGTGATCCACGCGGCGGGCCCGTTCTCGAAGACGGCGCGGCCGATGGTGGAAGCCTGCCTCGCCGCGGGCGCGCATTACGTCGACATCACCGGCGAGATCGCGGTGCTGGAGGCGCTCGCCGCGCAGGATGCGGCGGCGAAGGCGGCCGGCCTTGTCCTCCTGCCGGCCGCCGGCTTCGATGTGGTGCCGAGCGATTGCCTTGCTGCCCACGTGGCCGGGCGCCTGCCCGGCGCGACGCATCTGCGCATCTCCATCGGCGGGTTCGGCGGCTTCAGCCGCGGCACCGCCCGCACCATGGTGGAGGGCATCGCCTGGGGGACGCGGGTGCGCCGGGACGGACGCATCGTCGAGCTGCCGAGCCCGCCCCGCGGCACCGCCGATTTCGGCGCCGGCCCGCGCCGGACCGTGGGGCTCGGCTGGGGCGACGTGTCCAGCGCGTGGTACTCGACCGGGGTGCCGAACATCGACGTCTACTTCGAGGCCTTCCCCGCCATGGCGGCGGCGGCCGGTCTGCCCGCCGGAATCCGGCGGATCATCGCAGGCGAAACCGCGCAGCGCCTGATCAACCGCGGCATCGACCGGCTGCCCGCCGGCCCGTCCGCCGCCGCGCGGGAAAAAGCCCGCAGCACCTTCCTGGCGGAAGCCTGGGACGGCGCCGGCCGCCGCGCGGCGAGCCGGATGGAGACCGCCGAGGGCTACACGCTGACGGTCTGGACCGCCCTGGAGATCGCCCGGCGCGTCGCCGCGGGACAGGTCGCGCCGGGCTTCCACACGCCCGTCACCGCCTTCGGCGCCGACTTCATCCTGGGCTTTCCGCATGTGACGCGGACGGATCTCTGACCGGCGCTCCGGACTGGCGCAGCGCTCGATCCGATGCGAGCGGCCCAGGGCTCACACGGTCGCGCCGATCTGCCAGGGGGCGAATTCCGAGGAGCCGAAATCGAACTGCTCGCTCTTCGTCCGCTCCCCGCTCGCGACCCGGAGGATCAGGTCGAAGATCCGGCGCCCGGCCTGCTCCACGCTCTCTTCGCCGTCGAGGATCGTGCCGCAATTGACGTCCATGTCCTCCTCGAGCCGCCGGTACATGGCCGAGTTCGTGGCGATCTTGATCGACGGCGACGGCTTGCAGCCGAATACGCTGCCGCGCCCGGTGGTGAAGCAGACGAGATTCGCCCCGCCCGCCACCTGCCCGGTGGCCGAGACCGGATCGTAGCCGGGCGTGTCCATGAACACGAAGCCCTTGGCGGTGACGGGATCGGCGTAGCGCAGCACGTCGACGAGGTTGGTGCTGCCGGCCTTCGCCATGGCGCCCAGCGACTTCTCCAGGATCGTGGTCAGGCCGCCGGCCTTGTTGCCCGGCGACGGGTTCGCGTCGATCTCCGATCCCTCCTTGCGGGTGTAATCCTCCCACCAGTGCATCAGGTCGACGAGCTTCTGGCCCACCTCCGGGCTGACGGCACGGCGGGTGAACAGGTGCTCGGCCCCGTAGGTCTCGGTGGTCTCCGACAGGATCACCGTGCCGCCGTTCTGCACCACGAGGTCGCTGGCGATCCCCAGAGCCGGATTCGCCGAGACGCCGGAATACCCGTCCGAGCCGCCGCATTGCAGGGCGACGATCAGTTCGCTCGCCGGCACCGGCTCACGGCGGACCACGTTCGCCTCGGCCAGGATACCCTTCACGAAGTCGATGCCGGCCTCGACGGTCTTCCGCGTGCCCCCGAGGCTCTGGATGTTCATGCTGCGGATCCGGTCGCCGAGCCCCTGCTCCTCCAGGAACGTGCCGATCTGGTTCACCTCGCAGCCGAGCCCGATCATCACGATGTGCGAGAAGTTGACGTGCCGCGCGTAGCCCGCGAGCGTCCGCCGCAGGAGCCGCAGCGGCTCGCCCATCGCCATGCCGCAGCCGGTCTTGTGGGTCAGCGCCACGACCCCGTCGACGTTGGGATAGGGGGCGAGCGGGTCGAGGCCGAGGATCGGGTGGCGGCGGAACGCGTCGGCGATCAGGTCGGCCACGTGCGCGCTGCAATTCACCGAGGTGAGGATGCCGACGTAGTTGCGGGTGGCGACGCGCCCGTCGGGGCGGCGGATGCCCTGAAAGGTCGACGCCGGCGTGACGAGCCGCGTCGGCTGGGCGTCGACGCCGAACGCGTAGTCCCGGGCGAATTCCCCCATCCCGAGATTGTGGACGTGGACGTGCCGGCCGGCCGCGATGTCCTCCTTCGCGAAGCCGATGATCTGGCCGTACTTGGTCACCGGCTCGCCGCTGCGGTGCTCCCTGACCGCGACCTTGTGGCCGGCCGGGATCCGCTCCGCGGCCGTCACGCCGTCGGCGACCGGGGTGCCCGGCTCGATGGCGCCGCGCGCCACGGCCACGCCGTCGGCCGGCCGGAGGGTGATCACGGGATAGGTGGACATCGGTCTCTCCTGGGATTCGGTGGGGCCGGTCGCCGTCACCGCGCCGCCTCGGGGCGCAGGGCCGGGACGCGGGAGTCGCGGACCGGAAGCGGCGCGATCTCGCCGACCACGAACAGGTAGATGAAGGCGCCCAGCAGGCAGAACCCGCCGGCGACGATGAGGGGGATCACGAACGAGCCCTGGGTGACGGTCAGCATGATGCCCGTGAAGGTCGTGGTCACGATCCCCGCGACGTTCGAGGCGAAGTTCTGGATGCCCCCGATCGAGGCCACGTGGGCCGGGGTCGGCGCCACGTCGCCGGGCAGCGCCCAGATCGACGCCGCCGTGAAGGCGAGGCTGCCATAGGCGACCGCGAAGCACAGCAGAGCCACGTAGACGTTCGGGGCGATGATCGACAGCGTGATCACCGACGACATCAGCATGCCGCCGACGAGGCAGGTCTTGCGGGCCGCGGTGAGGCTCCAGCCGCGGCGGTAGAGCGCGTCCGACGCGAAGCCGCCGAGCCAGCCCGCGGGGATCGACGCCAGGGCCGGCAGGCTGCCCAGCGTGCCGAGTTCGGCCAGTGAGAAGCCGCGCGCCTTGACCAGATAGGTCGGAAACCACGTGATGAAGAAGTAGATCACGAAGTTCAGGCAGAAGAATCCTGCCATCATCCCCCAGACGGTGCGGTACCGGAACAGCGACAGCCACGGCACCTGATTCTGGGCGTCGGCGGCATCGACGGTCTTCGGCCGGTCCTGCGCGGCTCGGAGCCGGGCCAGTTCCTCCGGCGAGACCTTCGGGTGGTTCTCCGGCTCGCGGTAGAGCCACATCCAGAACACCGCCCAGACGAAGCCCAGCACGCCGGTGACGATGAAGGATTCCCGCCAGCCGAGCGTCGCGATCACCCAGGAGACCAGCGGGATCGCCAGCGCCGAGCCTACCCGGGAGCCGCTGTCGAAGATGCTGCTGGCGAAGCTGCGCTCGCCGCGGGGAAACCACGAGGCCGCGACCTTGGCGAAGGACGGATAGGCCCCGGCCTCGCCGATGCCGAGCAGCATGCGCAGGCCGAGCAGCGACAGGAAGCCCCGTCCGGCCGCGGTCAGCGCCGTGCAGGCCGACCACCAGACCACCGCGACCACCAGCGAGAGCCGGGCGCCGACCCGGTCGGCCACGTAGCCGAAGGGCAGCTGCATGATCGCGTAGGTCCAGAAGAAGCCCGACAGGATCAGGCCCATATCGGTGGCGTCGAGCCCCAGTTCCTTGGACATGGACGGCGCCGCGACCGCGAGATTGGCGCGGTCGATGTAATTGATGGCGTTGGCGGCCATGCAGAGGCCGATCATGAGCCAGCGCAAACGAGGCATCGCGTTCTCCTCCCGAATGCCGGGGATGGCGTCCCCGGGCCGTGCGGCGCCCCCGTTTTGGCCGTGGGTCGCCGCCGATCGTGGTGTCGCGCCGGGCCTTGTCCGGCTCAGTCGCGGTAGGCGTTCCCGTCGAGGCCGTGCGGCCGGCCGGCGGCCAGGAGGGTTTCCCACACGGGCTCGGGCAGCGGCACGCCCTCGGCGAGGCGTTCGGCGCGCATCCGCCGCTCCGGCTCGCCCGGCAGCAGAACCTCGGCGCCGGGCATCGGCTTGGCGCTCTTGAAGAAATCGAGATAGGCCCGTGTCTCGGCGGCGAGCACATCCTCGGTGCCGAGGGCGGCGGGCGTGACGTAGATCGACAGCATGCCGTTGCAGATCCGCCGCTGCCCGGGGCCGGCGGTTCCGGAGCCGGTGAGCGCGCCGGCGAGCAGCTCGCACATCAGCGCGAGGCCGGATCCCTTGTGCTCGCCGAAGGCCCGGATCGCCCCGGCGCCGCGCTGGTTGTCGCGCTCGACGCCCTCCAGCGGTCCGAACAGCGTCGCCGGATCGGCGCTCAGGCGGCCGTCGGGCTCGATCAGCGCGCCCTCCGGCAGCGGCTTGCCGCCCCGGGACGCGACGAGCACCTTGCCCTCGGCCACCAGCGAGGTGGCGAAGTCGAGGATGATCGGCTCGGAATCCGGAACCGGGAAGCCGGCGGCGAACGGCGCTGTCGAGAACCGGCGCTCCACCGAGCCGAAAGGCGCCACGAGGAGGCTGCCCGCCACGTTGACGAAATGCACCGAGACGAGCCCCGCGGCCGCCGCCCGCTCGGCCCACTCGCCGATCCGGCCGATATGCCCGGCATGCCGCAGGGCAATGATCGCGACACCGTTCTCCCGCGCCTTGGCGATCCCGAGATCGACGGCGACGGGGCCGGCCGTCTGGCCGAATCCGTAATGGGCGTCCACGAGGGCGAAGTTCGGCGCGTCGGTGACGATCTCGGGCGTGCGGCCGGCCTCGACCTCGCCCGCGCGCAGCCATTCGACGTAGCGGGCTACCCGGACGACCCCGTGGCTGTCGTGGCCGGTGAGGTTGGCCGCCACCAGGAACCGGCCGATCCGTTCGGCCTCCGGCTCGGCGCAGCCCTCGCGCACGAAGATGTCCCGCACATAGGCGGACAGCCTGTCGGCCGAAATCCGCATTCCGTCCCTCCCTCGCCGCGCTTCACCGAGCGCGTGCGGGATGAACCTAGCGGTCTCGGACGTGCAGGGCGAGCACCCGGGGGTGACGGGAGACGCCACCTGTCGTCCCCGAGGGCTCGGTCAACGATCGGACGGGACCGGGCCGGGCGGATCGCCGTAGGGATAGAAGTGGGCCGCTTGCATCTGCGCGTAGGGGAGATGATCGAGCCGCACCGTCCCGAGGAACGGCTCCGGGGGCTCCACCAGCAGGATCGTGCGGGCGTAGCCGCTGTCGTCGAAGCCGCGCCGGAAATGCACCCGCGACTTGATCGCCACGACGTCGAAATCGGCCGGCTCCAGGCCGAGACGCCACAGCTCCTCCGGGTCGACGATCTGCGCGAGCTGCGGGCTCAGGACGAGCACGTTGCCGCCTCCGAAGGCGACGCAGATCCAGGTTCCGCCGCCACCGCCGCTGCCGGCGACACCGGGCTCCGGTGCCGCGACGACGCGCAGCACGGTTCCGGTGATCCGCACCGGATCGCCCGCGGACGGGTCGCCGCCGCCGCCGACCGGTGCGTCGAACGGGTCGCCCACCGCGATCTCCCGCGCCGCCGCCAGGACCGCGGGCGATGCGACGGTGGCGACCAGGGTGCGGGTGAGACCTTGCCGGAGGATCTCGCCCAGCAGCCAGGTCGCCCGGCCGGACCGGTCGCTGTGGTCGGCGAGGACGACCGGAACGGCGCCCTCCGCGATCGCCGCCCGGGCGAGGCGCACGCCGTCGGCGATCGTATGGATCCGCGTCGCCTCGAGCAGCGAACGCCGCTGCCGCCACGCGAAATCCGCGACGTCCCGCGCCGCGCGGTCGGCGAGGTCCGGATCGCCGTTGGTGATCGCCTGCACGGTCATCCCGCCATCCGGAGCATCGCCCCACGGGAAGCCGAAGAAGACGTTGACGAACACGTCCGGCTCGCGCGCCTCCCAGACGAGGGCGCGCTGCACGAGGTCGGCCCAGGGCGTGGCACCGGTCCATTGGACCACGGTGGGTGACAGGATCGGCACCTTGAGGGTCCGATGCGCCGGCCGGTAATCGCCGCGCACGGCGCGGACCAGCATCCGGGCGGCCCGCTGGCCCTGGAGGTGGCCGTCGTAATGCGGGAAATACTTCACCGCGAAGGCCAGGTCGGCATGGTCGAGGAAGGCCTGATCCTCGTTCCCGTGCAGATCGAAGGTCCCGACGAGAACCGCCGCGTCGCCCACCGCCGCGCGGACCTGCCGGGCGATGTCGGCCTCGGGCCGGGGAACGCCGCGCACCGCCATCGCGCCGTGCAGCGCGAGGTAGACGCCGTCGAACGGACCCGTCTCCCGCAACTCCGAGATCATCCGTCCGAGGAAATGCGCGTAGGCGTCCGCAGTGATCCAGCCGGAGGCGGTGCCGGTGCGCGGCCAGAGCGGCGAGGTGATGCCGACCAGCGCGACGCCGTCGTATTCCCGCGCCACCTGCACGAAGCCGCCCATGTAGCCCTTGGGATCGGTGGCGAGCAGCGCGTCTCCGGCGGCCGGCGAACCGGGATAGATGAAGTCGTCCCGGGTCGTGTCGTTCGGCAGGAACGTCACGGTCTCGTGCGTGAACTGGAGGACGGCGAGGCGCATCGATGGTGGGTCCTCTGGGATCCGGGTGACGATCAGGCGATCTCGCGCACGAGCTTGGCGATGAGCGCGCGGCCGAAGGCCGCGAAGCTCTCGGCGGTCATCACGAAGGCGCCCTCGCCGCCGATGACGACGGCCCGGTAATACGCCGCCAGACCGCCCGACGGGTTGGTGTGTTCCTTCAGAAAGTCCGGCATCCCCTCGGGATCGCTGAGGATCACGATGCCGTTCACCGTGATGCCGGATGCCACGGCGGCGTCCCGGGCCTCCGCGATGGAGCGCCCGGCATTGCCGGTGCCGTCGCCCGAGATGTCGATCACCCGCCGGTCGGCGCGGAACGGCGCCCGCGCCAGCAGATCGGTGGCGAAGGCGATCGCCGAGCCGATGGCGGTGCGGCCATAGAACGGGCGCGGTACGGTCAGCAGACGGGCGGCGAAGGCGGCCGCATCGCCGGCCGAGCCGATCACCATCCAGTCGACCGCCACCTGCTGCTCGCCGGGGCCGGCCCAGTCGAACAGGGCGACGCCGATGCGGCCGGTCGGGCCCTCGCCGATGGCGCGGAGCACGCGCGGATCCGCGAAGGCCTCCGCGTAGCCCCTGCGCTCGAGTTCGAACCGGGCCGCGCTGATGCTGAGCGACACGTCCGCCGCCAGGACGAGGAGGAGGTCCACCCCTGGATCGGCCGCATGGGCGCGGCGACCGGCCAGCGACAGGGCGGCAAGCATCCCGGACAGGAACGGGCGTCGCCGCATGGTCGACCCTCGATGGCAAGCGCCTGTGCGGAACGGCGGACGCTCACACCTCTGCAACGAGCCTGCCACCCCGCCGGTTCAGGCCGTCCGGCCGCACTGCGCAAATGGGGGCCGCGTCGCGGAAAAGTTCCGCACCCGGCACGCGGATCTACGCCGCTTTCCGCCGCATCACGCTCTCAACGCGCTGCCCTACCTGCCGCGGACCGAGGCGCTGATGGCGCCGCCTTTCCAGAGTCCGTCGACATGAAGCTTGTTCGCCGAATCGGTCGCGCCATCGAGAGCGGGATCGTCGGAGCCGTCACCGGTACCGTCGCGCTCGTCAGCCGGACGATCGACGGCGCGATCGGGCTGGTGGGCCGCCTGTCCGACCGGCTCGACGGCCGGCTCGCGGCGCTGGCGCGCGAGTCCCGGGCGCGCCACGAGCGCGAGGGCCGCCGACAGATCGACCCGATCTCGCTGAAATAGGCGTAGCCGGCACCCGGGCGCTACAGCCCGGGTCCCTTCGCGGCGCCGAAGATGCGGCCCGGCCTGCCATCGGCCGCGCCCTGCAGGAGGACGACCCAGCTGTCCGCGTCGGCGATGTGGGCCTGGGCATCGGGCACCTCGAAACTGATTGGCTGGCCCGTCCAGTGGCCGAGGCGCTGCATGCCCCGCACGACGTTCACGTAGGTCGCCGTCCGGCCGCCATTCTCCCCGGCCTGGATCGCGATGGCGCGGCTGCGCAGCACCGGCACGAGCCAGACATCGCCGCGGATCTCGGTCTTGGCCTCCGGGGCCGCCCCGACCTCCACCAGGATCCGGTCGCCCTTCATCTCGCCCCGCACCGGGACCGGCAGCCCGCCGTGCTGGCAGGCCTCGCGGATCAGCCGGTCCAGGGCCGGCCGGTCGGAGCCCACGGCGAATCCGTTGCCGTCAACCACCACTTGCGGTGTGAAGACCTGCCGCGCCCCCCGGCCCCGGGCGTAGGCCCGCTGGCGTTCGGTCAATGGCCGCAGCGCCAGCGTGTCCTTCCAGCCGAGATAGTCCCAGTAGGTCACCGGCAGGGTCAGGGCGACGACGCCGGGCTTGCGGGCCAGATCGCGCAGAACCGGATCCGCGGCCCGGCAGGCGCCGCATCCCTGGCTGGTGAACAATTCCACCACGGCGCGGACCGGCTCGGCCCGCGCCGGCATGGCGGCGAGCGCCGCGCAGGCCAACACGGCGGCGCGGAGCGCGCGGCGGTCGCGGATCGGGGCGCGGGGCCGGGGCGTCATCGATCCATCAGACCGTCTGGGAGGCCGAAGGTGAAATCACGTTGGCTTGAGAAGCCTCTACCGTCGGTTGAGATAGCGCCGACGTCACTCTTGTCCTCGGCAGCATGTCGGGCCGCCAGCGGCGATGCATCCACAGCCACTGTCCGGGATTTTCGCGCACCCAGCCCTCCACGACGGCTGTCATCGCCTGCATGGCGCCGGCCACGTCGATGGTCCCGTCGGCGGCCCGGGGCAGGTCGAGGGGCGGGGTCAGGTCGAGGCGGAAGCGGCCCTCCGGCAGGCGCACGACGCGCACGCCATGGACCGGACAGTCGTAATGGCGGGCGAGCTTGGCGAGCAGCGGGTTGGCGAGGCACGGCCGGCCGAGGAAGTTCACCACGACGCCGCGGGTGAAATGCTGATCGATGAGCTGGCCCAGATGGCCGCCATTCTCGACCACGTCGCGCATGGCGAAGACGGCCCCCGGCGTGGATGCGGCCAAGCCGCCCATCGTCTTGCGCCGAACCTCCTGGACCAGGCGCGCCGCGGCCGGATTGTTGGGCGGGCGGAAGACCGCGGTGGCGTCCAGGCCGAACCGGGCCGCGCAGATCGCCGGCAGCTCCCAATTCGCCAGATGCGCCGAGAAGATGAGACCCGGCTCGCCGTCGTCGCGCAGGGCGTAGAAGTGCTCGATACCCGACACCTCGGTCCGCGTCGGGCCCGTCGCGGCGGGATCGTAATCGAACAGGGTGTCGAGATGGGCGTACTCGGCCCCCGTCCGCCCGAGATTGTCCCAGGCCTCCAGGGCGATCCGTCTCCGCTCCGCGTCCGGCATGTCGGGGAACGCCGCCCGCAGATTCGCCATCGCGGTGCGGTGCGCCGGCAGGAGCGGTCCGAGGGTGCGCAGCAGCAGCGCCGCGAATGCCGTGGACCGCACCGGCCCGAGGAGGCGCGCCAGAAGGACCAGGGCCCGGATCACCGGGACCATGGCGAAGCCCGCGAGGCGCGGGTACGATCGTTTCAGCAGGAGGGCGAGACGCAGCACAATCGATTCCAGGGATACGGTCCGGGCGGCCCCCCAGCGACCCGTACGGCGACGTTTACGCCAAGTCTCTCGCGGCGCGAAATGCTGATCGCGACACCCGGAGACATTGCAGCGCCCGACGGGCGCGCCGCCGTCGGCGCTACAGGCTGACGAGGATCTTGCCGAACACCCGGCGCGATTCGAGCCGCTCCAGACCCTGCGCGAAATCGGCGAGCGGGTACACCGTGTCGACGACCGGCCGGATGCCGGCTTCCATCTTCGCGAGCGACTGACCGATATTGGCGAGCGAGCAGCCGAAGGAGCCGGTGATGCGGTATTGCTGCTGAAACAGCTGCATCAGGTTCATGGTGGTCGAGACACCCGAGGTCGATCCGCAGGTCACGAGGCGGCCGCCGCGCTTCAGACAGAGCAGGGAGCCGTTCCAGGTGTCGGCGCCGACATGCTCGAACACCACGTCGACGCCCTTGCGCTTCGTCAGCCGGCGGACCTCGCCCTCGAAGCGCTCGGTGCGGTAGTTGATGACGTGGTCGGCGCCGAGTTCCGCGGCCTTGCGGCCCTTCTCGTCGTCACCGACGGTCGTGTAGACGGTGCAGCCGATCGCCTTGGCCATGCGGATCGCCCCGGTGCCGATGCCCGAGCCGCCGGCATGGACCAGCACGCTCTCGCCGGGCTCCAGCCGGGCATTGTCGAACAGCATGTGCTGGACCGTGCCGAAGGCGATGCCCGCACAGGCGGCGTCGGTGTCGCTGACCCCGTCCGGCACCTTCACGACGAGGCGGGCCGGCAGGGTGACCAACTCCCGGGCGAAGCCGTCGAGATGGAAGCCCATCACCCCGGACACGTCCTCGCAGAGGTTGTCGCGCCCCTCGCGGCAGGCCCGGCATCGGCCGCAGGTCATGGCCCCGTAGGGCACGACCCGGTCCCCGGCCGCGAGGCCGGTGACCCCCGCTCCGACCGACTCGACGATCCCGGCCGCTTCCGCGCCGACGATCAGCGGCATCTTCCGCTTGGCGAAGGCCATGCCGCGGAAGCCCCAGACATCGATGAAATTGAGGCCGACGGCGCGGATGCGGATCCGGACCTCGTCGGCGCCCGGTGCGGGCGGCGGCTCGATCTCGGTCAGGCGCAGGTCGCGGTCGCCGAACAGCTGCAGGGCTTTCATCGTCTCTCTCGTCACTCCGGCGCCAGATATCGCCGCCGCGCCCAGCCCAGGACCCGTCCGGCCTTCACCCGGCACCACGTGGTGCGGCTCGGCGTGTCGTTGGTGCAGCCGAAGACCAGGGCACGCGTGCGGATCTCGCCGATCTGCTCGGCGGACGGATCCGGCTCGGCGCGGATGCTGAGCGGCTCGCCCGGCGGCAGGCCGGAGATCCGGTAGACCTGCGGCTCCGCCCGGGCGTGGCCCGGGATCAGGACGGCCGCACAGCAGAAGGCGGCGGATAGGGCGAAGCTGGCGCGCATCGTCAGGATGGTCCGGTTCGGCGGGGCCACCGGTCAGGACCGGTGGACACCCATCATGGCGGTCAGGCCGCCATCGACGGGCAGCACGGTCCCCGTGATGTAGGCGGCCCCCTCGCCCATCAAAAAGGCCGTCAGCGCCGCGACATCCTCGGGCCGCCCGAACCGGCCGGCGGGAATCTGGCGCTCCATCCCGTCCCGGTAGGCGGCGTAGCGCTCCATCATGGCGGTGTCGACGAAGCCCGGGGCGATCACGTTGACGGTCACACCGCGCTTGGCGGTTTCGATCGCCAGCGTGCGGCAATAGGCGATGAGCGCGCCCTTGGTGGCCGCGTAGGCCGCGTTGCCGGCATTCGCCCGCAAGGCGGCGACGGACCCGATCGCCACGATGCGGCCCGACCGCGCCCGGGTCATCTCCCGGACGAGCGACTTGGCGAGCCGCGTCAACGAGAAGAAGTTGACCTGCATGGCCGCCTCGGCACGCTCCTGATCGAGCATCGCCGCGAGGGCGTCACAGGACTGGCCGGCATTGTGGACGAGGCCGTAATAGCCCGCGGCTTCCGCGATCTCGCAGAACGCCTCCAGCGCCCCCCGATCGCCGAGATCGACGGAATGGGCCGTGAAAGCCCGGTCCGGATGCGCCGCACGCAGGTCGGCCAGCAAGGCCTGCGCGGCCTCGGCGGAGGCGCGATAGGTGAAGTCGACGCTCAGCCCGGCCTCGGCCAGGGCGCGGACGATCGCGGCGCCGATTCCGGACGCGCCGCCGGTCACGAGGACGCGGCTCTGGGCAGGTGCGGCGCTCACGCGGGCTCCGCGCCGAAGACCAGGCAGGTGTTCTGGCCGCCGAAGCCGAACGAGTTCGACAGCACCGTGCGCACCGGCAGGTCGCGGGCGGTCTCGACGATGTCGAGGGCGATGGTGGGGTCCGGCACCCGGTGGTTGATGGTCGGCGGGATACGGCCGTGGCGGATGGTCAGGAGCGAGACCGCGGCCTCGATGGCGCCCGCCGCCGTGAGGGTGTGGCCGATCATCGACTTGTTCGAGGTCACCGGCAGGCTGGCCGCGCGGGCGCCGAACACGGCCCCCAGGCCCAGGGCCTCCATCTTGTCGTTCTCCGGCGTCGAGGTGCCGTGCGCGTTCACCGTGTCGATCGCCTCGGCCGCGACGCCGGCATCCTCCAGGCTGGCCCGGATCGCCGCGATGATCGGCGCGCCGTCGGGACTGGAGCGGGTGCGATGGAAGCCGTCGCCCTTCTCGCCGCAGCCGAGGACGTAGCCGAGGATCGCGGCGCCCCGGGCGATCGCGGCCTCGGCGTCCTCAAGAACCAGAGCGGCCGCGCCCTCGCCCATCACGAAGCCGTCCCGGTCCTTCGAGAACGGCTTCGAAGCCGCTTCCGGCGCATCGTTGCGGGTGGACAGCGCCGAGAGCAGCGAGAAGCGGATCAGCGATTCCGGGTTCACCGACCCGTCGGTGCCGATGCAGAGCGCCGCCGCGGTCTCGCCGCGCCGGATCGCCTCGACGCCGAGCTGGATCGCCGTGGCCCCCGACGAGCAGGCGGTGGAGAGCGAGATCGGCGAGCCCTTGGTGCCGAAACGGTCGGCGATGCGGTCGGCGACCGTGCCGAAGATGAACAGGTCGTGCCAGGGATCGAAGCGGCGCGTCGCGGCAGCCCGCAGCAGGCCGGCATAGTCGACCGGACCGTCGCCGCCCGCGGCCTCGGCCAGCGCCTGCCGCTGGGGCCATTCCATCTCCACCGGCGGGACCGCGATGAACAGCGCGCCCGGGAAATCGCCGCTGGTGCCGATCCCGGCCTGCGCCACCGCTTCCTCGGCGGCGACGGCGGCGAACCGCTCCGACAGGAGCGGCGCGACGAGGGGATCGGTGTCGAGGAAGTCCACCGTCCCGGCGATGCGCGTGCGCAGACCGTCGGTGGGAAACCGCGCGATGGCATGGATGCCGGACCGGCCCTCGGTCATGGCCGTCCAGGTATCGGCCTGTCCCCGACCGAGGGAGGAAACGACGCCGATGCCGGTCACCGCGACGAGCGGCCGGCCCTTGGCGTCGCGGTAGGATCGCGCGCTCATGGAGCGGTCCTTACGGGATTTTCCGCCGCGGTACACCTCCGGACCGAGGGGCTTGCGGCT
The DNA here is from genome assembly GCF_040545035.1 of Methylobacterium sp. 1973. Lineage (NCBI taxonomy): Bacteria > Pseudomonadati > Pseudomonadota > Alphaproteobacteria > Hyphomicrobiales > Methylobacteriaceae > Methylobacterium > Methylobacterium sp. 1973. Next base: position 40,403 of record NZ_JBEPLA010000010.1, read on the forward strand.
GCGCTGCCATCATTCCGAGGCGCCGGAGGCGAGCCCGGGACGACGGCAACGCGGTCTCGGATCGGCGACGTCCGAGACTCGGCGCGCCGCTTCTCCTGTGCGGCCGGAACCACCAAGCTGCAGGTTTCTAGGTGCGCGGGGCGTTGGCGAGACGGAGCACGGTCTGCAGCAGCACGTCGGCGCCGGCCGCGCAGTCGGCCTGTGTGGCGGATTCGGCCTCGTTGTGGCTGATCCCGTCCTTGCACGGCACGAAGATCATCGCGGCGGGCACCTTGGCGGCGAGGTTGCAGGCATCGTGGCCGGCGCCCGAAATAATTCGGCGCCGCGCATGCCCCAGGCTCTCGGCGGCCGCATCGATCGCCGCCACGATGGCGGGATCGAACGGCACCGGCTCCTTCCGCCAGATCCGCGTCAGCGCGATCTCCAGGCGACGGCGTCCAGCGATCTCGGCGGCCGCCTCGGCCAGGTCCGCCTCCATGGCGTCGAGGGTCGCTGAGCGCGGGTCACGCACATCCACCGTGAAGGCGACCCGGCCCGGCACGACGTTGCGGGACGGCGCCAGGATCGCGGCCTCGCCGATCGTGGCCACGGCAGAGGGCGCGTGCGCCAGGGCGATCCGCTCGGCCGCGAGGGCGAACTCGGAGAGGGCGAGCAGCGCGTCCCGGCGGCGCGGCATCGGCGTGGTGCCGGCATGGCTCTCGAAGCCGGTGATGACGCCGTCGAACCACATGATGCCCTGGCCGCCCTCGACCACGCCGATGGTCTTGCCCTCGGCTTCCAGGATCGGGCCCTGCTCGATATGCAGTTCCACGAAAGCGCCGATCTCCCGCGTGCCGACGGCCTCGACCCCGCGATAGCCGATGGCATCGAGGGCTTCCGCCACCGTCGTGCCGGCGGCGTCGCGCTTGGCCAGGATCTCGTCGGTGGTGAAGTCTCCCGCATAGGCCGCCGAGGCCATCATGGCGGGGGCGAAGCGCGAGCCTTCCTCATTGGTCCAGTTGACCACGAGCAGCGGCGCGTCGGTCTCGATCCCGGCATCGTTCAGGCTGCGCATCACCTCGAGGCCCGCCAGGACGCCGAGGACGCCGTCGAACTTGCCGCCGGTGGGCTGGGTGTCGAGATGCGAGCCGAAGGCGATCGGCTTGCGGGCCATGTCCCGGCCCGGCCGCAGGGCGTATTGGGTGCCCAGCGCATCGACCGACACCGTCAGCCCGGCCGCCTCGCAGGCCTCCCGGAACCAGTCGCGGACCTGGCCGTCCTCGGCCGAGAGCGTCAGGCGGTTGATGCCGCCGGCCGGCGTGCCGCCGAACGCCGCGGTCTCCAGGATCGTCGCCCAGAGTCGCGCACCATCGGCGCGCAGGTTGTGGGTCTTGCTGAGGCTTTTCTCGGCCATGCCGGTTCCTTTCACGGCGGGTCGCCGTGCGACGGGGTCTTTATAGGCGGGCGCGGCCGGCTGGGCAGCGCGTCCGCGCCGAGCAACCGCGATGCCAACCGGATCTGTCAGACCGGCGGGCGTCGGACCGGATTCGCGCGGAGCAGTCCGATCGCGTCGACCCGCAGGGCTACGGCGATCTCGCCGAGGGCGCTCGCCTCGATGTTGCTGATCCCGTCCTGATCGGCGACGTCCGCGGCGATCAGGAAGACGTTCTCGCGCTGGTTCGCGGGGCGCTCGGCGACCGCCGCCACATGGCGCAGATTTTCGGCCCGGCCGAGCCGGGTCCGCGCCCGGGCGATGCCCTCGTAGAGTTCGGTCTCCAGCATCAAAGCGTCGTAGCCCTTCATCAGGACCGGGTCGGCCTTCAGGCCGAGCAGAGCCGCGTCGAATTCCGGACCGGCGACTTCGCCGTCGGCGACGATGACGTTGGCCGCGGCCGAGACCGCCGCGAGCATCAGCGCCTTGTCACCGGCATAGGCCGTCACGGTACGGCCGACATGGCCGAAGAGGTCGCGCAAAAGGCTCATTCGGGACTGTCGGCGGCAAGGTCGGACGTCGGGAGTGATCGGGAGGGATAGCAGACGGCGGCGCGGAGGAAACCCATCCCCGAAGGTCAGCCCATAAAAGGGGGCGGATCCCGAGACCAGACATCCTTCGGCAACATGGCCATGCGAGTTTTTCGGTCGACCGCGTTCCAAAGCGCGGCCGGCGAAATGCGGCTTCAGCGATTCCCCCTCCGCGGAAGCCGTGCACGTCGTCACGCCGCCGGAACGACGTTCGGGTGCCCCCCAGGCCCGCGCTTCGAGCCGGCGGCGGTCTCCCCCGGGCAATACTCCGCCGCTATCGACCGGGCCGGCGGGCGCCGGATCTGTATCCCGCGCCGATAAACGCCCCGGGTCGGTCGGCGCTCCGTCCGTCAAAAAGCGCGTTCCGTGGCTCGGCGCGACGCGGATCGACCCGTTCGGCCTCCGGTACGGTTCGGGCGCTCGCCCCGTCGACGCGGGTCGCCGTTGCGGCGCCGGGCTCCCCCGACGGTCAGAGTTCTCGACGATCCCGAATCCGCCTCTCCGGATCAGACGCCCCCCGGAGACGACGAGATGCCGGGCGCGCAGGGCAGGATGGCCTGCGCGGCACCGCCCTCACGAGGGGCGCCGCGCAGACCCGGCTCCGGCCCGCAGGGCGGCCCGGATCGCGTCAGCGCCAGAACGGCTTGACGTCGAGGAGGTCGGACCGGGCCTCTGCGGCGGCGTCGAGCAGCTTCTGCGCCCCGGGGTCGTCCGGTCCCGGCATCGGCGGGCCGGACAGGCTCTCGGTCATCGACCGGGCCGTCTCCAGATCGTTGAGTGCGCCGAGATGGTCCTGCAGGTCCGAGAGCGCGGCGCCGAACTTCTCCTGCCGGCGGACCGCCTTCTTCTTTCGGTAGAGATCGGCGAAGAACTCGGCACCGTAGCGCAGCTTCTTGGCGGCGATCCGGGCCCGATGGCGGGTATGCGGGTCGAGGTGTCGGAGACCGCGCCCGCGCTTCTTCAGCCGCGACCGCGCCTTGTCGAGCACCTGCGCCGCGAAGTGCCGCCCGTCGACGGCGGCGTCGGGCCCGTCGGCCCAGGACCCCGCCTCGACCCAGCCGGCCAAGTCGATGATGAGCGCGCGCCATCGCGGGCTTTCCAGGGTCGCCATCACGGCCTCGTAGGCGACGGCGCGCTCCGCTTCGGCCCGCTGGCGCAGCGCGTCGAGGCCGGGCTCGTCGGGCCGCTGCTTCGCGAGATCCGGAAGCGTGTCGCTGAGGAACACGTCGAGGTTGCGGGCGTGACCGAATGGCTCGGTGACCTGCTTGATCGAATCGTTGAAGCCCGCGGCCCGGGGATCGGCCTGCAGCATCGGGCCGAACAGCGACAGCGCCGAGCGCAGGCGCCGCAGGGAGACGCGGATCTGGTGCAGGGCCTCGGGCGGGCGCCCCCCCTCCAGGAAAGCGGTCTCGTTGAGGCGCATGTGGCGCAGGCAGGCGCGCGCCACGTGACGGAAGACGTCCCCGGCACTCGCTCCCTCCGGCAGGTCCACCGGCTCGGCCTTAACCACCGCCGGGCCGCGCCCGTCGAGCAGGGCGTAGCCGACCGCGCTCTTCGCGCGCACGCCGAGGCGCAGCGGCACGGTCTCGGCGAGGGACTGGGCCAGGACGAACAGATCGGCCGGGTCGCCGTCCTGAAGTTCCAGCTCGACTTCGCAGAGCGGCGCACGGCCCCGCGCAGTCTCGACCTGGCCCTCGTCCAGGGTGACGAGAATCCGGGACGTGCCCTCCTCCACCGGGATCTCCCGGCGCATCACGACGGTGGAGAAGACCCGCTCGAGAGGGGCGTCGGCCTTGCGCAGGATCCGCTCCGCCGCCGTGTCGGCCCAGGCGGCCGGGTCCGGCGCTTCCCCGGCGATCTCGGTTTCCCACTCGGCCCGGTCGAACAGGCCGACGCCGCCGCTCCCGGCCTTCACGGTCTGGACGTGCCGGCCGCCCTTGGCGCGCACCCGGAGGGTCAAGCCGGCCTCGCGAAGCGCGCCGTCGGGGGTGTCGTAATAGGTGGTGACCAACCGTTCGGGCTCGGCTGTCGCCGCGTGCTTCAGCCGGGGGTGGGACGCGAGCGCCGTCAGGTCCGCACCGGCGCAGTCGAGCTTCAACTCGACCTCGCGGGGTTCCTCGGCGGCGTGGCTCTCGGTGTCGCTCATACGCTCCTCTTGATGACCTGCCTCGCCTAACGATGCACAGATGCCCCTGGGTTGCATCGGCCCCCGAGGCATCGGCATCGGGGCGTGACCGTCCGACGCACCCAATCCACCAAAGGCGGCGGGCCTCCCGGCGTCAAGCAGAGAGCGCGGCACTCCGGCACGGAAGCCCCATGCTGCACTGCGTTAAAAACGCGCTTTCCCGGAACGGCACGACGTGGCAAGACAAATTGTCCACAATCCATCTGCCGCGTACGCCCCCGCCCCGACCGTCCGGCGGCCAACGGCGCCGCAACGCGCCGGCGCGGCGGATTCTCCTTTCGCGCGAGCGGTGCGCCCCGAGTGGACGGCGGCACCGCGGAGATGGTCCGGTCGGTGACTGCATTGAAGACACTCCTCGTCGGCGTGATCGGGCACGTCGATCACGGCAAGACGGCCCTCGTCCGGGCGCTCACGGGCGTCGAGACCGACCGGCTGAAGGAGGAGCGCGCCCGAGGCGTATCCATCGTGCCGGGCTTCGCGCTGCTGGCGTCCGATCGCGGTGAGATCGACCTCGTGGATCTGCCGGGCCACGAGCGGTTCGTCCGCGCCATGATTTCCGGCGCCACCGGCATGCGGGCCGTCCTGCTGGCGGTGGACGCGCACGAGGGCATCAAGCCGCAGACGGTGGAGCATCTGGAGATCGCCCGCCTCATCGGCGTGCGCCGCGGTGTGCTGGCGCTGACCAAGGCGGACCTGGCGACACCCGAGACCGTGGCGGCCCGCGCGGCCGAGATCGCCGCCGCCGCCGCCCGCGCGGGGATCGCGGCCGGTCCGGTCATCGCCACGTCGACCGTCACCGGCGCCGGCCTGCCGGAGCTGTCGGCCGCCCTGTCGGGGCTGCTGGACGAGACGGAGCCCGGCCGCGACGACGGCTTCCCGTATCTTCCGGTGGACCGGGTCTTCTCCCGGCCGGGATTCGGCACCGTCGTCACCGGGACGCTGCGGCGCGGACCGCTCGCGGTCGGCGACACGGTGGAGATCGCGCCCGGCGGCCGCACGGCGGTGGTGCGTGGCCTCCAGATTCACGGACGTGCGGTGGAGCGCGCCCAGCCCGGGCGCCGCACCGCCGTCGCCCTGCGCGGGATCGACCTCGACGAGGTCGCCCGCGGGCAGGCTTTGTCGCCGCCGGGCCTGCTCGCCCCGAGCGCGTGGCTCGACGTGGCGATCACCGCGGCGGCCGGTGCGGACGCCCTGGCGGGCGGCTCGGCCTGTCGCCTTCTGTTCGGGACCACCGAGGTCGAGGCGCGGCTGCGCCTGCTCGACCGTGATGCCCTGGAGCCCGGCGCCAGCACCCAGGCCCAACTCCATCTCGGCGAACCGGTCGCCGTGCCGGCACGGGAGCCTTTCGTGCTGCGGCTCGACTCGCCCTCCGTCACGGTGGCGGGCGGGCGGATCCTCGATCCGGCGAGCCGCCGCCGTCGGCGCCACGACCCGCGGGTCATGGCGGACCTGGCCGCACTCGCGGCAGGCCATGCCGGAGAGGCGATCACGGTCCGCCTCGGTCAGCTGGGCGCGGCCGGGGCACCCCTCACCGAACTCGCCCGGATCGCCGGCATCGCGCCGGAGCGCGCCCGGCAGATTCTCTCCGAAGCGGGCGCCCGCGCGATCGGCGACCGCTACATCGGCGCCGCAGCCTTCGCGGCCCTGCGCAGCGGCACGCTGGCGGCCCTCGCCCACCATCACCGCGACAACCCGATGGATCACGGGATCGCCCTGGAGCGGCTCGCCCGTGCCCTGGCGCTGCCCGAGACGGTGACCGGTGCGGTGCTGCGCGACCTCGCGGCCGCGGGCGCTGTCGCCCAGGCGGGCGCCCTGTGGCGGCGAGCCGAGTTCGACCCGGCCCGCAACGAGAGCGAGGCCGCCCGCCGGCTGGAACAGGTCTTCCGCCGCGCCGGACTCAGCCCGCCCGACGAGGCGGAGGCCATCGGACGCGACGTGCGGCGGCGCGAAGCGCTCACCTACCTCGTGGGCGCCGGCACGGTGATCCGCGCCGTCGACCGGGTCCAGCGCCGCGCCGTCCTGTTCCACCGGGAGGCGGTCGCCACCGCCAAGACCCGCCTCGTGGAGGCCTTCCCCGAGGCCGGGACGCCCGACATGGGCTTCCTGGCCCGGGAAGCGGGCGCCACGCTGGGAATCTCGCGCAAGTTCTCGATCCCCCTGCTGGAGCACCTCGACGCGACGGGCTTCACCCGCCGGGCGGGGGATCGCCGGGTGATCGTGGCCCTCGAACCCGCGCGCGCCGCACCGGACGCGGGCTGACGGCCGCCGGGGCGCTCCAACGACGCCGCGGACCAGTAAGCGGACTAATAATCAGCGCCGAACCAGTCGCCGGCCCCCGGCTCGTAGCAGGTGTAGCCGATCAGGCAGTTCGGGTTGTCGCAGGTCGGACGGAAGGCGCGCTTGGCGATCTCGGTGGGCTCGCAGAACGACCGGTCGCGGACGAACCGGTCGTAGGTCATGCCGCCGGTCCCCAGGACCAGGGCGCCCCGGGCCTGAACGAGGCGGATCGTCTGCTGGCAGGTCATGGCCGTGCTGGACGGCCGCGTCTGCGCCGCGGCGGGTGACGCGGCCAGGACCAGGGCCGCCGCAATCCGGGTCATCATCGCCGACGCCTGTCCTCGTCCCATCGATCCTGCGGACAACCCGCCGGGGACGCTCACCCGTCCTGCGTCGCCTCGCCGCAAGGTCGTTCGTCGCGGACGGCGCTCCCGTCCCCCTGGGGTCCGAAGCCCCGCGGCCGGGCCGATCGAAGCCCGGCGTCAGACCTCGAAGGATTCGACGTGCACGGTTCCCGGCGCCTGCCGGCGCGCGGTTTCCTCGATCCGGGCGAGCTGCGCCTCGGCGCGGCCGCAGGGAAACCCGTAGCGGGCGCGGACGCGCGCGCTGGCGATGCCCAGGGCAAGGCGGCTCAGGGCGACGAATTCCGCGACGGGATAGTCCTGCCCGACCGCGAGGTGCTCCTTGATCACCAGCGAGGGCGCGTAGCAGGCCTCGCGGGTGCCATCCGGCCAGCGGATATGGAAACGCATCTCAGGCATCGCGGGGGATCCGAAGGGTGTTCCAGGCCGCCGCCCCCGTCGCGGCCGGCAGCACCGGCGCGTCCCGGGGCGCCAGTTCCGCGTAGGTCGGCAGGTGGCGCGCGGCGCAGGCGTCCCAGACATGGGCCCGGGCGACCTCCCGGCCGGCATTGCGCAGGCGCCCCCGCCGGCCCGGTTCGAGACTCGCCTCCATGGCCGCCGCGATGGCGCCCGTGTCTTCCGGGTTCACCGACAGGGCCTCGCCGGGGGCGAGATACTCGGTGAAGGGCGGACGGGCGGAGACGATCACCGGCGTGCCGCAGGCCATGGCCTCCAGGACGCACAGGCCGTAGCCTTCCATGAGCGAGGGAAACACCAGGGTATCGGCGATCCGGTAGAGGCTCGGCATGTCTGCCTGGTCCACCGGGCCGGTGCGGATCACCGGACGGCCGGTGCCGACCGCGAGCCCCTCGCGCTCGAGGGCGGCGCAGCAGCGGGCCTCGTATCCCGCATGGTCGAGCAGCGAGGCGCCGCCGGCCACGACGAGCTGCGCGCCGGGATGGGCGCGACGCAGGGCCGCGAAGGCCTCGATCACCGCCAACGTGTTCTTGCGCGCCTCGAACCCGCCGACGCTGAGGAAGACCGGGCCGCCGCCGAGACCGAGGCTTCGACGGAGAGCCTCGTCCTCCGGTCCGGGATCGGGCGTGTAGGTCGCGCTATCCACGCCGGTGCCGACCACCTCGGCCCGGGCGCCGTATTCCACGGCCAGCGTCGCCGCCCAGGTCCGGCTGAGGCAGAGCAGGCGCCCGGCATCGAGGATCGCCCGCTCCTCCCACTGCGCAAGCTGCGCATCCGTAGACGCGTCGATGTGGTGGACGGTGCGCACGAAGCCCGGGATGAGGCGGCGGCGGGTCAACGTGGCGAGGGCGTTGCCGCTGATGCAGCATTGAGCGTGAAACACATCGAAGTCGCAGGCGGCGGGGGTGGAGAAATGGGCGAGGTAGTCGGCGATCCGGGCACCGACCAGCGCGGCAGCCGATCCGCCCACCGGCTTAGCCGCGACCGAGATCGCCGGACATCGCGCCGCGCGGAAGAAGCCGCGTCCGGTCGGATCGGGGGCGTGGACGACCGCCTCGTGGCCGAGCCGGCACAGGGCCTCTCCGAGAGCCAGAGCGTGGGCCACGCCGCCGCGCGGATGGGTCGAGTGCGTGAGGATCGCGATGCGCAAGCGGCCGACCGGGGGACGGTTCATGGAGGCCTCAAGCCGGTCGGGGATCGCGCCCGAAACCCTGACCACGCGCTCCGCCGCCCTCACGGAGATGCGCCCAGCACCGGTCGCATGGTTCATGCCGGATGCGGCAGCATCCTGCCGAAACGTCGCGTCGGCGCCGTTTCGGGGGCCGGCCGGTCGCCAGCCCCAAAAGCCGCCTAATTTTGCGTTACGAATTCAGTGTGTTTTCAAGGTCGGCACGGAACCGCTCTTTTCAGCACCGTGTGTCAGACTGTATCTAACGCTCACGTGAGCCGGAGCCGTCGGTCCCGTGTCCAAGTCGCTGAACACTGCCTTCCCCGCCCGCAAACTGCTGCGCCGTCTGGGCTTGCTCAGCGCCTTGCTGGTCCTGCCGACGGCGGTTCTGGCCTATGCGGACCTCCTGCCCGAATCGCTCGACATGCTGGGTCTCGACCTGCGTGAGAGCCCAGACCTGCCGCACGTCGCCCGTCAGATCGCCATCGGCGCACCGCTGAAGATCGTGGCCTTCGGCTCGTCTTCGACGCAGGGTATCGGCGCGTCGACCCCGGCCAACGCCTACCCGGCCCGCCTCCAGATCGACCTGCGCAAGAAGCTGCACGGAATCGACGTCGCGGTCATCAATCGCGGGATCGGCGGCGAGCACGTCGACGACATGCTGGCGCGGCTCGACCGGGACGTTATCGCGGCCGAACCGCAGCTCGTGATCTGGCAGACGGGCAGCAACGACCCGCTGCGCGGGGTCTCGGTCGAACATTTCCGCGAGGCCACCGTGTCGGCCATCCGCCGGATCCGCGAGGCCGGGATCGACGTGGTGCTGATGGAGCCGCAATGGTGCCCGAAGCTGGAAGCCACGCCGGGCGCCTCCCGCTTCCGTGACGCGGTCCGCAGCATCGGCGACGACCTCGACGTTCCGGTGATCCGCCGTGCCGATCTCATGCACGGCTGGGTGCGCGAGGGTAAGCTGACCACCAAGCAGCTCTTCGCCGCTGACGGGCTGCACATGGCCGATCGCGGCTACGCCCTCCTGGCCGAGGCCGCGGCGCAATCGATCCTGCAGGATGCGGGTCCTGTGCGGAGCTTCGAGCCTGTGGCCGAATAGAGGGCGCCCCACCGCCCCTTCCGGCTGGACTCGGCCGGCGAAGCTCCCCATCTCGGCGCGATCGAGAGCGGAGCCGAACCTTGAGCCAGGATGCATTCAGGTATGAAGACCGGGGCGCGGTGCCCCAGATGCACGCGACCACGATCCTGATGGTGCGCAAGGGCGGCCGTGTCGTCATCGGCGGCGACGGTCAGGTCAGCCTGGGCCAGACCATCGTGAAGGGGAATGCCCGCAAGGTCCGGCGCCTGGCCAAGGGCGCGGTGATCGGGGGCTTCGCCGGCGCCACGGCGGACGCCTTCACCCTGTTCGAACGCCTCGAAGCCAAGCTTGAGCAATATCCCGGTCAGCTGACGCGGGCCTGCGTCGAACTCACCAAGGATTGGCGGACGGATCGCTACCTCCGCCGCCTCGAGGCGATGATGCTGGTTGCCGACCGCGATGTCAGCCTGCTTCTGTCGGGCTCGGGCGACGTTCTGGAACCGGAAAGCGGCGTCATGGCCATCGGCTCGGGCGGCAATTACGCCCTGGCGGCCGCCCGCGCGCTGGAAGACGGAGACCTCGATGCAGAGGCGATCGTCCGGCGCGCCATGGGGATCGCCGCGGAGATCTGCGTCTACACGAACGGCAATCTGGTGATCGAGACCCTCGAAGCCTGATCTCCCGCGGCTGCGGCCTGAGCCGGCGTCGACACCGTACGATCGACGCCGCTTCTCGCACCGTGGCCGCCCGCATCCGGATCGTCGGGGCGCTCATGCCCCGCCGGGGCGGGCTAAGCGGTGCATCCCCATCGCACCCGCAGCGGGCTCTGCCCTGCAGGTCGTATTCGCGTGCAATGAGGAAAAGAAGCGGCTCCAGCCGACTTCATGAGATCCTCTCAATCCTAAATTTTACAATGAAAATTCGACGATCAATCAATTTATTGATGTAAAAACGGTCATATTAGCTAAAATTCGTGCGCTTGATCTACTGCGTTCGAGAGCTTCCGGATCCATCACTGAAATTTGAGCGCCGGGTCCGCCATCTCGCGGCACAGCTCCAGCCGAGATTTACGACGACGACTGCATCGGTAAGGGAATTTTCACGCTGTAAAGTGCATAGTCGGCCCATAATAAGCAAAATTCGTCGCGCAACATGCGCGCTGAGGGCTGAACTATGCGATTGATTAATGACGTCCGCATCGTGACGAAACTGACCGCGGCCTTCGGTAGCTTAGCGGCGGTCACTGTTGGGATCAGTGCGATCGGATACAGTCATCTAACGTCGATCGAGCGGGTCAATCATCTTACGGAGCATACCTACCAGGTCATCTCTGCGCTCGACGGCGTGACGCAGTCGATGCTGAACCAGGAAACGGGGCTCCGCGGCTACCTGCTCTCGGGCGATCCGAAATTTCTGGAGCCGTTCCGCAACGGTCAGAAGGCGTACAAGACGGCGCTGGAGACCGCGCAGACGCTCACGGTGGACAACGCGGCGCAGCAGGCGCGCCTGGCGGCCGTGAACAGCTTGGCCGCGACTTGGTCGAACGACATCGCCCGGAACGAGATCGCCCTCGTCGAGGCGGGCCAGCTCGACGCGGCGCGCCAGATCGAGGCGAGCGGCGCCGGGAAGGCGTCCATGGACGCCCTGCGCGCGAAGCTTGCCGACGCGGACCAAGCCGAGCGGGAGCTTCTCGCGGCCCGCAGCGACGAACAGGGGCGCTCGTTCAGCGCGGCCTATCTGGCCAGTCTTCTCGGCAGCGTGGCCAGCGTCGTCATTGCAGTGCTCCTGGCGTTCCTGGTCTTCGCGATGCTGACCCGCCCGCTCGGCCGGCTCGTCGCGGTGCTCCAGCGGATGGCCCGGGGTGAGATCGAGGCCGAGATCGCGGAGGCCCGACGCGGCGACGAGATCGGCGCGGTCGGGCGGGCCGTGGAGGGAATCAAGACCATGGTCGCCAGGAAGGCGGCCGAGGATGCCGAGATCAAGCGGATCGCCGACACGGCGGCGGCGGCCGAGCGGCGCCGGACCATGATCGAGCTGGCCGACAGCTTCGATCGCGCCGTGGGCGGGATCGTCGGGATGGTGTCGTCCTCGGCCACGGAGCTGCAGGCGACCGCGCGGACCATGTCGGCGACCGCCTCCGAGACGTCGAGCCAGTCGACCACGGTGGCGGCAGCCGCCGAAGAGGCGGCCACCAACGTGAACACGGTGGCGGCGGCGGCCGAGCAGCTGGGCTCCTCGGTCCAGGAAATCGGCCGGCAGGTGGACGGTTCGGCCCATCTGGCGCAGCGCGCCGTCTCGGACGCCGACCAGACCGGCGCCCTGGTCCAGGAGCTGAGCAATTCCGTATCGCGGATCGGCGACGTGGTCGGCCTGATCTCGAACATCGCCGGCCAGACCAACCTGCTGGCGCTGAACGCCACCATCGAGGCCGCCCGCGCCGGTGCCGCCGGCAAGGGCTTCGCCGTCGTCGCCGCCGAGGTGAAGGCGCTGGCCGAGCAGACCGCGAAGGCGACCCACGAGATTTCCGGCCAGATCGCGCAGATCCAGGCGGTGACCGGTCAGGCCGTGACGTCGATCGGCGGCATCACCGAGCGGATCCGGGAGATCAGTGGCGTCGCCACCTCGATCGCCGCCGCAGTCGAGCAACAGGGCGCGGCCACGCAGGAGATCGTCCGGAATGTCGCGCAGGCGGCGGTCGGCGCCGGCGAGGTGACGAGCAACATCTCGGGTGTCGCGGGCGCCGCCGAGGAGACCGGCATGGCGGCCGGCCAGGTGCTCGACGCGGCGTCCGAGCTTTCGCGGCAATCGGAGAAGCTGACCGCCGAGGTCGACCGGTTCCTCGTGAGCGTCCGCGCGGCTTGAGCGGTGCCGCGCAGCGGGCTTCCGGCGACGGAGGCCCGTTCGTCAAAACAAATAATGCCGACGGCGATTAGTTTACGCGGCTTTGACGAATAACCGGCATTTTAGCGCCAATCGAGCCTCTGCGGTTGGATCTCAATGAAAATCGGCGGAAAACTTCTGGGCTTCGTCGGCGCGTGCAGCCTGACGACGCTGATCGTGGCCGGGGTCAGCGTCGCGACGCTGAGAAGCTTCGAGCATTCCCTCACGAGCGTCGAGAACGCCTCGATCCGGGCGCTCGACGCCGCCAACTTCAACCGCCTCGCCGCCGAAGTGACCATGGATTCGCGGGGCGTCTACGCCTCCGCCGACCGGACGGAGGCGGCCAAGTACACCGTCGGCATCCGCAAGGGTCTGGCCGAGATGGACGCGCTCCGGGCGGACTGGGCGCCGCGGGTGACCGAGGCCGAGCGCCCGCTCTTCGACGCCATGGTGCGCAATGCCGAGGCGTTCCGGACCCTGCGCAGCGCCCTCGCGGAGGCTGGCGACACGACCGGCCCCAAGGCGGCCGCCGAACTCGGCTTCAACGACGCCAACCGCGCCAACCGCAAGGTCTTCCAGGCGAGCATCGATGCCCTGGTGAAGCAGGGCCGGACCGAGATGGCGGCGATCAAGTCGGACACCCAGGCGCTGTTCCAGGCGCGGACTCTGCTCCTCCTCGGCCTCGCGCTGGCCGGAACCGCGATCTGCTGCGCTCTGGGCCTGCTCATCGGGCAGCGGCAGATCGCCCGGCCGCTGCGGGCGGTCTCGGAGGCGATCCAGCGCCTCTCGCGCGGCGACCTGACCCTGCCCGCGATCAAGCCGGGGCGCGACGAGATCGGGGCGATCTGGACCAGCATGCAGGTCTTCAGCGACACGATGCGCGAGGCCGAGACCCTCCGGCACGAGCACGAGCGGATGCGGGTCGATACGGCGGCGCGCAAGCGTTCCGAGATGGCCGGGCTCGCCGATCAGTTCCAAAGCAACCTCGGCGGGCTGGTCGATCACCTGGCCGGAGCGGCAGCCGGCTTGGAACGCGCCGCCGCCACCATGGCGGGCAACGCCGATCACGCCGGCACGCAGTCCCAGGCTGTGACCCGCGCCGCCGAGACCACTGCCTACAACGTCGAGGCCGTCGCCGCCGCCACCGAGGAACTCGCCGCGACGGCGAGCGAGATCGGCGTTCAGGTCACGCAGACCTCCACCGCGGCCGAGGGAGCCGTCGAAGCGACGCGGCGGACCCGGACGAGCGTCCAGGCCCTCGCCCGCAGCGCCGAGGGCATCGGGCAGGTCGTCTCCCTCATCTCCACGATTGCCGGCCAGACCAACCTGCTGGCGCTCAACGCGACGATCGAGGCCGCCCGCGCCGGCGAGGCCGGGCGCGGCTTCGCGGTCGTCGCCACCGAGGTCAAGGATCTGGCCACACAGACCGCCAAGGCCACCGAAGAGATCGCCGGGCAGATCGCCGCCATGCGGGCGGCGACCCACGAGGCCGTCGCCGCGATCGAGGAGATCGGCGGCACGATCGAGCAGGTCCACGGCATCGCCCTCGGTGTGGCCGCGGCCGTCGAGGAGCAGCAATTGGCCACGCAGGAAATCGCCCGCAGCGTCTCGGAGGCCGCGAGCGGCACCCGCTCCGTCACCGAGACCATGGCGCTGGTCCTGGGTGCAGCCCGCGAGACCGGCGCGAGCGCCGCGGAGGTGCTGGCGGCCGCCGCCGACATCGCCCGCCGCTCCAACGGGCTGGGGAGCGAGGTGGCGGGCTTCGTGGCGCAGGTCCGGGCGGCCTGACGGTCCCGCCGCCGCGCGCGGATGTTGCATTGCAGCGCGCAGGCCCCTAGGGTCCGCGCATTCGCAAGGACCCGGTGAAAGCCCGGGTGGCTCTTCCGGCCGCCGATCCGCCGGACCACGCATTCGAGACGCGCCATGACCCGCCAGCGACGCGGGCACGCCGCTCGTGCGGAATCAAGCATGTCACTCAGCTCACCCGGACAGACTGGGTTTCTCCGGTCGTGGACATCCAACATCCGCGGCGACACCCTCTCGGGGATCGTCGTCGCCCTCGCGCTGATCCCTGAGGCCATCGGCTTTTCGGTCATCGCCGGCGTCGACCCGAAGGTCGGCCTCTACGCCTCCGTGGTCATCGCCTGCACCATCGCCTTCGCGGGCGGCCGCCCCGCCATGATCTCGGCCGCCACCGCCGCCACCGCCGTCGTGATGGTCGAGCTCGTGCGCGACCACGGGGTGCAGTACCTCTTCGCCGCCACCATCCTGATGGGCGTGATCCAGATCCTGGCCGGCCTCCTCCGGTTGGGCCGGCTGATGCGGTTCGTCTCGCAGTCGGTGATGACCGGCTTCGTCAACGCCCTGGCGATCCTGATCTTCCTGGCGCAGATGCCCGAACTGACCGGCGTCACGCCGGCGACCTACGGGCTCATCGCCCTGGGCTTGGCGATCATCTACGGCGTGCCGCGGATCACCCGCGCGATCCCCGCCCCGCTCATCGCCATCGCGGTGCTGACGGCGATCACCGCGATCTTCCACCTCGACGTCCGCACGGTCGCCCATCTCGGCGCCCTGCCCTCGGCGCTGCCGAGCTTCGCCCTGCCGGACGTGCCCCTCACCTTCGAGACCCTGCGGATACTGCTGCCCTACGCGGCGACGTTGGCCGCGGTCGGCCTGCTAGAGAGCCTGCTCACCGCGCAGATCGTCGATGACCTGACCGACACGGGCAGCGACAAGAACCGCGAATGCATGGGCCAGGGCGTGGCCAACATGGCCTCCGCGGTGTTCGGCGGCATGGGCGGCTGCGCGATGATCGGCCAGTCGGTGATCAACGTCTCCTCGGGCGCCCGCGGCCGCCTCTCGACGCTGGTGGCCGGCGCCTTCCTGCTGCTGCTCCTCGTGGCGCTGCAGGATCTGCTCGCCGTGGTGCCCGTGGCGGCCCTGACCGCCGTGATGATCATGGTCTCGATCAACACCTTCTCCTGGCGTTCCCTGGCCCGCCTGCGGACCAACCCGCTGCCATCCTCCGCGGTGATGCTGGCCACCGTCCTGGTCGTCGTGGCCACGAAGGATCTTGCCATCGGCGTGCTGGTCGGCGTGCTGCTCTCGGGCGTGTTCTTCGCCGGCAAGGTCTCCCGTCTCAACCGGATCACCTCCAGCCTCTCGGCCGATGGCCGGACCCGCACCTACTGCATCACCGGGCAGGTGTTCTTCGCCTCCGCCGGCACGTTCTCCGAGGCGATCGACGTGCTGGAGCCGGTCGAGCGTCTCGTGATCGACGTCAACGAGGCGCATTTCTGGGACATCTCGGCCGTCGCAGCCCTCGACCGGGTGGTGCTGAAGGCCCGCGCCCGCGGGCGCCTCGTTGAGGTCGTCGGCCTCAACGCCGCCAGCTCGACCCTGGTCGAGCGGTTCGGCCAGCACGACAAGCCCGACGTCGCAGCGGTGCCGGCAGCGCATTGAGGCGGCTATCGGCCCACGCGGCGCCCCCTTGCGCGGGGCCGCGCGGGACCCCATTCCCGGCGCGGGGCCGATTTCGGGCCGGGAACAGGGATGGCACAGCGGTGACGACGTTCTCTCCGCGCGAGATCGTGTCCGAACTCGATCGCTTCATCGTCGGGCAACACGACGCCAAGCGCGCCGTGGCGATCGCGCTGCGCAATCGCTGGCGACGCCAGCAGCTGATCGGTCCGCTCCGCGAGGAGGTCGCGCCCAAGAACATCCTGATGATCGGGCCGACCGGGTGCGGAAAGACCGAGATCGCCCGCCGCCTCGCCCGGCTCGCCAACGCCCCGTTCCTCAAGGTCGAGGCCACCAAGTTCACCGAGGTCGGCTATGTCGGCCGCGATGTCGAGCAGATCATCCGTGATCTCGTCGAAGTGGCGATCGGCCTGACCCGGCAGGTGAAGCGCGAGGGCGTGAAGGCCAAGGCCGAAGCCGCGGCCGAGAACCGCCTCCTCGACGCCCTCGTCGGGCCGACCGCCAGCCAGGCCACCCGTGACAGCTTCCGGCGCAAGCTCCGCAACAGCGAGCTCGACGACAAGGAGGTGGAGCTGGAGCTGACCTCCGGCGCCCCCACGGGTATGCCGATGTTCGAGATTCCCGGTGTACCGGGGGCCTCCATGGGCGCGATCAACATCGGCGACATGCTCGGCAAGGCACTTGGAGGCCAGCGCGGCAAGCCGCGCCGGATCCTGGTCCGGGACGCCTATGCGCCCCTGATGGCCGAAGAATCCGATAAGCTCGTCGACGACGAGGCGCTGGTCCGCGAGGCGATCGGCGAGGTCGAGAACAACGGCATCGTGTTCCTCGACGAGATCGACAAGATCTGCGCCCGCGAGGGCCGGTCCTCCGGCGACGTGTCCCGCGAGGGCGTACAGCGCGACCTTCTGCCGTTGATCGAAGGCACCACGGTCGCCACCAAGCACGGCCCGGTGAAGACGGACCACATCCTGTTCATCGCCTCGGGCGCCTTCCACGTCTCGAAGCCGTCCGACCTCCTGCCCGAGCTGCAGGGCCGCCTGCCGATCCGCGTGGAATTGCAGCCGCTGACGGTGGACGACTTCAAACAGATTCTCACCGCGACCGAGGCGAGCCTGATCAAGCAGACGGTGGCGCTGATGGAAACGGAGGGTGTGACCCTGTCCTTCACGGACGACGCGGTGGACGCGCTCGCCCGGGTCGCGGTCGAGGTGAATTCCTCGGTGGAGAACATCGGTGCCCGCCGGCTCCAGACGGTTCTCGAACGGGTGATCGACGAGATCTCCTTCACCGCGACAGACCGTTCCGGCGAGACGGTGCCGATCGACGCAGCCTATGTGCGCGAGCGGGTTCAGGATCTGGCGTCCAACGCCGATCTGAGCCGGTTCATTTTGTAAAGTGCGTTAGTAATCGTCGGCGGACATTTCTCGGATCTTTCTCAAAAAGGTTGAGACCTCCGCCGACGCGATCTTCCGTTGTCTAACGTTATTTTTGATCACACTGCGTGAGTTTCTGACGTTTTTTGTCTGATCATAAAAATATACATTATGGTTGCTCATTTCTCTAAAAAATGGCTCGTTCATCAATGCCTTTCGATCTTGGATCCAACCTAGGCGTATGCCTTCATACATAAGCAGCCAAGACCAGCTTGTTAAAATATCTTGCTTGTCGTGTCGGCTGATCCACTCGTCCTTCGGTAAGGCACGCGCACACAAGCCCTTACTTTGCATATCCAATAAAATGAGCGCGACTACACTAGATGCATAATTCTCAATGTGATCGACAATAATCCTTGAATTTAACCTAATTCTCAATCCGCGCAAAGTATATAAAAGCCAGATAGCCTCGTAGGTGCTACCATTCACCATCGCTATTTCTGCTAAACGCTCGAATCTTTTTCCTATCCGAGAGGTTGACACATTATGAGACGTAAATTGCAGATTTATGATAATTCTGCAAATCCTGTCCATTGAGATCGGCGAAATTACGGCGGCTTTTAGCAGAAATGCTTCCACGATTTCGACATCGGCAGAAAATATTCTCTGCGACTCTATGATCGTTAGAGTGTAGCTCGTAACAGATTCATATGGATATTTTGCCTGGAGCCTGAGCGTCAGCGATAGGAATTCACGGAGACGCGAACCTTTGATCGCACCAGATCTATGAGATAAAAACGCGTTAATTTCTGAGATCCATTCCCCTCCACTTATAGCAATCATTCGATTTACAGTGGTTTTGCTTCCGTTTATTTCAAGACCAAATTCTCTATAAACTTTTGTTATAACTGACAATACGTTTTCTGCCTGCTCGAAGGTATCTGCGCCGACGAGCCAATCATCCTGCAATCTATCAACTCGACCCTCTTCGACACCAGAAACGAGCGAGCCAAAATTGTCATCAATCCGCGAAGAAATGATTTCCGAAATAACACGTGATGTCTCTGGACCAACCGGAATTCCTACCGTTTGATTTCGATTGCTGGCTCTCACTAATGCATCTAATCTGTCGGCCAAGGATCCTTGATACATTCTCAGATTTGACTTGACGCTTTCCTTCCCATAGGCCGCCCACGGAATTGAATGAGTGTATATAGTGGAATAGAAGCGAGATATATCTGTCTTAACAATCCAGTTAGATACTGCCTCGATGTGCCCCTTCTTCGCAAGGTGCACACTGTACTGAATGCCTTTTATTGACCGAGGATAATTTTCAGAAACTTTAATTTTGTCTATCGAGAATTTTTGCCGCCCGAGCCATTTCTGAATGGATCGCCAATTATTTGCGATCTCGTATGTTAGCAACGCCTGAGGAATTGGATGCGTTAAATGTATATCCCGACGCTCATAACCGCGCTTAGGTTTAGATATGACTTCCATATCGGCGTGAGCTAATTCATAGTTAAATGATGAGCTCTTTTTTTTGGCTGTACCAGGCACCTTTCCGGCCGGCTTCGTTTGAAAAACCTCACTCGTTCGCCACGCTTCAATTATAGAAAAAGCGTTTTGACCAAAACTCTCTGAAGTAAATGCTTGCGGCAATTCTTTTGGGAAATATCCCTTTGACAGCATTGACGATAGAATATTATTGAAAGCATTCATATTGTACTCGCAGCCGAGTTGAAATATTAAAAATCAACCACCCTCGTCGATCATTACCTATGCTAAACCTAGAGTGTTAATTAAGTAAGACAGAAAACCTCATCGATATGGATACCGATAGGTAAATGCCCAAGGTAGAGCCACCGATTTTCCATTCCATTTTACCGGTCGCCGCGCTGGTGACCGGCATGGTCTCCCTCCAGAGCGGCGCGACCTTCGCCAAGAGCCTGTTTCCGGCGGTCGGTGCATCCGGGACGTCCGCCCTGCGGGTCGGCTTCTCGGCCCTGATCCTCGTCGCCGTCTGGCGGCCCTGGCGGCGCAGCCTCCCGGCGCGCGAGGCCGGCTGGATCGCCCTCTACGGGACGGCCCTCGGGCTGATGAACCTCCTGTTCTATCTCGCACTGGCACGGCTGCCCCTCGGACCGGCCGTGGCCATCGAGTTCGTCGGGCCGCTGGCCGTCGCTCTGATCGCGTCGCGCCGCCGGTCGGATTTCCTGTGGATCGGCGTGGCGGTCACCGGACTCGCGCTGCTCCTGCCGATCTCCGGTCAGGACGGACTCGATCCGATCGGCATCCTGCTCGATCTCGGCGCGGCCCTGTGCTGGGCGCTCTACATCCTGTTCGGACAGCGCGCGGGGCGGATCGACGGCGGCCAGGCCGTGTCCCTCGGCATGTTCACGGCGGCCATCGTGGTGGCGCCCTTCGGCCTGTCGGAGGCCGGACCGGCCCTGCTCAACCCCGGCATCCTGGCCGCAGGCCTTGGCGTGGCGGTGATGTCGAGTGCCCTGCCCTATTCCCTGGAGATGTTCGCGCTGCGCCGGCTCGACCGGAAGAGCTTCGGCGTCCTGATGAGCCTGGAACCCGCCGTGGCGGCCTGCGCCGGCCTCGTTCTCCTGGGGGAGCGAATCAGTCCCATCCAATGGCTGGCGATCGGATTGGTGATCGCGGCCTCCGTGGGAATCACCGTGAGCACGCGGCGGACGGCCCCGACCGCGGCCGTACTGGAAGCCTGATCGTGAAGACTACTTCCCCGCCAGAACCCGCGAGGCGACGTTGATGTATTTGCGGCCCGCTTCCTGGGCATGAAGCACGGCGTCGCCGAGCTTCTCCTCGTCGCGGACGCTGGCCAGCTTGATCAGCATCGGCAGGTTGATGCCCGCCACGACCTCCACCGAGCCGCCGTTCATGCAGGACAGGGCGAGGTTCGACGGCGTGCCGCCGAACATGTCGGTGAGCACGACCACGCCCTCACCGGTATTCACCCGACAGACCGCGGACATGATGTCCCGCCGTCGCAATTCCATATCGTCTTCCGGCCCGATCGTGATCGTCTCGATCTGATCCTGCGGGCCGACCACGTGCTCCAGAGCGGCCTTGAACTCGGTCGCCAGTAGCCCGTGAGTTACGAGCACCATGCCAATCATCGACACGTGTTCCAACGTCCTGTGAATGCCGCCATGTTGTGCATCGCACAGCCCCCCACAAGGCGAACGCGACTTTTATGCCCGGACATTTCCGCGATCATGCCACGGCCGCAGCGGCTGCGCCATGGGGGTATACCAGTCTTAGGCGAATCGAACCGCCTGTGCGGCTGCGAAGTCACGGCCGATGCTTTCGCAGTGCCGCACGGATGAGCAGCGGCGCGAGGCCGGCGGCGCGCACGCCCCGGTCGAGAACGAGGCGCGGCAGGGTCAGGCCGAGGAGCGCCGCCGCCTCGGGGGGCTCCGGCAGGCGCGGTGCCGTCTCCACGAGATCGACGGCGAGGTCCAGAACCACCTCCGGGCGGAACGGGATGCCGAGCTCGGCCATGGGCAGGATCCCCTGCCCCCGGATCTCGACTCGTCCGGCGAGGCTCGGATGGGGACAGGCCACGAGTCGCCCTTCGCGCACCGTACAGACGACGCGGTCGTCGGCCACGAAGGCCCCGTCGGCCGCGTTGGCGAGCAGGAGCGCGAGACTGGATTTGCCGGCGCCCGACGGGCCGCGAATCAGGATCCCGGTCTCGCACAGCGCGATACAGGCGCCGTGAAGGGTGACCATCAGGCGTGGAGTTGCCGCGGGGCCGCCGGCAGGCGGACCACGAAGCGGGCGCCACGCACGGTGGGCTCGCCATCCTCATCCGGGGCGCCGGGCCGGTTCTCGGCGCGGATCGTGCCGCGATGGGCCTGGACGATCTGGCGGGAGATCGACAGGCCGAGCCCTGAATTCTGGCCGAAGCCCTGCTCGGGCCGGTCGGTGTAGAAGCGCTCGAAGATCCGCTCCAGGGCATGCTCCGGGATGCCCGGACCCTCGTCCTCGCAGATCATCTCCACCTCACCGCGCACCCGGCGCAGCACCACCCGGACCTTCGCGTCGCTCGGCGAGAACGACCGAGCGTTGTCGAGGAGGTTGTTGACCACCTGGCCGAGCCGGCTGTCGTGGCCGATGATCGTGAAGGGCGCGTCCTGCTCCGATCCGATCGATTCGATGTCGAGCTGGATCAGGCAGTCCTTCGGGCGCCGCCGCTCGTTGGCCACGGAGACGACGGTGGTGAGAAGCCGCCGGAGATCCACGCGCCGGGCTTCGGCGCGCGCGAGTTCCGCATCGAGCCGCGAGGCGTCCGCGATGTCGCTGATCAGCCGGTCGAGGCGCTTCACGTCGTGCTGGATGATCGCCATCAGGCGGCCGCGGGATTCGTCGGTCTTGGCGAGGGGCAGGGTCTCCACCGCGCTGCGCAGCGACGTGAGCGGATTTTTCAGCTCGTGGCTGACATCGGCCGCGAAGCTCTCGATGGCGTCGATCCGCCGGTAGAGCGCCTGGGTCATGTCGCGCAGGGCGCCGGACAGATGGCCGATCTCGTCGGTCCGCTCGGTGAAATCGGGGATCTCCTCGCGGGTCTTGATGCCCATCCGGACCTTCTCGGCGGCCTCGGCGAGGCGGCGCACCGGCCCCGCGATGGCGCCGGCCAGCAGGAACGACAGCACCACCATCACCGCCGAGGCGACGAGGAAGACCTGGAGCAGGCCGAACCGCTCCGAGGCGATGACCCGGTCGATGGCGTCGCCCTGGGTCGAGATCAGCAGGGCGCCGCGGACCGAGCCGGCCCGGTGGATCGGCACCGCCACCGACACGGTGGTCTCGCCGAGCTTGTTGCGGCGCACGAGGCTGCCGCGGTTGCCGCCGAGCGCCGCCTGGACCTCCCGGAGGGAGTGGCCGTTCACCGGCCCGGTCTCCTCGGCGGTCTCGGTCCGGCTGCGGAACAGGCCGCCGAGCTTCGCCTGGATCGTCTCGAAGGCGGATTCGAGCATCCCGGGCTTGTGGGGCTTGGGCTCCAGCGGATCGGGCCGGCTGGCGTCGCCGCGCTTGAACAGGGTGCGGGTGTCGAACAGGAGGCCGCCCTCCTGATCGTAGACCCGGGCGCGGTTGCCCGTCGGCGTCACGAGGCGCGACAGGAGCGGCGCCACCTTCTCGGGGTTGAGCGAGAAGGCGAGCGGCTGCGATTCCTCCTCCGCCGCCTCGCCGGCCTGCTGCTGGAGCAGCTTGTCGGGATCGATGCGGATCGTGTCGGTGTCCACCGACGCCGAGGCGGCGATCGCCCCCGCGATGATCTCGCCCTGAATGGCGAGGCTCTGGATCCGGGCCTGGATCAGGCCCTGGCGGAACTGGTTCAGGTAGAGGAACCCGACGAGCAGCGCGATCAGCCCGACGAGGTTGAGGACGACGATGCGGCGCGTCAGGCTCGACGAGGCGCGCTGGCCGATCGCGTCCCACACGGCGCGGGGCAAGCCGAGCGGTCGGGACAGAATCTGGGCCAGGGAGGCGCGGGGCGGGGCATCCTCGGTCTGGGGCTGGGTGGTCCGGGCGGTCACGGGGCGGATCCTGGAGATCACGCCTCCTTGAAGCGGTAGCCGACGCCGTAGAGCGTCTCGATCATGTCGAAGCTCTGGTCGGTAACCTTAAACTTCTTGCGCAGCCGCTTGATGTGGCTGTCGATGGTCCGGTCATCGACATAGACCTGATCGTCATAGGCCGCGTCCATCAGGGCGTTGCGGCTCTTCACCACGCCGGGGCGCTGCGCGAGCGCCTGCAGAATCAGGAACTCCGTGACCGTCAGGGTCACCGGCTCGCCCTTCCACGTGCAGGTGTGGCGCTCGGGATCCATCATCAGCGCGCCGCGCTCCAGCGACCGGGCGGCCACCTCGGCCTCGCCCCGGGGCGTGCTGCCGGGGGCCTCCTTGGCGAAGCGCCGGAGCACCGCCTTGACCCGCTCCACGAGGAGCCGCTGCGAGAACGGCTTATGGATGAAGTCGTCCGCGCCCATCTTAAGGCCGAACAGTTCGTCGATCTCCTCGTCCTTCGAGGTCAGGAAGATCACGGGAAGGTCGGATTTCTGCCGCAGGCGTCGGAGAAGCTCCATCCCGTCCATGCGCGGCATCTTGATGTCGAAGATCGCGAGATCGGGCGGCGAATGGCGCAGACCGTCCAGGGCGGAGGCGCCGTCCGTGTAGGTCTGGATGCGGTAACCTTCGGTCTCCAGCGCGATCGACACAGAGGTGAGGATGTTCCGGTCGTCGTCGACGAGGGCGATGGTCGGCATGCGCGGTCCCTGACTGAACGGGCTCAGGCGCGGTCCCGGCTCTACGCACAGGCCGCGCCGCATCCCGGCCCACGAGGGGCAGACGAAAACGCGAACCGGGCAGTTTCGGCGCAGCCCGGCACACGCAAAGGGACAGGTGCTTTAGTACGACCGATCGGAAAAAGCGAGCGGCGGTCATAGCTTGGCCGTAACAGCGGCACGCCGCGGCCCATCTGACGCGGTTCGGACGCCTCGCGCGCGCTGCAGCAAATCGCTAACATGGCGGCGGAATGCGGCGGCAATTCGGACCGGGGAGGAATCGCGGATGGGCGAGACGATGGACACGGGTCCGGGTCCCGGCGGACCGGCCCGTCCGCTGCCCGCCGAAGCGGCGCCGTTCGACGCGATCGGCCTGTCGCGGATGCTCCTGCGCAGCATCCGTTCGGGTGCCCTCGCGACCCTGGATCCGGACGGCACGCCCTTCGCGTCCCTCGTCACCATCGCCACCGACGCGGACGGCACGCCGCTGATGCTGCTGTCGCGGCTGTCGGCCCATACCCGCAACCTGCTCGCCGAGCCGCGCTGCTCGCTGCTGTTCGCGCAGGGCGGCAAGGGCGATCCCCTCGCCCATCCCCGGCTGACGGTGGTCGGCCGCGCCGTCCAGACACCTGAGGCGCGGGCACGCGAGCGGTTCCTGGCCCGCCACCCGAAGGCCAAGCTCTACGCCGATTTCCCCGATTTCGGCTTCTTCGCCCTCACGCCGGATGCCGGCCATCTCAACGGCGGCTTCGCGAAAGCCGCGACGCTGACCCGGGACCAGCTTCTCCTCGATCTCTCGGATGCGCAGCCGATCGTGGCCGGCGAGCGCGGCGCCGTGGAGCATATGAACGCCGACCATGCGGACGCGTTGGCGCTCTACGCCACGGGCGCGGGCGGCGAGGCCGGGCTGCCCTGGCGGCTCACCGGCCTCGACCCCGAGGGCATGGACCTGATGGCGGGCGATCGCACCGTCCGGGCCCCCTATCCGGAGCGCGTCACCGACATGGGTGCGCTGCGCAAAAGTCTCGTTGCCATGGCCGCGCGGGCGCGCGCGACCGGTGCGGACGCGTGAACGCGCAAGGACTTCACGATCAGGCATGGCGAAAAGTCGCTGCGTGCCCCATATCGGGGCGATGAGCGATACCCAGACTGATACCTACCCCTTCAGCCTCGATGTGGAGCCGGTCGGCGAGAGCGGCTCCCTGTTCCAGTGGAGCATCCGCAAGCACGGCAAGCTGCACCAGCGCTCGGACCGGAAACATCCGACCGAGGCCAAGGCGCGCTCCCATGGCGAGGCCGAGATCGAGCGCCTGATCCGCGACCGCGGTCGCTGATCCGACGGACGATCGTCGGCGACAGTCCCGTCGTTCACCCGGGGGCCGGCACGTTCCGGCCCCCGTCGTTTGTCCGTGGACCGGACGACCGGGTCCATGCCCTCCGTCATCCCGGGACCGCGACGCGCAGCCCGCGACCGGGACACCCAGCGGGATCCGACGGCGCCAGCCGGTGCGGTTCTGGTATTCGGACCTTTCTGCGCCCGCTCGAAATGACGGGACGGGACCCTCATCGCGTCGGCGCCGGTCCTCAGGCGCTTAGGCCGCGCTTGGCGCCTTCCCGCGGCGCTGCTATCTCGCGCGGGAGCCGATCTTTTCGAATACGTCCCGACGTCAGAGGGTGCGCGCCAGCGTGCGCCCGAACGGAATGCCGATGACAGCCCCGATCGAATCCATCCGCAATTTCTCGATCGTCGCACATATCGACCACGGCAAATCGACCTTGGCCGACCGGCTGATCCAGGCCACCGGCACCGTCGCGCTCCGCGACATGAGCGAGCAGATGCTCGACTCGATGGATATCGAGAAGGAGCGCGGCATCACCATCAAGGCGCAGACCGTGCGCCTGGAATACAAGGCGCAGGACGGCAAGGATTACGTCCTGAACCTGATGGACACGCCCGGCCACGTGGACTTCGCCTACGAGGTGTCGCGCTCGCTCGCCGCCTGCGAGGGGTCCCTCCTCGTGGTCGACGCCTCGCAGGGCGTGGAGGCGCAGACCCTCGCCAACGTCTATCAGGCGCTCGACGCCAACCACGAGATCGTGCCCGTCCTCAACAAGGTCGACCTGCCGGCGGCCGAGCCGGACCGGGTGAAGGAGCAGATCGAGGAGGTGATCGGCCTCGATGCCTCCGACGCGGTGCCGATCTCGGCCAAGACCGGGCTGAACATCGAGGCGGTGCTGGAGGCGATCGTCACCCGCCTGCCGCCGCCGAAGGGCAAGAGCGACGCGCCGCTGAAGGCGCTCCTCGTGGACAGCTGGTACGACGCCTATCTCGGCGTCGTCGTGCTGGTGCGGATCATCGACGGCACCCTCAAGAAGGGCATGACCATCCGCATGATGGGTGCCGACGCGGTCTACGGCGTCGACCGGATCGGCGTGTTCCGGCCGAAGATGGCCGATATCGACGCCCTCGGCCCGGGCGAGGTCGGCTTCTTCACCGGCTCGATCAAGGAAGTGGCCGACACCCGCGTCGGCGACACCATCACCGAGGACAAGCGCCAGACCACCGAGATGCTGCCGGGCTTCAAGGAAGTCCAGGCGGTGGTGTTCTGCGGCCTGTTCCCGGTGGACGCGGCCGAGTTCGAGAACCTCCGCTCGGCCATGGGCCGGCTGCGGCTCAACGACGCCTCCTTCTCCTACGAGATGGAGTCTTCGGCCGCCCTCGGCTTCGGGTTCCGCTGCGGCTTCCTCGGGCTCCTGCACCTGGAGATCATCCAGGAGCGACTTGAGCGCGAGTTCAACCTCGACCTGATCTCGACCGCGCCCTCGGTGGTCTACCGCCTCAAGATGCGCGACGGGGAGGTGAAGGAACTCCACAACCCGGCCGACATGCCGGACATCATGAAGATCGAATTGATCGAGGAGCCCTGGATCCGCGCCACGATCCTGACGCCCGACGAGTATCTCGGCGGCGTGCTGAAGCTCTGCCAGGACCGTCGGGGCGTCCAGATCGACCTCAACTACGTCGGCAAGCGCGCCATGGTGGTCTACGACCTGCCCCTGAACGAGGTGGTGTTCGATTTCTACGACCGGCTGAAGTCGATCTCGAAGGGCTACGCCTCCTTCGATTACCACGTCTCGGATTACCGCGAGGGCGACCTCGTGAAGATGTCGATCCTGGTGAATGCCGAGCCGGTGGACGCCCTGTCGATGCTGGTCCACCGCACCCGCGCCGAATCGCGCGGCCGGGCCATGTGCGAGAAGCTCAAGGACCTGATTCCCCGCCACCTGTTCCAGATCCCCGTCCAGGCGGCGATCGGCGGCAAGATCATCGCCCGTGAGACGATCAAGGCTCTGTCCAAGGACGTCACCGCCAAGTGCTACGGCGGCGACATCTCGCGCAAGCGCAAGCTTCTGGACAAGCAGAAGGAAGGCAAGAAGAAGATGCGCCAGTTCGGGCGCGTCGAGATCCCGCAGGAAGCGTTCATCGCGGCGCTGAAGATGGACGATTGAGGCGCCGCGTTGGTGAGGCGCTTTCCGTCATCTGTCACGAGGAAGACGCGAGAGCCGATCTTGTTTTTGCGTTCGAACGTGATGGCCGGTTCTGAAATGGGAACCGGCCTTTTCCGTCGTTGCGAGCGCAGCGACGATGCGGGGCGCAAAAAGAGCGTCTACCCCGGCGGCAGCACGTCGATCTGGATCCCCGCATAATACGCCGCCAGATTGGCGATATCCGCGTCCGACAGCTCCTTTGCGACCACGTTCATGATCTCGTTCTGCCGCTTGCCGTCGCGGTACTCGGTGAGCGCCTTCACGAGGTAGGGCTCGACCTGACCCGCGAGGTTCGGCGCCTCCGGCAGCTTCGAGAGCCCGTCCATCCCGTGGCAGGTCTGGCAGGCGGTCGCGCGCTTCTTGCCCGCAGCAGCGTCGCCGGCCTCGGCCGAGAGCGGGACGAGCGTGGCGGCAAGGAGGAGAAGCAAGCGGATCATCGGGGCGGGCTCGAACTCTCGGACCGGTGGAGACTAACCCCGCGCTTCCGGACGGGGCGCGAGTCCCCTCTCCCGTGCGGGAGAGGGACAGGGTGAGGGATCGGATCTTTCCGGAAACGGCGCACCCCTCACCCCGACCCTCTCCCGGACGGGAGAGGGGGTGCGTCGCGCCCGTTCGCGACGGGGCGTCCCTCTCGGTGAGGGGCGCCCCGTCACAAGACACTACTTCTCGTAGGAGATCCGATAGATCGCCCCGGCGGAATCGTCTGAGACCAGCAGCGAGCCGTCGAGCATCACCGCCACGTCCACCGGGCGGCCGAGATACTCGCCGTCGCCGGTGAGCCAGCCCTCGGCGAAGGGCTTCACCGATTCCACCTTCCCGTCGGCGCCGAGCTTGGCGAACATCACCCGGGCGCCCACCGGCTCGGTGCGGTTCCAGGACCCGTGCTCGGCGATGAAGATCCCGCCCTTGTAGGAGGCCGGGAACTGCTTGCCGTTGTAGAAGGTCATGCCGAGATCGGCCGCGTGCGGGGGCAGTTCGGCCTGCGGCGCGACGGCGTCGGCCGGCGGGGTCTGGTCCTTGTACTCCACCGTGCGGACCGCGCCGCCGCCGAACCACGGGAACCCGAAATTCTCGCCGGCCTTGGTGGCGCGGTTGAGTTCGCCCGGCGGCTTGTCGTCGCCCATGCCGTCCACTTGGTTGTCGGTGAACCAGAGGGACTTGTCGGTGTTGAAGTCCATCCCCACCGAATTGCGGATGCCGGTGGCGTAGACCTCGCGGTTCTTGCCGTCGGCGTCGATGCGGATGATGCCGCCGATGCCGGTCTTCTTGTAGAGATCCATCTTCTCGGGCGGCGGCACGTTGTAGGGCTGGCCCAGCGCGATGTAGGTCTTGCCGTCCGGCCCGACCCGGCAGACCCGGGCGGTGTGGTTGAAGCTCTCCTCGGAGGCCGGGATCAGCGCGCCCTGCTTGACCAGCACGCCGGCGGCGACGTCCGGATTCTCGTAGAAGAACTCGGCGGCCGGGAAGGCAAGGACGCGGTTCTGCTCCACCACGGTGAGCACGCCGTCCTTCGAGAAGCAGACGCCGTTGGGGATCTTGAACGCGATGCCCGGCGCGAAGGGCCGGACCTCGTCGGCGACCCGGTCCTTGTCGCGGTCGGTGACCGTGAAGATCTTGCTCTTGCGCGTGCCGACGAACAGCACACCGGCATTCGGGCCGACCGCGATGGCGCGGGCATCCGGCACCACGGCATAGAGATCGATCTTGAAGCCGTCCGGCAGCTTGATCTTCGACAGGTTCTTGCGGATCGCGTCGGCGCGCCGGCCGGTCTGCGGGATTTCGGCGGCGGCCTGCGTGTCCGTGCTATGGAAGCCCTCGAGCTTCTCCAGATCGTCGGTCTTGGCCTTGGTCTCGGCAGGGGCGGCGCCCTGCGCCAGGGCGGGCAGAACCGCCGCCGGCATGGCCACGCCCGCGACGAGCGCGGCGAGAAGCAGAGATCGCATCGAAACAAATCCTCCCGGCGGCCCTCGGTTCAGGGCATTACCGGAAGGGAACGATAGGGGCGCGGGAGAGACCGGCAAGCCGCTTCGGTGACGCGGGCCCGGTGCTGTTGCGCGTCAGGCGACCTTCCGCGGCACGAGACGCTCGTTGCCCAGCGCCGCCTCGGCCCCCGACACGCCAGCCTCGGTGTACTCGGCATCCTCGTTGACCCGCCAGACGTCGTGCCGGCGCCGGCCGCAGAGGATGTTTTCCACGGTCAGCATCGCGGTCATCATCGCATGGTCCTGGTTGTTGTACTTGTGCATGCCGTTGCGGCCGACGAGGTGCAGGGTCGGGAAATCCCGCTCCAGCTCCCGCCGCACGGTGACGACGTGGCCGGCATACTCCTCGTCGTAGACCGGGTAGGCCTTCGGCTGGCGGACCACGCAGGCATCGACCACGTCGGCCGGGTCGATCAGGCCGATCTGACCGATCTCGCGCTTGGCGAGCTCCACCAGCTCGGCATCGTCGGCGTTCCAGAGGCCGTCGCCCTCGAAGCAGAAATATTCGAGGCCCAGGCAGGTATGGTCCGCGTCCGGCACCATCTCGGGGGACCACGAGCGGAAGTTCTGCACCCGGCCGACCTTCACCGACGGGTCGTGGATGTAGATCCAGTTGTCCGGGAAGTTCTTGTCGGACTTGGCGATGAGCGCCACCGTCAGGAAATCGCGGTACTTCAGCGCCCGGGCGTTGAAGGTGCTGAGCGGCCGCGGGCGGATCGCGTCGACCAGCTCACGGACCGGCGCGGACGAGATGACGTTGCGGGCCGTGAAGGTCTCGCGGCTGCCGTCGGCGCGGCGGGCCGCCACCGTCCAGATGCCGGTCCCGGCATCGTAGCTGAGGGAATCGACGCTGCGGTCGAGGCGCAGGTGGCCGCCCTGGGCCTCGATCTTGGCGGCGGCGGCCTCCCACATCATGCCGGGTCCCCGGCGCGGATAGCGGAACGACTCGATCAGCGTCTTGATGACGGGACCGCCGGCCGGGGCCCGCTTGCGCAGGCCCAGGGAGCGCTTGATGCCGTCGCGGATCGCCGCGCCGAGGTCGAGCCCCTTGATGCGCTGCGCCGCCCAGTCGGCCGAGATCGCGTCGCAGGACATGCCCCACACCTTCTCGGTGTAGGTCTTGAAGAAGATCGCGAACAGGCGCTCGCCGAACTGGTTGCGCACCCAGGCGTGGAAGGTCTTCGGCTCCTCGACCGGCCGCAGGCGGGCATAGAGGTAGGAGGCGACGCAGGCCGCACTGGTGAAGACGCCGAGGTTGCGGAGTGCCTCGAAGGCCTTGAGCGGGTAGGCGTAGTACCGGCCGCGATAGTAGATCCGGGACAGGCGCGGCCGCTCGATGAAGTCGTTGGGAAGGATCTCGTCCCAGAGATCGACCACGGCCTGCGACTTCGAGAAGAAGCGGTGGCCGCCGATATCGAACAGGTAGCCGTTGTGGGAAACGGTTCGCGAGATCCCGCCGACCTGCGCCGGATCCCGCTCCAGGACGGTGACGGAGCGCCCCTTCTTCGACAGCAGGTAGGCGGCGGTCAGACCCGCGGGCCCCGCGCCGATCACCAGCGTCTCGGTGTGGTGGCTCATCCCATGCTCCGGCGATTGGTGCGGCGCGCGACGCGCAGGACGCCGACCGGACGGCAGGATGCCGGGTCGTGGTTAAGGAATCGCTGGCGCGGCGGCGGGAACGCGCGGCCGATGTCCCTTGACCGCGCGTTAAGCCGAACCGCGCCAGCATGACGGCGAGGGCATCGACCGCCCGCCCGGGTGATCCAACCATGCCGGCTCCGGCGCCCCTGCCCTCCCGACCGCGCCGGCGGATCGAGACCCGCACGCTCCTGTGGGTGCTCGCCGCCCTCTGCATCGCGACGATGAACGCGCCTGACGCGGTGTGGGAGACGATCCGGCACCTGCGGGTTCCGGATACCGACGACGCCATGCGCCTCGTGGAAGTCCGCGACCTGCTGGCCGGACAGGGCTGGTTCGACAACGTCCAGTACCGGTTCCTGGCCCCGGCCGGCACGCCCAGCCACTGGTCGCGCCTCGTGGACGCACCCATCGCGGCGATGATCCTGGGACTCACGCCCCTGACAGGTCGCGCGCTGGCGGAAGGCCTCACAGCCGCCTTCTGGCCCATGGTGCTGTTCGGGCTCTACGGCTGGGTTCTGTATCGCGGCGTCCGGCACAGCTTCGGGAGCCGGGCCGCGCTCCTGGCCCTGGTGGCGGCGACGCAGACCTTCGGTGTCACGATCCAGTTCCAGGCAGGCCGGGTCGATCATCACAATCTGCAGATCATCGCGATCCTCGGCCTCGCCTTCTGCATGATCGGCGGCGATCTGAAGCGGGGCGTGATCGGTGGGATCCTGGCCGCCGTCTCCCTGGCGATCGGGCTTGAGGGGCTGCCCTTCGTGGCGCTGGCCGCCCTGTATCTCACGGGCGACTGGTGCCTGCGCGGAGCGCCCGCCCGTGCCCCGCTGGCGGGCTTTGGCCTCGGGCTCGGGGCCGCCGCGCCCGCATTGTTCGCCGTGCAGACAGCGCCTTCCCTCTGGGGTGTCTCGCATTGCGACGCGCTCTCGCCACCGTGGCTCTGGCTGACCGTGGGCGGCCTCGTCTTCGCCACCGGAGTCGCCGTCGCGGGAGAGCGCCTCGCGACGATCCGCGCCCGGCTCGCCCTCGCAGGCTTGGCCGGATGCGTCCTTCTGGTCGGGTTCGTCGCCGCCTTCCCGGCCTGCCTCGGCGGCCCCTTCCCGGACATGCCGCCTCTCGTGCGGATCCATTGGCTGCTGACCGTCAACGAGATGGCGCCGCTGACGAAATTCGTGGCGCGCGGCCAGTGGGAGGCGCTGGTCTTCTATCCCGTCGTGATCCTCGCGACCTTCACCGCATCCGGGATGGCCTGGTGCGGGCCGGAGCGTCGGGCTTGGTCGGTGATGGCGCTATTCCTGTGGCCCGGGCTGATCCTCGGCATCGTTCAGTTCCGCGGCCTCTACATCGCTTCCGGCTTCGTGCCGCTGGTGGCGGGCATCATCCTTGATCGGGCGCTGGCGCGCGCCGCAGGCCCGCCTGCCGATGGCCCACGCTGGCAGATCGCGCTCCTCGGCGCCGGAATGATCAGTTGCCTCTGGATGATCCCGGCGCTCCTGTTCGGAGCGTTGGCGCCGGACCTGCGCACCGCGCCGGATGCGGCCGAGGTCACAGCCTGCCTCAGCGATGCCGCCGTCAGCCCTCTCGCGGCCCTGCCGGAGGGCACCGTGCTGGCGCCGATCGTCCTGGGACCGTCGATCCTGTTGCGGACACCGCATAAGATCGTGGCCGCGCCGTATCACCGGGCGATTCCCGGACTAACGGCCGCAATCGAAGGGCTGGGCGGTACCGAGGCCGACCTCGACCGGGTGCTGACGGAGTTCGGCGTTCAATACCTCGTCGCCTGCCCGGCCCGGCCGGCCGACGATCTTCAGGCCGAGACGGCCTTCGCCACGCGACTCGCCCAGGGCAAGGTCCGGAGCGCCCGTCTGATGCCGCTGGACATGCCCGGCCCTCTCAAGGCGTGGCGCGTGATGCCCTGAGCGTCAGAACAGGCGACGATCGAGACGGATGATCCGGCAAAGATCGCCGGCGGTCGCGGCCGGCGCGTGCGGCGCGCGGATGAGCAGGGCCTCCGAGCGTCCGAGAACGCCCAGCATGGAGGAATCCTGGCGCTGCTCGGCGGTCGCGATGGGCAGCTGGCCAGGTTCCACGGTGAGGCTCGCGCGCATGTAGTCGGCGCGGCCGTCATTCGCCGAAAGGTCGCGGCCGAGCCTCGCCGGCTCGCTGCGGTCGGCGCCCGCCTGCGGATCCCCCTGGAGCGCACGGATGGCCGGGACCGCGAACAGCAGCCCGCAGACGATCGACGAGACCGGATTGCCCGGCAATCCGATCACCAGCATGTCGCCGAGGCGGCCGTGCATCAGCGGCTTGCCCGGCCGGAGGGCGACCCGCCAGAACCCGAGTGCCAGACCCTCCTTGGCGAGCGCGCTCTGAACCAGATCGTGGTCGCCGACGGAGGCGCCCCCGAGGGTCACGAGCAGGTCGGCCCGGGCCTCGCGGGCCCGACGGAACGCATCCGCCAGGGCGGCGTGGTCGTCGGCCGCGATGCCGAGATCGATGATATCGGCACCCGCCTCCGCCGCGAGGGCCGCGAGCGCGAGGCTGTTCGAAGCGACGATCTGGTCCCAGCCGGGCGTCGCCCCGGGCTCCACCAACTCATCACCGGTGGCGAGGATCGCAACCCGCGGCCTCCGCCGCACGGAGAGGCGCGGATGGCCAGCCGCCGCGGCCAGCGCCAAGCGCCGGGCGTCGAGGCTCATGCCGGCCGGGATCAGGGTTTCGCCCGCGGTGAAATCGAGGCCCGCCCGACGGATGAACCGCATCGGCTCGACTGGCTCGAGGACGCGCACCGTCCCATCCTCCGCGGACGCATTCTCCTGGATCAGGATCGCATCCGCACCCTCCGGAACCGGCGCGCCGGTGAAGATCCGCACCGTCTCGCCTGCGCCGATGCGTCCCGAGAAGCCGTGTCCGGCCGCACTGGTGCCGATCATCCGCAGGGATGCCCCCACCTCTGAGGCGTCGGCGCTGCGCACGGCGTAGCCGTCCATGGCCGAGGCCGGGAACGGCGGCTGTGTGCGGGAGGCGCCGACATCCGCGGCGAGCGTCCGGCCGGCAGCCTGCGCCAGCGGCACGGTTTCGGGTTCGACCGGACCGGCGACGCTCGCGAGAACGCGCGCCAGAGCCTCGGCGACCGGGATCAGGTCGCTCATTCCTGCGGGGCCCGATACGCGCCCGAGCGACCGCCGTCCTTTGCGATGAGGCGTATGCCCTCGATGCGCATGCCGCGATCGACCGCTTTCACCATGTCGTAGACCGTCAGGCAAGCCACCGAGACCGCGGTCAGGGCCTCCATCTCGACACCCGTCGGACCCTGCACCCGGACTTCCGCGGCGATGCGCAGGCCCGGCAACGCCGCGTCGGGCTCACACTCGACCCGGACCTTCGACAGCAGCAGCGGGTGACAGAGGGGGATCAACTCGTGGGTGCGCTTGGCCGCCATGATGCCGGCGAGTCGCGCCGTGCCGATCACGTCCCCCTTCTTGGCGTCGCCCTCGCGGATCAGCGCCAGGGTCTCGGGCCTCATCACGATCTGGCCTTCCGCCCGGGCGGTCCGGTCGGTGGCGGGCTTGTCGGTGACGTCGACCATGTTGGCCGCGCCGCTGGTGTCGAGATGGGTCAGCGTCGAGCCCGGCTCCATCGCTTAAGCCTTCTTCCGCGGCTTGCCGCCCTTGGTCTCCGCATCGCCGAACAGCAGGGTACGGGCCGCCTTCGCGACGTCCGGCTGCCGCATCAGGCTCTCGCCGACCAGCACCACGCCGAGGCCGTTGTCCCGGAGACGCACCACGTCGGCATGGTCGCCGATCCCGCTCTCGGCCACGGCGATGCGATCGGCCGGTATGCCCGGCGCGAGCCCGATCGCGGTCTCGAACGAGACCTCGAAGGTCTTGAGATTGCGGTTGTTGATGCCGATCAGGGCCGTACCGAGGGGGATCGCGCGGGTCAGCTCGGCCGCGTCATGCACCTCGACCAGGACATCCATGCCAAGGAGATTCGCCGTCTCCACCAGGGCCACGGCCTCGTCGTCGTCGAGGCAGGCCATGATGACCAGAATGCAGTCGGCGCCCCAGGCCCGCGCTTCGTAGACCTGATAGGGCTCGAACAGGAAGTCCTTGCGCAGCACCGGCAGCCCGCAGGCTTCGCGCGCCGCCGTCAGGTATTCGGGCCGGCCCTGGAACGAGGGCTCGTCGGTGAGCACCGACAGGCAGGTCGCGCCGCCGGCCTCGTAGGCGGCGGCCAGGGTGGCCGGATCGAAATCGGCGCGGATCAGGCCCTTGGAAGGCGAGGCCTTCTTCACCTCGGCGATGAGCGCCGGGCGGTCCTCGGCGAGGTGGGCGCGGATCGCCGCCGCGAAACCGCGCACCGGTTCCGCCTGCGCGACCCGCCGTTCCAGCTTGGCGAGCGGCACGCGCAGCTTCGCTTCGGCGATCTCGCGGCGCTTGTAGGCCTCGATCCGCGCGAGGACGTTCGGCCGCTCGGGCGGCGCCTCGGCGCCGGTCTGCTGGGTCGCGTCGTGCGTCAGCGAGCTCATCGGCCCTCCTCCCCGTTGGAGTGGTCGTTCGAAGCCCGGACAAGGCGGGCGAGCGTCGCCCGGGCCGCCCCGGAATCGACGGCATCCTGCGCCCGCGCGACGCCGTCCGCCAGGGCCTGCGCGGCACCCGCGACGACGAGGGCAGCCCCCGCATTGAGAACCGCGATATCCCGGTAGGCGTTCTGGGCGCCGGCCAGGACGGCCTCGAGCGCCCGGGCATTGTCGGCCGGATCGCCGCCGCGCAGTTCCTCGGGCGCGCGCAGCGCCAGCCCGAATTCCCGCGGGTCGATGGTGAAGCGAGACAGCCTGCCGTGATCGAGGGCCACCACCCGCGTCGGACCCGTGACGGTGATCTCGTCGAGCCCGTCGGACCCGTGGACGGTCCAGACCCGGCGGCTGCCGAGTTCCGAAAGGACGCGCGTCAGCGGCTCGGCCAGCGCCTCCTGGGCGACGCCGAAGAGCTGATAGCCGACGCCGGCCGGGTTGCTGAGCGGGCCCAGCAGATTAAAGATCGTCCGGACAGGCAGTTCGGAGCGAACCGCCGCCACGTGTCGCATCGCCGGGTGATGGGCCTGGGCGAACAGGAAGCAAAGGCCGGCCTCGTCGAGGCAGCGCACCTGCCCGGCCGGATCGAGGCCCAGACGGACGCCCAAAGCCGCGAGCACGTCGGCCGCGCCCGACCGGGAGGTCGCGGCGCGATTCCCGTGCTTGGCCACCGGCACGCCGCAAGCGGCCACCAGGATGGCGGCCAGCGTCGAGACGTTCACGCTGCCGGAATGGTCGCCGCCGGTGCCGACGACGTCGATAGCGTTTGCGGGCGCCGCGACGCGCGTCATGCGTTGCCGCATGGCCTCGGCGGCGCCGACGATCTCGTCGACGGTTTCGCCGCGCACCTTGAGGGCGGTGAGGAAGGCGCCGGCCTGGACCGGCGTCACCTCGCCCGACAACAGGTCGTCGAAGGCGGCACGGGCCTCGGCACGGTCGAGGGCGAGGCCCCCGGCGACCTTCGCGAGATGGGGTCTGAAACGATCCATGGCTTCTGACGGAGGGCCGCCCCGGCCTCCCGGCGTCAATGCACGTCGGCACGCGTCCTGTCACGCGCCGTATTCCAGGCCGTGGCAAGATCGAGGAAGTTCTTCACGATCTCCGTGCCGTGCTGCGACCGGATGCTCTCGGGATGGAACTGGACGCCATGGAGCGGACGCTCGGCATGCTCGAGCCCCATGATCAGGCCGTCCGCCTCCGCGGTGACCCGCAACGCGGCCGGGCAGGTCGCACGATCGACCACGAGGGAGTGGTAGCGGGTCGCCTCGAAGCTGTCGTTCAGGCCGCGGAACAGGCCGCGGGCGCCGTGCCGGATCGTCGATACCTTGCCGTGGAGCGGCAGGGGCGCCCGCACGACATCGCCGCCGAACGCTTGTCCGATGGCCTGGAGACCCAGGCACACGCCGAAAATCGGGATCTCCTCGGACAGATCACGGACCACGTCGAGGCAGATACCCGCCTCCGTGGGCGTGCATGGCCCGGGCGACAGCACGATCGCGTCCGGCGCCCTGGCGCGGATGTCGGGGATCGTGAGCGCGTCGTTGCGCACGACATCGACGGTCCCGCAGAGCGGACCGATCAGGTGCACGAGATTCCAGGTGAAGGAATCGTAGTTGTCGATGACGAGGACGTTGGGCATCGCGGCGGCACGCTCGGGCATGCAGGCGATGTGACCGCTCGCATTCGCGCGGTCAACCATCCGCGTCGTTCGGCAATCGGATCGGGCGCGGAACCGGTTCGCGGCCCCGCCTACTGCCCCCGTTTCGCCTGCGCGGCGAACCGCACCGCCTCCTCGGCGGCGCGGAACAGCGCCTTGGCCTTGTTGACGCATTCCTGCTGCTCGGAGGCAGGATCCGAATCGTACACGATCCCTGCCCCGGCCTGGACGTGCATCTGACCATCCTTCACCACCGCGGTGCGCAGGACGATGCAGGTGTCCATCTCGCCCCGGGCACCGAAATAGCCGATGCAGCCCGCATACGGCCCGCGCTTCTCGCGCTCCAGCTCGTCGATGATTTCCATGGCCCGCACCTTCGGCGCCCCCGAGACCGTCCCGGCCGGGAAGCCCGCCGCCAGCGCGTCGAGGGGATCGTGGCGTGGATCGAGGTCGCCCTCGACATTCGACACGATGTGCATGACCTGGCTGTAGCGCTCGATGAAGAACGAGTCGGTTACCCGGACGCTGCCGATCCGCGAGACCCGGCCGGCATCGTTGCGGCCGAGATCGAGCAGCATGAGGTGCTCGGCCCGCTCCTTCGGATCGGCAAGGAGTTCCTCGGCGAGCGCGGCATCCTCGGCCGGGGTTGCGCCGCGGCGGCGGGTTCCGGCGATCGGGCGAACCGTGACGGTCCCCTCGCGCACCCGGACGAGGATCTCCGGCGACGAGCAGACGATCTGGAACGTCTCGAAATCGAGATAGCACAGGAACGGCGCCGGATTCGTGCGCCGGAGGGAGCGGTACAGGCTGAAGGCCGGCAGGGTGAACGGCGCCGAGAAGCGCTGGGACAGCACCACCTGGAACACGTCGCCCGCGACGATGTACTCCTTGGCGCGCGCCACCATGGCGGCGAACGCGTCCGGCGACGTGTTGGAGACCGGCTCGGGATGGGCGACCGCCGACAGGTCCACCCGCGCCTCGATCGGCAAGGGACCTTCCAGGGCAGCGGCGACCCGGTCGAGACGCTGAAGCGCCTCCTCATAGGCGGCCCGGGCCGTCGTCCCGGCCGTGGGCCTCACCGGCGACACGACGGTGATCAGGTCGCGGATGGAATCGAAAACCACCATGACCCGCGGACGCATCAGGATGGCGTCCGGCACGCCGAGGGGATCCGGGTTCGGCTCCGGCAGCCGCTCCATGGCGCGGACCATGTCGTAGCCGAGATAGCCGAATAGACCGGCCGCCATCGGCGGCAGATCCTGGCCGTCGGCTTCTTCGCCGATGGCGCTCTCGGCGATCAGCGCCCGCAGGCTCGCCAGCGGTGCCCGGTCATCCGGCTCAAACCGGGTGAGGTCGGCAACGCGCGCGATCGCGGGCGCGCCATCCCGGCAGCGCCAGATCAGGTCCGGGTCGAGGCCGATCATGGAGTATCGGCCGCGCACGGCACCACCCTCGACCGATTCGAGGAGGAAGGCCGGACCGGAATGGCCGGCGCGCAGCTTGAGGAACGCCGCGACCGGCGTCTCCAGATCCGCGACGAGGCTGACCGCGACGAGGCTCGGCTGCCTGGCCTCGTAGCGCGCCGCGAAGGCCGCATAATCGGGCGCTTCGGCCATGCCTCAATACTCGCCGCCGATGGCGCGGCGCAGGGCCGCCGGATCGACCTTGACGCCCGCGTTCTTCTGAACCTCGCTGATGTACTGAGACAGGACGTCGTCGGCGAGGGCGGCCTGGAAGCTCTGCGTGATCTGCTTGTCGCTGGGGCTGTCGGCAACGAAGGCCGGAACCGTCGCCGCCGTGACCTTGAACACCGCGCGCGAATCTCCGGCCGCCGCCGTACCGGCCTTGCCGACCGGGGTCGCGAAGATCAGGTTCACGTCATCCGGCTTGAGCATGTCCTTGGCTTGATTGCGTGCGAGATCGTGGGCCTCCTGCAGGTTGACGCCGACCTCCTGCGCTGCAGCCTCCATGGTCTCGCCCTTGTTGATCTTCTCGACCAGCTCGCGGCCCTTGGCCTGAAGGCGCTTGGCGATCTCGGTCGCGGTCCAGCCGGCCTTCACGCCGTCCTTGACCTCGTCGAGGGGCTTGTCGTGGGCGGCATCGATTCCGGTGACGTCGTACCAGACATAGCCGCCGGTCTTGGTGCGCAGAGGCTCATTGTCGCCGCCGATCTCGGCGCGGAACAGGGCCGGCACAGTGGTGTCCGGATCGGGGATGTCGGCGACCCGTTGCCCGTCCGGTCCCTTGCCGTTCACGTCCACGGCCTTGACGCTGACGATCTTGAGACCACGCTCCGCCGCGATGTCGGCGAGGGGCTTTGCACCGGCCCGCTGATCCTCGATCGCGTCGCGGGTGGTCTCCATCGCGTCGCGGGCGCGGGCCAGGGCGAGGCCCTTGCGGATCTCACCCTCCACGGCCTCGAAGGGCTTCACCGTCCCGGGCTCGATCTTGGTGACCCGCAGCAACACCGTGCCGAAGCGGCCCTGGACGGGCTGGCTCACACCGCCCTCCGGCAGCGCGAAGGCCGCGTCGGCCACCGCCTTGTCGAACAGCTCGCTCTTCGTCAGCGTTCCGAGGGTCAGGTCCTTGTCGTCGGTGCCGCGCTCCGTCGCCACCGCCTCGAACGTCTTGGCGCCGTCGGTGATCGCCTTGCGGGCCGCCTCGGCGGCGGCCGGGTCTGGGAAGACGATCTGCTGGATGGTGCGTTTCTCGGGCGCGCCGTAACGATCCTTGTTGAGCGCGTAGGCGGCGCGGGCGTCGGCCTCGGTGATCGCGTCCGGCTTCGCCATCGCCTCGGGTTCGACCACAAGGAGGTTGACCGCGCGGAATTCCGGAGCCCGGAAACCGGACTTGTTGGCCTCGTACCAGGTCTTCAGCTCGTCGTCGGTCGGCTCGGGGATCTGCCCGGCGACCGAGGGCGTCAGCATCAGGTAGGCGGCGGCGCGGCGCTCGGTGGTGTAGCGGTGGACCGCCTCCCGCATGGCGACCGGCACATGCAGGTCCGACGACACCGCCTCGGCGAGTTGCAGACGGGCGATCACGGAGCGCTGCTCGCGCACGAACATGCCCTCGTTGAGACCCGCCCGCTGCAGGGTCTGGTAGAAGAGCTGCGGCTCGAACTGGCCCTGCGTGTTCTGGAAGCTCTTCTCCTCGTGGATCGCCTTGATCACCGCGGAATCCGGCACGACGAGGCCGAGATCGTGGGTCTTCTGATCGAGGGCGGCCTCGGTGATCAGCTGGGACATCACCTGCCGGTCGAGGCCGAGCATCCGCGCCTGATCGGGCGTGAGGGGACGCTTCAACTGCGTCTGATAGCGCTGCAGCTGGTTCTGATAGGCTTGGCGCACCTGCTCGGCGGTGATCGGCGTGCTGCCAACGGTCGCCACCTTGTTGCTCGCGCCGCCGCGGAAGAACTCCTCGACGCCGAAGATCCCGACGCCGGCGATCAGCAGCGTGAAGATGATCGTCAAGACGATCTTGCCGAGCCAGTGCTGGCTGGCGTTGCGGATGCCCTGAAGCATGGTCTGTGATCGAGTACCTTCGGCAGCCGTCCCGTCGCCGGGCCGGCGCTGTTCCTGAGAGCCGACCGCGATAGACCATTCGCGTCCACAGGCAAAGACTCAGGCGCTTCGGCGCGTTTGCGCGCTCAAGCTCGCTCTGGTAGGCCCCGGCAACTTCGGGAAACGCCGCGGCGGAGCGAGGGCAGGAATGACGCAATCGGGGCGCAGGCCGCTTGTCGCCGGCAACTGGAAGATGAACGGGACCCGGGCATCCATCCAGGTGGTCGAAGCGATTCGCGACGGGCTCTCGCCCGACCTCGCGGCCCGCATCGACGTGCTGATCTGCCCGCCCGCGACTCTGATCGGCTCCTGCGTGGCGGCGGCCGCCGGCTCGCCCATCGCCATCGGCGGCCAGAACCTCCATGCCCGCCCCAGCGGCGCCTTCACCGGCTCGATCTCGGCCGAGATGCTCGCCGATCTCGGCGCGCAATACGTGATCGTCGGTCATTCCGAGCGCCGGGCCTACCACCACGAGACCGATGACGGCGTCCACGCCAAGGCGCTGGGTGCCCGGCGTGCCGGCCTGTGCGGCATCATCTGCGTCGGCGAGACCATCGAGGAGCGCGAGCAGGGCCGCGCCCTCGACATCGTCCGCGCGCAGCTCGCCATCGGCCTGCCGAAGGGCGCCACGGCGGCCGATACGGTGATCGCCTACGAGCCGGTCTGGGCGATCGGCTCGGGCCGGACACCGACGCCGCGCGACATCGCTGAAGTCCACGCATCCCTGCGCGAGATGCTCGACAAGCTCGTGGGCGACGAGGCGCACAAGATCCGCATCCTCTATGGCGGCTCGGTGAAGCCCGGAAATGCCCGCGAACTTCTGTCGGTGGACAACGTCGACGGCGCCTTGGTGGGCGGCGCGAGTCTCGTGGCCGCGGATTTCCTGGGGATCTGCGCCGCCTACGCCTGAGCGCGCCTCCGGCGGTTCGATGCGCTCGCGGCGCTTGCCGTCGTCAAGCGTTGCAAAGAGACTTCAGTCTTTGCAGGGCCTGAGTGGGGCGGCACCGGACTGCTCCGCCGGCGCGGGCGGAGCGGCGATCGCACGGAGGCGCTGTCAGATCTTGAAGGCCTGACGCGCGAGCAGCCGCCAGCGGCCGTGATCCCGGTGCCAGACCTGCATCACGCCGATATGCACGGGCGCCGTCTTGCCGCCCGAGACGACTTCGCCCGTGAAGACATGTCGGGCGACGGCGTCGTCGCCGACCACCGAGACGGAGCGGTCCGAAAGAGTGATGCTCGGGAAGGCCGAGCGCTTGCTGGTGAGCGTTTCGACGAACGCCGTCTTGTCCTGCACCTGACCGCTGGAATGTCCGTAGCTCAGACCGTCGAGGACCAGGGCGTCGAGGGCAGGCCCGTCCGCGGCTAGCAGGGCTTGGGTCAGAGCGTCGACGGCCTGCTCCACGGCGGCGGCGTCGGGCCCGGCGGCCGTGCCGGGGACGGCGCGGATCAGAACGGGCGCAGCGATGGCGGCAACGAGCGCCACCCGGCGTGACAGGGACATGGTTGGCCTCCCGGACGGGGCGGCGCGTTCGGTCGGCCGCTCTCTCCCGTGCAGAAACCACGCGGCGCGGCCGAAGGCGAGGGGCGCCGCCGACAGCCGGCCGCGCGCGTCAGGTTGGCGGCGGGCGGCCGGTGGTGTATGCCGTCGCCCAATTCCGGCCGGTCCGCCCGCAAAGTCGCCCACGAGGCTTCCGCTGCACGCATGCGTGCCGGGGAGCACCGGAAGCGGCGGCGGGCTCCGGCCCTCGTGCGTTCGTCTCCCGGTGCCCGCTGCCGGCGCGCGGCGCTGAAGAAGATCCCGGAACACCGATGC
This sequence comes from Methylobacterium sp. 1973, assembly GCF_040545035.1. NCBI lineage: Bacteria > Pseudomonadati > Pseudomonadota > Alphaproteobacteria > Hyphomicrobiales > Methylobacteriaceae > Methylobacterium > Methylobacterium sp. 1973. The sequence goes on from NZ_JBEPLA010000010.1 coordinate 82,766, forward strand.
AGACCGTCCTGATCGTCGTCCACCTCATCATCGTCCTCGCGCTGATCGGCGTCGTGCTGCTTCAGCGCTCCGAGGGCGGCCTCGGGCTCGGCGGCGGGGGCGGCGGCGGCGTCGCGGGGTTCATGACCGGCCGTGGCCAGGCCAACGCGCTGACCCGGGCCACGGCGATCCTGGCGGCCCTGTTCTTCACCACCAGCCTGGCGCTCGCCATCCTGTCGCATCGCTCCGCGGCGCCGAAATCGATCCTCGATACCGGCGCGCCGCAGACGTCGGGCCAGCCCGCCAAGCAGCCGACCGGCGCCGACAACCTGCTCGACACGCTCCGCCAGCAACAGGACCGGGTGCCCGCCACGGCGCCGGCCCAGCCGGCCGCGCCCGCCCAGCCGGCGGTCCCGGACGCGCCGCAATCCCGCTGACGGGCTGCGCCCGGAACGGCGCAGCGTCTCATTCCATCTCCGACGGGCCGGCACTCAGCCGGTCCGTGCCATGCGTTCCATGATCCCCAGCCCATGCGCGGGCCGGGGCACGGGTCGTTTGGCAAACGGCAGCAGCTTCTTTATGGACCGAGGCCCATGACGCGGTACGTTTTCATCACCGGCGGCGTGGTCTCCTCCCTCGGCAAGGGGCTCGCCTCCGCAGCCCTGGCGGCGGTGCTGCAGGCCCGCGGCTACCGGGTCCGGATGCGCAAGCTCGACCCCTATCTGAACGTCGATCCGGGAACGATGAGCCCGACTCAGCACGGCGAGGTGTTCGTCACCGACGACGGCGCCGAGACCGATCTCGACCTCGGGCATTACGAGCGCTTCACCGGGGTCCCGGCGAGCCGGGCCGACAACATCACCACGGGCCGGATCTACCAGGACATCATCGCCAAGGAACGCCGCGGCGACTATCTCGGCGCCACGATCCAGGTGATTCCGCACGTCACCAACGCGATCAAGGACTTCGTCCTCGACGGCAACGACGCGTTCGATTTCGTGCTCGTCGAGATCGGCGGCACCGTGGGCGACATCGAAGGGCTGCCGTTCTTCGAGGCGATCCGCCAGCTCGGCCAGGAACTGCCCCGCGGCACCTGCTGCTACGTCCACCTGACGCTCTTGCCCTACATCCCGTCCGCGGGCGAGCTGAAGACCAAGCCGACGCAGCATTCCGTGAAGGAGCTGCGCTCCATCGGCATCCAGCCCGACATCCTGCTCTGCCGCTGCGACCGGGACATCCCGGTCGATGAGCGCCGCAAGCTCGCGCTGTTCTGCAACGTCCGCGAGACCGCGGTGATCGAGGCGCGGGACGTGGCGTCGATCTACGAGGTGCCGCTCTCCTACCGGACAGCGGGCCTCGACCGCGAGGTGCTCGGCCATTTCGGCCTGGAGCACGGCGAGGAGCCGGATCTCGGCCGCTGGCGGACGATCTCCGAGCGCGTGCGCAACCCCGAGGGCGAGGTCTCCATCGCCATCGTTGGCAAGTACACGGGGCTCAAGGACGCCTACAAGTCGCTGACCGAGGCGCTGACCCACGGTGGCATCAGCCATCGGGTCAAGGTCAACCTCGAATGGATCGAGGCCGAGGTGTTCGAGCGCGAGGATCCCGCGCCGTTCCTGGAGGGCTTGAACGGAATCCTGGTGCCGGGCGGGTTCGGCCAGCGCGGCGCCGAGGGCAAGATCCGCGCGGCCCGCTACGCTCGCGAGAAGCGCATCCCCTATCTCGGGATCTGCTTCGGGATGCAGATGGCCGTCATCGAGGCCGCTCGCTCGCTCGCGGGAATGCCGGACGCCAATTCCACGGAGTTCGGCGAGACGTCCGAGCCGGTGGTCGGCCTGCTCACCGAGTGGCTGCGCGGTAACGAGCTGGAGCGGCGGGCTGCGGCCGGCGATCTCGGCGGCACGATGCGGCTCGGTGCCTATGAGGCGAAGCTCGATCCCACATCCAAGATCGCCCAGATCTACGGGTCCGAGCAGATCTCGGAGCGCCACCGCCACCGCTACGAGGTCAACATGGCCTATCGCGAGCGGCTGGAGGCCAAGGGCCTGCGCTTCTCCGGCGTCTCCCCCGACGGCCTCCTCCCCGAGACCGTGGAGCATGTCGGGCACCCGTGGTTCATCGGCGTGCAGTTCCACCCGGAGCTGAAGTCGCGCCCCTTCGAGCCGCACCCGCTGTTCAAGGGCTTCGTCGGCGCCGCGATCGAACAGAGCCGGCTGGTCTGAGCCGCGGCGGCGCGCCGCTGCTCGCGCGGCGGGCCGGAGCCCTATATCCTCGGCATCGTGACCGAGATCCTCTTCTACCATATGCAGCGGCAGCCCCTGGAACGGGTGCTGCCGAGCCTCGTCGAGCGCTCGCTGGACCGCGGCTGGCAGGCCGCGATCCAGGCCGCCAGCGAGGAGCGTCTGCAGGCGCTGGACGACCACCTCTGGACCTATTCCGACGAGAGCTTCCTGCCGCACGGGACCGATCGCGAGCCCGACGCGGCGAGCCAGCCGGTGGTGCTGACACTTCGGGACGTGAACCCGAACGCGGCCTCGATCCGCTTCCTCGTCGAGGGCGCCGACCTGCCGCCCGATGCCGGCGCGTATGAGCGGATCTGTATCCTGTTCGACGGGACCGATCAGGACGCCCTTCTGAGGGCGCGCGAGCAGTGGAAGCAGGCCAAGGAGGCGGGCCACACGGTCGCCTACTGGCAGCAGGACGATTCCGGACGCTGGAACAAGAAGGCGTGATGGTGGCCCTCAACAGACGTCTCGCGCGCGCCGCGCTCGCCTTCGGCATGCTCATCGCCCTGCCCTCCGCCGGCTGGGCAGAGGAGGCGCCGCACGGACATCCGCCCGCGGAGAGCAAGCCGGCACCGCGCGGGCCGGACGGACGACGCCTGCCCCCGGATTCCGTCACGAAGCAGAGCGTCACGCTGCCTGACGGCAGGGTCCTCGACTTCACCGCCACGGCCGGCAGCCTGCCGCTCGTCGACGAGGCCGGCAAGCTGCAGGCCGAGATCGCCTTCGTGGCCTACACGGTGGCGTCCAAGGACGGCCAGGAGCGCCCGGTGACCTTCGCGGTCAATGGCGGCCCGGGCGCCGCGTCGGCCTACCTCAACATCGGGGCGATCGGCCCCTGGCGGCTGCCCGTCGGCGGCGACAGCATCAGCCCGTCGCAGCCGGTCACGCTCACGCCCAACGACGGGACGTGGCTCGGCTTCACCGATCTCGTCTTCATCGACCCCGTCGGCACCGGCTACAGCCGGGCCGCGGACGGCAACGGCAAGGCCTACTGGTCGATCGAGTCCGACGCCGCGACCCTCTCGGCAGCCATCGCCCGCTACCTGCGCAACGACGATCGTCTAGCGAGCCCGAAGTTCTTCGTCGGCGAGAGCTATGGCGGGTTCCGCGGCCCGCTGATCACGGAGAAGCTCCAGGAAGAGATCGGCGTCGGCCTGTCGGGCATGGTGCTGCTCTCGCCGGTGCTCGACTTCGGGTGGCTGGAGACCCCGCGGGCCAATCCCTGGGGCTACGTGCTGAAGTTGCCGTCGCTGGCGGCCGGCGCGCTGGAGCGGGCCGGGACGGTACCCACGCCGGCCTTGCTGGGGGATGCCGAAGCTTACGCATCCGGTGCCTATCTAACGGATCTCCTGAAGGGGCCGAGCGATTCCGCGGCGGTTGCGCGGATGACCGAGAAGGTCGCCCCGCTGGTCGGGCTCGATCCCGCCCTGGTCCGCGCACAGGCGGCGCGCCTCTCGACCCGAAGCGTCCAGCGGGAGATCGATCGTGCCGAAGGTCGCGTGACGAGCGCCTACGATACCGGCATCACCGGCTGGGACCCGAATCCGGCCGCCGCGCAATCGAGCTTCGAGGATCCGCAGCTCACCGCGCTCCAGGCGCCGCTGACCAGCGCGATGCTCGATCTCTACGCGCGCACGCTGAAATGGCCCGTGGCCAACATGCGCTACGAGCTCCTGAACAATGCGGTCAATCGGGGCTGGAGCTGGGGCTCGGGACGACAGGCACCGGAGGTGCTCTCGAACCTTCAGGGCACCCTGGCCCTCGACGGGCACCTGCGTGTCCTCGTGGCGCACGGATTCACCGATCTCGTAACCCCGTATTTCGCCTCGAAGCTCCTGCTGGCGCAGGTCCCGGCCTACAGTGCCGGTCGCCTGAGCCTCGCAGTCTATCCCGGCGGCCACATGTTCTACACGCGTCCGGATTCCCGCGCCGCCTTCAAGGCGGATGTCGAACGGATGTACATGGACGCTCTGAAGGTCCGCGATGGCGGCTCGGCGCGTTCGGCCGGCGCACCCGCGGAACGTCTCAGGACCGCACCGTGACGTGTTCGGCCGGGATGCAGGCAGCGGGGTCGTCGCCGGTCGGATCGTGACCGGCGCGACCGATCAGACATCGTCGAAGGCGAGAGCTTCGGCCGGGTACTCCACCATGCTCCGGCGCTGAGCGTCGGTATTCTGCCACTCGCCGACCTTCATGTACCGGCCTTCGCGATCGCGAACCTCGACCACTTTCCCGATCGTGGGAATCGACTGGAAGCCCTGCGGCCAATTGGACGCGAAGTAGAACACCTGCTCGACGCGCTCCGAGAGGTGGCAGATCGCCGGCCCGAAGGTTCCGAGCCCGAAGACGAGGTAGCGGCCGTTCACCAGAGCGGCGACGTCGGAGATCAGCGATTCGCTCTGGATCTCTACGGGCAGGCCGCGCTGCGCCGCATAGGCCTCCACTTCTGCAATGACCGGGTTGAGACGGTTCTCGAAGACGAGCTTGACGGAACGAATGCGGCCCTCGGCCTGCAGCCGGTCGATGACCATCCGGTAGAAGGCGAAGGGCGGCTGCGGATAGTGCGGGTCGACCCAGGTGCTGAAGATGTCGCCCGACCGGATATGGATCAGGAGCTGATCGTCGGGCTTGGCCGCAAATGTCCGCGGCAGGCCGTTGAACAGGGGCCGGATCACATCCTGAACGATCGCGCGCGAGTCGATCGGGCCCTGCAGCGCCGTCACCCGCTCGAACTGCGTCGGATCGAAATACAGCCCGGACAGGAAGTAACCGTCCGGCGGAAGCGGCTCGTCCGGCGGAATGAACGTGATGCCGTCGCAGGTCAGCCTCTCGGTCAGAAAGATCACCTTGCTGCGGTCGACCTTCGGGACCTTGACGTATTTCAGGTTGAGCGCCTTCGCGATCGAGACCGCGATAATATACTGCACGAGGCAGTTGCCGAAGGCGCCGTTCTCGAACAGCGACAGGCCGACGAGGTTGCGGCTTGCCCGGCCAGGCGCGGATTCGAGATTGTAGGTGACGTAGACGTTAGCGCCGGGCTTCTCGTTCAGGAGCGTTATGTCGAGCCCGAGCAGCGCCCGCAGGGCGATGAGGTCGATGGCGGCTTCATCGGCGCGGATGTCGACGCCTGCGACGAGCGCCGGATCCGGCACCGCGATCCGCACGAGACGCGCCCAGGCCCGCTCGTCGGCTCCGATGGCGGCCACGAGGGCGCCCGGCTTGGCGGTCCAGCCGACGATGTCGGGCGCGGACCACGTGACGCCGTCCTGCGAGACCTCGACGGCCACATCGCCGACCTCGGGCGCGACAGCATCCTGTACGGGTCGCAGCGCGACCGCGCGGATCGGAAAGCGACCGCCCAGATCGATCTCGAGCCAGGCGGTGCCTTCATCCTGTACGATCCGGGGGGCGCGGCCGGTGGCGAGATCGACGAGGACCGGGCTCGGATCGTCTGCGAGGGCCATCGGGTCTCCGAGAACTGAGCGGAGGTGCCCATGCCGGGCCGGCCGGGCATCCGGTGCGGCGGTGCCCGCATCGGGGCGCGGACGTCAAGCCCGGCCACCTGCGAAGGGACGCACGGGAATCCGAACGGATCTGGCGCCGCTCCGTTGTGTCGTCGCCGGCATGCGTCTACAACGTGCCGGTGACGGTGCCCTGGCAACGGGGTGAAAAGGGAATGCGGTGAGGGGTTTCGCCCCGATTCCGCGGCTGCCCCCGCAACTGTGAGCGGCGAGCGCCTGCCAAGCGCCACCGGAGCGATCCGGGAAGGCGGTGGGCGCGCCGAGCCGCGAGCCAGGAGACCTGCCGTCGCAACAGGATCCCGCAATGCCGCCGGTGGGGCGGCTGGAGACACTCGACGATGACCGCTCAGACCCTCGCCCCCGTCGCCGCCGGTACCCGCTCGTCGGAGCGTCCGGTCGCCGTCGCGCTCGCGGCCATGCTGGGCCTCGGCCTGCTGTTCATGGCGGGTTTCTCGCCGGCGATCGCGTTCCACAACGCGGCGCACGACTTCCGCCATACCCAGAACTTCCCCTGTCACTGACGCCCTCGGCGCAGGGATGATCATTCGGCTTCTGTCGGCGGCCCTGGCCGCCGGCTTCTTCGCGGCTGCCGTTGTGACGGGCCTCGAACTCACGCTGACCTCGCCGCTGATCGTCGCGGCCGAGCGCTACGAGCAGCAGGAACCCTCGCATCAGGCCGCGAAGGCCCTTCCGATCGTGCTCGCCCATGCCGGGCACGACCATGCCGCGCCCGACGCGGCACCGGAATGGCAGCCCGGCCCCGGCCTGCCGCGGATGGCCTTCACCGGTCTTGCGACCCTCGTCGGCGGCGTCGGCTACGCCCTGCTGCTCGGCGCGGTGATGATCGCCTGCGGCCGCGAGCCGACGCCACAGGTCGGTCTCGCCTTCGCGGTGGCGGGCTTCGCCAGCGTCGCCCTCGCGCCGGGCCTCGGCCTGCCGCCGGAACTGCCCGGCAGCGCCGCTGCACCGCTGGCCGCGCGGCAGGCCTGGTGGGTGATGACCGCGGCGGCGACCGGAATGGGACTCTACCTGATCACGATCCACCGTGCTCTGATCACGATCCTGGGTGGCCTCGTCCTGATCATAACCCCCCACGTCGTCGGCGCCCCGCAGGCACCGGAGGGCGCGTCGGAGCTTCCGGCCGCGCTGGCCGCACAGTTCGCCGCCCGGTCGCTGGCGATCAGCTTCGTCTTCTGGATCCTGATCGGGTTGGGGCTCGGCTGGGCGTGGCAGGCGTTTTCCCGCGACACGCAACGGGGAACGGCCCGTGCCTGAGACCGTCCTGTACGTCTGCACGACCTGCCGCCGTCCGGACGACGATCCGGATGGACCGCGCGCCGGAGCACGCCTTCTGGAGGCGCTGCAGGCCGGGAGCGCCGGCACCCCGGACCTGCGGGTCGAGGCGGTGGAATGCCTGTCGGTCTGCAAGCGGCCCTGCACCGTGGCGGTCGCCTCGGCGGACCGCTGGACCTACGTCTACGGCGACATGGATCCGGCCGCCTCGGCGGAGACCATCCTCGCCGGGCTCGCGGCCTATGCGGCGACCTCGGACGGCATCGTGCCCTGGCGCGAGCGTCCGGAGGCTTTCCGCAAGGGCGTGATCGCCCGCATCCCCCCGTTCCCTGAACCCCGCCCGCTCCCCGCCGGCACCCTGGAGGCCGCGGAATGACCATCGTGAACAAGATCCCCTGCACCATCGTCACGGGCTTCCTCGGAGCCGGCAAGACGACGCTGGTCCGCCACGTGGTCGAGAACGCCAGGGGGCGCCGCCTCGCCATCCTGGTCAACGAGTTCGGCGACGTCGGCTTCGACAAGTCCTTCCTCGCCGCCTGCGGGGTCGAAGGCTGCACCGAAGAGGCTATCGTCGAGCTGCCGAATGGCTGCATTTGCTGCACGGTCGCGGACGATTTCGTTCCGGCGCTGGAGACTCTCCTCGGCCGCGCCGAGCCGCCGGAGCACATCCTGATCGAGACCTCGGGCCTCGCGCTGCCGAAGCCGTTGGTTCAGGCGTTCCAGTGGCCGGCGATCCGCTCGCGGGTCACCGTCGACGGGGTCGTCGCAGTGGTCGACGGCCCGGCCGTCGCCGCCGGCGTCTTCGCGGACGATCCGGAGGCACTGGCCGCCCAGCAGGCCGCGGACCAATCCGTCGATCACGACAATCCGCTGGAAGAGGTCTTCGAGGACCAACTCCTCTGCGCCGACCTCGTGGTCCTCAACAAGGCCGACCTCATCGATGCCCCGACCCGCGCTCGGGTGCGTGCCGAGGTGGAAGGCCACCTGCCCCGGGCCGTGAAGGTGGTGGAGACCGAGAACGGCGTCATCGACCCGCGGGTGCTGCTCGGCCTCGCGGCGGCCGCCGAGGACGATCTCGATTCCCGCCCGTCGCATCACGGCGAGGGCGAGGATCACGACCACGACGACTTCGAGACCGTGGCGCTGCCCGTCCGCCCCGCGATCACGGCGGGCGATCTGGCGGCCCGGGTCGAGAAGGCAGCCGAGATCCCGGGCGTCCTGCGGATCAAGGGTTTCGCCGAGGTCGAGGGCAAGGCGATGCGCCTCGTGGTGCAGGGGGTCGGCCGGCGCGTGGCCCACCATTTCGACCGGCCGTGGAAGTCTGGGGAGGCCCGGGACGGCAACCTCGTGGTGATCGGCCTCAAGGGGTTCGACCAGCGCGCCGTCGCTGCGGCCCTCGCGGGATGACGGCCGCCGCGCGCGCCTGCGCGGCTGACGGCGGCGCGCCGGTGCGCGCGGCCGCGGTTTAGGGGCCGTCGATGCATCTCGTGCGCATCGATACCGTCTCGCTCGACGAGGGTGAGGCGGCGGTGGATCTCGGGCAAGAGCCCGGCGATCTGGTTGTGCTGTCGTTCACCGACAGCGACCTCGCGGCGGTCGGTCAGGCCCACGCCGCAGAGCCCGGTCTGCCGAGTCTCCGGCTCGCGAAGCTCGCCAAACTGCGGCATCCGCTGTCGGTCGATCTCTACGTCGAACGCGTCGTGGCGCACGCCAAGGTCGTGGTGATCCGTTGCCTGGGCGGACTGGATTACTGGCGCTACGGGATCGAGCGCTGCGCCGAAACCGCGCGGGCGCACGGCGTCGTGCTCGCGGTCCTGCCGGGCGACGACCGGCCCGACCCCCGCCTCGCGCCGTTCTCCACCGATCCCGACCTCGCCGGGGAACTCGACGCCTATTTCCGTGCCGGTGGTCCCGGCAATCTCCGGCGGATGCTGCGATCCCTGGCCATCCGGCTAGGCGCCGAGGGGGCGGTCGAGCCTCCGCAGCCCCTGCCCCGCGGCTTTCCCTGGTGTCCGGGTTGCGGCGCTCTCCCCCTCGAAACAGCCATTGCCGCGGCTGAAACGGCGACCCCGCTCGACGGCGCGCCGTCGCCCGCCCATCCGCTGGCCCTGCTGCTGATCTATCGCTCCGCCGTGCTCGGCGGCGACACCGAGCCGTTCGTCGCACTCTCAGCCGCCCTGCGCGCCCGCGGGATCGGGGCGCTGCCGATGGTCGTGTCGAGCCTGAAGGAGCCCGAGGCCGCGGCCGCGGTCGCCGATGCGGTGCGGGCGCGCAGACCCGACCTCGTCATCGCAGCCACGGCGTTCTCCGCGCGTGAGGACGGCACCGACTTCGTTCTCGACGGCGCCGGCTGCCCGGTCATTCAGGCGTTTACGGTAGGGTCACCGCGCGCGGCCTGGGAGGCGTCGGCTCGCGGTCTCGGCGCATCCGATCTCGCCATGCAGATCGCGCTGCCGGAATTCGACGGCCGGCTCTCGGGCTTTCCGATCTCCTTCAAGGAGGAAAGCCCGGAGGTCGCCGGCTTCACCCAGCGGCGGGCGGTGCCCTACCCCGCAGGCATTGCCGCCCTGGCGGACCGGGCCGCGGGATGGCTGCGGCTGGCCGCCCTGCCCCGGCCGGCGCGCCGCGTGGCCCTGGTCCTGTCCGACTATCCGGCCCGGGGCGGCCGGGCCGGTTTCGCCGTCGGTCTCGATACGCCCGAGAGCGCCCGCGCCATCGCCGCCGACCTCGCCGCCGCGGGCTACGCGACGGGGGCGCTTCCGGAATCCAACACGCTGATGGCGGATCTCACGGAGGGTCCGGCCGCGTTCCGCGTGCCCCTCCCCGCCTATCAAGCCTGGTGGAACACCCTTCCCGAAGAGACCCGCGCCTCGATCACCGCCGTCTGGGGCGAGGCCGAATCCGATCCGGCCTGCGTCGACGGCACCTTCCGGTTCCGGATGCTGACGGGCACGGCCGCAACCGATCGGAGCGCCGCTCCGGATCGCACCGGGGACGAGGCGATCCGTGACCGCGGTCGGCTCGCCGTCTTCCTTCAACCGGACCGCGGGCGCGATCCCGATCGCAAGGCCGGCTACCACGATCTCGACCGGGCTCCGACCCATGCCTATCTGGCATTCCATCTCGGCCTGCAGCAGCACTTCGACGTTCTGGTGCAGCTCGGTACGCACGGGACAACCGAGTGGCTGCCCGGCAAAGCCGTGGCCCTGTCTCCCACCTGCTTGCCGGCGCTGTGCGTCGGCGGCCTGCCGGTGGTCTATCCCTTCATCGTCGATGATCCGGGCGAGGCCGCGCCGGTCAAGCGACGCCTCGGCGGCGTCGCGCTCGGTCACCTGACGCCGGACGTCGCCGTCCACGCGCTGAAGCCGGAGGCCGCACGCCTGCGCGAGTTGGTGGAGGAATACGCCGCCGCGAGCGTGCTCGATCCCCGCCGCGCCGAACTGGTGGCCCGCGCCATCCTCGAGGAGGCCGAGGCCGCCGGATTGCTGGACGGCGCCGGCATCGGCGCGGACACGCCGATGGACGAGGCGCTGACCCGGCTGGACGCGCATCTCTGCGACCTCGGCGAGACCGTCTTCCGCGACGGTCTCCACGTCTTCGCCCGAGCCCCGGGCGAGGCCGCGGAGGCGGTGCTGGCAAGCGCCGCCGCCGAGCGGACCGGGCTGCTCGCAGCCCTCGACGCCCGATTCGTCCGGCCGGGGCCCTCCGGCTCGCCGTCCCGCGGGCGCAGCGACGTGCTCCCCACCGGACGCAACCTCGCAACCCTGGACCCACGGGCCATCCCGAGCCGCGCCGCCGCGCTCCTCGGTGAGAGGGCCGCCGCCGCCGTGGTGACCCGCTACCTTCAGGACGAGGGTGCCTATCCGGCCCGGATCGTCATGGATCTCTGGGCCTCGCCGACACTGCGCACCGGCGGCGAGGATGTGGCGCATGCCCTCGCCCTCATGGGCGTGCGGCCGGTCTGGGACCATGCCAGCACTCGCGTCACCGGTTTCGAGATCCTTCCGCTGGCCATGCTCGACCGGCCCCGGATCGACGTCACCGTGCGGGTCTCCGGGGCGTTCCGCGACACATTCCCGGAGACCCTGGCGCTGCTCGACCGGGCGACCCGCGCCGTAGCCGACAGGGACGAGGCCGACGACGAGAACCCGCTGGCGGCGGCCCGCCGACGGGGCGAGACGGCCGTGCGGGTCTACGGCGCCGCGCCGGGCCGCTACGGCGCCGGTACCGCCGCAACGGCCCTCGACGGCACGTGGGATGGCCGCGCCGATCTCGGTCGCGCCTATCTTGCGGCCAGCACGCACGCCTATGGCGACCGCGAGGCGCCGGATGCGGATTTCTCCGCCCGGGTGGCGGGAGCCGACGCCTATCTCCACGCCTTCGACGTGGCCGAGCGCGATCTGTTCGACGGGGATGCCGCTGTGGACGCGATGGGCGGCTTCGCGGCCGCCGCTGCCCTGGAGGGGGCGAGCCCCGCGCTCTACAGCCTCGACGTCTCGCAGCCGGAGCGACCGAAAGCCCGAACTGCCCGGGAGGACGCGGCCCGCCTGATCCGAGGCCGCCTCGCCGATCCCCGCTGGATCGCCGCCCAGCTCCGTCACGGCTATCGCGGCGCGCAGGAGCTGGCTCAGGGGCTCGACGCGGTTTTCGTGCTCGCCGCCGCCAGCGATGCGGTGTCCGATGCCGGCTTCGAGACGCTGTACGCCGCCTGGATCGCCGATACCGAGGTGTTCGAGCGCCTGCGGGCTGCCAACCCCGCGGCCACCCGGGCGATCCTGGAACGGTTCGACGCCGCCCGGGACCGGGGACTCTGGCACAGCCGGCGCAACGCTCTTCCGGCCGACGCCTTGCTGCACGAGGCCGCCGAATGAGCGTCGCTCCGCGCCCGCATGGACGTACGCTGCCCGAGGCGGCCAGCCGTCGGGGCTGGTGCCCCGGCCTGACCCGGCCGATGCCCACGGGCGACGGCTTGCTCGCCAGGGTACACCCGCCCCTGGGCGTCCTGACGCTTGGTCAGGCCCGCGCCGTGGCGGAAGGCGCCCGACGCTTCGGGAACGGGCACCTGGATCTCACCGCGCGGGCCAATCTCCAGATCCGGGGCGTCACCGAGGCGACGCAGGCTTCCCTTGCCGCGTGGCTCTCGGCTCAGGGCCTCGGCGACGTGCGGGCCGATGGCGGGCCTCAGCGCTTGACACTCACGAGCCCGCTGGCGGGCTGCGATCCGGAGGAGGCCATCGACGTGCCGGGACTGGCCCGTGCCGTCGAAGCGGCGGGGCTGACGATTCCCGGCCTGCCGGCCAAGACCCTGGTCGTGATCGAGGGACGCGTCGATCGGGCGACCGCGGAGGCCGATTGCGCCGTGATCGCTAACGGACCCGGCCGCGTTGCGATCACGATCGCTTGCGGCGAGGGGCGGCAGGATCTTCTGACCTGCGGGGAACGGGAAGCGCCCGACGTGGTGGCCGCCGTGCTCAACGCCTTCGCGCGGACCGGCCGGCGCCGGATGCGCGATCTGTTGGAAGACGAAAGGGCGACGCTGACGGAGGCGCTGCGGACCGGAGAGCGACCACGCGTCGCAGCGCGGGGAGGCGAAAGCGTATGGCCCGGCCAAGCCCGGCAGCCACGAGGCGGACAGGACCTTCAGATCCTCGCCATCGATGCGCCCTTCGGTCGCTGTACGGCCGACGCCCTCGACCGGCTCGCGGATGCCGCGGTCACGCTCGGCGCGGACGAGCTTCGACTGTCGCCGACCCGCGGCTTCATGCTCCTGGGCCCCCCGGACGTCCCGGCAGCGGCGGTGCGAGAGGCCCTGTCGGTGGACTTCATCGTTGCCGCCGACGACCCGCGGCGGGCGATCGATGCCTGCACGGGTGCCCCGGGCTGCGCCTCCGGGTCGACCCGGACCCTCACCGATGCGGCGCGCCTCGCGGCGGCGTTCGCTCCCCTGGCGGCGTCGGGCCGCGCCGCGCACGTCTCGGGATGTGCCAAGGGATGCGCCCGACCGGGCCCGGCCGACCTGACCCTCGTCGGTCGCGATGGTCTGTACGGCGTGGTGATCGGCGGTGCCCCCGCCGATGAGCCGGCGATGCATCTCCCTATCGAGGCCGTGCTGGAGCGGTTAGGAAGAGCCAAGATCGTCGGGCTGTCCGCCGCCTTCGCGCCGGAGACGACCTGGACGGACAGCGGGAGGACCAGGAGACCGGCATGAGCGCGAGCCAGAACGCCCTGCGCCAGACAGGATCGGAGCCGGCCGCGGCCCACGAATCCCCGTCCCGCTATGAGTATATCCGCGACGGCGGCGCGATCTACGCGCGCTCCTTCGCGATGATCCGCGCCGAGGCGGATCTCGGACGCTGGTCGGGCGCCGCCGAGCGCGTCGTCGTGCGCATGATCCACGCCTGCGGGATGACCGACCTGCCGACCGACGTGGAGATGTCGCCGGGCTTCGCGGAAGCGGGCGTCGCGGCCCTGAAGGCCGGCGCGCCGATCCTGTGCGATGTCCGCATGGTCGCCGACGGCGTCACCCGGGCACGGCTGCCCGCCGATAACGACGTGGTCTGCACGCTCGGCGATCCCCGCGTGCCGGAGCTCGCCCGGAGCCTCGGCACAACGCGGTCCGCAGCCGCCATGGAGCTGTGGCGCGAACGCCTGCCGGGCAGCGTCGTGGCGGTGGGCAACGCGCCGACCGCCCTGTTCCGCCTTCTGGAGCTGCTCGACGCCGGCGTCGCGCCTCCGGCCGCGGTGATCGGCATCCCGGTGGGTTTCGTCGGCGCGGCCGAATCGAAGGAGGCGCTGGCCCGGGACGGCCGCGTGCCGTTCGTGGTCGTGCACGGGCGGCGCGGCGGCAGCGCCATGACGGCCGCCGCTATCAACGCGCTCGCCAGCGAGGTCGAGTGATGGACGGTTTCGAACGCCTCGACGGCCCGACCGAGGAGCTGTCCGCGGCGGCGATGACGGGAACGCTCTACGGGGTCGGCATGGGCCCGGGCGATCCGGATCTGCTGACCGTGAAGGCGCAGCGCATCCTGATGCGCGCGCCGGTGCTGGTGCATTTCTGCAAGCGCGGCCGGCGGGGCAACGCCCGCACCATCGCGGACGCGATCCTGCGCGATCCGGCCCGCGAGATGGCACTGGCCTATCCCTACACCACCGAGATTCATCCCGAGCATCCGGAATACGTCACCGCGCTGGCGAGCTTCTACGACGAGGCAGCCGGAAAACTCGCCGACCACCTCGGCGCCGGGCGCGACGTCGCGATCCTGTCGGAGGGCGACCCGTTCTTCTACGGCTCGTTCATGCACCTGTGGCGGCGCCTGAAGGACCGCTTCCCCGTGGAGGTGATTCCGGGCGTCACCGGGATGTCGGGTTGCTGGACTCGGGCCGGCACGCCGATCACCTGGGGCGACGACGTCCTGACCGTCCTGCCGGCGACCCTCTCGCTCGAGGCCCTGACGGAGCGCCTGCGCGGCACCGACGCCGCCGTCGTGATGAAGCTTGGGCGCCATCTGCCGAAGGTGCGCGCCGCTCTGTCGGCCGCCGGGCTGCTCGCCCGTGCGGTCTACGTGGAGCGCGGTACCATGGCGGGCGAGCGGGTGGTGATGCTGGCCGACAAGGCCGACGACGACGCACCCTACTTCTCCATGGTCCTTCTGCCCGGAGAGGGACGGCGGCCGTGAGCGGAAGCCTTGCCGTCGTCGGCCTCGGCCCGGGCGACGCCGCGTTGCTGACCGAGTCCGCCCGCCGGGCGCTGGATGCGGCGGAGGATGTCGTCGGCTACTTCCCCTATGTCGCCCGTGTGCCCGAGCGACCCGGCCTGGTCCGGCATGCCAGCGACAATCGGGTGGAGGTCGACCGGGCGCGCCACGCGCTGCAGCTCGCCGCCTCCGGACGACGGGTCGCGGTCGTCTCCGGCGGCGATCCGGGGGTCTTCGCCATGGCGGCGGCGGTGTTCGAGGCGGTGGAGCAGGGCGAGCCCGACTGGCGCGACCTCGCGATCACCGTGGAGCCGGGCGTCACCGCCATGCTGGCCGCCGCTGCCCGGCTGGGCGCGCCCCTCGGCGGCGATTTCTGCGCGCTGTCGCTCTCGGACAACCTGAAGCCCTGGCCGGTGGTGACCGCGCGGCTGGAGGCGGTGCTGCGCGCCGACTTCGTGATCGCGCTCTACAATCCGATCTCCGCCGCCAGGCCCTGGCAGCTCGGGGCGGCTCTGGAGATCGCGTCCGGGATCCGCGCGCCCCACACGCCGGTGATGTTCGCCCGCGCCATCAGCCGGCCGGACGAGGCGATCCGGGTCGCGACCCTCGCCGAGGCGCGCGACGTGCCGGCCGACATGGCCACGATGGTCATCCTGGGCGCCTCGACGACGCGGCTGATCCCGCGCGCCGGCCGGACACCCTTCGTCTACACGGCCCGCAAGGTTGAGGAACCGGCGTGATCGCCCGCCTCCAGCCAGCGGAGGGCGCCCGCAGCGTCCGGGACGCTCGGCACGTCGGGCTTGCCCGGCCGGCGCACCATGACGACGGGGATTCCGAGGGTGCGCGCCGCCGCGATCTTGCCGTAGGTCGCCGCCCCGCCGGCATTCTTGCTGACGAGAATCTCGATGCCGCTCGTGCGCATGAGCGCAGCCTCCGACGCGACATCGAAGGGCCCGCGGGCTTCCAGGGCGGTGAGGTGCGGCACCGGCAGGATCCCGCCCAACGGCTCGACCGTGCGCGCCAGATAGGTGTGCTGGGGGGCCGCCGCGAAGACCCCGGCCTCCTGCCGGCCGATCGTCAGGAACACGCGCCGCGGCGCGGATCCGAGGGCGGCGACCGCCTCATCCATCCGGTCGACCTCGATCCAGAGGTCGCCGGGCTCGCGCATCCAGGCGGGTCTGCGGATCGCGAGGATCGGCACCGCCGTCAGGGCGGCTGCGCAAGCCGCATGGTGCGACATCGTCGCGGCGAAGGGATGGGTCGCGTCGATCAGGCAATCGATCGCGTCGGCTTTCAGGTAGTCGGCGAGGCCCTCGATCCCGCCGAATCCGCCGATCCGGGTCGGCACGGGCTCGGGCTTCGGCGCGGCCGTCCGGCCGGCCAGCGAGAGCGTCACGGACAGATCCGCCCGACCAGCGAGCGACCGGACCAGGGCGCTCGCCTCGCCGGTCCCGCCGAGGATCAGAATCCGCATCGTGCCGCTCGTCGGGAACGCCGTGTCCATGGACGCCTTGTCCATGAGCCCTGAGGCGCTGTCGAGCTCACCCTGGCTGTCGATCGTCGGCATCGGCGAGGACGGGCGGGCCGGATTGACGCCGGCCGCCGCCGCCGCGCTCGATGCCGCCCGCGTGGTCTATGGCGGCCGACGCCATCTCGCCCTCGCGGGTCCGCTCGTCGCGGAGACGCGGCCCTGGCCGAGCCCGATCCACGAGGCCTATCCGGAGATTCTCGCGCGGCGGGGGCAGCCGACCTGCCTCCTCGCTACCGGCGACCCCTTCCACTATGGCATCGGCGCCGAGATCGCCCGGATGGTGCCGGCGGCCGAGATCCGCGCCTTCCCGCAGCCCTCGGCCTTCAGCCTCGCCTGTGCGCGGCTCGGCTGGCCGCTGGCCGAATGCGCGCTGGTCACGCTCCATGGCCGCGCGCTGACCCGGATCGTGCCGCATCTCCAGCCGGGGGCGCGGGTGCTCGTGCTGTCCTGGGACGGCACGACCCCCGGCGCGCTCGCCGCATTGCTTTGCGCGCGGGGCTTCGGCGCGTCGACGCTGACGGTGCTGGAAGCGATGGGCGGCCCGAATGAACGGGTCGGTACGACCCGCGCGGACGCGTTCGACCGCGCCGACATCGACGCGCTGAACACGGTGGCGATCGCGGTGGCGGGGCCCGGTCACGCCCTTCCCCTCGCCCCGGGCCTCGACGACGGCCTGTTCGAGAATGACGGCCAGCTCACCAAGGCCGAGATCCGGGCTCTGACCCTATCGGCGCTCCGTCCGCATCCGGGCCTGCATCTCTGGGATGTCGGCGCCGGCGCAGGCTCGATCGCGATCGAGTGGATGCTCCGTCACTGGAGCCTGCGCGCCACGGCGATCGAGGGACGCCCGGACCGGGCCGAGCGCATCCGTCGCAACGCCGTCGCCCTGGGGACGCCGGACCTCTCCGTCGTCGTCGGCACCGCCCCCGGGGCACTCGAGGGCCTGCCGACGCCGGATGCGGTGTTCATCGGTGGCGGCGTCTCCGAGCCCGGGGTCCTGCCTGCGGTGCTTGCGGCCCTCCGGAGCGGTGGTCGCTGCGTGGCCAATGCCGTCACCCTCGAAGGCGAGGCCGCGCTGCTTGCGGCCTTCGCGGCGCAGGGCGGAAGCCTCCGTCGCTACGGTGTCGAGCGGGCGAGCCCGGTCGGCGGGATGCATGGCTGGCGCACCGCCATGCCGGTGACCCAATGGGCCTGGACCAAGCCGTGACCGGATTGCTGGTCGCCGGGATCGGCTTCCGTCGGGGGACCGACGCCGACGAGATCGCGGCGCTGATCGAGCGCGCGCTCGCGGCGCTCGGTGCCGACCGGTCGAGCCTGACGGCCGTCGCCACGGCGGCCGACCGGGCCGCAGAGCCGGCGATCCGTGCCGCGACGGCACGGTTCGGCCTGTCGCCCCAGCCCGTGGCAGCCGCCGCGCTGCAGGCGCGCGACGCCGAGATCGTCACCCGCTCGGCGCGGATCGAACAGCTGCGCGGCGTCGGCTCGCTGGCCGAAGCGACGGCCCTGGCCGGCGCCGGGCCGCAGAGCCGCCTCGCCCTGCCGCGGATCACGAGCGCCGGCGCCACTTGCGCCCTGGCCGTCCGATGCGACACGACACGGGACACATGACCGTTCATTTCATCGGCGCCGGACCCGGCGCGGCCGACCTGATCACGGTGCGCGGGCGCGACCGCATCGCGGCCTGTCCCGTCTGCCTCTACGCCGGATCGCTCGTGGCCCCCGAGATCCTGGGCTGGTGTCCGCCCGGCGCCCGGATCGTCGACACGGCCCCCCTCGACCTCGACGCCATCATGGCGGAGATCCGGACGGCGCACACGGCCGGACAGGACGTGGCACGCCTCCATTCCGGGGACCTATCGATCTGGAGCGCGCTGGCCGAGCAGATGCGCCGGCTCGACGCGTTGGCGATTCCCTACACGGTAACGCCGGGCGTCCCGGCCTTCGCCGCCGCAGCCGCTCTGCTGCGCCGCGAATTGACGGTCCCCGGCGTAGCGCAGACCGTGGTCCTGACCCGGACCTCAGGCCGCGCGAGCGCCATGCCCGAGGGGGAAACCCTGTCGGCCTATGCGGCCACCGGGGCGACCCTGGCGATCCACCTGTCGATTCATGTGGTCGAGGCGGTCGCGGCGGAACTGATCCCGTTCTACGGGCCGTCCTGCCCGGCGGCGGCTGTGTTCCGGGCCTCCTGGCCCGACGAGCGGGCGCTGGTCGGCGATCTCGCTACGTTGCCCGGCCTCGTCGCGGCGGCCGGCCTGGAGCGCACCGCCCTGATCCTGGTTGGGCCCGCCCTCAGCGCCGCGGGCTTCCGCGAGAGCGCGCTCTACGCGCCCGATTACGACCGGCGATACCGGCCCGGCGGCACCGTGGGCCAGCCGTCGTGAGCGCCCCCGGCCTCCTCGTCGCGGCGCCGCGCTCCAGCTCCGGCAAAACGACCGTGACCCTCGCCCTGATGCGCGCCCTCACCCGGCGCGGCCTGCGGGTCCGCGGCGCGAAATGCGGTCCGGACTACATCGACCCGGCCTTTCACCAAGCCGCCACCGGCCATCCGAGCTTCAACCTCGACAGCTTCGCCATGGCGACGCCCCTCCTCGACACGCTCGCGGGCGAGACGGCGGCGGCGGCGGATCTGGTGATCGCCGAGGGCTCCATGGGCCTGTTCGACGGCGTCCGGGCAGCCGAGAACCGGACCGGGGCGAATGCCGACATCGCGGCGCGCTACGGCTGGCCGGTCGTGCTCGTGGTGGACGTGTCGGGCGCGGCGCAATCGGCGGCTGCCGTAGCGCTGGGCTGCACGCTCTACGATCCCCGCGTGCGGATCGCCGGGGTCATCCTCAACAAGGTGGCGAGCGACCGCCATCGTCGCCTCGTCGAAGCCGGCATGGAGCGCGCTGGATTGCCGGTGCTCGGCGCCCTGATGCGCGACGCGCAGCTGGTCCTGCCCGAACGCCATCTCGGGCTCGTCCAGGCCGGCGAGACCGCGGATCTCACCGCCCGCCTCGACCGGCTGGCCGACCTCGCGGAAGCCGGTATCGACCTCGACGCCGTCACGGCCAGTGCGGGCGGCACCGTGCCGGCCTCCGGCGGCCGGCTGCCGCGGCCGCCCGGACAACGCGTGGCGGTCGCTCGGGACGCGGCGTTCAGCTTCCTCTATCCGCATCTCGCGACCGGCTGGCGGTTGGCCGGTGCCGAACTCATCCCCTTCTCACCCCTCGCCGACGAAGGCCCACCGGAGGATTGCGACGTCTGCTGGCTGCCGGGGGGCTATCCCGAACTCCATGCGGGCCGGATCGCCGTCGCCACCCGTTTCCTGGACGGGCTGCGCGACTTCGCCAGGACACGCCCCGTCCACGGAGAGTGCGGCGGCTACATGGTCCTCGGGCAGACGCTTCAGGACGCCGACGGCACCACCCATCCCATGGCGGGCCTCCTCCCGGTGGCGACGTCCTATCACCGCCGCAAGTTGCATCTCGGCTATCGCGTCGCGCGGCTCTGCGGATCCGGCATGCTCGGAGAAGACGGGGCGCGCCTCATCGGCCACGAGTTCCACTACGCCACCGAGCTCTCGCCGATCGCACCGGAGGCATCAGCGCTCGCCCGCGTTTCGGATGCGGAGGGTGTGGACCTGGGGTTTGCCGGACATCGGGTCGGCCCCGTCACCGGCAGCTTCTTCCATCTGATCGCGGCTGACGCACCCTGAAACCGTCCCGGATGCAGCCGCCTCCGGGCCGCGCCGGGCGAGGCCCGCCAGCCCGCCTGTCAGGCCGGATCCGCCGCCGGCGCCGCCGTGCGGTTCTGCGCCAGGCGCGCGGCGCTGCGGACCAGCGCCAGCACATCGCGGCGCATCTGCTCATCCTCGATCTGGGCGTAGGCGCGCAGAAGCTCGATGGCACCGTGGGCGCTGAGGAAGCCGAACACGTCCTCCTGGGCGTTCTCGCGGGGCTCGGTCTCCTCGAAGAACGCGGAAACCGGAACTTCGAGAAGGCGCGCGATCTCCCGCAACCGGCCGGCGCCGACCCGGTTCTGACCCTTCTCGTATTTCTGGACCTGCTGAAAGGTCACCCCAACCGCATTGCCGAGAGCGGTCTGGCTCATGCCCCGCGCCTTGCGCAGGGCTGTGATGCGAATCCCGACGAGACGATCGACGTCGGTGGTCTGCTTCGGCATCGTTTGCCCAGGGGAATCCTTCTCCATGGAGTGGGATGCATCCTCCTGCGAATGCGGTGTTTTCGCCTCGCTATCGCGCCGCTTCACCGCCCGCCCCTAAGTCGCATGTCGTGCACGCCGTGTGGCCGGTCATCCCTGCCGCTCATGCGGCTATAGCCCTGATCCCGACACAGGTGGCGTGCACCGCAGTTGGACACCAAGTTGTCAAGCTTCGCAAGTCAAAGGTTACAGCTTCTAGTTTAAGTACACACATCTTTGCAACATTGTTGCGGAAATGTCGATGGCGATGATTGGGCAGCTTAAGTGGTGCGCCTTGTCGCCGCGCAGGTGTTCCCCTTAGGACCGCCGATGCTTGTAGGATTGGTAGCGCGCAGGAGAGACGCATGTTCATCGCGATGAATCGCTTCAAGGTCGTCAAGGACGCGACGGCCGACTTCGAGGCCGTCTGGCTCGGCCGCGACAGCCATCTCGGCGAGATGCCCGGCTTCGTGGAATTCCACCTCCTGCGCGGCCCCGAGCACGAAGACCACGTCCTGTACGCCTCGCACACGATCTGGCGGTCGCACGCGGATTTCGAAGCTTGGACCCGATCCGAGCAGTTCCGCAAGGCGCACGGTCGCGTGCCTTCGACCAAACCCCTGTATCTCGGTCATCCCCAGTTCGAGGGTTTCGAGACGATCCAGACCGTCGCCAGACCCGCCGACGCCGAGGCGACGTCTTAAAGCTCAACCGAGAGTCCTCGCCCGTTCCGCATGCGGGGCGGGCGCAGGGCCGGTTGAAACTTCGGACGAAGAAACGCGCTTGAATTGAAACGACGCGTTCGATGACGGCCGAACTCCAACATTGGCGGCCGCCGCATGCGTCATGCCGGCGCTCAGCATTAATCATGTATTGCAACGGCTGGGCGCGCGCTCTAGGTCGCAGCCTCCCTCCGTGACAGCGAATGCGACCCTGCCGGGCCCGCGGCTTGCTCCGTCACCGTCACCAGGCGGCGCCGAAACCTTTCGTGTCTCAGACTGGTACAGAGTCCGACTAAGACGGGACGTTGCGGGTCAGATGTTTCACGATCGGCTTCCGGAGACGTTTCAGGCGCTGCCCACCTCGGCGGAGCGCCGACGCAACGTATGGTCGGCGCTGCTGCCCCGGCGCGGTCGTGCCCTGGCGCGGATCGCCCTGTCGACGACGCTCGCCGCGACCGATCTCGCGGCGATCGTGATGGTGGCCCTGGGCGTCGAGTTCGCCTACCACGCCCTCGCCCAGGACAGCGCATTCTGGGCGAGCAGCGTTCGCGGCCTGCGCCTGTCGGCGCTGCTGGGACTGGTGATCATCGCCGCGAACGTCCTGCGCGAGGAGTACAGCCTCGAGAACGTCATGGCGCAGAAGCCGGGCGTTCAACGCGTGGCCTCCCTCTGGCTGGTCGCCTGGGCCGCCGTGCTGGTCGTGAGCTTCATGACCAAGACGACCAACGATTATTCGCGCCTGATCTCGTTCGGGACGTTCGCCGTGGGCCTTCCGGTCCTGATCGCGGCCCGGGCATCGGTGCGGCGCCTCGTGCGGGCGCGGCTCAGTGCCGGCTCGGCCACGGCCAGCCGGATCCACCTCGTCGGCTACGAAGAGGACATCGCGCGCTTCTACGCCGGCAAGGAAGCCGATCATCTCGGCTCGCGGATCATCGGGACCAGCTACCTGCGACGGGTCGATCCCGGCGCCGACGTGGCCACCCGATACGACCAGCTGCAGGAGGATCTCGACCTCGCGGTGTCGGTGGTGCGATTCCTCCGGCCGGACGACGTCTTCGTGCTCGTGCCGTGGGCCGACACTGCGGAGGTCGAGCGGTGCATCGACGCGTTCCTGCGGGTGCCCTCGGCCCTGCATCTGCGCCCCGGCGCCGTCCTCGATCGCTTTCCCGATCTGCAGGTCGCCCGGGTCGGCGGAGTCTCGGGGATCAATATCGGTCGTCGGCCGCTCAATCTGGGCGAGGTGATGCTGAAGCGCCTCCTCGATCTGACCTTGGCGACCATCGCCCTGGTTTCACTGTCCCCGTTGCTGGCGGCCATCGCCGTTGCGATCAAGCTCGACAGCCCCGGCCCGGTCTTCTTCCGGCAGAAGCGCTACGGTTTCAATCAGCAGCCGTTCGGCGTCTTCAAGTTCCGGTCGATGCGCACGGATGCGAATGCCGCCTTCCGGCAGGCGACCCGCAACGACAGTCGGATCACCCGGGTCGGCGCGATCCTGCGCCGGACCAATCTCGACGAGCTGCCCCAGCTGATCAACGTCCTGCGCGGGGAGATGTCGCTGGTGGGTCCCCGCCCGCATGCGCTGGCCCACGACCGGAGCTTCGAGCGGCGGATCGCCCTCTATGCACGCCGCCACAACGTGAAGCCTGGGATCACGGGTTGGGCTCAGGTCAACGGCTACCGGGGGGAGACCCAGACCGACCTCGCCATGGAGCAGCGCGTCGCCTGCGATCTGCACTACATCGACAACTGGTCGATCTGGTTCGATATCCAGATCATGATCCAGACGGTCATTTCGCGCCGCGCATACCAGAACGCGTTCTAAGGCGCGGGCGCGAGGCGGTCGGGAGGCGCCATGCCCGCAGGCGTGGCACGCTCGTGGATTGCTCCCCGCCGTCAGCGCGGACGGGCTGGACCAGGCAACTCGGTCTCGCGGCTCAGGGTGCCAGCTTCCGCTGACGACAGGTGCCGCAATCGCCCTCGACCTCCAGGATGCTGTGGGTCGGCGTGAATCCGGCCCGCTCCAGAGTGCGCCCGAGGCTGCCCTCGACCTCCTCCGACGAGGCCTCGTCGACGCCGCCGCAGGTCCGGCAGATCAAAAAAATCACCCCCTCCCCGGGCGCGTGGCCGTGCGCGCAGGGGATGAAGGCGTTGCGGCTCGCGATCCGATGGACCAGCCCCTGATCCATCAGGAAATCGAGGGCGCGGTAGACCGAGACCGGGGCCACACGCTTGCCCGGCGCGCTCAGCCGCTCGGCGATGTCGTAGGCGCCCTGAGCCTTCCCGGCCTCGGCCACGGCCTCCAGCACCTCGCGGCGCAGGGGCGTGAACTGCAGACCGCGCTCGCGACAGAGGGCCTCGGCCCGCGCGAGAATGTCACCGGTGCCGGCGTGGCACGCGTCGTGACCCTCGTGACGGTGCATGATTGCTCCAAACATGATCCGCAGGTTGTCCCGCGGGTTTGTTACAGTGTATCACCGCGGCCCAGGACCGCACCAGTAGCTCCGCGTGGTGCCCGCGCCGGTGTCAGTGCGCGACGAGGATTCCTTGCCGACCATTCCCAGCCCGAGACGCGCGGCCCGACGATCGCTGTTCCAGAGCGGGATCGGCCTGCGGCTGGCGCTCGCCGCGACGCTCGCGGCGCTGGTCTGGCTGACCATCGCCTGGGCGCTTTCGGCATGAGCAGCCGGAATCCGGATCCGATCCGCCTCGTCGGCCTCACCCTCGGTTACGACCGGCATCCAGCGGTCCACCACCTCGACGGGACCGTGCGAGCGGGCGACCTGCTCGCGCTGGTCGGACCGAACGGCGCCGGCAAGTCGACGCTGCTGAAGGGCATGGCCGGAGAGATACGCTGCCTCGACGGCCGCATCGAACGTGCGGGCGCCCTGGCCTACATGCCGCAGGCGGACGAGATCGACCGGAGCTTTCCGCTCACCGTCATGGATCTCGCCGGGATGGGTCTCTGGCGGCAGGCGGGAGCGTGGCGCAGCCTCGTCCGGCGGCGGCCGGCCATCGACGCCGCGCTGGCGGCGGTCGGTCTTGAGGGCTTCGCGGCGCGGCCGATCGGCACCCTGTCGGGTGGTCAGTTCCGGCGCGCGCTGTTCGCCCGGCTGATCCTGCAGGATTGCCCCGTCGTGCTCCTCGACGAGCCGTTCACCGGGATCGATGCGCGGACGGTCGACGATCTGCTGGTGCTGATTGCGACCTGGCACAAGGAGGGGCGGACCGTGATCGCCGCCCTGCACGACCTCGCGCAGGTCCGCGCGCATTTCCCGACGACGCTGCTGCTCGCCCGGGAGCCCGTGGCCTGGGGGCCGACCGCGCGGGTCCTGACCGCCGAGAATCTGGCCCGCGCCCGCAACCTGTCCGAGGCCTGGGACGAGGGCGCGGCGATCTGTGAAGGACCGCGGAATCCCGCGGAGCCGGCGCACGATCACGGCCGGGCAGCGCATCACCATCACGAGGACGCCGCGTGACCGATCCGTTCGGGTCTCTGTTTGCGCCGTTCGTCGAATTCGGCTTCATGCGCCGGGCGCTGGCGGGTTGCCTCGCCCTGTCGGTGTCGGCACCGCCCATCGGCGTCTTCCTGACGCTGCGCCGCATGAGCCTCATGAGCGACGCGATGAGCCACGCGATCCTGCCGGGGGCTGCGGTCGGCTTCCTGGTCGCCGGCCTGTCCCTGCCGGCGATGACGCTGGGCGGCCTCGTCGCCGGCCTCGCGGTGGCCCTGCTCGCGGGCGCCGTCACCCGGGCGACCACGATCCGGGAGGACGCCAACCTCGCGGCCTTCTACCTCATCTCGCTCGCCGCCGGCGTGCTGCTGGTCTCCCTGCGCGGATCGCAGATCGACCTCATGCACTTCCTGTTCGGCTCGGTCCTGGCCCTGGACGATTCCGCCCTCTGGCTGCTCGGCGGCATCAGCACGCTGACCCTGCTGGCGCTCGCCGTGATCTACCGGCCGCTCGTGATGGAATGCGTCGACCCGCTGTTCCTGCGGAGTGTCAGCCGCAGCGGGGGTCCCGTGCACCTCGCGTTCCTGGCGCTCGTGGTGGTCAACCTCGTTGGCGGGTTCCAGGCCCTCGGGACCCTGCTGGCGGTCGGCCTGATGCTGCTGCCCGCAGTGGCGGCCCGGTTCTGGGCCCGCGACCTGGCCGGACTGATCCCGGTCTCGATGCTGATCGCCGCCCTCGCGAGCGTCTCGGGGCTCAGCCTGTCGTACCAGTACGACCTGCCGAGCGGCCCGGCCATCGTTCTCGCGGCTGGGGCCCTCTATGTCGCCTCGATGATGGTGGGGCCGCGCGGCGGCCTGCTGCGCCGCCTCGTGCGGCCGCGTCACCTCGAAGCCTGATCAGGGCTGGTCCTTCAGGGCCGCGAGACCTTCGCGGTAGGTCGGATAAGCGAGGGCCACACCGAGCTCCTCGCGGATCAGCCGGTTCCGCACGCGCTTGTTCTCGCCGTAGAAGCTGCGCGCCATCGGCGACAGGTCGGCGGTCTCGAAATCGATCTCGGGCGGCAGCGGCAGGCCGGTGAGGGAGGCGGCGTGCTCGGTCACCGTCTGGGGCGCGGTCGGCTCGTCGTCCGTGACGTTGTAGATCGCCCCCGGCCGCGGGCGGTCGATGGAGGCCAGCAGCGTCGTGGCGATGTCGTCGACATGGATGCGGTTGAAGACCTGCCCGGCCTTCACGATGCGCTGCGAACGACCCTCGCGCAGTTTCACGATCGGGTTGCGCCCGGGGCCGTAGATGCCCGAGAGCCGGAAGACCTGCACGGCCTTCCCGGTCTCGACGCCGAGTGCGAGCCACGCCGCCTCGGCCTCAAGGCGCACCTTCGACCGGGCGCTGCGTGGCGCCGCGGGTGTCGCCTCGTCGATCCACGCGCCACCCTGGTCTCCGTAGACGCCGATCGTCGAGAGATAGCCGATCCAGCCGATCCGGCTCGCCGCGATGGCGTCCCCGTAGCGGGCGAGAACCGGGTCGCCGGCCTCGCCGGGGGGGGCCGAGGCCAGCAGCACGTCCGTGTCGGCGAGATCCGCGGCGATCCGGGGATCGTCGGCCTCCGGCCCGAAGGCGCGCATGGCGAACCCGATCTCCGCCGCGACGCGGTCGGCGGCCGCGGGATCCGTGACGCTGGCGCGGACGGTCCCGAAACGCGCTCGCGCCCGTTCGGCGAAACGGCGGCCGGTGAAACCGAGCCCGAAGACAAAGAGATTCATGGGGCGGATGTCTCGCCCACGGGCGATTCCGTCAAGGCGGCGGCGGCCGTCCACTCGTCGCGGACATGGGTGTCGGTCTCGTGGTCGCCATGAAGGCGGCAGAGCGCGTGCACGGCATCCGGCGCGAGCAGCCGGCCGCAGGCCCAGACCGCCATGCCGCGCACCAGGGGAGACGCGTCATCGAGCGCCGCGACAGCCGCGCCCGCCAGATCGGGATCGCCGGAATTGCCGATCGCGATCATGACGTTGCGCAGGAAGCGGTCGCGCCCCGTGCGCTTCACCGGCGTGCCGGCGAAGAACGACCGGAACGCCGCATCGTCGAGACCGGCGAGATCCGCCAGCGCCGGGGCCGCCAGATCCGCGCGCGCGGCGAGCCGGTTCTCCGCCGCCGTACGGGCGAACTTGTTCCAGGGACAGACGGCGAGGCAGTCGTCGCAACCGAAGACCCGGTTTCCGATCGCCGGCCGGAACGCGGCAGGGATCGGACCGGCATGCTCGATCGTGAGATACGAGATGCACCGGCGGGCATCGAGCCTGTAGGGGGCCGGAAAGGCGTCGGTCGGGCAGATGTCCAGGCAGGCGCGGCAGGAGCCGCAATGGTCGCGCTCCGGCGGATCGGGCTCGAATTCCGCGCTCGTGTAGATCGCCCCGAGGAGCAGCCAGTTGCCGTGCCCGCGGGAGATCAGCACCGTGTGCTTGCCCTGCCAGCCGAGGCCGGCCGCCTCGGCGAGGGTCTTTTCCATGACGGGGGCGGTGTCGCAGAAAACCTTCACGCGCACGTCGCCCTTGGCGGAGAGATACCCCCCCAATTCTTTCAGACGACCCTTCAAAACCTCGTGATAATCCCGCCGCTGTGCATAAGCGGCGATGGCCCCGCGATCCGGCCGGGCCACGAGGTCCAGGGGATCGTGCTCGGGCCGGTAGCTCATCGCGAGCACCAGGATGCTGCGCAGGCCGGGCCACAAGTCCACCGGGCTCGCCCGCTGGTCGGCCCGCTCCGCCATCCACTCCATGGTGCCGTGCGCGCCCTCGGCGAGCCAGGTCGACAGGCGGCCCGGAAGGTCCGGGAGCCTGTCGGGACGGGTGACGCGCAGGCCGCAGAAGCCGAGCGCCCGGGCCCGGGTCTCGACGAGGCGGCGGAGATCGGCGCCGAAATAGGTTCGTCGGGCGGTCAGAAATCCAGATCCGCGTAATGGGCGGCCGGTGCCATGCCGGGCACGCGGTCGGCGAGCAAAGCGCGGAACGAGGGCCGCGACTTGACCCGTGCGTACCAGTTCCGGGCCATCTCGTCCTCGTCCCAGGGCACGTCGCCCAGGTAGTCGACGCAGGAGAGATGGGCGGCCGCCGCCAGATCGGCATAGGTCAGGTTGTCGCCGGCGATCCATCGCCGCCTGGCGATCAGGTAGCCGATGTACTTGAGGTGGTAGCGCACGTTGGAGCGCGCGGCGCGGATCGCGTTCATGTCGGGCGGGCCGCCGCCCTCATGGGCCGACATGAAGCGCTTCGAGATCTTCTCGTTCACGAGGTAGGCCGTCACCTCGGACTCGAACTTGACCAGGAACCAGTCGAGCAGGCGCCGGACTTCGACGCGCTCGACGGTGTCCTCCGGCAGCATGCGCCGCCCCGAGAGCCCGAGGCCGCGGGTCTCGTCGAGATACTCGGCGATGACGCCGGCGCCGGGGACGACGAGCCCGTTCTGCTCCAGCAGCACGGGTGTGACGCCCGCCGGATTGATCAGCAGGAAGTCGTCGCGCCGTTCCCAGGGCCGTTCCTCGAACAGCGTCGGCTCCATGCCCATCTCGGCGAGTACGAGACGGATGAACCGGGAATTCGCGCAGAAGGGGAAGTGGTAGAGGGTTGCCATCGAGGCCGTGGAGGACGTTCGGTCTGCCAACGCGGCCTGTCCCGCGCTCGTCGAGGGCCCTGATGCGCAGGTGTTCGGCGCGCAGGACTTCGGACCGAGCGTTATTGCCCGACCGTTTCCGAGCCCTTAACACGCCCGGCCCGGCCCGGTAACCGCTCGTCAACCCTAATGGGCGAAGCCTCGGGTTCAACCATTTCGCGTGGCAGGCGGCGGCTCGACGGGGGCCGCAGCGCCCACGGCACAAGGCGCTACGATGGATCCGGCAAGCATCGGCAAGGCAGTGCTGCTCGCCCTTGTGGAGGGGGCGACCGAATTCATCCCGGTCTCGTCGACCGGCCACCAGTTGCTGGTCGGCCACTTCATCGGCTTCCACTCGCCCAACAACACCTTTGAGGTGCTGATCCAGCTCGGCGCGATCCTGGCGATCCTGCTGGTGTATTTCCGCCGCCTGCTGGCGATCGCCACGGCGGTGCCGTCCGATCCGAAGGCGCGCCGGTTCGTGCTCGGCATCCTGGTGGCGTTCCTGCCGGCGGCGATCATCGGCGGCCTCTTCTCCAAGCTGATCAAAGCCTACCTGTTCAATCCGTGGATCGTGTGCGCGACCCTGGTGGCCGGCGGCCTGGTGCTGCTCGTCATCGACGACACCGACCTCGAGGTGAAGAAGAAAGACGTCTACGACTTCACCCTGCCGATGGACCTGAAGATCGGCATCTTCCAGTGCCTCGCCATGATCCCCGGCGTGTCGCGCTCGGGCGCCACCATCGTGGGCGCGATGCTGATGGGCGCCGACAAACGCTCGGCCACCGAGTTCTCGTTCTACCTGGCGATGCCGACGATGGCGGGCGCCTTCGCCAAAGACCTGCTCGACAATTACAAGTACCTTTCGAGCGACGATGTCGGCCTGATCGTGATCGGCTTCGTCGTGTCGTTCATCTCGGCGCTGTTCGTGGTGCGGGTGCTTCTCGACTACGTCTCCCGCCACGGCTTCTGGCTGTTCGCGTGGTGGCGGATCATCGTCGGCGCCCTCGGCTTCGCCGGCCTGATCATCCTGGGCTGACGGGCCGGTCCCTCTCGGGCCCGGACGACCGGATCGGCGGATCCGCCTCGGCGGCGTGATCCGTCCGGTCGTCGGTCCGGGCGCCGTAGACGGGCCCGCAATCCGGAAATGCTGGCTTTGCCGAAGCCTGCCGGGTCGGCATGTCCGATTTCCGGGCTCCCCGTCGCGCCGCTGGGACCATCAAAAATCGGTGATGGGCGGCTTCAGCTTTCCTCAACCATCGGGCGATTGCCAGCGGCGGAGCGGCGTGCGAGGCAAACGCATGGAAGCGGTGCAGAAGACGCCGCGCTCTGGGACGTTCCGATGGAAGACACACCGCTCGCCGACCTCTTCGAGCCCGCAGACCGAGCGCGCTGGCTCGGCCTCGTCGAAGGCGTCCTCAAGGGCGCCGATTTCGAGAAGCGGCTGGTGTCGCACACGGCCGACGGCCTGCGGATCGAACCCCTCTACGGACCCGCCGCCCCGGCGGCCCAGCCGGTGCGTGAGCCGGGCCCCTGGCGCATCGCGCAACGGGTCGATCACCCCGATCTCGCCGCCGCCAACGCACAGGCGCTCATCGACCTCGAAGGCGGGGCCGACGCCCTCGTCCTGGCCTTTGCGGGCGCCGCGGGCGCTCGCGGCTACGGCCTGACCGCCGCGAGCGTCGAAGACCTCGACGCGGCGCTGAAGGGCGTGATGCTGCCCCTGATCGCCCTGCGGATCGACGCCGGCGGGCGCGGCCTCGAAGTGGCCCGGCTGGTGAGCGCGCTGGCGCAGCGCCGGGGCGAGGATCTCTCGACCTGCGACCTCGATCTCGGCATCGATCCGGTCGGCGTTCTGGCGGCGACCGGAAGCCTCGGAGCGGTCTGGAAGGACATCGCCCCCGGTCTCGCCGAGACCGTCGCGGAGCTGGAAGCGGCGGGTTTCACCGGCCGAGCCTTCCTGGCCGACGGACGGCCCTATCACGAGGGCGGTGCCGGAGAGGCGGCGGAACTCGGTGCTGTGCTCGCCACCGCCGTTGCCTATCTGCGCGCCCTGGAGGATGCCGGTCACGACCTCTCCACAGCCCGTGACCGCGTCGCGATGCTTCTGACGGCCGATGCCGACGAGTTCGTCACGGTCGCGAAATTCCGCGCGATGCGACGCCTCTGGGCCCGGGTCGAGCAGGCCTGCGGGCTCGATCCCAAGCCGCTACGGCTCCATGCCGAGACCGCGTGGCGGATGATGACCAAGCGCGATCCCTTCGTGAACATCCTCCGCACCGGCATGGCGGCCGCCTCGGCCGGCATGGGCGGCGCGGACAGCGTCGCGGTGCTGCCCTACACCCAGGCCCTCGGATTGCCGGACGCCTTCG
Organism: Methylobacterium sp. 1973; assembly: GCF_040545035.1. NCBI lineage: Bacteria > Pseudomonadati > Pseudomonadota > Alphaproteobacteria > Hyphomicrobiales > Methylobacteriaceae > Methylobacterium > Methylobacterium sp. 1973. The sequence goes on from NZ_JBEPLA010000010.1 coordinate 113,439, forward strand.
CCCGGCGCGTCGCGCGCAACAGCCAGATCGTGCTCATCGAGGAATCGCATCTCGCGCGCGTCAGCGACCCCGCGGCCGGCGCCGGGGGATTCGAGGCCCTGACCGCCGAACTCGCCGAGGCGGGCTGGGCGGCGTTCCAGGCGATCGAGGCGGAGGGCGGCATCGTCGCCTCGCTCAGCGTCGGCAAGCTGCAGCGGCGGATCGAGCTGACCCGCGAGGCCCGGGCCAAGGCCGTAGCGAACCGCCGTGAACCGCTCACGGGCGCGAGCGAATTCCCCAACCTCTCTGAGAAGCCCGCGGCCGTCCTCGACGTGCCGCCCGTGGCCGGGCCGCGCGGGTCCAATTTCGGCGCGGGTTCGGCCGTCGCCTGCGACGCGCTGCCGTCCCTGCGCCTCGCGGAGCCCTACGAGGCCCTGCGGGACGCCTCGGATGCCTGTCTCGCCAAGACGGGCCGCCGGCCGGCGGTGTTCCTCGCTAATCTCGGCCCTGTGGCGTCGTTCAACGCCCGTGCGACATTCGCGGCCAACGCCTTCGCGGCGGGCGGGATCGAGGCGCTGTCGAACGAGGGCTTTTCCGACGCCGAGGCGGCGGCGGCGGCGTTCCGGGATTCCGGTGCCAGCTTGGCCTGCATCTGCTCCACCGACGCGATCTACGCCGAGCACGCCGTCGCGACGGCGGAAGCCCTGGCGAAGGCCGGCGCCGGTCCGATCTACCTCGCGGGCAAGCCGACGGACCTCGCCGAGCCGCTGAAGCAGGCGGGCGTGGCCGCCTTCCTGCATGTCGGCTGCGACCTGCTCGCCCTCCTCAACGCGGCCTTGCGCGCGGCCATGCGGGGTCCTGCGCCGCAGACCCCACGCTGAAAGGCGCCAATCCTCGCGAACCCGCCTCGTCCCGGATCCGATGACGTCTCGCTTCGCTCTCGCCCTGTTCCTCGCCGGCATGAGTCCCGCCGCCGCCGCGCCGCGCCAAGCGGCCCCGCCCGACCGGTTCGACGGCACCTGGAGCGTCGAGATCATCACCGAGACCGGGAGCTGCGACCGCGCCTATCGCTATCCGGTGCGGATCGAGAACGGACGGGCGCGCTTCATCGGGACCGCCTTCGTGGTCGAGGGCGGGGTGACCCGGAACGGGGCGATCCGGGGATCCATCTCGAACGGGGCCGCCACTGCCGACGTGCGGGGGCGGCTTGACCGGAACGGATTCGGAACCGGCACCTGGGTCGCGTCCGGCGCCCTCTCCTGCCGCGGTCACTGGAACGCCGAGCGGCGCGGCTGAGGCCGCGTGTGGCCGTCGCGAAACAGTCCGGATCTCGCCCTGAATCGGGCAGCTCGACCGTGCCGAAAGCCCCGATCCCGACGCAATCATGAGCGAGACCTGAACACCGTTCGGACACCCGACGAGGCCGCCCGCATGAAGACTTCGATCCTCGCCACCTTCGCTGTCCTCGCTCTCGTCTCGGGGGCCGAGGCGCGTCCTCACCGACTTCCGGCTGCGTCGAAAGTGAACACGGCGGAGGCCGAGAAGGTGCTGGCGCCGCTGCGGCAGGCCGCCACCGAATGCTTCGCCGACACGGTGCTGTCGAACCCGAAGGCGACCGCCGAGGCGCGGGCGGGCCGCTGGTACGAGGCCGTCGGCATCACCGGCTTCCTCTGCCGTCCGGAAGTCGCCGCGATGATCCAGGCTCATGACCGCCTGTACGGCGCGAAGACCGGCGAGCGTTATTTCAAGGGCGCGTACGTCAGGCATCTCGACCAGCAACTCGCCGAGCGGCTCCAGCCGATGTTCGCCCACAAGGCCGTCGCCAGCGCCGAGCCGCCGGTGGAGAAGGCCTCGGCAGAGGACTCGGCCGAGGGCAACTGAGCGGGAACCGTCCGGGCGTCCGTGTCTTCCCCGAGGCGGAGACGGCGATGCCTTACGAACTGCATTACTGGCCGATGATCCAGGGGCGCGGCGAGTTCGTCCGCCTCGCCCTCGAGGAAGCCGGCGCCGACTACATCGACGTCACCCGCCAGGATGACGAGGATGGCGGGATCGGTCCCATGCTCGATCGCCTGTCCGATCCCGGCAACCCGCGGCCGCCCCTGGCGCCGCCCTTCCTGCGCGATGGTGACACCGTCATCGGGCAGAGTGCCGCGATCCTGCTCTATCTCGGGCCGCGGCTCGGCCTCGTCAGCGCGTCGGAGCGCGACCGGATCTGGACCCATCAGCTCCAGCTCACCATCGCGGACGCGGTCGACGAGGCGCACGACACGCACCATCCCTTGGGTGTCGGCCTGTATTACGCGGATCAGAAGCCCGAGGCCCTGCGCCGGGCCGCGGAATTCCGCACCGAGCGCATCCCGAAATTCTTCGGCTATTTCGAGCGCGTTCTGGCGGGGAATGGCGGCGGCCGGCTCGTCGGCGCGGATCTGTCCTACGCGGACCTGTCGCTGTTCCAGCTCGTCGACGGCCTGCGCTACGCCTTTCCCAAAGCCACCGCCGCAGCCCTGCGCCCCAACCCGAACGTGGCGCGGCTCCACGAGACCGTGGCCCGGCGACCGCGGATCGCCGCCTATCTCGCCAGCGACCGCCGGATCCCGTTCAACGAGGACGGCATCTTCCGACGCTATCCCGAACTCGATCCCTGAGGCGCAGGCCTCACCGCCGCGGCCCGGCGATCAGGATCGCCGCGAGCGTCAGCGCGATGAGCCCCAGCACCAGCGACAGCAGGCGCCAGAACAGCAGCGGATCGCGCTCCAGCAGAGACGCCCGCCGTCCGTCCGTGAAGGCCGGATTGGGATGCCGCAGGTCGTGGACGAAGGCGGACACGGCCGTGTAGCGCCGCAGCGGATCGGGATGAACGGCCTTGCGAAGCGCCTCGTCGACCCAGACGGGAAGCAGCGGACGCACCGTGAGAGCCGACGTGTAGCGAAGCCGCCGTTGCGCCGCGCGCGTGCGCGCCCGCGGAATGGCGTCGCCGTACGGCAGCCGTCCCGTCAACATCTGGTAGGTGATGACGCCGACCGCGAAGATGTCGGACCCGGCATTGGCCGGCGCGCCGAGGAAGCATTCGGGCGCCGTGTACTGGACCGTGCCGAGGATCTCCGCAGGATCGATCCGCGGATCGCCCTCGACGACGCCCGCGACCGTCGTGGCCCCGAAATCGATGATCTGGATGGTCCCCGCGGTATTGATCAGGACGTTATCGGGCCGTAGATCCTGATGGACCATCTCCCGCCGGTGAAACGCCTGCACGCCCCGGGCGAGCTGCTCGACGAGGCCGCGCACCGTTTCCAGATCGGGGGTCGCGTGGTCTCGCATCCACTGGGTCAGGGTCTGGCCCTCCACGTAGCGCATGACCGTGTAGAGGTGGCTGCGGCGGCCGGCCCGGGGATGCGCCTTGAGCACGTGAGGATTGTCGATCCGCCGCGCGATCCACTCCTCCATCACGAACCGCATCCGCTGGGCCGGGTCGTCCCGCAGGTCCAGGGACAGCACCTTCAGGGCGGCCTGGGCACCCGTCTCCGCCTCGACGGCGAGATAGACGCGGCTGCGGGGGCCGGAATGGAGGATCCGCACGAGACGGAAGCCGTCGAGTTCGGCGGGCGGGTCGAGGAGGGGCGCGGGGTCCAGCCCCTCGGCCTCCCCGAGGAGATCCGCCGGCGCGCCGGCCGGTACGCTCTCGACCCGCACGATCTGGATCGTCAGGTTGTCCTGACTGCCGGCGGCCAGAGCTGCCTCGACGATCGCCCGCGCCGCCGCGTCGAGGGTCGCGGCTCGCGCGATCGCCGCAACCACGTCGCGGGGCCGGACATGCTCGTGGACGCCGTCCGTCGTCAGCACGAAGGTGTCGCCGGCCTCGATGCCGACGACGTGGTAGTCGATCTCCACACGGGCATTCGCCCCGAGGGCGCGGCCGAGATAGGATTCCGCTGCGGAGACGACGACGCGGTGGTCCTCGGTGAGCTGTTCGAGGGACCGGCCGGACACGCGCCAGATCCGGGCATCACCCACGTGGAAGAGGTGGGCCATGCGCGATTTCAGGACGAGGGCGTCGAAAGTGGTGACGTAGCCCCGGTCGGCATCGTTCGGATCGGCGCCGCGCCGGGTCTGGGCGTAGAGCCACGAATTGGCCGCCGCGATCACGCGCTGGGCCGAGGTCTTCACCGACCACGTGTCCGGCGTGGCGTAATAGTCGCTCAGGAAGCTCTTGACCGCGGTCTCGCTCGCCGCCGCGCCCACCGCGCTGCTGCTGATCCCGTCGGCGAGCGCCACCGCGATCCCCTTCAGACCCAGAGCGGGTTGAACCGGCACCAATATGCCGTTGAAGTCCTGGTTGGCCGCCTTGCGGCCGGCGCTGCTGTACTGGCCGATCGTGACCGTCAGATCGCCGGAGACGTCCGATCCGGTGCTCAAGCGGCGGCTGCCGCGCCCGCGCCGCGCCCGCGGTACGAGAGGGCCTCCGCGAGATGGAGCCGGCGCACCTGTGTCTCGCCGTCGAGATCGGCCAGGGTCCGGGCGACACGCAGCGTGCGGTGAAAGCCGCGTGCGGAGAGGCGCATGGTCTCGGCCGCCTGCCGGATCAGCGCCGTGCCGTCCGCGTCGGGGCTCGCGACCTCTTCGATGAGGTTGGCCGGACAGGTCGCGTTGGTGGTGGAATCCGGCAGGCCCCGCGCGGCATAGCGGCTCCCCTGCAGCGCGCGGGCCGCCGAGACCCGGGCCGCGGCCTCGCGGGAGCCCTCGGCCGGGGCCGGCAGGATCAAGTCGGCGGCCGTGACCGCCGGCACTTCGATGCGCAGGTCGATGCGGTCCAGCAACGGGCCGGAGATCCGCGCCTGATACTGCGCCATGCAGCGCTCGTTCGGGCCGCGGCGGCAGGCGTAGCCCGGCTCGAGGCCCTGGCCGCAGCGACAGGGATTCATTGCGGCGACGAGTTGGAAGCGCGCCGGGTAGGTGACCCGGTGGTTGGCGCGGGCGATCATGACCGCGCCGGATTCCATCGGCTGACGCAGGCTGTCGAGAACCTGGGGCGAGAATTCGGGCAGCTCGTCCAGGAACAGGACTCCCCCATGGGCGAGGGATACCTCCCCCGGCCGCGCCCCAAGCCCGCCGCCCACCAGTGCCGCCATCGAGGCGGAATGGTGCGGCTGCCGGAACGGCCGTCGATTCGACAGGGCCCCATCCTTCAGCTCGCCCGCCACCGACTGAACCATGGAGATGTCGAGGAGTTCGCGCGGACTGAGCGGCGGCAGAATCGAGGGCAGGCGCGCCGCCAGCATGGATTTGCCCGAGCCGGGGGGCCCGTTCATCAAGAGGTTGTGGCCGCCGGCCGCCGCGATCTCCAGGGCACGCTTGGCGCCCTCCTGGCCCTTGATGTCGGCGAGATCCGGGAGCGGTCCCGCCAGCGCGGCGACGGCAGGCTCCGGCCGGGCCATGACCTGGCTGCCCTTGAAGTGATTGGCGAGCTGGATGAGCGAGCGCGGCGCGAGCACATCCAGCTCGCCTCCGGCCCAGGCCGCCTCCGGACCGGTGGAGGCCGGGCAGATCAGCCCGAGCCCCCGCTCCCCCGCCGCCATGGCGGCCGGCAGCACGCCGCTGACCGCCGTGATGCTGCCGTCGAGGGCGAGTTCGCCGAGCACGCAGTAGCCGGCGAGCGCGTCGGCCGGGATCGCGCCGATCGCCGCCATGACGCCGAGCGCGATCGGCAGGTCGTAGTGCGAGCCCTCCTTGGGCAGGTCGGCGGGCGCGAGATTGACGGTGATGCGCTTGGCGGGCAGCGCCAGTCCGGAGGCGATGAGCGCGCCGCGAACCCGCTCGCGGGACTCCGCCACCGCCTTGTCGGGCAGGCCCACGATGGTGAACACCACCGAGCCCGGGATGATCTGGATCTGCACGTCCACCGCCCGCGCCTCGATGCCCTCGAAGGCGACGGTGGCGACGCGGGTGACCATCGATGCACTGCCCTCGCCGCCATATTCCGGTGCGGCCAAGATGTGCGGCAGATTCGGGAGCGGCTCAAGGGGACCGCCACCGCGACGGAACTCCGGTGCCGCATTCCTGTTCAAAGCCGGAAACCCTCGACGGACTGGAGAAAGCCATGCGTCTGACCACGCCCCTCCTCGCCCTGACCCTGATCGCCGGCACCGGCCTCGCAGCCCACGCCGACGAGAAACTTCCTCCCGACCAGCAGGCCAAGGTCGAGGCGATGCTGAAGCAGGAGGGCTTCACCAAGTGGAAGGAGATCGAGCTCGACGACGGCATGATCGAGGTCGACGATGCGATTGACGCGAACGGCAAGCAGTTCGATCTGCATCTCGATCCGAAGACCCTGGCCATCGTGAAGCGCAAGGCCGAGTAGGCGGCGCTTGCGTTCGGCGAACGGCACGGCCATATAGCCGTCGGGGGGTTGGCGAGGGACGTTTCACTCGCCAACCGGGTCAGGTCCGGAAGGAAGCAGCCCTAACGAGACCGAGCGGGTCTTCGTCCAGCCTCCCACCTCATTCCCGCGCGCGGAAGCTCGATCCCGACACGGCATGGACGCTACGACCGGCACGCCTGACGACGAGCCGGGCCTGCCCGGGTTTCCAGCGCCCGCCGTCGCGGCGACGCCCTACCGGGTGCTCGCGCGCAAGTACCGCCCCACCAATTTCGGCGACCTGATCGGCCAGGATGCCATGGTGCGCACCCTCGCCAACGGGTTCGCGGCCAACCGCATCCCGCAGGCCTGGATGCTCACCGGCGTCCGCGGCGTCGGCAAGACCACCACGGCCCGCATCTTGGCCCGCGGCCTCAACTATGCCCGCGCCGGCCAGCCCGACACCGGCCCGACCGTGTCGATGCCGGAACTCGGCCTCCACTGCGCGGCGATCATGGAATCCCGGCACATGGACGTGCTGGAGATGGATGCCGCCTCGCATACCGGCATCGACGACGTGCGGGCGATCATCGACGGCATCCGCTACGGGCCGGTCTCGGCGCGCTACAAGGTCTACATCGTCGACGAGGTCCACATGCTCTCCGAGAAGGCGTTCAACGCCTTCCTGAAGACGCTGGAGGAGCCGCCGCCCCACGCCAAGTTCGTGTTCGCCACCACGGAGATCCGCAAGGTTCCGGTGACGATCCTGTCCCGCTGCCAGCGGTTCGACCTGCGCCGGGTCGAGGCGCCGACCCTGCATGCGCATCTCGCGAAGGTCTGCGCGGCCGAGGGCGTCTCCGTCGAGGACGAGGCTCTCGGCGCCATCGTCCGCGCCGCGGAAGGCTCCGTGCGCGACGCGCTCTCGCTCCTCGACCAGGCCATCGCCCACGGCGCAGGCACGATCACCGCGCAGAGCGTGCGCGACATGCTGGGCCTCGCCGATCGCGCCCGGATCCTCGACCTGTTCGAGGCGGTGATGCGCGGCTCGGTCCCGGCCGCCTTTGCGGAATTGCGGGCGCAGTACGATTCCGGCGCGGACCCGTCGGTGGTCCTCTCCGATCTCGCGGCGTTCACGCATCTCGTCACCCGGCTCAAGGTGGTTCCGGAGACGGCCGCCGACCCCACGCTCAGCGAGACGGAGCGCGTCCGCGGGGCGGAATTCGCCGAGAAGCTCTCGATCCGCGCCCTGTCGCGGGCGTGGCAGATCCTGCTGAAGGCGATCCCCGAGGTTCAGGCCGCACCCCGGCCCCTCGCGGCGGCCGAGATGGCGATCGTGCGCCTCGCCTACGCGGCCGACCTGCCCACCCCCGACGAGGCCTTGCGCCAGCTCAAGGCCGAGGCAGCCGCTGCGCCCGCGCACGAGCCCCCTCCCGTGCCGGCGCGGCCGCCGCTGCCGCCGATCCCCGACCTGCGTGGCGGCGGCTCCGCGGCGCTGGCCGCCGCACCCCGGACGGCGACGGCGGTGCCGGCGCCTATGACAGCGCCGACCGCCATGAGCGTGCCGTCTCCGAGACCGGTGCCCGCAGCCCCCCCGGCGCCGCGTCTTGGGCGATTCGAAGACCTGATCGCTCTGGCCGACGCCAATCGGGACATCCTGCTGCGCACCGCGCTGGAGCGCGACGTGCATCTGGTGCGCTTCGAGGAAGGTCGGATCGAGTTCCGCCTCGCCCCGGGCGGCCGCCCGAGCCTCGCCACCGATATCGCCGCCGCCATCGACCGATGGACCGGGCGGCGCTGGTCGGTGGCCCTGTCGAAGGAAGAGGGCGCGCCGACCCTCGATGCAGCCGCCCGGGCGGCGACTGAGACGCGCCGCGAGAACGCCGCCGCCGACCCCTTCGTGCGCGAGGTGCTGACACGCTTTCCCGGGGCTGAGATCGTCGATGTGCGCGAGACCGCGCCCGAGGCCCTGCCCTCCGCCGAGCCGGACGTTCTCGCGGACGGCGATGCCGCGCCGGTCGGCGAGGCCGAGGATGACGACGCCTGACGCGCGCCCGACCGACGGTGGCGCCGGAGCCGCATCATACCCAGATCAGACGGGGAAACGGAAAGAGAGCCGCATGCGCGACCTGATGGGCATCATGAAGCAGGCTCAGGCCATGCAGGAGAAGATGGCCAACCTGCAGTCCGAGATGGACGGGATCGAGGTTACCGGCGCCTCCGGCGGGGGATCTGTCCGGGTGACGATGACGGCCAAGGGCCAGATGACGGGCGTCAGCATCGACCCGTCCCTGATGGTGGCGGACGAGCGCGAGATCCTCGAGGATCTGATCGTGGCGGCCTGCAACGACGCCCGCGGCAAGGCCGAGGCGACCATGCAGCAGCGCATGGCGGAACTGACCAAGGATCTGCCCCTGCCGCCCGGGATGAAACTGCCGTTCTAGGTCGGTCTATTGCCGTTCATCCCGTCCCCGATCCGCATCCGGCGGTGCGGCCGCGCCATCGCGGAGACTTTCGGGGCTCGCGCGGCCGGCTGAAGGTCTCTTCGGCGGCCTCCGCGACCTTGCGGCACCTCGCGAGGCTGGCGCGGTTCGGACATGCGTGGGTCGCTCCGGCCCGATGAAGGCGGGCGGCCCCTCGGGCCGCCCGATCGCGTTTTCAGGCCGCGATCGCCTGAGCGGACGGCCCTGCGGCACGCACGTCGGCATCGACATGGGTCTCGAACCGCTTGAAGTTGTCGTCGAACATCTTCACCAGACGCGCCGCCGTCTCGACGAAGGCCCCCTTGTTGGCCCAGGTCTTCACCGGGGTCAGGATGTGCGGCTCGACGCCCGGCACGGAGACCGGCACCGCGAAGCCGAAATACGGGTCGCGGCGGAACTCGGCCTGGGCCAGGGAGCCGTCCAGCGCCGCACTCAGCAGACGGCGCGTGACCCGGATCGGCATGCGCCGGCCGGTACCGACGCCGCCACCGGTCCAGCCCGTGTTGACGAGCCAGCAATCGACACTGTGCTTGGCGATCAGGTCGCGCAGCAGGTTGCCGTAGGTGCTCGGGTGCCGCGGCATGAACGGCGCACCGAAGCAGGTCGAGAAGGTCGCCTCCGGCCCGGTCAGGCCGCGCTCGGTGCCGGCCACCTTGGCGGTGTAGCCCGAGAGGAAGTGGTACATCGCCTCGGCGCCGGTGAGCTTGGCGATCGGCGGCATCACCCCGAAGGCGTCGCAGGTGAGCATCACGATGTTCTTGGGATGCCCGGCCCGGCCGGTGGCGCTGGCATTCGCGATGAAATCGAGGGGATAGGCGCAGCGGGTGTTCTCGGTGAGCGAGGAATCGTCGAAATCCGGCGCGCGGGTGGCAGGATCGATCACGACATTCTCCATCACCGTGCCGAAGCGTTCGGTGGTGGCGTAGATCTCCGGCTCGGCGTTGCGCGAGAGGCGGATGGTCTTGGCGTAGCAGCCGCCTTCGAAGTTGAAGATGCCGGAATTCGACCAGCCGTGCTCGTCGTCACCCAGGAGCTGGCGGGAGGAATCGTTCGACAGCGTCGTCTTGCCGGTGCCCGAGAGGCCGAAGAAGATCGCCGAGCCGCCCTCCGCGTCGAGGGCCGCGTTGGCCGAGCAATGCATCGGCATCACGCCCTGGCCGGGCAGGATGTAGTTCAGATAGGTGAAGACCGACTTCTTCATCTCGCCCGCGTAGGCGGAGCCGCCGATCAGGACGAGCTTCTTCGAGAAGTCGATGGCGATCACGGTCTTCGACCGGCAGCCGTGCCGGGCGGGATCCGCCTGGAAGCTCGGCAGGTCGATGATCGTCATGTCGGGCACGTAGGACGCGATCTCGGAGCGGTCCGGCCGGATCAGCAGGTTACGGATGAACAGCGAGTGCCACGCGAACTCGGTGAACACCCGGGCCTTGACCCGGTAGGCCGGATCGGCGCCGCCGTAGAGGTCCTGGGCGAACAGCTCCTTACCCTCGGCGTGCTTCAGGAAATCCTGGCGCAGGGTCTCGAACTGCTCGGGCGTGATGGCACCGTTGTTGTCCCACCAGACTTCGCTCTCGGTCCCGGCGTCCCGGACCACGAACTTGTCCTTGGGCGAGCGGCCGGTGTGGCTGCCGGTGGTCGCCACGAGGGCGCCGCCGCGGGCGAGCTGGGCCTCCTTGCGGGCCAGCGCCTCCTCGTAGAGACGCGGCGCCTCGAAATTCCAGTGGACGGCCTTGAGGTCGCGGAAGCCGGTCGCCTCGGCGCCGTGGGCCGCGTTGTGATCACCGATGTTGGTCAAGATCGTATCTCCCGGGCCCCTGTTCGACCGTCGACGCGATTGTGCCGGACGGCTCCGCCGTCCGGGTTTGCCCGGGAGACGTCCGTGCGGTCGTACAGGACCGCCGCACGCAGGATCTCCGTTCCCGGCTGCTTCCCGTCTCTCCATCGAGTAGGCGGCGAAGCTTCGCTGTCATTATGGGCTCCGCCAGGGGCCCGCAACGTGGACAAACAGATTAGAGCACAGTTGTGGACTCAGGAACCCAAGTCTGTAAGCAGTTCCGTTCATCGCACAGCGTAACGCTAACGGCGGAGCGGCTCTGGAATACCCATATGCCGGACACGCACGCGTACACCCTTGCGCGCTGCCCGGCGGCGTCTATGCCCATCCGGACCTGACAGCCCCTTCCTCATCAAGAGGCACGATGCCCCAAGCCGTCGCCGGCCCCGAGATCGAACGCCTGATCCAGCTGCTGGCCCGCATGCCCGGCCTCGGACCGCGCTCGGCGCGGCGGGCCGCCCTCCAGCTCATCAAGAAGCGCGACACGCTGCTCGGCCCCCTCGCCGACGCCATGCGGGTGGCGGCCGACCGCATCATCGTGTGCTCGAGCTGCGGCAACGTCGATACGTCCGACCCCTGCACGATCTGCCGCGACGCGGAGCGCGACCCGACGACGCTCGTGGTGGTGGAAGATGTCTCCGATCTCTGGGCCCTGGAGCGCTCGGGCGCCGTGAAGGCGCGCTACCACGTGCTCGGCGGCGTCCTCTCGGCGCTGGACGGCGTGCGGCCGGAGCACCTGAACCTCGCGAGCCTCGTGGAGCGCGTGGCCCGGCCCGAGGTGACGGAGGTCATCCTGGCTCTCAACGCCACCGTCGACGGCCAGACCACCGCCCACTACGTCACCGAGTCGATCCGGCACTGCGACGTGAAGGTCACGCGCCTCGCGCACGGTGTACCGGTCGGCGGCGAACTCGACTATCTCGACGAGGGCACCCTGTCGGCGGCGATCCGCAGCCGCACGGCCTTCTGAAGGGCGATCACGCGGATCGAGCCGGTATTTGACCGGTCTTCGGCCGCATCCTATTCGACGCTGAGCCTGGACCCGTCCCGGCGCCTTCCCTGCCGGTTTCCGCCATGACCATCCGCCCGCTCGTCATCCTCCCCGATCCCGTCCTGCGCCTGGGTTCCGAACCGGTCGGCCCGATCACCGGCGAGATCCGCACCCTCGTCGCCGACATGTTCGAGACGATGTACGATGCCCCCGGCGTCGGGCTGGCCGCGATCCAGATCGGCGTGGCCAAGCGCGTGGTCACGATCGACACGTCGAAGGAGGAGGGCGTCCGCGACGCCCGGGTCTTCATCAACCCCGAGATCGTCTGGTCCTCTGAGGAAAGGCGGGTCTACGACGAGGGCTGCCTGTCGATCCCGGACTATTACGCCGAAGTCGAGCGTCCGGACCGGGTGCGCGTGAAGTTCCGCGACATCGACGGCAACGAGCAGGAGATCGAGGCCGACGGCCTGCTCTCCACCTGCATCCAGCACGAGATCGACCATCTGAACGGCGTGCTGTTCATCGACCATCTGTCGAAGCTGAAGCGCGACCGGGTGATCAAGAAGTTCACCAAGGCGGCCAAGCGCGACGCGGCCTGACCCGGCCATGCGCGTCGTCTTCATGGGCACGCCGGACTTCGCTGTGCCGACGCTCGCGCGGCTCGCGCAGGACGGGCACGACATCGTGGCGGTCTATACCCGTGCGCCGGCGAAGGCGGGCCGCGGCATGAGCCTGCGCCCCTCCCCGGTCCACGCCCTCGCCGAGACCCTCGGCGTGCCGGTTCTGACGCCCGCGACGCTGCGCACGCCCGAAGCGGCCGAGACCTTCGCGGCGCACCGGGCCGACGTCGCCGTCGTGGTGGCCTATGGGATGCTCCTGCCGCAGGCGATCCTCGACGCACCGAAGCACGGCTGCCTGAATCTGCACGGCTCCTTGCTGCCGCGCTGGCGCGGCGCGGCGCCGATCCAGCGCGCCGTGATGGCGGGCGATGCCGAGAGCGGCGTCGGCGTGATGCGGATGGAGGCGGGCCTCGACACCGGCCCCGTGGCCCTGGAGGCGAGAATACCCATCGCGCCAGGCATGATTGCGGGCGAGCTGCACGACGCGTTGATGCCCCTCGGCGCCGACCTGATGGCGCAGGCCCTCGTCCGGCTCGATGCGTGCACGCTGACGTTCACACCCCAGCCGGAGGACGGCGTCGTCTACGCGCACAAGATCACCAACGACGAGGCGCGGATCGACTGGTCCCGGTCGGCCGGTGAAATCGCCAATCGGATCAACGGGCTGTCGCCCTTCCCCGGCGCCTTCTTCGAGGTCGATCTCGGCAAGGGACCCGAGCGCGTGAAGGTGCTGCGAGCCGCCCCGGCAGAGGGTGCAGGCACACCCGGCACGCTGTGCGACACCGATTGCACCGTCGCGTGCGGCGACGGCGCCGTGCAGCTCATGGAGCTGCGACGCGCCGGGAAGGGCGGCAGCGCGAGCGGGGCCGAGTTCGTCCGCGGCGCCCGCCTGACGCCCGGCGCCCGCCTCGGCTGATGCCCCGCTACAAGCTCGTCATCGAGTACGACGGCAGCCCGTTCTGCGGCTGGCAGCGGCAGGCCGACGACCTCACTGTCCAGGGCGCGATCGAGACGGCGGTCACGCGCTTCTCGGGAGAGCATGTCCGACTCACCTGCGCGGGCCGGACCGATGCCGGCGTGCATGCCATTCATCAAGTCGCCCATCTCGACCTCGCCAAGGACTGGCGGACCGACACGGTACGGGACGCGCTGAACGCGCATCTCCGGCCACAGCCGGTGGCGGTGCTGTCCGCGGAGATCGTGCCGGAAAGCTTCGATGCCCGCCACTCGGCGATCCGCCGGCACTACCGCTACCGCATCCTCAACCGGCGCAGCCCCGCGGCGCTGACGCGGGCCCATGTCTGGCACGTGCCGTGGCCCCTCGATGTCGGTCTCATGCACGCCGCCGCCCAGCGCCTCGTCGGCCGCCACGACTTCTCGGCCTTCCGGGCCGCCGAGTGCCAGGCGAACAGCCCGATCCGCACGCTGGAGCAGCTCGACGTCGCCCGGGCTCCGATGGCGTTGCACGACGAGATCGTGGTGGCGACCGCGGCGCGCTCCTTCCTGCACCATCAGGTGCGGGCGATGGTGGGCACGCTGATGCTCGCGGGCTGTGGACGCCTCTCGGCGGACGACGTGGCCGACATCCTCGCTTCGGGCGAGAAGCGCCGGTGTGGACCGCTCGCTCCAGCCGCAGGGCTGACCTTCGTGGGCGTCGACTACGCGTTCGGGAAATAAGCCTCGAGCACCCGCTCGTAGATCGCCGTGAGCCGCTCCAGATCGGCGACAGCCACGCATTCGTCGATCTGGTGCATGGTCTCACCGACGAGCCCGAACTCGATCACCGGGCAGGCATCCTTGATGAACCGCGCATCCGAGGTGCCGCCGGTGGTCGAGAGCGTGGGCGTCAAACCGGTCTCCGCCCGGATCGCCTCGGAGATGAGATCCACGAAGGCGTCCGGCCGGGTGAGGAAGGCCGGGGCGTTCGAAGGCTGAAGGTCGAGGCTGAAGCGCACCGCGTTCCCGGCCGCCTGCTCCAGGCGCCTGCGGATCTCGGCCCCGAGAGTCTCGGCCGTCCAGTCGTCGTTGAAGCGGACGTTGAAGGTCGCCCGCGCGGTCGCCGGGATGACGTTGCTGGCCGGGTTGCCCACGTCGATCGTGGTGAATTCCAGGTTCGAAGCATCGAAATGCGCGGTCCCACGATCCAGCGGCTCGCCGACCAGCGCCGAGGCGAGGCGCAGCAGGCCCGGGATCGGGTTCTCGGCCTTATGGGGGTAGGCGACGTGGCCCTGCCGCCCCATCACGGTGAGCTTGCCGGTCAGCGACCCGCGCCGGCCGATCTTCATCATTTCTCCGAGCCGGCCAGGATTGGTCGGTTCCCCGAGCACGCAATGGTCGAACCGCTCGCCCCGCGCGCGCGCCCAGTCGAGCAGCTTCACGGTGCCGTTGACCGCAGGCCCCTCCTCGTCGCCGGTGATCAGGAAGGCGATGGATCCGGCGAAGCCGTCGCCCCGCCGCTCCAGGAAGGCGAGCGTCGCCGCCAGCATGCAGGCGACGCCGCCCTTCATGTCGGCGGCGCCCCGGCCGTACAGCATCCCGTCGGCCACCTCACCCGCGTAGGGTCCGTGGCGCCACGCGCCCTCGCCTTCCGGAACGACATCGGTATGGCCGGCAAAGACGAGGCAGGGACCGTCCCGTCCGATGCGCGCGTAGAGATTCGGCGTGTCGGGATAGCCGGGCTCCGAGAAGACCGGCCGCTCGACGGCGAAGCCGGCAGGCCGGAGCGCGTCGGCGACAACGTCGAGGGCGCCCCGGTCCTCCGGCGTCACGGACGGGCACCGGATCAAAGCCTGTGCAAGGCGCAGGGCCGCGTCGGGGGCGTGATGATCAGCCGGCATGAACCCGTCCTCGGCGGCGTGACGTGCCGCGCGGCCCGCTTACCCCGAAGCGGGCCGCCCCGGAACTCCCGTGTGCCCGGCCCTACTTGGTCACCACCACCTGCACGTCGCCGTGGCGACGCTGCACCGAGACGGTGACATCGTCGTCGTAGCGCTGAAAGCGGAGATCCAGGCGCGAACCGCCGAGCTTGACGTTGTAGAGCGTCACACCGTCGAGGAACGCCGGGAGGATCGGGTTCTTAAGCCGGACGCGGTTGCGCTCGTGGTCGAGTTCGAGACCGAGGCAGGCCGCCAGGAAGGCGAAGGGCGCCGCCGCCGCCCAGGCCTGCGGGCTGCAGGCCACCGGATAGGAGACCGGCCCGCGCTGCTTGCGGCGCATGAAGCCGCAGAACAGTTCCGGCAGGCGCTTCTGGTCCTGGTAGAGCGAGGTGTCGAACATGCCCTGGAAGATGCGGGCGGCCTCGTGCTTGCGGTCGTAGCGCGCCAGACCCATCGCGATCAGCGCGTTGTCGTGCGGCCAGATCGAGCCATTGTGGTAGGACATCGGATTGTAGCGCGCCTCGCCCTTAGCGATGGTGCGCACCCCCCAGCCGTTGAAGCCGTCCTTGCCGAGCAGGGTCTCGGCGACCCGTGACGCCCTCTCGGGATTGGCGATGCCGGTGAACAGGGCGTGGCCCGCGTTGGACGAGCGCACCGCGCATTGCTTCTTCGCGCCGTCCAGGGCCAGGGCGTAGGTGCCGATCTCCTCGTTCCAGAACGCCGCGTCGAAGTTCTCGCGAAGCGCCACGGCTTCCTGCGTGAGACGCTCGGCCATCGGGTCGTGCCCCAGCAGAGCCGAGAGCTTCGCCATTCCGTTCTTGGCCGCGTAGACGTAGCCCTGCACCTCGCAAAGGGCGATCGGGCCCTTGGCCAGGTGACCGTCGGTGTGGAAGATCGAATCGTGGCTGTCCTTCCAGCCCTGATTCTCCAGGCCCTTGTCGGTGTCGCGGGCGTACTCGACGAAGCCGTCGCCGTCCCGGTCGCCGTAACGGTCCATCCATTCCAGGGCGAGTTCCAGCGCGGGCCAGATCGCCCGAACGGTGTCGAGATCGCCCGTGACGGCGTAGTACTCCCAGGCCAGCATCACGAAGAGCGGGGTGCCGTCGATGGTGCCGTAATAGTGCCGGAACGGCACCTCGCCGAGCATCGCCATCTCGCCGCGCCGGGTCTCGTGCAGCACCTTGCCGGGCTGGGCGTCGGCGGCCGGATCGACCGCCTTGGCCTGCGTCGAGGCGAGGTAGCGCAGCACGCCCCGGGCGAATTTCGGGTCGATCCAGAGCGCCATCATCGCCGTGATGATGCCGTCGCGGCCGAACACCGTGGAGTACCAGGGGATGCCGGCGAAGGGGTAGATGCCCTCCGGGGTGCGGCTCGCCAGCATGTAGAGGTCGGCCGTGGCCCGGCACAGGCCCTCGTTGAACTGGTCGTTCGACGAGATGATCGTGGTGATCCCGGCGGTGAGGCTCCGGAGATCGCGCCGCGAGTCGCGATACGCGCGGGCGAAGATTGTGCCCTCGGCGAGGTCCTTCGGCTCGCGCCGGGCGCCTCCGGCATTGGCCGCGAGCGTCAGTTTGGCGGCCGCGTCCTCCCCGACCATCGTGTCGGTCGGCGGCTTGGTGAAGGCCCGGTGCGCCTCGAAGGTCACGCGGATGAACAGCGAGGCCCGGCCCTCCGGCGGGAGCGAGACATCAAAAACCACCTTGCCGGGTTCGATCGAGTTGGGCTTCGGGCCGAAATGCAGCGCCGTCGTCCGGACGATCTCGTCCAGGCCGACATAGCGGAACTGCACCTCCCGATCGCTTGCCACCAGGACGCCGCGCTTGCCGCGCTCCTGGCGGTCGGTCCCGCGGACTTCGAACAGGTCGCGAAAATCCGCGTCGAACGTCACGACGATGCGCAGGCGGCGGTGCTTCGAATCGTAGGAGCGCAGACCGATCCGGTCGTAGCAGGCCCCGCGGAACAGGAACTTGGTGCGCTCGATGGCGATCGTCTCGCGCGGGATCGAGGTCTCGTCATGGGCATCGAGACGGATGTCGGGCGTCGTCATGTCGACGCTGAGCGCGCCGTTGTCGTCCTGCATCACCGAGGAGAGCATCAGCGGGCGCTGACCCTCCACCGTCACTTCCAGACGCGACAGGTAACGCGTGTCCTGGAAATACAGGCCCTCCGGGCCGGGCTGGACGCCGATATCTCCGTAGGAATCGAGAACGCCGAAGGCCTCGCCGAACTTCAGCGAGCGGAGTGGCCGCTCCACAAGCGAGGTGTGCGCCTCGATGTGATAGGTCGGCAGGACGTCGTCCGCGTCCTGGAAACCGTGCGCCACGCTTCCGGCGCTCTCCGCGGTCCGGGCCTTCGCATCGTGGGCCGCTGCCGTGTTGTCCGCCGCCATGCAGGGCATCTCCGGGTGCAAGTGAGAGGTGCGAATCGAGAGGGCTGCCGCATCCATTCGATGCGGCAGCCCCTGTTCATCCTACGGATGAGTCGCCTTTAAGACGCTAGGCCGAGCCGGACCTGCCTCGCAAGCCCGGGGCCGGATTTCAGGCCGGCATCGCGGCGACCGGGATCGCCGGCCGTGCGGAGCCGTTCACCTCGCCGTATTGCGCCTTGTAGCCGGACTTCGGCAGCTTGATCACGTCGGCGCCACGGCCGAGCAGGTCCTCGTAGGCAGCGACGTACTTCTTCACCATGCACTCGGCGGTGAAGGCGCTCTCGAAGTGGCGGCGCACGCCGGCGCGGCTCATGGTCTTGACCTTGGCGACGGCCGCGACGGCATCGTCCATGTTCTCGCAGAGAACGCCGCCGACGCCGTCCTTGATCACCTCCGGCACGGAGCCGTTGCGGAAGGCGATCACCGGGGTGCCGGCCGACATGGCCTCGATCATCACGAGGCCGAAGGGCTCCGGCCAGTCGATCGGGAAGGCGAGCGCCAGGGCGTTGCCGAGGAATTCCTTCTTCTGCTCCTCGTTGATCTCGCCGATATACTCCACGAGCGGGTGATGGATCATCGGCTCGATGACCTCGTCCCAGTAATCCTGGTCCGCCTTGTCGACCTTGGCGGCGATCTTGAGGGGCGTGCCGGAGCGGATCGCCATCTCGATCGCGCGGTCGGGGCGCTTCTCGGGCGAGATGCGGCCGAGGAAGGCGAGGTAGCCGCCCTTGGCGTCCGGGTAATACGGGCAGTTCTCGGCCGGCAGGCCGTGATGGATCGTCGCCAGCCAGTTGGAGGTCGGCGGCATGGGCAGGCGCTGGTTGTCGGAGATCGAGACCAGCGGCATGCCCGTGAAGGTGCGGTAGACCGGCATGAAGTCCGGCACGTCGAGGCGACCGTGCATCGTGGTGATGCACTTGTGGTTCAGATCCTCGAACATCGGATACTGAAGCAGGTCGATGTGGAAGTGCAGGATGTCGAATTCGTGCGCGCGGCGGTGCACCTGATGCAGCATCGCCAGGTGGCTGGCGGTGTGATCCCGGTAGCCGAGCAGGCGCAGGCCCTCAGGCGTGCAGGCTGCGAGCTTGGCAGACGTCTCGGAGTCACCGCTGGCGAAGAGCGTGACTTCGTGACCCTGGCGGACCAGTTCCTCTGTAATCCAGCTGACGACGCGCTCGGTGCCGCCGTAGAACTTCGGAGGGACGGCCTCCGACAACGGAGCGATCTGGGCAATGCGCACGAAGTGTCTCCTGGTTGGCCGAATTTGACGGGGGGTCTAACCCTGCCGGCCTGAGCGGGACATGAATGAAACGGACGGCCAAGGTTATGGTTCCTGGCGACCCCCGTTGTCGCTCACCGTTTTGTGCAGCGCGCTCGCTGTCCCCGAATTCCTCCGAATCAGCGGCCGCGACATGGTCACCGGCGCCCAATCCGCTGCTCGCGGGGCAGTCGCGCGGAGCCGGCCCGTCTCCGGTCCGGACACGCGCATCGCCTCCATGCGCCTCAGGATCACGAACGCCGGCTATCGGGATCAGGTTGCGCCCGGACCCGACAAACCCGTACTCCGGGACGGCGCAGCAGATCCCGGACCTGGATACGGACCGGGCGCCCGAAACGGCTGTGTCGGCGCTTCTGGATCCCGGGCTCGCCCGCTGCGCCCCGGACCGGCGACGCGGATGTCCAGGGCCCTCCGCCCCCTCGGCCCGCGTCCCGCCTCACGGACGTTGCCGCCGCGTCAGCTTTCTGTCATAAGCCGCACCGCGTCGAACCGCCCGGCCGATAGGGCTGCCGTGGCGGCTCGTGCTGCTCCACCAGAAGCATCAGCGCGCGAACCCCATCCGACCCTTGCGGGGCGGTCCGGGATCATTTCGCGCAACGGAGAGCCAAATGCCCAAGTTGAAGACGAAATCGGGCGCGAAGAAGCGCTTCAAGATCACCGGCACCGGCAAGGTGATGTACGCCCAGGCCGGCAAGCGCCACGGGATGATCAAGCGGACGACCAAGCAGATCCGCAACCTGCGCGGCACCACGACCCTGTTCGAGGGCGATGCCGCCAACGTGAAGAAGTACTTCCTGCCGAACGCGCGGTAAGTCCTTCAACACCCGTTGCCACTGTCTTTCGTCGAATCCAGGAGATAACCGATGGCCCGCGTCAAGCGCGGCGTGACCAGTCACGCGAAGCACAAGAAAGTTCTGAAGGCCGCCAAGGGCTATTACGGCCGGCGCAAGAATACGATCCGGATCGCCAAGCAGGCGGTCGAGAAGGGCATGCAGTATGCCTACCGCGACCGCAAGAACAAGAAGCGCACGTTCCGCGCCCTCTGGATCCAGCGTCTCAACGCGGCGGTCCGCGAGCACGGCCTGACCTACTCGCGCTTCATCGACGGTCTGGCGAAGTCCGGCATCGTCGTCGACCGCAAGGCCCTGTCGGAGCTCGCGATCCACGAGCCGGCGAGCTTCGCCGCCGTCGTCGAGAAGGCGAAGGCCGCACTGCCGCAGACCACCGCCAAGGCCGCCTGATCCAGGCCTGAGGCGAGACGTACGGAAGGCGCGGTTCCCCGGGGAGCCGCGCCTTCGTCGTTTACGAGGTCCCCTGCCCCGCGCTTGCGTGCGGGCGCACAACGCGCGAGAGCACGGCCCGACGGCCGACTCCGCCAACCCTGCTCGAAGACAGCGATGACCGATCTCGATACCCTCGAACGCGATCTCCTGGCCCAGGTGAGCGCGGCGTCCGACGAGGCGGCCCTCGACGCGGTCCGCGTCGCCGCGCTCGGCAAGAAGGGCAGTGTCTCGGATCTGCTGAAGACCCTCGGTGCGATGACGCCGGAGGAGCGCAAGGAGCGCGGCCCGCTGATCAACGGCCTGCGCGACCGGGTCCAGGGCGCCGTCACCGCGCGCAAGACCGCCCTCGCCGAGGCCGCCCTGGAGGCCCGCCTCGCCTCCGAGCGGGTCGACGTGACGCTGCCGGTCCGCGAGGCCCCCGAGGTGCGCGGCCGGATCCATCCGATCTCCCAGGTGATCGACGAGATCACCGCGATCTTCGCCGATATGGGCTTCGCGGTGGCCGAGGGTCCGGACATCGAGACGGACGATCTGAACTTCACCGCGCTCAACTTCCCGCCCGGGCACCCGGCCCGCGAGATGCACGACACCTTCTTCCTGGCGCCGGACCGCGACGGGAAGCGCAAGGTGCTGCGCACCCACACCTCGCCGGTCCAGATCCGCACCATGCGGGCGCAGACCCCGCCGATCCGGGTGATCATCCCGGGCCGGACCTACCGGCACGATTCCGATCAGACCCACACGCCGATGTTCCATCAGGTCGAAGGGCTGGTGATCGACAAGGCGGCCAACATCGCCAACCTGAAATGGGTGCTGGAGGAGTTCTGCAAGGCGTTCTTCGAGGTGGAGGGCGTGAAGATGCGCTTCCGCCCGTCCTTCTTCCCCTTCACCGAGCCCTCCGCGGAGGTCGACATCCAGTGCTCGCGCAAGGGCGGCGAGATCCGCTTCGGCGAGGGCGACGACTGGCTGGAGATCCTGGGCTGCGGGATGGTGCATCCGAACGTGCTGCGCAATTGCGGGCTCGACCCGGATGCCGTGCAGGGCTTCGCCTTCGGTGTCGGCATCGACCGAATCGCCATGCTGAAATACGGCATGCCGGACCTGCGGCCGTTCTTCGAGGCCGACGTCCGCTGGCTGGATCATTACGGCTTCCGCCCGCTCGACGTTCCGAGCCTCGTGGGCGGCCTCACGGGCTGAGCCGCACCGGCCTCACCGGGGCCCTCCGGCTCCGGTGACGGCCCCGCCATCCTGTTCCTCCGACGGTCGAGCCGATATCGGGCTCTCGAAGGTCCATCATGAAATTCACCCTCTCCTGGCTCAAGGACCACCTCGACACCGAGGCCACCCTCGACACCGTCGCCGAGACGCTGACGCGGATCGGCCTGGAGGTGGAGGGCATCGAGGACAAGGCCGCCGCGCTGAAGCCCTACGTGATCGCGAAGATCCTGACGGCCGAGCAGCACCCGAACGCCGACCGGCTGCGGGTCTGCTCCGTCGAGACGGGCGCGGGCGCGCCCGTGCAGGTGGTCTGCGGAGCGCCGAACGCCCGGGCCGGTCTCGTCTCGGTCTTCGCGCCGCCGGGCACCTACGTCCCGGGCAAGAACATCACCCTGTCGGTGGGCACGATCCGCGGTGTGGAGAGCCGCGGCATGCTGTGCTCGGGCGCCGAGCTCGGCCTCGGCGACGACCATGACGGCATCATGGAGCTCCCGACCGACGCACCGATCGGCCAGGCCTACGCCCTCTATGCCGGGCTCGACGATCCGGTCATCGA
This sequence comes from Methylobacterium sp. 1973, assembly GCF_040545035.1. Lineage (NCBI taxonomy): Bacteria > Pseudomonadati > Pseudomonadota > Alphaproteobacteria > Hyphomicrobiales > Methylobacteriaceae > Methylobacterium > Methylobacterium sp. 1973. The sequence goes on from NZ_JBEPLA010000010.1 coordinate 135,338, forward strand.
GATCAACCTGACGCCGAACCGGTCGGACTGCACCTCGGTCCACGGCATCGCCCGCGATCTCGCGGCCGCCGGCCTCGGCACGCTCAAGCGCGAGACGCTGCCGGGCGTGCGCGGCGAGGGCCCCTGCCCGGTCGCGGTGGAGCTGGCCTTCGAGCCGGCCGACCGGCACCTCGCCCCGCTCTTCGCCCTGCGGCTCGTCCGCGGGGTCACGAACGGGCCGTCGCCGGGCTGGATGCAGGCCCGGCTGCGGGCCATCGGCCTGCGCCCGATCAATGCGCTCGTCGACATCACCAACTACGTGACCTTCGATCGCGGTCGCCCGCTCCACGTCTTCGATGCCGCCAAGGTCGCCGGGCCGCTCACCGTGCGCCGTGCGCGCGAGGGCGAAAGCCTGCTCGCCCTCGACGGCCGGACCCACGCGCTCACCGACGACATGGTGGTGATCGCAGACCGGAACGGCGTCGAATCCGTCGCCGGCATCATGGGCGGCCAGGACTCCGGCTGCGACGCCGGCACCACGGATGTGCTGATCGAATCGGCGCTCTGGGACCCGGCCAACATCGCCCAGACGGGCCGCCGCCTCGGCCTCATCACCGACGCGCGCTACCGGTTCGAGCGGGGTGTCGATCCGGCTTTCACGCTGCCGGGCCTCGATCTCGCGACGCGCTTGGTGGTGGACCTGTGCGGCGGCACGCCGACCGAGGCGCACATCGTCGGCGAGCCTCCCGAATCCGAGCGGATCATCGACTTCCCGTGGACCGAGGTCCGCCGCCTGGCCGGCCTCGACGTGCCGCGTGTCGAGATGAAGCTGATCCTGGAGACTTTGGGCTTCCACATCTCGGGGACCGGCGACCGGGTGAAGGTGCTGACGCCGTCCTGGCGGCCCGATGTCGAAGGCACGGCCGACCTCGTCGAGGAGGTCGTGCGCATCGCCGGGCTGGACCGGATCGAGGCCAAGCCGCTGCCCCCGCTCGAAGGAATCGGCCGTCCGCTGCTGACGGTGATGCAGAAGCGGACCCGCACCGCGAAGCGGGCCCTGGCGAGCCGGGGCCTCATGGAGGCGGTCACGTGGTCGTTCGTCCCGCATGGCGATGCCGAACTGTTCGGCGGCGGCGGTGCCGATCTGGTCCTGGCCAATCCCATTGCCGCGGAACTGTCGGACATGCGGCCGAGCCTGCTGCCGGGGCTCCTGCGGGCTGCGCAGCGCAATGCCGATCGGGGTTATCCGGACGCGGCCCTGTTCGAGGTCGGCCAGTGCTTCGCCTCCGATGCGCCGGAGGGCCAGACCATCCGGGCGGCGGCGGTCCGGCGCGGCAGTGCCGGTCTGTCAGGCGCCGGGCGCCACTGGCACGGCACGGCCGGGACCGTCGACGCCTTCGACGCCAAGGCCGACGCCCTGGCCCTGCTGGGCAGCCTCGGCGTTCCGACCGGCGGCCTCCAGATCACCGCCGGCGGCCCGTCCTGGCTTCATCCCGGCCGCTCGGGCACCCTGCGCTTCGGTCCGAAGACCGAGATCGGCTGGTTCGGCGAGGTGCATCCGCGGACGCTCCAGGCCCTCGACCTGAAGGGCACCCTCGTGGCCTTCGAGATCGTCATCGACGCCCTGCCCCTGCCCAAGCACAAGCCGACCAAGGCCAAGGCCGCCCTGGTGCTGTCGGAGCTCCAGCCGCTGTCGCGGGACTTCGCCTTCGTGGTCGGCCGCGACGTGCCGGCGGGTGACCTCGTGAAGGCCGCACAGAACGCCGAGCGCAAGCTCGTCACCGGCGTCGACGTGTTCGATCTTTACGAGGGACCCGGCGTGCCGGACGGCGCGAAGTCGGTGGCGATCGCGGTGCGCCTGCAGCCCGTCGAGCGGACCCTCACCGACGCGGAGATCGAAGCGGTGAGCGCCAGAATCGTCGCCGAGGTGTCCCGCAAAACCGGCGCGACCCTTCGGACCTGAGGCGCCGCCATGGACCGGATCGCCCTGCTGATCGAAGACCTCGCGGCGGCCGAATACCGGCCGAAGGCGGCGTTGCGGGAAGCGCTCAAACATCCCTCCGCCGTCGCGGAGGCGACGCTGCCGCTGCTGGAGGGCGCGGCCGACGGACGCGAGCTGACGCCGGAGGAGACGAACCTTCTCTTCTGGGGGCTGCACGTCCTGGCCCATGCCCGGGATACGCGCGCTCTGGCACCGCTTCTGAGGCTGCTCCGGCACGACGAGGAAACCCTCGACGCCCTCCTCGGCGATGCCGTCACGGCGACCCTTGCCAAGGTGTTGGCGAGCCTGTTCGACGGCGATCCGCAGCCGCTGTTCCGCCTGATCCTGGACAGCACGGTGGACGATTACGTGCGCATGGCGCTGCTCAGCGCCTGCACCTTCCTGACCCTGGAGGGTCGGATCGACCGGGCCGCGATGCACGACCTGCTGGTCCGGTTCGACGACGCCCAGGCGGCCGTGGAAGAGGCGCCGGCCTGGGTCGGTTGGGAGGAGACGATCGCCCATCTCGGCTTCCGGGACCTCGCGCCCCGGGCGGCTGCGGCCCGTGCCGACGGACGCCTCACCGACGAGATCAGCGACGCCGGATGGTTCAAGGACGCTCTGCGCAAGGCCGAGGCCAATCCGGACGACCGCGACCGGCTCGGCCCCTACCAGTACGGCTACCTCGACGAGCCGGTGGAAGCCCTCGACTGGGCCGAGGAGGGCGCGGGGGAGCCGCAGCGCAATCCGCTCAAGGACGTCGGCCGCAACGATCCGTGTCCCTGCGGCTCCGGGAAGAAGTTCAAGAAGTGCTGCCTCGGTGCCGAGACCGTCGAGGGCCCGTGGATGCCGCCGGGTTCCCTAGGCCGCTGAGGCAGCGGTACCGCTGAGCGGGTTGTCGGGATCCCAGCCGTAGCTCAGCGTCTCGAACCGCATGGCGCGGGCATCGACCATCAGGAGGCGCCCGACCAGGGGCTCTCCGAAGCCCGCCACCGCGCGGAGCAACTCCATGGCCATCAGCGAGCCCATCACCCCGGCCAGGGCTCCCAGTACGCCGGCCTCCGCGCAGGCCGGCACGCTGCCGGGCGGGGGCGGGTTCGGGAAGAGGCAGCGATAGGTTGGGTTCGGCGTCCCGTCCGGCCCGGTCTCGTGGGCGCGGATCGTGGTCAGCGTCCCGTCGAAGCGGCCGAGCGCCGCCGTCACCAGCGGGCGGCGCGCGCGGAAACAGGCATCCGACACCGCGTAGCGCGTGGCGAAATTGTCGGATCCGTCGGCCACGAGGTCGTAGCCGGTGATCAGGTCGACGGCGTTGTCCGGATCGATCCGGACCGGATGCGGGACGACGGTCACGTGCGGGTTAAGCCGCGCCACCGCGTCGGCGGCGCTCTCGACCTTCGGCCGGCCGAGATCCGGCGTGCCGTGGATCACCTGCCGCTGGAGGTTCGAAAGGGAAACCGCGTCGTCGTCGACGATTCCGATCGTCCCGATTCCGGCGGCGGCGAGATACTGGATCAGCGGCGCGCCGAGCCCCCCGGCCCCGACGACCAGGATCCGGGCGGCCTTGATCCGGGCCTGGCCGGGGCCGCCGACCTCGGCGAGGACGAGATGGCGGGCGTAGCGTTCGATCTCTTCGGGAGCGAGGGCCATGGCTGCCCCTTAATCCGCGGCGCCGCCAATCGGAAGCGCTGAAAAGACAACGCCGCCCCGGTGAGGAGGCGGCGCGGGTCTCGCGTCTCGGGATCGGTGCCGCTCAGCGCGGCGCCAGGATCATGATCATCTGGCGGCCTTCGAGCATCGGCTCGCTCTCGACCTTGGCGATCTCCGCCGTCTCGCTCTTCACGCGCTCCAGGAGGCGCAGACCGATATCTTGGTGAGCCATCTCACGACCGCGGAAGCGCAGGGTCACCTTGACCTTGTCGCCTTCCTCGAAGAAGCGGTGCACCGACTTCATCTTGGTGTCGTAGTCGTGCTTGTCGATGCCGGGGCGGAGCTTGATCTCCTTCACCTCGACGGTCTTCTGGCGCTTGCGGGCCTCGTTCTGCTTCTTCTGCTCGTTGAAGCGGAAGCGCCCGTAATCGAGCAGCTTGCAGACGGGCGGCACGGAGTTCGGCGCGATCTCCACGAGATCGAGACCGGCTTCCTCAGCCAGATTGAGGGCGTCGAAGAAGGGGACGACGCCGCGGTTCTGCCCGGTATCGTCGATCAGCTGCACTTCCCGCACACCGCGAATGTCGCGGTTGGCGCGCGGCCCGTCCTTCTGCGGGGCCGGCATGGCTCTCATCGGTCTACGAATGGCTTAGGTCTCCTGCTGCAACGGCGAAACGGCGGTTCCCAGAAGGATCTCCTGGCCGCCTGCCGCCCCGGTCTCTTCCGGACGTACAACGTTGGTGGAACCGCGACCAGAGTCAACCGCCTGAAGCCGCGGTGCCGAAAATAATCGGCCACGGCGTCTCGGTCCGCTTTCCGGGTCAGCCGGCCGCTCAGGGCAAGCGGCCGAGCAGCCCCGCATAGACCGCCAACGTGTCGCCGACCATGCGCTCGAGGGAGAAATGCGCCGCGACATGCGCACGGCTCCGCCGTCCGAGGGCGTCGCGGGCGCTGGCGCCGAGGGAAAGGGCCTCGGTCAGGGATGCAGCGAGCGCGGCCGCGTCGCCGGCCGGGACGCGCCATCCGGTGCGCTGGCCCGCTGGCGTCTCCGGCGGCGCCAGTACGGTTTCCGGTACGGCCCCGAGATCGGACACCACCACCGGTGTACCGAGCGCCTGCGCCTCCACGGCCGAACGGCCGAAGGCCTCCGGCTCGACGGACGGCACCGCCACCACCGAGGCGGCCCGGAAGGCGGCCGGCATGTCGGTGCAGTGACCGACCCGCCGGACGATACCCTCGAGCCCGCGCGCGGCGATCAGCGCATCGAGTTCGCGCTCGTAGGAGGCGCGTCCCTGAGGGTCTCCCGCCAGGACCACGGCCAGATCGGGAACGCCGCGGTCGCGCATCTGCGCGGCCGCCTCGATCAGCACCCGATGGCCCTTCCAGGCCGTGAGGCGGGCGGCCAGCAGGATCACGCGCTCGTGCGGCGCGACGTTCCAGCTCCGGCGCAGCGCCTCGACCCGTACGGCGCCGACGGCGACCGGGTTGAACACGCCGAGATCCGTGCCGCGGTGGATGACCCGCACGCGGTCGCCAGCCTGCTCGGCATGCAGCCGGTGGATCAGGTCTGCGGTGTAGTGCGAGTTGGCGATGACCACGTCGCCGCGGGCCATCACCGAATTGTACAGCACCTTGACGTTGGTCCGGCCGGAATAGCTGCCGTGATAGGTGGTGACGAACGGCAGGCCGAGCCGGCGCGCCGCTCCGAGGGCGACCCAAGCGGGCGCACGGGAGCGGGCATGGATGATCTGCACCTGCTCGCGGCGGCAGAGGGCCATGAGCCGCAGGACGTTCACGGCCATCAGCGCCGGATTCTTCGCGGCGGCCGGGAAGCGAAGCCAGTGGCCGCCCTTGGCCTGCAATTCCCCGACGAGCCGCCCCCCCTCCGTCGCCACCAGCGCGCGGGCGCCCACGGCCGCGAGGCCGCCCGCGACATCGACGGTCGTGCGCTCGGCGCCCCCGGCGTCGAGTTCGGGAATGATCTGCAGGACGCGAGCGCCCGCGAGGGCCCCGACTTCCGCGGGAAAACCCGACAAGGCGTGTGTACCTTCGCCCGTCCGCGGTCCATCGGCGAGGACGCGCAGGCCCCCGACCGGTATCTGCCAAATGCTCGCTACCATTGATCCAGCATCGCCGCCGGGCTTTACGGTCCGGTAAACGAGAGTTGAAGCCGAACCGTTCAGGTCCGGACTTCTTCCACGTCGAGACAGGGATATCGGAGAGAACGATGTCGGATATGGCCCCCGAGTTCCTCACCGTCGGCACGGGCGAGGCCGCCCGGCGCATCGCCGTGCGGGTGCGTCAGGGGGGCGGTCCACCGGTCGTCTGGCTCGGCGGATTCCGCTCCGACATGACGGCCACCAAGGCGACGGCGCTGGATGCCTGGGCCTCGCAGAGGGGCCGCACGCTCATCCGCTTCGATTATGCCGCGCATGGGGCCTCGAGCGGCACCTTCACGGAATGCACGATCTCTTCGTGGCTCGAGGACGCGCAGGCCGTCCTGGCCGCCTACGCCGCGGAGGCGCCGATTCTCGTCGGCTCGTCGATGGGGGGATGGATCGCCTGCCTGGCCGCCCGCGACCGGGCGAACGGAGGTCAGGCGACCGCCGGTCTCGTGCTCATCGCCCCGGCCCTGGATTTCACCGAAGAGCTGATCTGGAACCGCCTCGGCGAGGCGGCCCGTGCCATGCTGATCCGGGACGGCATCCTGCGAAGGCCCAGCGACTACGGGTCGGAACCGGACCCGATCACCCGGAACCTCATCGACGACGGGCGGCGCCATTGCATGCTCGGCGACACGGTGGATCCGGCCTGCCCGGTCCACATCCTCCAGGGCATGCGGGACACCGATGTGCCTTACACCCACGCCCTGAAGATCCTCGGCCGGCTGCCGGCCGAGGGCACCGTGCTGACGCTCATCGCCGACGGGGATCACCGCCTGTCGCGGCCGCAGGACATCGCGCGCCTGATCGCCGCAGTGGACGAGATCGCCTGACCGGTTCGTCGGCCGGAGCGGTCAGTGGAGGCTGACCGGCTGCAGGTCCTGCGCGACCGCATTCGCCAGGACGACGTCCCGCGAATCGGCGAGCATGATCGGTGCGCCACTCGCCGAGAGGAGGGCAAACAGATCGAGGCCGGGCAACAGCTCGGGCGCCTGTGGGAAGAAACGGCGGACCTCGTCGGACCGGATGGGCCGGACATAGGCGATGTGACCCTCGCCCAAGGCCGCGAGATCGGCGGGCGCGAAATCGGCCGGGTCGAGATCGGCCGGGGTCAACGGAGACGGGTTCAGATTGGTCATCAAAGCCCTCCTGGGGTGGCAGAGCGTGCGCCGCCGATCCTGAAGGCTTCGGCGGCTCCCCACTGATGTGGGGATCCGCGCCGTCCAATCAATCGGTCTCAGCCGCGGGCGCCGATATCGATCTTGCGCACGATGCGATCCGGTTCCGGACGGACCAGATCGATCGACAGCAGGCCGTTGGCGAGGTCGGCCCCGAGGACCTCCATGCCGTCGGCGAGGAGGAAGGCCCGCTGGAACTGGCGCGCTGCAATGCCGCGGTGAAGAAAGTGCCTCTCGCGCTCGTCGACCTGGCGACCGCGCACGACGAGCTGGCTCTCCTCCAGCATGACGTCCAACTGGTCGCGGGTGAAGCCGGCGACCGCCAGCGTGATGCGCAGGCGCTCGGGCTCGCTCTCGGTGCGGGGCAGCCGCTCGATGTTGTAGGGTGGATAGCCGTCATTGGCGGCCTTTGAGACCCGATCGAGAGCCTGTTCGATCTCGTCGAAGCCGAGCAGGAACGGGTGCCCGAAGGGCGAAGATCGGGTCATCGCGGCCATCATCCAGAAAGCGAGGCCTCCGACCCCGGGATCCGCCGCAATCCCGGGATGCCTGAGCACCTCGTCGACAGGGAGCCCACCGAAGTAGCGCTCCGCCGGACGAGACGTCGCCGGCAACAACAAGATATGGCCAAGGCCGTCCGGGCCATCAAGGGAGGCCGCGGGTTTCGTCCGGACGGCGAGGTCCGATCCAATCCAGGATAATTAGGCAAAAATTACCGGGATGCATAGGCAAAGACGTGAACGGCCACGCTTTCCTCTAACAGTTTGGAACTGCTCTGATTTTCTCGCTGGGCCTTGATCCGGGCGGCCGGCCTGGATACTGCCGCGAAAGAAGATGATCCGACCATGACGGCCGGTCTATGCAAGTTGTCCTGCGACGCGAGGCACCGCAGTCCATGAGCGCGCCCCTGACCCGGACTGATCATGCGGCGATGCGGCGCGTCGCCGATATTTGCGGCGATGAGGCTGATATCCTGGCCCTGTCGGTGGCTCGTTTCGTGGCCGCCGGCTACATGACCAGCGACGTCGCCTGCTGGAACGCGGCCTTCGACGGCGCCGAGCAGCTGCTCGGGCCGACCGAAGGCTGCCGCTTCGTCGCCTGTGTGGTCGCGATCATCCGGGCACTGCGGGCGGAGCGCGACGGCGACTGGTCGTTCATGCCGGCGAGTTGCTGCCGCGTGACCGGTCACGAATGCGCCCTGGTGACGCTGATCAACCGGGGGCGTCAGCGCCTCTGGACGGATCTGGAGGCGGCTGCCGCCGAGATCACCGGACGGGAGGCGGCGCCCCGCCTCGTGGCGGCGGTCCGCGCGGCCGTCGGGCCGCTGGATGCGGCGGCCCAACGCCTCGCCCCGGCCTCCTGCCCCGCAGGCGCGGTGCTTCACTGATCCGGCCCCAACCCGCCCGGCCGGCGCGGCGCGAAACGCCGGCCGGCACACACTTGAAAAGGACTTGGTCACGGTGATTGCCCTGCGCGCCCCCCTGTACCGTCGGCGGATCGGGCGTATCGCCCTCGACACGGCGGCCTGCTTCGCGCTCTCGGCGCTCCTCGTGGTATCGGCCCTGGCGCAGGATGCCGCGGAGAAGTCCGCTCCGATCAAGCTGCAGCTCAACAAGGTCGAGACTGCGGGCGAGGCTTGCCGGATCACCATGGTGATCGACAACAAGGGGCCCGGCCTGAAATCCTACAAGGTGGATCTCTTCGCCTTCGACCCGGAGGGCGTCGCGCAGAAGCGTGTCGCGGTCGAGCTCGGTCCGCTGCCGCCGAAGAAGACCACCGTCAAGATCTTCGACTTCCCCGGCATCGCCTGCAACAAGGTCGGGCGCGTCCTGTTGAACGACGTCCTGGCCTGCGACGGCGGTGATTCCGCGCGCGAGGCCTGCCTCGAGCGGACCGAGACCGACAGCAAGGCCGGCCTCCCGTTCGACCGCTGATGCGGATGGTTTGACGGTCGATCAGACCAAACCGCCCGGCGGCGAGGGTCGCCGGGCGGCCTGCGGCTTTCGCCGCACCCCGAGATGACGGCGGCGCAAGGCCGCGTGAGACCAAGACGCCAGGAGCCCGCGATGGACCCGACACAAGCGCCGATCGAGGCGGCCCACGACTTCTCCTTCCTCGGTCTGTTCCTGCAGGCCGACCCGATCGTGAAGGGCGTGATGATCCTGCTGGTGATCGCCTCGATCGCCTGCTGGACGGTGGTGTTCGAGAAGATCATCCGGCTGGCCGCCGCCCGGCGTCAGGCCAAGGCCTTCGCCACGCTGGTCCGCTCCGGGGGCAGCCTCGACGGCGAGCATCGCGGCATCGCCGGCCACGTGGTGAAGGCGGCCATCGACGCGTGGCGCGATCAGGATTCCTCCGAGACCCGGGCCGAGCGCCGCGACCGGATCGAGCGGGCGATGAAGGGCGCCCTCACCCTCGAAGTGAAGCGCCTGCGCACCGGCCTGTCGCTGCTGGCGACTTCGGGCTCCACGGCCCCGTTCGTCGGGCTGTTCGGCACCGTCTGGGGCATCATGAACTCGTTCTCGTCCATCGCCCGCAGCCAGGACACGTCGCTGGCCGTGGTGGCCCCGGGCATCGCGGAGGCGCTCTTCGCCACGGCGATCGGTCTCGTCGTCGCGATCCCGGCGGTGATGGCCTACAACAAGCTGTCGAGCGACGTGAGCGGCATCCAGAGCACCTTCTCATCCTACATTTCGGTTCTGGGCAATCGTCTCGCGCGCGACCGCGCCGGCGCCCATCGGGCGGCTGCCGAATAGAGCCGCCGCGCCCGCCCGCACAGAACCGAACGTAACGGTACCGGAGACGCCCCATGGCGATGGGATCCCTTCGCGCGAACGACGACGACGACCTCGACGACATGCCGATGTCCGACATCAACGTCACGCCGATGGTCGACGTGATGCTCGTGCTCCTGATCATCTTCATGGTCGCCGCACCGCTGATGACCACCGGCGTGCCGGTCCAGCTGCCGAAGACGGCGGCCCCCAAAGTCGCGCAGTCGAAGAAGCCCGCGGAGGTGACGGTCGACAAGGACGGCAACCCGTCCATCGCCAAGGAGGTGTTCACGATGGACAGCATCGTGCCGCGCCTGCGCGAGATGGCGGCTGCCGACAAGGATCAGGTCATCCTCGTGCGCGGCGACCGTGACGTGCCCTACGGCAAGGTGATGGAGGTGATGGGCCTCGTCGGCCAGGCCGGCTTCACCAAGGTGTCGCTGATCGCGCAGTCGCCCGGCGGCGCCGCTCCGGCAGCGGCCGCCGCTCCGGCCGCCTCCGCAGGGACCGCGCGCTGAACCGATGAGCACCTTCACGTCGACGGATCTGCCGGTCGGGGCCGGCGAGCGCCGCCCGTCCGGGCTGGTCGCCGCCTTCCTGGTCGCCCTCGGGCTGCATGCGCTTGCGTTGGCCGCGATGATGTTCCTGCGGCTGGCCCCGCCCGCGCCGCCCGGCGAGCAGCAGATCACCGTCGACCTCGCGCCGCTCATGACGGATGCGACCACCGAAGCTCCGGCGGAGCAGCAGATGAGCCAGGAGGCCCCGCCGGAGACGAAGCCGGTGGACGCGCCGCCCGACGAGGCCGTCCAGCCCCCGCCGCCGACCGAGATGACCGAGGTCAAGCCGGAGGACACCCAGCCGGTCGAAGCGCCGGCGGAGGCGCAGCCGGTCGAGGCGCAGAACCAAGTGATCACCTCCACGTCGGAGGCGGCCGAGCCGCTGGCGGCGCCGCCCACCGAGGTCGCCAAGACCGAGGAACCGCCGAAGCCCACACCGGACCCCGCCAAGCTCAAGGCGGAACGGGAGGCCAAGCTGCGGAAGATCCGCGAGGAGAAGCTCCGCGAGCAGAAGCGCGAAGAGGCGCGTCAGGAGCGCCTGGAGGAGATCCGCGAGGCGAAAGCCAAGGCCGCGCGCGAGGCGAAGGCGCGTGAGGCCAAGGCCCGGGCGGGCGCCGAGCGGAGTTCGGCCTCGGCCTCGCGTCAGAATGCGGTCGGCCGGGCCGCCGCAGGCAACGATCCGAGCGCCATGCGGCAATGGCAGGGCGCGATCAGCGCAGCGATCCACAGCCGGATGAACGTGAACGCGGCCGTCGGAACCGGGGGCGGGACCGCGGTGGTGCGCTTCACCGTGATGCGCTCGGGCCAGGTGACGGGCGCCGGCCTGGCCCGCTCCAGCGGGATCGGCCAGATCGACAGCGCCGCCCTCGCGGCGGTGCGCGGCAGCATGCCGGCGGCGCCGCCCGGTGTCACGCTGTCGAACCTGACGGTCTCCATCCCGCTTCGGTTCGGCGTGCGCTGATCGAACGACGATCGGGGCCGATATCTCTCGTCAGAACGCGGACCCGGGCCGCATGGACAGGTCGACCCGCACGAAGGGTGTGCGCGGTCAGTCCCGACCGTCGATCCGGATTCGCCATCGGCGTCGCGGGCATGCTAAAGCCTTCGCGAAGCTGCTCTCCTTGCGCGCCTGACGGCGGTGCGGGAGGGCGAATGATCCGGCCTTGCCCTCCGCCCGTCGAACAGGCCGGACCCGCTCAGACACCGTCTCGCGCAGGATGCGTCGGGTCGGATCCGTCGAGCCGGGGTGAAAGGGACAGGATGAGCGACGAGACTGAGTTTGACCTCGACGAGGTAAATGCCGTCCGCGACGCGGAAGCGGAAGCGAAGACGCGTGCCGAGAATCGCGCTGAGCGTGCGGAACGTGCGGAGCGCATGGCGCGCGAAGGCGCCCAGGCCATGGCGGAGCATCACGCGGCCATCAAGGCTGTGGATGAGCGGACGCTTCGGCTGCGCTCGCTGCGCCTCGCCAAGGAGGCCGCAGACGCGCAGGCCAAGGCGGCCGAGAAGGAAGCCAAGGCGGCCGCCAAAGGCTCCGCGAAGAAGGCCGTGAAGAAGGCGGCACCGAAGAAGACGACCGCGAAGGATTAGGGGTCGATGGCCGAGGACCGCAACCGCCGCCGCTTCACCGATCCGCGCGCGACCGCCGAGGCGGCTTTCCGGGCCGCGACGACCCCGAAGCCGGCTGCCCCGCCGCCGCAACCGGCCGCACGGCCGACGACGATCCCCGGCTCGCGGGAGGTGGTGAGCTTGCGTCTCGACAGCGCCGTGCTCGCGCATTTCCAGAAGGACGGGCCGGGCTGGCAGGACCGCATCAACGAAGCGCTCAGAAGCCTCGTCCCGGCGGACGACGCCTGAATCGTCCATTTGATCGGAGGGCGGCCAGGTCTCAGCCCGGCTTCGGCCGGTCACGCAGGATCCGGTTCACCGCCCGGTCAAGGGCGGACAGAAAGGCCGATCGGTCTGCGCGCGAGAACGGCTTCGGCCCGCCCGTGATGGTTCCGGCTTCGCGCAACGATTGCATCAGGTCGCGTGTGGCGAGCGCGAGGCCGATCCCGGACTCGCTGAAAGGCTTACCGGTGAAGGCCAGAACCGTGGCGCCGGCTTTCACACAGCGCGCAGCCAGTGGAACATCGGCGGTGAGCACGATGCTCCCGGGTCCGGCCCGCGCGGCGATCCAGTCATCGGCGGCGTCGAGTTCCGAACCGACCACCACGCGCTCGATCCAGGGCTCGCGCGGGAGATTCAGCACGCTGTTGGCGACGACGTGGACGGTGAGGCCGTAGCGTGCGGCCACCCGGTAGGTCTCGTCCTTCACCGGGCATGCATCGGCGTCGAGATAGATCGCCGGGCCGGTCGGGGTGGCACGCGTCGGGTCGCTCGTGGCAGCGCTCATGACCGGGGCACGACCTTCGAGATGAAGCCCGCCAAAATCAGAAGCACACCCAGGCCGAACTGCCAGCGCTCGATATCGCCGCCCACCGACAGCACGATGGCGCGGCCGAAGACCACGACCCCGATCAGCGGCAGGCCAAAACGGAGCGCCATCTTGACGGCAGTCAAGGTATTGGCGCGGGCGGCGCTGACACGGGCCATCAGCGGGCGACCGCAGCGCGGCGCGGCGCCAGATCCGCCACGGCGGCACTCTCGACAGGACCACGCTCCAGCGTCGCCACGGACAACGGCGCGCCGCGGCCGCGGAGGGCATGGGCGCCGAGAGAGCGCGCCCGGACGCCGGCTGGCAGGCGCGGAAGACGGCCGAGGAGATCCTGCGAGATCAGGATGCCGACCCCGAGCGGGCGGCACAGGGCCTCGATCCGCGACGTCACGTTCACGGCGTCGCCGAAATACGCGATCTTGTGGCGGTCGACTCCGACTTCGGCCGTGACCACCGAGCCGCCATGCAGCGCCGCCCGCAGCCGCGGCACCGTCCCGAATCGGGTGGTCCAGGCCGCGGCATCCGCCTCGATCCGGTCGAGCACGTCGAACAGGCAGGTGATGCAGCGCGCGTCCTTGAGGCCGCGGGCCATCGGCCAGGTCACCATGGCGAGATCGCCGACATAGTCGTCCACGGATCCGCCGTTGCGCCGCACCGGCTCGGCCAGCGTCGCGAACACGGCCCCGAGATACTCCTGGGCGCGCAGGTCCCCGTGCGCCTCCGCGAAGGCGGTGGAGCCGACGACGTCGAGGAACAGGAAGATCCGCTCCTCCGCCACCGGCTTGTGGTAGCGGCCGATCATGAAGTTCACGAACACCTCGCCGCCGATCAGATCGCGCATCCGGATCACGAAGACGAGGAGGCCGGACACGGCCAAGGCGTAGGCGAGGACCCGCGCGGTCATCCGGGTCGCGGTCGTCAGATCGTCCGGTGTCAGGGCGAAGGCCCAGACGACCAAGCCGCCGAGGGCGTTGCCCGCCATGATCATCAGGACGTAGGCGAGTTCCGCGGCCAGCACGTAGAGCCACGCCGGCAGGCGGCGGATCCGCGTCTGCAGGCCGGCCAGGATCAGCCCGCGGTCGAAAGCCAGCACCGTGGCACCCATGCAGAGGCCGTAGGTGAATCCGGCGAGGGGAGAGGCGCCAGCCGCGAAGATGATGTTGTAGAGCAACCCCGCGCCGGCCGCCGCCAGCAGGATCAGACCCCAGAATATCCGATGGGCCGGCAGCATCGACACATCTCCAGCATGGCCACTGACGGACCGGGTGTCGCGTGGCCGGGCGCGGCGGCGCCCTGCGGGAGGCGCAGGCTCGGCATACCCGCGCAGCCTGACCTCGAGCCTGGGCCTAAAGTTTAGCGTCGCGGAAGGCCGCCAGCCATTGCTCAACGCCCCAAGATGGCGCGAGTAAGGCGTGCCGGGGAGTTGAACGGCGGACCCATGACACGTCGGCGGCCCGATCCCGACCGGATCGCCGTCAGCAACCCCTGTGACAGCGAAAAGGGAGCGCTGCCATGTATGCCAGGAGCTTCGGCGCGATGCGCGTCTCGGTCCCGGTCATCGGCCAGGGCACGTGGCACATCGACAGTTCGGACCGGACGGATGCGATCCGCGCGTTGCGGGCCGGAATCGACGCCGGCATGACCCATATCGACACTGCGGAGATGTACGGCGACGCGGAGGCAATCGTCGCCGCCGCCATCGCGGATTGCCGCGAGGAGGTCTTCCTCGTTTCGAAGGTGGTCCCTGGCAATGCGACGCGCCGCGGCGTGGCGCGGGCCTGCGAGGCTTCGCTCCGACGCCTGCGGACGGATCGGCTGGACAGCTATCTGCTGCACTGGCCGGGCCAGCACCCGCTCGAGGAGACGATCGCGGGCTTCGAGGATCTGCGCCGGGCGGGCAAGATCCTGTCCTGGGGTGTCAGCAATTTCGACGTCGAGGATCTCGACCGCGCCCTCGCCATTGCGGGGCCGGACCGGATCGCCTGCAATCAGGTCCTCTACCATCTGAACGAGCGGGCCATCGAGCATGCCGTGCTGCCCTGGTGCGAGAAGCACGGCGTCGCGATGGTCGGCTACTCGCCCTTCGGCAGCGGCGACTTTCCCGATCCGGCCAGTGCTGGCGGCCGCGTCCTGGCGGGCATCGCGCGGAGCCATGGGACGACGCCCTACGCCGTGGCCCTCGCCTTCCTGACCCGGCTGCCCGGCACCTTCACGATTCCGAAGACCGGTCGCCCGGACCGGGCCATCGAGAATGCCGGCGCGGCGGACCTGCATCTGGGTGCGGCCGAGATTGCCCTGATCGACGCGCATTTCCCTCGGGGGCCACGCCCCCGGATCCTGCCCATGCTCTGAGCCGCGGGCCGGCTCAGGCCCGCATCGCGAGGGTCGGGGGTGCGCGCGGCGGTGCGGCCCGCACCCGATTGCGGCCGGCCTTCTTGGCGGCATAGAGGGCCGCGTCCGCCGCCGTGAAGAGGCCATCGGGCGGATCCCCGCTGGCCGGATCGGCGGAGGCCACGCCGATGCTGACCGTGGCGCTGCCGCCGACGTCCGGAGCATGGGGGATCCCGAGGCTCACCACCGCGCGGCGGATGCGCTCCGCCGCCGCCCCCGCCGCCGTCGCATCGAGTCCCGGCAGCAGCGCGACGAATTCCTCGCCGCCGATCCGGAAACTCAGCCCGCCGGTATCGAGCGTCTGCTGCAGACACAGCGCCACCGCCTTGAGCACCTCGTCGCCGCGTTGGTGGCCGAAGCGGTCGTTGAACTGCTTGAAGTGGTCGGCATCGACGATCAACAGGGCCAACGGAGTCCGCAGTCGCGCGGCACGGGTCCACTCCACGGCGAAGTGTTCGTCGTAGCTGCGCCGGTTCGGCAGCCCGGTTAAGCCGTCGGTCCGGGCGAGCACCGCGAGTGCAGCATTCGCTTCGCGCGTGGAGGCCTCCGCGGCCGCCCGGCGACCCACCTCCCGGTGGAGCAGAATTGTCAGCCCAAAGGTGAGGACGCAGAGACTGAGGATCAGGATACCGACGATCGCCGCCTTATAGATCCAGACCTCGCGGATGCTGTCGACATCCGTAGCCACCGTCACGATCAGCGGCAGGTCGTCGAGATTCGCGAAGCTGTAGACCCGGTCTACGCCGTCCAAGGCCGACCGTCCCTGAAACTCGCCGCGGGCATGCGCCTGATAGAACGTGTGGGCCGGACTTGCACGGATGCTCTGCCCGAGCAATTGCGGCCGGGCCGGCGCGCGGATCAGGAGCGTCCCGTCCCGATGGAACACGTTCAGGGCGATACCGTCATCGAAGCGCAGCCGGTCGAAGAGCGCCCGAAAATGCGCGAGTCTGATCGATCCGTACACGATCCCCGCGAAGGAGCCGTCTGCCGTCTGGATCCGCCGGGTCATGCGGATAATGCGCTCCCCGGTGAGACCGGACTGAGTCGGTCCAGTAAGGATCAGACCCGCATCGGGATTGGACTTGTGGATCTGGAATTCCGGCAGCGTGCTCAGGTTGGGCCGGTTCCGCAGGTTGGGATCGCTCGTCAGTTGGACATCACCCGCCGCATCCGTGACGGTGATCGGGCCGAGACCGGAGCCCGCGACGGCGGTGTCGAACACGGCCAAGCGTCTGAGTTCCGGGTCCAGAATTATGATATCCGCGCGGTGCGCCAAGCGTGCGGAACTCTGCAGGGAGAGATCGTAAACCCGCAGGCTGTGGCCGACCCCCTCCTCGATCACGGCCAGGAGGTTCGCGGCGTTGCGGCGCGCATTGTGCCAAGCGACATCGCGGAGATCAAGGCAGAGATAGACCCCGAGCAGCGTCAGGCAGAGCAGCAGGCACGTGCCCCCCAGCGCGATCAGACGCGAGGCGCGATCGGCGAGGTGGACTCGGATCGCTGTGGCAGTCGCGCGCGGGACCATGGGCTCGATCGGGTTGCCGCCAGCCCCGGCAACCGGGGAGCGGACTTGCTATCGACCCGAATTCTGAGTCCCGAATATTGAAAAAGGCGTTATTCTAGGGATTAAGAAGCGTCCGATTTGCGCCAATATAGATCAATCGGCACCGGGCCTATCAGTGCTGCCGCGTCAAGTCCGCGGTCAGCCGGATTTCGAGCACCGTCGATCAGGCCCGCGATGGGGTGGCGAGTTCCGGGCCGTCACCGATCGGCGGCGTCAGTCGCCGATCCCGAACAACTTTTCGATGAAGTTGCGGTCATCCTTCTGAGCGCGCCGTGCCGGGGCGGACTGGCGCGGCGCGGGTGCCTCCGGTTCGCCCAGAATCTGCCCGAGGAGCCCGCCCGGTGCAGGCGGCGCGGCACTCGCCACCGTGGCGGTCGTCTCCGGCTGCCTGCGCCAGCGGTTCAAGCCGGGAAGCGGGACCGGAGTCTGCCCCTTCAGCGCCTGGGTCATATACGACTTCCAGATCTCCGCCGGCAGATTGCCGCCGGTGACCTTCTTGGTCAGCTCGCCGTCGTCGTTGCCGAGCCAGACCCCGGTGACGAGGCTGCCCGAGAAGCCGATAAACCAAGCATCGCGGTAGTCCTGCGTGGTGCCGCTCTTGCCCGCCAGGTCCCAGCCCGGGATGTCCGCCTTCTTGCCGGTGCCGCTGACGAAGACCTCGTGCATCATCGCATTCATCATGCCGTCGGCGTTGGCATCGATGACCCGGCCGAGACCGTTGTCGGAGCGCTTGTACAGGACCTTGCCGCCCTGGCTCTTCACGGCGGTCACCACGTAGGGGATCACGCCGGTGCCGCCGTTGGCGAAGGCCCCGTAGGCGCCGACCATCTCCAGCAGCGTCACTTCGGACGTGCCCAGGGCGATGGAGCCGTTGGCCTGGAGCGGCGAGGTGATGCCGAGCCGCTGGGCGGTCTGCACCACGGTCTTCGGGCCGACCTCCTGGCCGAGCCGCACCGCGACGGTATTGAGCGAATGGGCGAGCGCCGTCCGCAGGGTGACAGGCCCCTCGTACCGGTGCGAGTAGTTCTCCGGGGCCCAGTTGCCGATCCGGACCGGCGCGTCCTCGCGGACCGTGTCGGGCGTGGCGCCGTGCTCCACGGCAGCGAGGTACACGAAGGGCTTGAACGAGGAGCCGGGCTGGCGCTTCGCGGTCGTGGCACGGTTGAACTGGCTCTGGGCGTAGTCGCGCCCACCGATCAGCGCCCGGATCGCGCCGTCGGGCCGCATCGAGACCAGCGCGCCCTGGCCGACATTGAAGCGCGCGCCCTTGGCGTTGAGCTCGTCGGTGAGCACCTTCTCGGCGGCGGCCTGGAGGACGGGATCGACGGTCGTCTGGACCGTGATGTCGGTGTCGAACTTGCCGACGTAGTCGTCGAGCACGTCCATCACGAGGTCTGCGACGTAATTGGCCGAACCGCCGCCGCGGGCATTGGTGGGCTTCGCCGGCTGGGCGAGCGCCACCTTCACGTCCTGCGGCGCGGCGAAGCCGAGTTCCTGCATCGCGGCGAGCACCTGGGCGGCGCGGGCCTGGGCGGCCGGGAGGTTGCGGTTCGGAGCGAGCCGCGACGGCGCCTGAACGAGGCCGCCGAGCATCGCGGCCTGCGCAAGGCTCACCTCCTTGGCGGGCTTGCCGAAATAGCGCTGCGCGGCCGCCTCGACGCCGTAGGCGCCAGCGCCGAAATAGACACGGTTCAGGTAGAGCTCGAGGATCTCGTCCTTGGTGTACTTGTGCTCCAGCCAGAGTGCGAGGATCGCCTCCTGGATCTTGCGCGAGGCGGTCCGCTCTTGCGTCAGGAACAGATTCTTGGCGAGCTGCTGCGTCAGGGTCGAGCCGCCCTGCGCGACGCCGCGCCGGGTCAGGTTCTGACCGATGGCGCGCAGGATGCCGACCGGATCGACGCCGAAATGCTGGTAGAAGCGCCGATCCTCGATCGCCACGAAGGCGCGCGGCAGGTAGGGCGGCAATTCCTTGATCGAGACCACCCGGCCGCCGGTCTCGCCGCGATTGGCGAGCAGCGAGCCGTCGCTCGCCAGGATGGCGATGTTGGGAGGCCGCTTCGGCACCGCGAGCTGGTCGATCGGCGGCAATTGCGACGCGTGGTAGGCGATGAGCCCGGCAAGCCCGATCACCCCCCAGAGACCGAGGACGACGGTGCCGTAGACGATGCGGCCGAGCCAGGACCGCCGGCGTCGGCCGCGACCCGAGGCCTTCGCCCGCCCGGTGGTCCGCGCCGGCGCCTTGTTCGGCTGCCGCGCTCCTCCGCCGCCCGATCGCTTCGCCACGCCGTCTCCTGCCCCCCCGGGACGGTCCTCCCGGGACAGGCGCAGATCGAGTTCGCCGCGATCCCGGACACGCCCCTCGGGCACGTCGAAGTTCGGCTCAATCCTGCCCCGACCCTTGGCCATGCATCCCGTCTACGAATGTTCCGCCGCAGCGCGTCTGTCCGGCCCGCCGCAGGACGGTTTCCGCACGCTAAATGCGGCGGTTTAAGGGGCCGTTATCGAAGCGTTCGGCGCCCGTTCCCCATCCCGCGCGCCGATACGCCCTAGCGTTGGGCAGGGGGCTGGACGGCCGGCGCGCCGAGCACCCGTCGGGCCTCCGTGAGCAGCACGGAATGGCGGGCCGATTGCGGACCTGAATCCGGCGTCTCACGGCCCAGCCGGGCGATGCGCGACCGGAACAGGCGTCGGCGCAGGCCGAACCAGCCGATGCTCATCAGCAGCGCCTGAAGCACCAGACGGACGGCCTCCGTCCGCTCGCGCTCCTCGGCGACCACAGCCGAGAGCTCCGCCTCGCGGCGAAGGGCAGCCTCCAGCTCCTCCCGGACGGCGGCGCGGGCCGCCTCGTCCTTGCGCGCCGCGTCGAGCTGGATCCGGCATTCCTGCAGCGCGCTGAGCAACAGAAGCTCCTGCGCGGACGCATCCCTCATCAAGGCCTCCTGGGGCGCCCTATCCCGTTCGACCACGGGTGGCTCCGCCCGATCATCGTCATGGCGGTGCCAAAACAGCCCGCACGGATCCGTGCGCGACGCCATAGCGAGCGCGGCCGCTGGCCGGAAGCCGCCGACCGGATTATTCGGCACGCGGACCGCGACGCAATGGGGAATCGGGGACGTGCAGATTCGGATCGCTCTGGCCTTCGGAGCCATCACGCTGGGAGCCGGCACGGTTATGCCCGCGCCGGCCCGGGCCTATCAGCTCGACACGGTGAATCTGGTCGGCTGCGCCCAGGAAGGCGGCGTCTGCCGGATGCCCTACGCGACCAACGTCTATTACGGCGTGCCCGGCCGGACCAACGGTCGGCCGTTTCCTCAGGGCGGCGCCGTGCCCTGCAACAGCCAGACCTTCGGCGATCCCGCACCGGGCCAGGCGAAGAGCTGCTGGTACGCACCGCGCATCACTGCGGGCGGCTCTGGCGGTGGCGGCTACGGCGGTGGCGGATACGGCGGTGGCGGATACGGCGGTGGCGGGTACCGGAGCGACGATTACGACGACCGGCGCGACGCCTATCGCTATGGCCGCGACTACGACCGGCCGCGCGCACGCCGCCCGTACGACGACGATTATGGGCCTGGGCCGCGCCGCTACAGGGATGATCCGGACGACTATTGATCTCGATCTGAGAGCGCAGGCAAGGGATCGTATTTGCCCTGTTAACCCCCATCCGGCATCGTCCCGGACCGCGGAGATCGTCTCCGCGGACCCGCGGGTGCGGATGGGGGAGTCGATGAGGGAGAATCGCCGCGGCGTCTTCCGGAAGAACGCCTTCACCTTCGGCGCGGTCCTGCTCGACGGCGGCGAAGTCAGTTGCCTGGTCTGGGACGCGACCGAGGTCGGCGCCCAGATCGAGGTCGACGGCGATCATGTGGTGCCGGACCGCTTCCCGCTCCGCGTGAGCGCCGGCGCCGAGCCGCGCGCGGCGGCCGTTGCATGGCGGCGCAGCCGCCGGATCGGCATCGCCTTCGAGGGCTGAAGCCGCCCGTCTCAGGTCGCCTGCAGGACCGGGCGGGTCCGGGACTCCGACCCCACGAGCCGGCACCAGCGCGGCCGCACGAACAGCAGATCGAGCGCCGTGCCGCGAACCAGCCGCTCCAGGACCAGCGGCAGCAGCACCGCCACGGTCATGACGATGAGGCTTGCAAGTCCGATATCGGCGATGGCTCCGGTGCGCACGAGGATCTCCCGGGTCGCCGCCATGGGTAGCGAAAAGGCAAGATAGATCACGATCGAGCGCTGCCCGCAGGTTCGGACCGCCTCGGCGATCGGGCCCCCGACGCGGCCGAGGAGCGACGCCGCCACCACGATCGCGAGCGCACCGGCGGCGCCGAGGGCGAGGCTCACCAGCGGCAGGCTGGCGAGGGTCGGGTGATTCGGAAGGCCCGACGGAGTCAGCGCGAGCCAACCTTCCACGAACGCCCATGCGGCGAGGCCGCACAGGGCGAGCCGGACCCGGTGCCGGGCCGCGTCCGCGAGGGCGAAGATGCGGCCGGCGAACAGATAGCCGGCGACGAAGAAGACATATCGGGCGCAGAACTCCTCGATGAGGGTCGACTCGCTGCGGATGTCGGCAATCTGCAGCACGGCGGCACCGGCGAGCAGCACGGCGTCGGGCACGCGGCGCAGAGCCTTGGTGACGACCGAGAACACCGCGAGCAGATAGATGAACCACAGCGTCGAGTAGGGTTCGATCAGGGCATGGGCGAGATGCGCCGCGAAGGCCGTGGGGCCGTCATCGCCGACGATCTTGCCGTATCTGGCGGCCGACTGGATCACGAGCCAGAGCAGGTAGAAATAGGCGAAATGGACCACCCGGCGGTCGGAGAACAGGCGCCAGTCGCGGTCGATCACCCGCCCCATGAACAGGCCGGACAGAAGGAAGAAGTCCGGAATCCGGAACGGCTTCGCGAAGGCCACGACCGGATGGAGGAAACCTTCCCCGCCCATGGCGTCGCCGGTGCCCGTGACGGAATGCATCATGACCACCAGGAGGATGCAGATCCCCTTGGCGATATCGACCCAGGCGAGCCGATCACCCGTATCCCCGACCCCGGCCATCGTCCCACCCTCGCGATCGGAGGGATCCTGGACCGGTTTGGGTTGACGGCGATGAACGCGATCGCCGCAACCTGCGGATGTGACGAACGGTCGGTAAACGCCGGCGGTCAGACCTAGCGCCGCGCCGACCGCCGCGCGCGGGTCATACGCGTCGCGGCGTGAAAATCGTCCGGCCGGCCGCGCACCCAGGCGAGGAAGCGGGCTATCTCCGGATCGGTCCGCAGGGCTTCGAGATCGGCCAGGCGCTTGGCGATCTCGGCCTCACTGTAGCGTGCATGGATCGCCGAGTGGCAGATCTGGTGCAGGCGGACGGTACCGCGATGGGTTCCGCCCTTGAGCTTCGGGGTGAGGTGATGGAGGCTGGAGCGAGCGCGATGCGGAATCGGGCGCTCACAGAGCGGGCAGACCGGCTCGGGCCGGCCCTGCGCACCCGGTGCGTCCGGATCCTCGGCGCTCCAGCGCTGCGAGCGCCGTCCGACCACGCGCCCCCCGCTCCTATCCTTGCTGATCGGCCGGCTGCGGGCAGGTCGGACCGACACGCTCTCTGAACATCGCCTCGGCCTCTCGGTCCCGCCCCCCCAGGATGGACGTGTGGTCGCCCGGGATCACGGCGATCCGCGCCCGCGGGCCGGCTGCTGCGGCGAGGCCTTGCGCCAACTTGAGCGGCACCACCGTGTCGTCACGTCCCTGCACGATCAGAACCGGCGCAGTTCCGCCACGGATGCGCGTGTCCGAGCGGTATGTGTCGCGCAGGAGCCAGATGGGGACTAGCGGGACATGCAGCCGCACGGTGTGGATCATCGAGTCGAACGGGGCCTCCAGGTAAAGCCCGATCGTCGGCACCCGTTCGGCGACTGCGACCGCAACGGCCGCCCCCAGCGAATGGCCGTGCAGCAGGATCGGCGCATCGGGCGCCTGTGCCCGCGCGGCGTTCACGGCCGCCAGGCCGTCGCGGATCAGGCCGTCTTCGCTGGGGCTGCCGGTCGAGCCGGGATAGCCGCGATAGGCCACGGTCAGCAGACCCCAGCCGCGCGCCCGCCACGGCTCCGCGGCGAAGCGCTCCGCGTGCGGTTCCGGGCGGGATCCATTGCCGTGGAAACTGACGATGACGCCGCAGCCCGGCCGCGGCGGCCGCCACAGTCCGTGCAGGGTCTCGCCATCCGAGGTCGCGACCGTGATCGTCGCGACCCCGGGCGGCACCGGCCAGGGTGTCGGCGCGCTGAAGGCGCCCGGATAGAGGAAGCGGCGCTGTCCGAGGGCGAGCGCGGCGCAGGCCAACCCGCAGAGCAGGAGCACGGCGAGCAGGAGGCCGGCGAGGAGACGCATGCGATGCGGGGGAGGCCGTGGGGTTGAGAAGCGGATGCGTTCGATCGAACGGTTTTCGGGATGTGTTTTCTAGGGCGCCCGGTCAGCATTGACAAAGCCGTCCGCGCGCCTGAGTCTGGAACCGTTCCGAGGGGAGCCCCGCAGGGGGCTGAGATTGGGCACGCTGCCCTGACCCTTGAACCTGATCCGGCTCATACCGGCGGAGGGACGGGAACCTGCGGTCGCATGTCGCGCGGCCCCATCTCATCTCGGCCATCGCGTGGACCGGACTGCTCCAGCACGAGGAGAGGCCCACGATGAACGCACCCGTTCTCCCCAAGGATGTGAAAGGCAGCCCGGAGACCGTGACCACGGGTCCGGTGACCGGATCGCGCAAGGCCTATGCGAGCCCGGCCGGACGGCCGGACATCCGCGTCCCCTACCGCGAGATCGTCCTCTCCGATCCGAAGGAGGAACCGGTGCGGGTCTACGACCCGTCGGGCCCCTACACCGAGACCGACGCGCGGATCGACCTCAATGCCGGCCTCCCCGGCGTGCGCGAGCCCTGGATCGCGGCTCGCGGCTACGCGGCCGTCGCCCCGCGGGCGGTGAAGCCCGAGGATAACGGCTTCGCGGGCGACAAGCTCGTGGCCCCCTGCCCCGCCGAGCGGACCATCCGCAAGGCGGCCCCGGGCCAGAGGGTGACCCAGTACGAGTTCGCCCGCGCGGGGATCATCACCGAGGAGATGATCTACGTCGCCCATCGCGAGAACGTCTGCCGCGAGAAGATGCTCGCGGGCGCCGAGGCCGCACTCGCCGACGGCCAGAGCTTCGGGGCCTCGGTCCCGCCCTTCATCACCCCCGAATTCGTGCGCGACGAGATCGCCCGCGGCCGGGCGATCATCCCGGCCAACATCAACCACACCGAGCTGGAGCCGATGGCGATCGGCCGGAACTTCTTGGTCAAGATCAACGCCAATATCGGCAACTCGGCCGTGACCTCCTCGGCCGCCGACGAGGTCGAGAAGCTCGTCTGGTCGATCCGCTGGGGCGCCGACACGGTCATGGACCTGTCCACCGGCCGCAACATCCACAACATCCGCTCGTGGATCATCCGGAATAGCCCGGTCCCGATCGGCACGGTGCCGATCTATCAGGCGCTGGAGAAGGTCGGCGGCGACCCGCTCAAGCTCGACTGGGAGGTCTTCAAGGACACGCTGATCGAGCAGGCCGAGCAGGGCATCGACTACTTCACCATCCATGCCGGGGTGCGTCTCGCCCACGTGCCGCTGACCGCCCGGCGCGTCACCGGCATCGTCTCCCGCGGTGGCTCGATCATGGCGCGCTGGTGCCTGGCCGGACACCGCGAATCGTTCCTCTACGAGCGGTTCGACGAGATCTGCGACATCATGCGGGCCTACGACGTGTCGTTCTCGCTGGGCGACGGCCTGCGCCCGGGCTCGATCGCCGACGCCAACGACGCCGCCCAGTTCGGCGAGCTGGAGACGCTGGGCGAGCTGACGAAGGTCGCCTGGGACAAGGGCTGCCAGGTGATGATCGAGGGCCCCGGCCACGTGCCGATGCACAAGATCAAGGTCAACATGGAGAAGCAGCTGAAGGAGTGCGGCGAGGCGCCGTTCTACACCCTCGGGCCGCTGACCACCGACATCGCCCCCGGCTACGACCATATCACCTCGGGCATCGGCGCCGCGATGATCGGCTGGTTCGGCACCGCGATGCTCTGCTACGTCACCCCGAAGGAGCATCTCGGCCTGCCCGACCGGGACGACGTGAAGACCGGCGTGATCACCTACAAGATCGCTGCCCACGCCGCCGACCTCGCCAAGGGCCACCCGGCCGCGCAGCTGCGCGACGACGCGCTCAGCCGCGCCCGGTTCGACTTCCGCTGGGAGGACCAGTTCAACCTGGGCCTCGATCCCGATACGGCCCGCCGCTACCACGACGAGACCCTGCCGAAGGACGCCCACAAGGTCGCGCATTTCTGCTCGATGTGCGGGCCGAAATTCTGCTCGATGAAGATCACCCAGGATCTGCGCGCCGAGGTGCTGGCGATGGAGGAAGCCGGCGAAGTCGTGGGCGCGTCGCCCGCGATGTCCAAGGCCGAGGCCGAAGCCGGCATGCGGGCCAAGTCGGAGGAGTTCCTGGCCGAGGGCGGCAAGCTCTACGTCGACGCCGCCGAGTGAGGCCAAGGCACGCCCGGTCCGATCCGGATGCGGGCGTGCCGCCGTTCCGCCCCGGCGTTCCACCGCACGGGGCCTCGATGTCGAGGACCGCTCCGGGTCGGGCGCCATTGGTACCGCGCATCGCCGCACGCATCTGATCCGCGGCGATGCCGACGGCCCGCGGGGTGCCCAGTTCGATGATCGGGGCGCAAATCCTTCTCTGATCCGCCTGGACAGAGCGGAGCGTTTCCAGTCGCAGGCGCTTCCTGTCAGGTGCCCCGTAGCCGCCCGACGCGGCCTTGCTGAGCAAGCGGGTATCCCGATCCTGAAAATGGGCACCGGATGCAGCACTTCGGCTGCGCATGCGATCACGATGATGCAGGCGCGTCCGACATCGACCGGTCCGCGCCCGAAGATGGCATTGAGCCGCGCAACGATCTTGCAGCGAGGCCTGCGGACAAACGGGTCACGCTTCCCCGATCGTCTCCAGTCTCCTGCACGGCGAGCGCGCGCATCGCGATGGCGAACATCGGAAAATATCTGCCCCGACCGCCCTCCGGACAACACGGAATGGCCCGGGGTACGGTCGCGGGTGAACGGATCAGATGCGCGACGAGCCGCCTCTCGGGGAGAAAGCCGCACGGATTTGTGTCGCAACGCTAACGGGATGTTCATCGCATCTCGGACCGCGAGCCACCATCCGGTGGATCGCCTGCTGCCGTTAACCGCTGGTTAGGCAGCCGCCCGTCTCAATCCTTCGATCACAGGATCGCAGGAGACCGGCCATGGAGATCCGTCCGCTGACACCCCCGACGTCGGGGCCGCAGGGCCTCGACGCCCTCGGCGCGACGGCCGCCGCCGCCGTGACGCAGGAGGCCCCCGTGCCCCAAAGCACATCCGCGCCCCTCGAACCCGCGGTGAAGCTCGACATCGGCGCAACCGGCGGTAAGGCGCGCTACATTCAGGACCCGGACACGAGCACGATCGTCTTCCAGGTGGTTGATCCCGCGTCCGGCAACGTGATCGATCAACTCCCCAGCGAAACCGCTCTGCGCAATCGCGCCTACGATTCCGCACGCGGCACGCAGGGGGCACAGACCACCGGCAGCCTCTCCCGCGTCGCCTGAACGCCGTCGGTCAGACGCGTAGCCAGCGGCCCGACGCAGCGGGCGGGGCCCGGGCTGAACCGCGCCAGGGACAGGAGAGCCACCAGAGCAAGCCGCCACGCGACGAGGAGGCTGTTCTCGACAGGCGGCGCCGGGGCCGGGATTCCGATCGACCGGCTTCGAGACGACGAGCTCACTGCCGTCCAGGGCACACAGAAATCGCGCTGATTCGCGCGCACGGCCATGCAGGGGTCGGATGCCGGGCCGCGAAATCGGGGATCCAGGTCAGCGCCTCCACCGGATCGCAAGGCGTATCCGAACCCATCGCGCCTTCGCCGGGCAGCACAAGGAAGATCGCCCTCGGAACCGTGATCCTTTTATGTGCCGCGGACAGTTCGCGTGAGATTTTTCGGGCCTCGGAGCCGCTCTGAGAGGTTCCCATGCGTTTGACGCCATCACCGTCGAACTGCTAGACGGTTGGCGCACATGAAGGCCTGGGACCGGACGGATCGACCGTCGTCAACGCCGGATCCGGACCAGTCATGTGGGCGGGCGTAGTTCAGTGGTAGAACGTCAGCTTCCCAAGCTGAATGTCGTCGGTTCGATCCCGATCGCCCGCTCCAAAGACTTTTTCACTTGTCCAAGGTATCAGGCAGCATCGTCGTTCGCTGCTCATCAGCCGGCGACTGTTCTCGTACGACGATTGGACAATAGACCCAGCCTCTCCAGTGCGGCATTTCGTCTGGGGTAGCTGCTAATGTTCGGCGGCTGCAAGGCACGTCCCGCGAAGGAATAACCATCGTCCGATGGGCCTGAGGGACCACCGGGCTCAAAGGAGCCGCGCGAGGGCCGTGGCTGATCGTCTGACCGGACGCGAGGCTGCAACAATCCCCTCCCCTCAACTGCCAGCCCGTTCCTTCAAAGCATTCGGTCATCCTGACTTCGTACCTTCGTTCGTTCCGCAGGAAGGCTGGCGCCATTGTTTCGAGCCGGAAGTAGGAAAGCTGGCCCGGAAGGTTCCGCACGCCGGAGAATGGGACGGCAGGCCTTCCTGCCGGAACGAAGGCTTGGTTGAAAGTCGAGACGACCAAGTCAGTTCTTAGATTTTATTCGCGATTCCGATTGTTTATCGATACGAACGAAGTACAGCGACCAGGTTTTCATCGCGCTCGTGGGCCGATGTCGGCAATAGGCGATCTTTTGGATCACCTGCCGCCTATCCGAAAGATGATGGTCAGTTTCGATCGACCATCAACTCCGTATTTCCTGACCAGGTGCGCTGGACTGTCAGCGTCGGGCGGAACAAGTTCGGCAAGCCAATCATCGTCCGGGTGATCGCGCCAACGATGCTTGCGGAGCGCGACGTCGAAGCAAGCCGGATCCCGGAAAGCCGATGGCGCCACACCCATCGGCGCTCGACGAGGGCCGCAGCCAGTTTCTTGAGACGTCTCACTCCTTGCGCCAGCAGTTATCACTCTGCGCGGAGATCTCCGCCTCCTCGCACGCCGGCGCCAAGCTCTTGCCTTGGGCTATCCGCACCTCGATCTGGCGCAGCTTCAGCACCACCTGTCGCGCACCCGTCTTCCGGCCTCGCCGCATGTCCGACTCCTCCGGTCCTGGCTGATCCCCTCAATCAGCCCGGCCCAAAGCCGGCCGGTCAGGTCACTTCGACCTGTGCGCGGCTCGGACGGGTCAGATATAGGCGGAGGCCAGGGCCGGCGAGCCTTCGAGCGCGTGGGCGAGCACTTCCAATCCGTGCGTGATCTGCTGCCGGGTCGAGGGGCCGCCGAGACAGAGACGCACCGCCTCCGGCGGCGTCCCCGCGATGCAAAACGGGTCGCTGCCGATGACGCCGAGCCCGGCCGACCGACCTTGGCTGGCGAAGGCCGAGCGCGTCCAGCCCTCCGGCAGCGTGATCCAAACGTGGAAGGCATGCGGGTCGGCAGTATAGGTCCCGGCCGGAAGCATCGCGGCCGCGATGCGCTGGCGCGCGGCCGATTCCTCGCGAACGAACTGGACGATGGCCTCCGCCGTGCCATCCATGATCCAGCGCGTCGCCAAGGCCGTCGCGATCGGCGAGGCCATCACGGTCGCGGCTCGGAGTGCGCCACCGAGCGGCAGGGCGGAACGGGCGCTCGGGGCGACCAGGAAGGCGAGGCGAAGTCCAGCGCCCAGGCACTTGGCGAGACCCGCCACGTAGTAGGTGATCTCCGGAGCAAGCTCCGCAAAACTCGGTGGCGGAGTCGGGCAGATGCGCGCGTAGGCGTCGTCCTCGATGATGGTGACGGCGTATCGCCGCGCAACCGCGATAATGGCCTCGCGCCGCGCCCTGGGCAGGGTCGCGGTGGTGGGGTTCTGCAGCAACGGATTCAGG
This sequence comes from Methylobacterium sp. 1973, assembly GCF_040545035.1. NCBI lineage: Bacteria > Pseudomonadati > Pseudomonadota > Alphaproteobacteria > Hyphomicrobiales > Methylobacteriaceae > Methylobacterium > Methylobacterium sp. 1973. The sequence continues at coordinate 164,031 of NZ_JBEPLA010000010.1, forward strand.
TAGATGGCCTTCGGTGCGACTTTGGTGCAGGCGGCGGCAAAAGCATCCGGGTCGACCCCGAATCGGTCCATGGGCAGATCGACGAGGCGCAACCGCAAATGCGCGGCGAGCGCGCGGATGCCTGGATAGGTAATCCGCTCCGCGCAGATCGTATCGCCCGCCTGGGCGACCTGACCCAGTATGCTGAACAGGGCGCTGTGCGCACCGGGGCAGATCAGCAGACGCTCCCGGGGCGGGACGATTCCGCGGCCTTTCAGCCAGCGCAGAGCCGCTTCCTTATCCTCCTCGGTGCCGCCGAAGCCCTGGTAGCGCAGCAGGCTGGTGAGATCGCCGGACAGGTCCACGAACGCGGCTTGCATGCGGGCTTGCAGGGCCGGCGCGTCGGGCTCTGGGGGCAGGTTCATGGTGAAGTCGACCGGCCCGATCCGACGCGCTGCCGCCGCACCGCTCGAACGGGGCGGACGCGCCGGATCGATCACGAAGGTCCCCTGGCCGACGCGCCCCTCGATCAGCCCGCGCTTGTGGGCCTCGACGTAGCCGCGCGAAATCGTCGTGAAGTTCAGGTCGAGCGCCTCGGCGAGTGCGCGCTGGGTCGGGAGGCGCGTCCCCGCCGTCAGACGCCCGGTCCGGATGTCATTGGCCAACGCCTCTGCAATGGCGAGGTAACGAGGCTTACCCCACCGCTTCAGATCCGGCACCCAGAGTCCGACCCCATCCGTCTGCGGGTTGGGTCGTGCGTCTCGCTCCGGCGAAGTCATGCGTGGCGGCCCAGATCATGATGCGATCAATGCGTGATTGTATGGCTAGCAATAGCCATACCGCGGCCATACCTCGAACATTCCCTGGGTGATTTCCATACAATCCATATAATTGCAGATCCGCGAATGCGCACGCGTTGGCGATTTTTTGTCCACGTCACGCCCATCTGGTAGGCCCCGGATACAGATCCAGCGAACCTAAGCCGTGATTATTGATCGCATTATTGTATGAATATAACACCCACGCTTTATATGGCCCATTGATCGAAGCCCTCTGGCACACCGCTTGCCCTGAATGGACTGCGACCGCTCGAAGATCAGTCTGCCGCGGTTCAATTCATCGAGGAGAACGATCAATGCCTGCTGTGAACCGCGAGCCTCACAAAAAGGGCGATGTCCTGGTCGATTACGAGGAGAAGGTCTTCGAGGACGTCAAAGCCGAGCCGGGCCAGAAGGCGCTTGTCACCTTCCACACCGTCGCGTTCGAGGGCTCCATCGGCCTCGTCAACCTGCTTCAGGCGACGCGCCTGCAGCGCAAGGGCTTCGAGACGTCCATCCTTCTCTACGGCCCGGGCATTACGCTGGGCGTCCAGCGCGGCTTCCCGAGGCTCGGCGACGAGGCCTTTCCAGGTCACCTCAACTTCAACAACCAGCTTGAGAAGTTCATGGCCGAGGGCGGCAAGGTCTATGCCTGCCGGTTCTCGACCCAGGCGCTCTACGGACACGGCGAGGCCGCCTTCATCGAGGGCATCCGCATGATCAATCCCCTCGACGTGCTCGACTGCATCCTCCTGCACAAGCGCGACAACGCCGTGATCATCGACACCTGGACCGTCTGACCGGGCCCTCGGCCCCCAATCCGGGACGTCGCATCCGGCGGCCATGCGGGACGTGGCCGCCGTCACAGCCGGAGGTTCAACCATGTCAGAGAACCGGATCGTGCGGGCTGCCGCCGTCCAGATCGCGCCGGATCTCGACCGGCCGGAGGGGACCCTGGAGCGGGTGCTGAACGCCATCGACGAGGCCGCCGCGAAGGGCGCGCGCTTCATGGTCTTCCCCGAGACCTTCGTCCCCTACTACCCCTACTTCTCCTTCGTGCTGCCGCCCGCGCTGCAGGGCGCCGAGCACCTCCGCCTCTACGAGCGCGCGGTGGCCGTGCCGGGACCCGTGACGCAGGCCGTCTCGGCCGCCGCGCGCCGCCACGGCGCCGTGATCGTGCTGGGGGTCAACGAGCGCGACCACGGCTCGCTCTACAATGCGCAGCTGATTTTCGATGCGGACGGCTCCCTGAAGCTCAAGCGCCGCAAGATCACCCCGACCTACCACGAGCGCATGATCTGGGGTCAGGGCGACGGCGCCGGGCTCACCGTGGTCGAGACGGCGGTCGGCCGCGTCGGCGCGCTGGCGTGCTGGGAGCACTACAACCCCCTTGCCCGCTACGCCCTCATGGCGCGCCACGAGGAAATCCACGCGGCGCAGTTCCCGGGCTCGCTCGTGGGCCAGATCTTCGCCGATCAGATGGAGGTGACGATCCGCCACCACGCGCTGGAGGCGGCCTGCTTCGTGGTCAACGCCACCGGATGGCTCACCGACGCGCAGGTGGCACAGGTGTGCCCGGACGAGCGCCTGCGCGGCGCCTGCCGGGGAGGCAATTGCACCGCCATCGTCTCGCCGGAGGGCAAGCACCTCGCGGATCCCCTCGGGCCCGGCGAAGGCATCCTCGTCGCCGACATGGACCTCGCGCTGGTGACCAAGCGCAAGCGGATGATGGACGCAGTCGGCCACTACGCGAGGCCCGAACTGCTCAGCCTCCTCCACGACGACCGTCCGGCCTCGTTCGTGCACCAGCCGATCCATTCCCAGACCGATTTCCGGAGCCTCGACCATGAGCCGTTCTCCGCTTCCGACGAGCCGTCCCGCGTGTCCGCCGGTGGTAGCGGGCCTGGTCGGGATGCCGACGGAGCGCCTGATCAACGCGTTGCAGTCCTACGGCGTTAGGCTCGCCGACACCCGCGCCGGGGCGCCGAGCCGTCGGGGCGGGGCCGGACCGTCGGACCACAAGGCCATGACCATCGCGGGCCGCACCGTGATGGTGCCGGTCCACACCGAGGCCGCCTTCGACTCGCCCTTCCTGGTCCGTCACCCGGACGCCAACGGGGTCTCGGCGATCGAGCATGACGGCGTGGTGATCGGGCAGGCGACCTTCCCGGGCAAGCCGCGCTTCTACGCGCTCTCGACCCTCGACGGCGTGCCTTACGCGAAGATCGCCGTTCTGCACGGGCGGGACGTGCTCGCCACCACCGTGCTCCAGACCTGTATCCGCTACGCCAGCCGCACGAAGACCTGCCAGTTCTGCTCCATCGGCCAGTCCCTCGCCGCCGGTCGCACCGTCGCGCACAAGACACCCGAACAGCTCGCCGAGGTCGCCCGCGCGGCCGTGCTCCTCGACGGCGTCAAGCACATGGTCATGACCACAGGCACCCCGAACGCGACCGACCGGGGCGCCGCCGTCCTCTGCGCGAGCGCCTTCGCCGTCAAAGCTGCGGTCGACCTGCCGATCCAGGCGCAATGCGAGCCGCCGGATGACGACCGCTGGTTCGAGCGCATGAAGGCCTCGGGCATCGACGCCCTCGGCATGCACCTGGAGGCGGTCACGCCCGAGGTCCGGGCCCGGATCATGCCCGGCAAGGCGAGCGTGCCACTGGAGCGGTACTATACGGCCTTCGAGGCGGCCGTTCCGGTCTTCGGGCGGGGCCAGGTCTCGACCTACATCCTGGCCGGCCTCGGCGACGCGCCGGAGGCGATCCTGGAGATGGCCGAGCGCCTCATCGGGATGGGCGTCTACCCGTTCGTGGTGCCGTTCGTGCCGATCTCCGGCACGCCGCTGGAGAGCCACCCGGCGCCCGGCCCCGAATTCATGCACGGCATCCTCAAACCCCTCGCGGACATGCTGGTCGGCGCGAATCTCCGCGCAACCGACATCAAGGCCGGCTGCGGTCGCTGCGGCGCCTGCTCGGCGCTTTCCACCTACGAGCGCGCGAGGGCGACCTCATGATCCTCGAACCCGTACCGCCGTACTGGCCAAGCCACTTCCGCATCAAGTTCGCCACGAGTGCGTGGGAGCGGCGCGCCTGCGAGGCGCTGCGCCGCCAAGTCTTCTGCGCGGAGCAGCGCATCTTCACCGAAGACGACCGGGACGCCGTCGACGCGCACGCCATCCCGATCTGTGCCCTCTCGACGCTCGGCGGCGACGCCGATGCCGTCGTCGGCACCGTTCGCATCCACCACGGATCGGAGCGTCCCGGCGAGTGGTGGGGCTCGCGCCTGGCCGTCGCCGGACCGTTCCGCGGCACCGCCGCGCTGGGCGCCGGGCTCATCCAGGTCGCGGTCGCCTCGGCCCATGCGCGGGGCTGCACGCGGTTCCTGGCCCATGTGCAGGACCGGAACGTCCCGTTGTTCCGGGCCCTGAACTGGACGAGCCTTGAGGAAGTCGCCTTGCACGGGCGAGCCCATCACCTGATGCAGGCGGACCTCGCGGCCTACCCGCCGATGCACGATCCGGAGCACGGGCTCGTCATGTTCCGCAAGGCCGCGTGATGACGGCGGGCTTCGACCTCCAGGCCCTGGCCGGCCAGATCCGTGACGCGCGCGGCGTCGCCCATAAGCGCGACATCGATGCCGTGGTCGCGCGGCTCGGCCTGACCAGCCGGCGCGCCGCGGTGCCAGTCGGTGACGATTGTGCCGCCATACCGGACGGCGACGGCCACCTGCTGTTCGCCATCGAAGGCTTCCTCGACAGCTTCGTCGCGGCCGATCCGTATTTCGCCGGCTATTGCGGCGTCATGGTCAACCTCAGCGACATCGCCGCCATGGGTGGGCGGCCGCTCGCCGTGGTCGACGCGCTGTGGAGCCGGGATGCCGCGGCGGCGGACCCGATCCTGGCAGGCCTGTCCGACGCTGCAACGCTCTACGGGGTCCCGATCGTCGGCGGTCACACCAACACGCGCGCCCAGGCGAGCAACCTGGCGGTCGCCGTGCTCGGCCGGGCCGGGCCGCGCCTGCTCACGAGCTTCGACGCGGCGCCCGGCGACGACCTCGTCGCGGCGATCGACCTGCGCGGACGCTTCCGCGAACCCTACCCGTACTGGGACGCCTCGACCGGCACGGCGGGCGAGCGCCTGCGCGGTGATCTCGCGTTGCTGCCGGGCCTCGCGGAGGACGGGTTCTGCCGGGCGGCCAAGGACATCAGCATGGCGGGCGTCGTCGGCACCGCCCTGATGCTGCTGGAATGCTCGAAGGTCGGCGGTGTCATCGACCTCGACGCGATCCCGCGGCCTGCGGATATACCGCTCGCCCGCTGGCTCAACGCCTTTCCGAGCTTCGGCTACCTCCTGAGCGTTCGCCCTGAGCGCACGGCCGCCGTGTGCGCGCGGTTCGCCGAACGGGGCATCGCGGTCGCCACGGTGGGTCAGCTCGATGCAAGCCGGGTCGCCCGAGTGCGCGATGCCTCCGGCGAGGAAGCCGTGGTCTGGGACTTCGCAGTCGGCCCGCTGATCGGCTGCGGCCAGGACGACAAGGATGCCGTCCGATGACGGCCCTGCGCATCGCCGTCCTGACGCATTCCACCAATCCGCGGGGCGGGGTCGCGCATTGCCTCGCCCTGGCCGAGGCCCTGTGCGCGCTCGGGCATGAGGGCGTGGTCCACGCGCCCGATCCATCCGGGCGCGGCTTCTTTCGCCCTGCCGCCTGCCCGATGGTCTCAGTGGCGGCAAAGCCGGTCGCCGGCACGACGGTCGACCTCGTCCGGGCTCGGATCGACGATTACCTGCGCCACTTCGCGTCCCCCGCCGCCTGCGACTTCGACGTCTTTCACGCCCATTGCGGCATCGGCGGCAATGCCCTCGCGACGCTCAAGCACCGCCGCTTGATCCCCGGCTTCGTCCGCACGGTCCATCACCTCGACAGCTTCTCCGACCCGGTGCTGGCGGATTGGCAGGATCGCTCGATTCGTGAGGCCACGCGCCTGCTGTGCGTCAGCCGCGCCTGGGCGGACCGGATCGCGGGCGATCTCGGTACGGAGATCCCCGTCGTCGGGAACGGGGTGGACCTGTCGATCTACCGAGCGATGCCGACCGAAGCCGACGCGATCGTGCGGGCGCGCTGGGGCCTCGGTGGCGGGCCGATCGTTCTGAGCGTCGGCGGCTTCGAGGAGCGCAAGAACACCGCCGGGATCATCGAGGCCTTCGCGCTCCTGCGCAGTCGCCACCCGCAGGCGCAGCTCGTGGTCGTGGGCGGCGCATCGCTCCTCGATCATGCGTCCTACGGCGCCCGATGCCGCGCCGCGCTCAGCGCCCACGGACTTGTGGTCGGGCGCGGCGAGGCAGTCATCGAGACCGGGCCGGTCTCTCAGGCGGAGATGCCGGCCTTCTATCGGACGGCGGACGTTCTCGCCTTTCCCTCCTGGACGGAGGGCTTCGGCCTCTGCGTGCTGGAGGCGATGGCCTGCGGCCTTCCGGCGATCGTCTCCCGCCGGCCGCCCTTCACCGAGTATCTCCGGAGCGACGACGCCCTCTTCGTCGATCCTGGCGATCCCCGGGACATCGCCGACGCCATGACGGCCGCCCTGGCCCCGATGACCCGCGCCGGCCTGCACGCTGCCGGGTCGGCCCGGGCCGCCACCCACTCCTGGCGCGCCTGCGCCGAGCGACACCTCACGACCTACGCGGCCTGCGCCCGCGTCGAACGGGAGCCGATCCATGCCTGAGATGCATTTCCACATCCGCTGGCCCGATGGCCGGCGCGAGGCCTGCTACTCGCCCTCCCTCGTCGTGAAGGACTTCCTCGCCCCAGGCGAGAGCTATGCCCTCGACGACTTCGTCGAGAAGAGCCGCACGGCCCTCAACATCGCGAGCGAACGGGTGCGCGAGAAGTACGGCTTCGCCTGCTCGTCGGCGATGGCCCAACTCGCCCGGATCGAGGCCGCGGCGAAGCGGCAGGCCCCGGGCGGCCTCGTCACGGTCGAGACCTTCGAGCCCTGAACCAGAGCGTCCTTAGGAACATCCCGGAGTCAGAGCCATGACGTCCACGTCCCGTCACGTCCCTGTCGCCATCGTCGGTGGCGGCCAAGCCGGCCTCTCGGTCAGCTACCACCTGAAGCAGCGCGGCATCGAGCACCTCGTGTTCGAGAAGGAATCCGCGGCGCATACATGGTCCTCGCAGCGCTGGGACACGTTCTGCCTGGTCACGCCGAACTGGCAGTGTGACCTGCCGGGGCACCCCTACGATGGGCCGGATCCTCACGGGTTCATGAAGAAGGACGAGATCGTCGCCTACCTGAAGGGCTTCGTCGCCAAGGTGAACCCGCCGATCCGCGAGGGTGTCGCGGTCACACGGGTCGAACGCCGCGAAGACGGTCTTTTCTCGGTCCGGACCTCGGACGGCGACTACACGGCGAGCGAGGTCGTGGTCGCGTCGGGCGGATATCATACGCCGATCATCCCGCGTATGGCCGAGAAGCTGCCGGGTTCGGTCACGCAGATCCACTCGAACCAGTACCGCAACCCGGCGCAACTGCCCGCGGGCGCGGTTCTGGTGGTCGGCTCGGGCCAGTCCGGCGCCCAGATCGCCGAAGACCTTCATCTCGCCGGCCGCACGGTCCATCTCGCGGTCGGCGACGCGCCGCGCTGCGCCCGGTTCTACCGGGGCCGCGACGTCGTCACGTGGCTCGCCGACATGGGCTACTACGAGATGACGGTCGACAATCACCCGCTGCGCGACGGCGTCCGCGACAACACCAACCACTACGTGACCGGCCGCGACGGCGGGCGCGACATCGACCTGCGCCGCTTCGCCCGCGAGGGCATGAAGCTCTACGGCGCGTTGGACGACTACCACGACGGTACGCTGCGCTTCCGCAACAACCTCAAGCGCTCACTCGACGGGGCAGACCGGACGTACAACGGCATCAACGCGGCCATCGACAAGTACATCGCCGAGAACGACATCCAGGCTCCGGTTCAGGAGCCCTACACACCCGTTTGGGAGCCGGGTGAGCCCGTGACCAGCCTCACCCTTGCGGGCTCCGGCATCACGTCGATCATCTGGTGCATCGGCTTCACGCCGGATTTCCGGTGGCTCGATGCGTCCGTCTTCAACGGCGCAGGAAGCCCCAAGCACAAGCGCGGGGTGACGAAGGAGGACGGTGTCTACTTCATCGGCCTGCCCTGGTTGCACACCTGGGGCTCGGGCCGCTTCGGCGCGGTCGGCCGCGATGCCGAGTTCGTCGCGCAAGCCATCCAGAAGCGCCTCGGTACCGAGCGGTTCGCTCTGAAATTCGCCGTGTAGCCATCCACCCCATCCACTTTCCGACAGTCGGTGCGATGACGCGCGGACATTGCTGCATCCCGGCTTGTAAGTCTTAGTCGCGCCACTTCCCGAGATTTATCTTGAATTCGCCTGCCGGGTTTCGCGTAGGCGGCTCGAAGGAAAGACGTTTCACGTCGGTGGATGCCTGTGTTCCTGCAAACGAAGCATCCTGGCCCGATCGGCCACCCGGATCCGAATCGCGCACATCGGGCGATCATTTTATATCGACCTGCGGGATGATAGATTTTGCATCCGTCTCGCCCCAGGAAAATAAATAATGTCGCGACGAGCGGGGCGCCAGCATCCTAGCTTGGCCATTGCCACTGCATTCGATTTGTGAGACCCTTCAGCAACGTCGAATATACCGAGAGCGTTGCGATGCGCAGGGCTTGGCGAATATTTTATTTGGCCATCGCCTGCGCCGCGGGGCTCGTTGCTTCGCCGGATGCACAGGCGGCGGAATATGCGCAAGGCATCTACGTTCTCGGCAACCGCGGCCCCCTCGCGGGCGTGACACCGCCGCCGGGCTTCTACTTCGAGAGCGAGACATACTACTATTCCGGCAATTTCGGCGGAAACCGCCTCTTCCAGGGCGGCGGCGTCATCGCCGCCAACATCAAGAACGACACGAGCGCGAACTTCGTTACGCCGATCTGGGTCACGCCGTTCGAGATCCTGGGCGGCAATCTCGGCTTTTCCATCACTATTCCGTTCGGCACGCCCAACGTCAGTGCCGGGGCCGTCCTCGCTTCGCCGCGCATTGACCGCATCATTGCCGGCCGCGAGCGGGATGCCAACTTTACCGTCGGAGACATCTATCTCGCCTCATTCGTAGGCTGGCATTCCGGCAACTTCCACTGGAGCGGCACGCTCCTCGGCGTCGTCCCGTCCGGCAGTTTCGAGAACGGCCAGCTCTCCAATATCGCGCTCAATCGCCCGGCGATCGATCTCAGCGCCGCGCTCACTTACCTCGATCCGCTTCTCGGCTACGAGCTCTCGGTCGTGCCGGGCATCACATTCAATTGGATCAATCCAGCGACGCAATACCTCACTGGCACGGAGTTCCATCTGGAATGGTCGGCGTCGAAGTACTTGAGCAAGGAACTGTCGGTCGGTCTCGTTGGCTACTATTACAACCAGCTCACCGGCGACAGCGGTTCGGGCGACAGGATCGGCTCGTTCAAAGGTCGAGTCACGGCACTCGGTGCCCAGATTGGCTACACCTTCAAGCTGGGCGAAATCCCGGTCTCGACGAATGTACGCTTCTTCCGCGAGTTCGATGTCAAGAACCGCTTCGCCGGCACGGCAACGTACCTGACGATCTCTGCGCCACTCTGGGTCGCTCCGGCACAGCAGCCGGCGGACAATAAGCCGCTCGTGACGAAGCTTTGACGTCAGATACGGATTATCTCTGCCCAAGAACGCGGCCACACGGGCTAGCCTCACATCCGAGGTCGATTTGGCCAGGTGGGACGGTGAGGGATCAGACACCGGGCGTCGTCATCAGCCGGTAGTGAGAACCCGGATATGCGATGCAAACCGGCTTGTTCTCCAAGCATGCAGTCTGCTTGGCGCCTCCCGGACCGCGCCAGAACACGACCGGTGACAAGCCAAAGCTGCGTGGACGCCTGCAGCCTACGGACTTCGAGCGTGGGAGCAGCGTGCATCGCTGGTCACTGCGCTGAAGGACAACGTCCCCGAACGCCGATCTAAGCCAGGCCTCCACCTGCGCCAATCGCGTCCGGGGAGGAATGACCCATGCCCTGCAAGGCCGCATCACGGGCTTCTTCAAGGGCGGGCAGATTGGGAGAAGGCCTGCAGCGCGTTTGATGCCGCCGCAGGCAGAGCTTGCAGATCGTTCATCCGCGCTTTTGCGCCTGCGATTGAAAATCGCGGAGCGCTTCAGGTGTCACGCTCGACTCCCCGAGATCCACAATGATCCGATTCAGCTTGCCGGTGAAGTTGAACGGAACCTGATAGTCAGAGTCATCGACAGGCGTACCGGTATCGAGACCGACATCCAGGGTTTCATCCCAGGCAAAGGTGAAGGGCAGCGTACGCGGCAGGGCTCGCCGTGCCACTTCCTGACCATCGACGGAAAGCGTACCCGACCCGCCTCGCGAGAACGGGCCGCCGTTCGCGTCCATCTGCCAGTCGAAGATAAGGGTGTGCCGACCGGGCGACAGCGCGACCGCGGCTTCCCATTTCGGTCGCTCCATGCCCAGCAGGTTCATTGTAAACACAGGCTTGCCCTCGCGCAGGTACAGGCCCCAGCCGGCAAAGCGGCCGCCTTGGGTAATCAGCATCCCGTTGGCCCCGCCCTGCGGCACCTCGATGTCGGCCGAAATGCGATATGAACGATTGAGGATATTGGGCGCCGAATTCGCCTGAATGCCGAAGACCGGCGCCGTGTAGATGAATTGCTTGCGGCCGGCGGCCGGGCCCGGTCGTGGCGTGATCATACCCGTGATCACCGAATTGTTTACAGGAAGCACTTGATAGCGGGTCGCTTCCACAAGCCAGAGCTCCTGCATGACACGCAGTCGCTCAGGCTCCTGTTTCGCAAGGTCGTTCAACTCTGTGGGATCCTGCGCGAGATTGTACAGCTCCCAATTGTAGCCGTTGATCGCATCATCGGGAACCGGGGCGCCCGGATTCCACGGCGTGGCTATGGGTGTCGTGCACGCGACCCATCCGTCGTGGTAGATCGCGCGGTTGCCGAAGATTTCGAAATACTGGGTCTTGCGATGGGACGGCGCATCCGCGTTGGGCTTGTCCCAGGTGTACACAACACTGGTGCCTTCCACCGGCGCTTGTGCAATCCCGTTCACCATGGTGGGAGGTGGAATGCCGATCGCTTCGAGCAGCGTTGGCACAATATCAATCACATGATGGAACTGCATTCGTATTCCGCCCTTATCGGCGATACGCTTTGGCCAGGAGATTGCCATACCATTGCGTGTGCCGCCGAAGTGCGACGCCACCTGTTTGGTCCAGCGATAAGGCGTATTGAATGCGAACGTCCATGGCACGGCCATGTGATTATAGGTGCGGTCGCTGCCCCAGGCTTCGATCAACGGCAACTGCTGCTCGACCGTGAATGACTGAAGATTGAAATAGGCGACCTCATTCGGCGTGCCGTTCATAGATCCTTCAGCACTGCTGCCATTATCGCCGCTGATGTAGATGATCAGCGTATTGTCGAACTGTCCGAGATCTTCGACCGCCTGGATGACGCGACCGATCTCGTGGTCGGTGTAGGCGAGATAGGCCGCATAGACCTCCACCTGCCGCGTGAAGAGCCTCTTCTCGTCGATCGACAGGCTATCCCACCGCTTCAGAAAATCCGGCCACGGCGGCAATTGCGCGTTCGCCGGAATCACGCCCAGCGTCTTCTGATTGTCGAAGATCTGACGGGCAAGCGTTTCCCAACCGGCGTCGAACTTGCCCTTGAACGTCTCGATCCAGTCTTTCGGCGGCTGGTGCGGCGCGTGCGTGCCGCCTGGCGCGTAGTGGATGAACCAGGGACGGTTGGGCGTGACCGCCGCAAGCGTCCTGATGTGGCTGATGGCATCGTCGGCCATCGCGGTCCCGAGATTCCAATCCTTCCGTCCGACGTAAGGATGGATCGGTGTTGTGTTGCGGAAGAGGTTGCCCGGCTGCCATTGGCTCGTATCGCCGCCGACGAACCCGAAGAAATAGTCGAAGCCCATGCCGACAGGCCAATTGCCGAACGGGCCGACGGGATTGGCTTCCCACGCAGGGATATTGTGGTTCTTTCCGAACCAGGCGGTGGAATAACCGTTCAGACGCAGCGTCTGCGCCACCGTGGCTTTCTCCGGCGGAATAATCGAGTTGTATCCGGGAAAGCCCGAAGACATTTCCGAGATATTTCCGGTCCCTGCCGAGTGATGGTTGCGGCCCGTGAGCATGGCTGCACGCGTGGGCGAGCAAAGAGCCGTGGTGTGGAAGGCCGTGTATCGAAGACCGGCCGCAGCGATCTTGTCGAGCGCGGGGGTCGGGATGAGGCCGCCGAAGGTCGACGGCGCGCCGAAACCGACGTCGTCGGTCAGGATCAGAAGTACATTGGGCGCGCCCTCCGGGGCAGCAACCGCGGGCGGCCAAGCGGCTACGCTATCCTTTGCCGTCGGCATGATCGTGCCGCTGAATTGCGGCGTTGGCGTCGGCAACACACGGCTGTTCGGGAACTCGACGGCATTCGGCGCGCCTGGGCTTCCGCGGAGCTGCGCGTGCACAGCGGTTCCTGTCACAGCCAGAGCGGCCGTTCCGGAGAGCAGGGCACGGCGGGTTGGACGGAACGTTGCGCCTTCGGGGGGCGTCGGCAAATCAATATTCGGCGCTGTCTCAGAGGGCTCGCTTTTCTTGATCATCGCAGTCCTCCTGCTGAGGCCGATCGCGTTCGATGCCCGGATCTGACGACGCAACGAAAGCCAAGATGGCTCGTCGAAGTGTCGACTGCCTCGGCATGTCGCGCCGCCGGACGGTAGCGTTGGCAGTAGTTCGGCGAGCACAAGTGTGAACCGCCCTTGATCACCTTCCGGGGAATGTTGATCTCCGACTGACCAGGGTCGTAGCTGCCTTCCACGCATCCGCCGCGCGGATTCTTCGGGATACAGCAAGCCTTGGGCGCATCGCCCTCATGCCTTGGCGCGTACCAGTCGGTCGTCCACTCCCAGACATTGCCGATCATGTCGTGCAGGCCGTAGCCGTTGGGCGGGAACGCGGTCACCGGCGAGGTGCGCTCGTAGCCGTCTAGGGCGAGATTCTCGTGCGGGAAGGCGCCTTGCCAGGTATTGGCCATGTGCCGGCCGCCCGGCGTGAGCTTGTCGCCCCAGGCGAACTCGGCCCCGTCGAGACCGCCGCGCGCGGCGTATTCCCACTCAGCCTCGGTCGGGAGGACCTTGCCCGCCCAGGCTGCGTAGGCATCAGCGTCGGCGTAGGCGACGTGCACCACCGGGTGATCGTCAAGGCCGGCGATCGAGGAGCCCGGCCCGTAGGGCCGCCGCCAATGCACGCCGAATCTAAAGCGCCACCATGCGCTCCAATCGTGCAGTTCGACCGCGCCCCTGGGCGGTTTAAACACGAGCGAGCCGGGCTTCAGCATGTGCGGCAACGCGCCGGGGTAGTCCTTCGGGTCGGGCCGGCGCTCGGCCATCGTCACGTAGCCGGTGGCGCGCACGAAGGTCCGGAAATCGGCATTGGTGACCGGCGTGCGGTCGATCCAGAAGCCGTCTATGCAGACTCGATGGACCGGGGCCTCTTCCGGATAGTGCCGGTCCGAACCCATCCGGAACGTCCCTCCAGGCACAAAGACCATGTCCGGCGAGGGATCTGACGACATGGCGAACCGGTGGAGGATGGGAGCTCTCGGCATCGCGCGCGCCTCAACGCGGACCAACGAGAATGCCTGCTGAAGGCGTGCAGCAACGTATCAAGTCTGCGCACGGCAGCTTGACCGAATGGGACAGGGGATCGGTTTCGGCTCGGAAGCGCACTGTCCCATCCGGCTAGATCTGATGGAAGTTTCCCTGAGCCTGCGTGCCACGGTCCGCACCCGTAGGCCGAGATACCGGATCTCCGGATACTCTTCGCTTCAGCCCCGATCGAAAGAGCCCCTTTCGACGGCCCGTTCAGGGGCGGCACAGGCCGATATGGGACGTCTGTCTAGCCCGCTGGGGCGCCCAAAAGCCGCCGTTCGGATCTCGGCCCAATCCGGCGGGCTGCCTCGTGTTACGATAGCGGTTTCGGGTGCCGCGCGTGATCGGCGGAGAACGGGCGCGCCGTGCGGGTAAGCCGTGCGGCCCTTACGGAAAGGCGCTAAAGGCGCTCCATGTCAGACGCTCTGTTTTCGCCGGCCGTGGCTCGCAACGCCGGACCCATCGTCGAAGTCCTGAAGCGCGTCATGCCGCCCGACGGCCTCGTTCTCGAGATCGCAAGCGGGTCTGGTGAGCACGCCGTTCACTTCGCCAATGCGATGCCCGCGCTCGATTGGCAGCCCAGCGATCCAGACGAAGCGGCGCGCCGCAGCATCGGCGCCCATGCGCGGGCCTCGGGCCTGTCCAACATTCGTTCGCCGCTCGCGATCGATGCGGCCCGTCCGCCATGGCCGGTGGCGCGGGCCGATGCGCTCGTCGCGATCAACATGATCCATATCGCGCCCTGGGACGCCACCACCGGGTTGATGGCGGGCGCGGGCGCAACGCTTCCGGTGGGGGGCGTTCTCTATCTCTACGGTCCGTTCCGAGAGAATGGTTCCCACACCGCGCCGAGCAACACAGCGTTCGATGACAGCCTGCGAGCGAGGAACGCGTCCTGGGGTGTGCGTGACATCGAGGCCGTCGCGGCTGCCGCCGGGGCGCAGGGGCTACACCTTTTCGAGCGCGTCGCGATGCCGGCCAACAATCTGAGCCTGATCTTCCGTAAGACAGGCCAATCCCCAGCGCCTGTCCGGGAGGCATCGCTATGACCTCATCGAGCTCGACCAGCGCGGTCGTGATCGGCGCTTCCGGCGGCATCGGCCAAGCCCTGGTCTCCCGACTCGCCGCAAGTGAGGCCTATGCGCCGATCTTCGCGCTCTCCCGCTCGCAGCCATCAGTCCCGCGCGGCGTCCGCACCCACCCGATCGACCTGGGCGACGAGGCGTCGATCGCCGCGGCCGCGGCCAAGGTCGGTGAGGCCGGATCAGCCGGTCTGATCATCGTCGCGACCGGCATCCTTCATCAGGAGGGCGTCTTGCCCGAGAAGGCGCTCAAGGCGCTCGATCCCGCCGCCATGGCCACCGTCCTTTCGATCAACACGATCGGCCCTGCGCGCGTCGCCAAGCATTTCGTGCCGTTGCTGGCGCGGGAGGGACGGTGCGTGTTCGCGGCGTTGTCGGCGCGGGTCGGATCCATCGAAGATAATCGGCTCGGTGGCTGGTACGCCTATCGCGCCTCGAAGGCGGCTTTGAACCAGATCCTACGGACCCTCTCGATCGAGGTGGCCCGCAGCCGACCGGACGCAATCGTCGTCGGCCTGCATCCGGGCACAGTCGCCTCCAACCTGTCGCGGCCCTTCCGGCCCGACCCGAGTGCCGAGGGTGTCTTTCAGCCCGATGAGAGTGCGGCTCATCTCCTGCGCGTGCTCGGCGACCTCGAAGTGAAGGATACCGGAGGCGTCTTCGCCTGGGACGGCACGCGTATCCCAGCCTAGGCGCGGCACCCGCTGACGCGCGTCATACGGTTTATGCCGGAGTGATAGCAGACGCCGAAGTCTGGTCTTCGTGTTGCCAGCATATTCGCCTCCAGAATGCGCCCAGTTCGGTTTTGTGAGGCGAAGTCCTTCGTACCCTGAAGCGGCCGGGGTCCCTCGGTTGTCGTCGGCACTGTCTCGTCGGGTGACATCGACGCTGGCTCGCGCCGTTGGTCGGACCTGCAAGCCTTGCCTGTGTGCGGCCTGTCCGGCTCAGGGCGTCGGAAACCAGTTTCCGTGGAAACCTGGCGGGATCCGATGCCCGAGCCGGACAATCGCCAAGGGGGGCGCCTCGAACGAGCGAGCATCGAGGATCGCAAAGTCCGTCGTTTCATGCGCCGTGTCGATCACGAAGCCCATCAGCCAGCCTTCGTCCTCACCAGCATCTTCGCTTGCAGGCACGAACACGAACTCGCCCGGGACGTGATGCTCGCCGAACGCGTGCACGCGGCGCTCACCCGTCTCAAGATCATGCTTGTAGAGCGTCGTCGCGCCGGCAAGCTGCGGATTGCCGTCTGCGGGTACGGACACCGTGTAGGCATACCGATATCTCTGCCCGAAGCGGCGCTCGTCGATGCGGGGAAACTCCTGCGCGGCCTGGTCGATCACGCGACGCTCGACGCGTTGCGTCGTGGGGTCCAGGGTCCAGCGCTCAAGCCGACCCAGCGTGTCGAGTTCGCCGCCCTCCGAGGCGAACATCGTCGGATAGGCGATCACATCGAGGATCACGCGCCCATCCTCACCGTCGAAGGCGTTGACGGCATGGAAGACGAAGCACGGCTCGACGTCGCACCACACGATGTCGGTGGCGCCCCCGTGACGAGGAAGCAGCCCGACCCGGGCGCGGTGAGCGCTGTTCCAGCGAAACGGGAAGCGGTGGCCGGCGAGCACCGCCCGCATCGAGAAGGTGACGGGAAGGTCAAGCACGATCACGAAGCGTGCCGTGATCGCGCAGTCGTGGACGCAGGGACCGTGCTGGACCGCGATCGGTACGTCGCGGACCACCTTGCCGGTCGCCGAGACAACGACGTGGCGGATGGCGTCCCAGACACGCCCGTCATAGGCGATCGCGTGGGTCTCGCCGGTGATCGGATCGCGGTGCGGATGACCGGTGAAGGATCCAGCGAGCGTGCCCTCGAACGGATTGTAGCGTTGCGTCTCCAGGGTGTCGGAGAGTTCGACAGGGAAGCTGCCTGCTTCGACGACCGCGAAGGCGCGGCCCCCGATATCGACGACGTTGGTGTTGACGGTGTCGTTTGCGCCCCGACGCGGGCCGGGTGCGGCGGGCCGACCGAGGGCGGCGGCGGCCGTGCGCGAGCCGATCCACCGATTGCGGTACCACAAGGCTTTGCCATCCTTGATGGCGAGACCGTGCACCATGCCGTCGCCGAGAAACCAGTTGTGACCGCCCGACGCGGGCCGCACGGGGTTCGCGCCCATCTTGAGGTACCGACCGTCGAGCTGGGACGGTATCGAGCCGATCACGGCGAGATCCTGCAGCGTCAGTTCCTCCCGCATCGGCTCGTGGATGCCGATCACGAAGGGGTTCGGGGTCTTTGGCAGCCGCGCCCGGTTGTAGGCAGCCACCAGTTCGACGCCCCCTTCGAGGACAGCGCGGACGGCGGATCGAATGGGATTTGGCATCGGGAGCAATCCCTTGGGTGCGTCATGGGCAGAGATGCCCTCATGTCGAGGGCGACCCGGCTCCGACGATGCGGAGCGGGCAAGTCTGCGACCTCCGGCCTACCGGACCAGGACGACGGCTTTCCGCTCGTGGGACGGATGGTCGATCTGGGCGACGATGTACCCTGCCACGTCGGCTCGAGAGATCAGGCCGTTTCGCCAGGACGCGGGCTCGGTCAGGACCTTGTAGCGGCCTGTCGCGGCGCCGGGCGTCAGGACGCCGGGCCTGACGAGCGTCCAATCGAGGCTGCTCCTGCGGATGCGCATCTCCTGCGCGTCCTTGTCGTCGTAGGCGCGTCCGAACACCAAACGGAATGGCAGTTGCTGGAGAAGTCCGATCGCATCCCGGCTGTCGCCCGCACCGAAACCGGTGACGGCGATCAGCCGTTTCACCCCGGCGGTCTCCATTGCGGGCACGAGAAGGTTGGTCGCTTCCGAGAACAAGCGGACGGGCCTGATGAGATCCCTGGTCGGTACGCCCAGCGCCTGCACGACGACATCCATGCCATCGAGGGCGGCGGCGACATCGGCCGCATTCACCGCGTCGCCCGTAAACCGTTCCAAGCTCGGATCCGACAGACCGATGCCGGCTGCGGACCGCGCGAAGGCGCGAACACGGTGCCCGGCCGCCAGAGCCGCCTTTGTGGTCTCCAGGCCGATGCCCTTGCTAGCGCCTATGACGAGAACATGTGCCATGCTTGGTTCCTCACCACCGTGGTGTTCGACAAGACCGCATGGCGGGAAGCCGCGCTATGTGGCCCCTTGACCGGGGCCTGTCGGGTCTGAGTGGCCCGAAGGGGGATCGCGCTTGTTCACAGGCCTTTGGCAACGATCGTGGGCGGCCGAACCAGACCGAGAGTATGACGCCATGAGCGGGAGCAAGCTCTGGAACCGCGTTGCCACAATGGGGTGGGCGTCGACGCGACCGAGACGCTCATCAGTCTCCGTGCAAGGGATCGCGGCGGCTTCGAGATTCGACGCGCCGTGCCGGCACCGGATCGCCGGACGGTTCGGGCATGCCGTGTCTTCCACCAAGCCGGCCCCGCCGCACGTCTGACGGGCCAGGGTATCGATGTCTGGCCGCATCCGCAGATCGGTCTCGCCACCGTGACCGGCCTCTGCCGCGGCGACGTCCATCGCCGGACCCGCCCCGGGGCCGATCGAGTCATCCGTCCGGGCGCAGTGGACTGGATGGTCGCGGGCCGCGGAGTCGCCCATTCGGAGCACATTACGGCGACGGCGCGCGGCGGGCCGAACAGCCTGTTCAGGATCCAGACTGGGTTCGCTCTGCCGGTGAGCCACGAGGACGCGGCGTCGACCTTCGCGGATCACGGTGACGGGTCGCGATCTCCGATCGGGATGCACGCGCAGAACCGACTTTTCATCCCGCGCTGTCGACAACAAAAAATGAATTATTTCGCTTGCCATATGATCCTGGCACACAGAATAATGCATGCCGCCAAGTCAATCTCGGAACCCGCGAGATGGTTCCGGCACGGGCAAGCAACCCGCCGACGTGGACGCCAATACTACAGCACGTCGCCGAATGTCAGCGCAGGGACGAGGGAGGAAGCTCATGGCCATGCCAGATGCCGTGCCGGGTACGGCAACGCCCAATACCAATCGATGGCTACAAATTGTGCTTGGCGTGATCTGCATGGTTGCAGCGGCCAACATCCAGTATGCGTGGACGCTGTTCGTCCCCGAGATTCAGAAGACCTTCAACTGGGACCGCGCCGCGATCCAGGTCGCCTTCACGATCTTCGTCGTCGTCCAGACCTGGCTGACCCCGATCGAGGGGTACTTCATCGACAAGTACGGTCCCAGCCGCGTCGTCATGTTCGGCGGTCTGATGACGGGCCTGGCCTGGGTCATCAACTCCTACGCCACGAGCTTGAGCGGCTTCTATCTCGGCTCCGTGGCCGGCGGTATCGGCGTCGGCTGCGTCTACGCCACCTGCGTCAACAACGCGCTCAAGTGGTTCCCCGACAAGCGCGGCCTGGCGGTCGGCCTCACGGCGGGCGGCTACGGCGCCGGTTCCGCACTCACCATCCTGCCGATCGCCAAGATGATCGACGGCGGCAATTACGCCCAGGCCTTCTTCATCTTCGGTCTGATCCAGGGCGCGATCATCATGGCCGCCGCCATCGCCATGCGCGCGCCACTCAAGAACCAGGTGCCATTCTCCACCAAGGTCCTGCAGTCGCGGCGCGACTACACGCTGGCCGAGGCGCTGCGCACCCCCGTCTTCTGGGTGATGCTGCTGATGTTCACCTGCACGGTGACGGGCGGCCTGATGGCGGTGGCCCAGCTCGGCGTGATCGCGCAGGATCTCGGGGTGAAGAACTTCCAGGTCAACCTGTACTTCTTTGCCATGGCGGCGCTGCCCTTTGCGCTGATGCTCGACCGGATCATGAACGGCATCTCGCGCCCGCTCTTCGGCTTCATCTCGGACCGGATCGGACGGGAGAAGACCATGTTCATCGCGTTCGCGATGGAGGGTATCGGCATCGTGGCACTGGGCTATTTCGGTTCCAATCCGTGGGCCTTCGTCATCCTGTCCGGGGTGGTGTTCCTGGCCTGGGGCGAGGTCTACTCGCTGTTCAGCGCCACCGCTGCCGACACGTTCGGCTCCAAGCACATCGGCAAAATCTACGGCGTGCTCTACTGCGCCAAAGGCTTTGCGGCGCTGTTCGTGCCGGTGGGCAACCTGATCATGCAGGCGACCGGCACCTGGGCCACGGTCCTGTATACGGTGGCGAGCATGGACCTGATCGCCGCCTTGCTGGCGATCGCGGTGCTGCGGCCGATGCTCAAGCAGCACCACAAGGCGAACAACGACGCGGCAGCTCCCAAGCTGGCGCTGGCTCACGCCTGAGCGTCGGGCTCGGCCACGGCGCGGCCCGGCGAAAGCCGCAAGGCCCCGGCTCCGGAATTCCGGAGCCGGGGTCGTGCTGACCGGCCAAGTTGCGACATCCGCATGCTATCGCATCTCCGGGACGCATGCGCGTCGCAGACAGCCCGGAACACTCGGGCCTCCAGCCACCATCGCTTCAGGCACCGCTTTCCAGGTCCCCCATTTTCAAGCGGCCTCCCAGGTGCGCTCCGGCGCGTTCCTCGGATTTGATGCCAAGATCGATTTTTCGGCGCTCTCGGAGCTCGACTGTGCTGCAGCCACCTGAGACCTCTTTGGGTCTAATCTCGATCGGACAGACTGTGAGCCTGCGTGAGCAGGCCTACGACCGCATCAAGCGATCGATCCTCGCGATGGATCTCTACGACGGATCGGCACAGATCCGGCTGAACGAACACCAGATTGCGCAAGATCTCGGCATCAGCCGAACGCCAGTCCGAGAAGCCCTAACGCTTCTGGAACGGGAGGGCTTCGTAAGCACGGTGCCACGCCGCGGACTCTTCGTGACGCGCAAGACCAAGCGCGAAGTCATCGAGATGATCAGGGTCTGGGCCGCGCTGGAGGGCTCGGCAGCTCATGCCGCCGCCACGCACGCCACGGACGCCGATCTCCGCGACCTGAGCAAAGTCTTCCAGGATTTCGATCCCTCGGCATTGCCTGTTCATTTGACCGCTTATGAGGAAGCCAACCTCGATTTTCACCAGATGATCATCCGTCTCGGCGGCTGTGGATTGATGGTCGAGATGACGACCAACCTGTTCATCCACATGCGGGCGGTTCGATCGGCCTTCCTCCATCGGTCGGGGCGGTATGAAGTCTCGATGCGCGAGCATGCCGCCATCATCACCGCGCTGCAGGAACGCGACGCCGATCAGACTGCGGTCCTCGTTCGCGATCATGCACTTGGTTTGATCGCCCACGTCGAAGCACATTGGGCGTGGCCAGAAGAATAAGGGACATCTCTGACGGAGGATCGACCCATGCTACCGTCCGTTCAGACCACCGACCTGCTCGGCCTCGGCTTCCTGATCATCGGACTCGTCGGAGCGGGCGTTGCCAGCGCAAGCCGGTCGCCGCGTTTTGCAGAAGAGCCGCGTGAGGAACTCGCGGGCGGAGCGGTGCTTGTGGCGATCCTCGGCCTCGCCTTCGTGCTCGCCGAATGACAGACACACCGCAAGCAGGACCGGCCTCTTCACGTGCGGCAGCGAACCAGCCCAGTGCCACCGACGGTCGATCGGTCCGCTCCCGATGCGTCTGAAGGGCCTTCCGGCGTCTTCGAGTGAAATGTCCGTCACATCGCTTCCGGGGCAGACATGCCCTGAAACGGACGGCGTCTCCGCGCCTCCTGTGGAGACCAACGGTGCTTCGTCGGGGACAAACGCGAACGGCCAGGATCGAGGCGGCTTCCGTGCACGGACAGCCTCTCGTCCGTTGACGCCCCGGGCATTCGCTGAGGTGGTCACGCAGGCGGGCGAATGAATCCCGGAGCCTCACCTGCCGGCCGAACCGAACTCCGGGACATCCTCAAGCGAGGCCGCGTGACGCGGCCCGTCATGGCTCAAGCCAGGGTCGGGACCGGGCCGGTGAAGCCCGCGGCCGCTTTGTCGCCGTCGAAGTGATTGGCGAGCGCCACCACGACTGCGAAGTTGGCGATGGCGGCAACGGGGAGGAAAGCGAGAGCGGCGAGCAGGGTCATCGGCGGCGTCCTGTTGTGCGGTGCGCAAGAAGCGATATCGCACCGCACGCACCTTCTGGTATGCCACATACCTCAAGCCCGATATGCAGAGAGCGCATGAGCAGATCGGGATGACAGGTGTCTGCCGAGTGACTTCATGCGAAGCGTCAAGTCGGGGTGACGCTAAGGCGGCCTGTCGAGGCGACAACAGGAGCTCTATTCGACTTGCGATAATCCGATCATCTGCTTTCATTCCCGCCTCACTTGGCGGTCAGTCGCATCACTGTGAAAGTATAACACGCGGGCTTTTCGTACCAATCTACCCCAAGTCGACGTTGCGGAACGGCCGACGGACAGCCGATTTCGGGATCTGTTCGCGGTAGTCTGCGCGGCCGGCATGGATTGATAGGAGGTTGCCCGCCTTTTCGACCGGTCTTCTCCGAAGCGGCCGTTACACGTTCGGCCAGCCTACGCCATGCTGGATCAGGGTCAGTTCGGTCGCTGACGCTGCAGACGGTCCGACCTCACGTTATGCCCTAACAGAAAGCGATGATGGGGTGAGCCTCACCGCAGCGACAGGGTGCGGGGGAGGTCGGACAGGGGCTCGACCCCGTTGGCGGTGACGATCACCGTCTCCGAGGCGCCGACCGTCCAGGCGCCATAAGAGCGCAGGGTCGCCGGCAGGTGGAAAACCATGCCGGGCTCGATGGGCCGGTCCTGTCCGGTGAAGAGCGAGAGCAGGCCGCCCTCCCCCCAGTCCGGGGCGAAGGCGACACCCATGGAGTAGCCGATCCGCTTGCGAAAGGCCGGGCCGTAGCCCGCCGCATCGATGATGGCCTGTGCCGCCGCGTGCGGGGCGGCGCAGGGATGGCCCGGGCGGATCGCCGCGAGCGCCGCGTCGAGGGCGCGCAGGGCGCAATCCATCATCCGCAACGCCTCGGCCGGCGGCGGACCGATCCAGACGCTGCGCATAAGCGCTGCGTGGTACCGGGCGTGACTGCCGGCGAGTTCGAGGAAGACGGCGTCGCCCGGCTCCAGCCGGCGGCGCCGCCACGTCATGTGCGGCAGCCCGCTGCGCGGGCCCGACGCGACCAGGGGCTCCATCGCCACGGCTTCGGACCCGGCTGCGATCGCGGCCCCCAGCATGGCGGCGGCGACGGCATTCTCGTCGGTGCCCGCCGCGCAGGCGTCGAGTCCTGCGGCGAGCCCGGCCTGCGCGTATCGAGCGGCGGCCCGGATCGCCTCCAGCTCGGCCGCCGACTTCACCGCCCGCAAGGGGGCGAGGAGGCCGGAGCCGTCGGGCAGCGGCCCGCTTCCGAGCGCGGCGTCGATCCGCCCCGCGAGCGCCGGCGAGACGAACCAGCCGTCCCGCTCCAGGGCCGGCCGGGTGAGCCCGCGCCCGCGCACGAGGGCCGCCAGGGCCTCGGCCGGGTCGGCGCCGTCCGGATAGGCCTGGATATCGTCGAGCCAAGTGTTGGCGGCCGCGCCCGGCAGTTCGAGCTGCCGGACCAGGAGGGCCGGGTTCCCCTCCACCGGTACGAGGAGGGCCTGGAAGGCGAAATAGCCCGCCGTCTGGCGGCCGGTCAGCCAGTAGATCGTCTCCGGGCCGGTCACCACAAGGGCGTCGTGGCCGGCCGCCGCGATGGCGGCCCGGGCCGCCGCCTGCCGGGCGGCGAACTCCGCCTCCGGGAAGGCCGCCTCGCGGCCGCGCAGGCCTGTGAATCCGTGCATCGCGCCGCCCTCGCCCCAAACTCCGCTCAGGCTCCGCTCAGACTTCGCTCAGGCGACGGATGATGCCCTGCTTGAAATTCTCGAGATGGGCCGCGATGGCGTCCGCCGCCGCCGCCGCGTCCTTCGCCCGCAGGGCGGCAACCACCGCGAGATGTTCGCGATGGACCGCCTCGAACCGCTCAGGCATCCGGCTCAGGTTGAACATCTGCGTCTTGAGCCGCAGATCCTTGATCGTCTTGGCGAGGATCGCGTTGTGGCTGTGATCCGCGATCAGGTCGTGGAAGCGCCGGTCGACCTCCCAGTTGCCCGGCGCGTCCGGGTCGCCCGCCGCCAGCAGCGCCTCCATCTGCCGCTGCAGATCCGCCAGCACCGCGTCGGCGATCCGGCCGGTGGCCAGCATGACGCTCTCCCGCTCCAGCAGACGGCGGACATGCAGGATCTCCACCAGTTCGCGCAGGGAGAATTCCTTGACCACGAGCATCCCCCCGGGCTGCCGTTCGATCAGCCCCTCGGTCTCCAGCCGTGACATCGCCTCGCGGGTCGGGGTCCGGGAGATGTCGAGCATCTCGGCGAGGCGGCGCTCGTGCAGCACGGTGCCGGCCGGAAGGTCGCGGCGGACGAGCATGTCGAGCAGCCGGTCGTAGGCCATCTGGCCGAGGCTCTGCTCGCGCCGGGCATTGAGCGCCGTCGTGTACGACGCGGCGTCGAGGGTTTTCATCGCGTCCTCCCGGAGCAGCCGGCCAGGCTGCTCCCCGTTTTCTTCTTCTCCGGCGCCGGCCTCGCGCCCGCCTACATGGCGGGCGTGCGGATCGGCGCCTTCGGGGCCGGGTCATAGCCGATCAACGGCGTGATGAGTTTGGCGTAGGTACCGTCGGCGACCATCTCGGCCAGGGCCTTGTTGACCGCGGCGTGCAGGTTCGGCTTGCCCTTCTTGATGGCGAAGCCCTTCTGGACCGTGCTGAGCGGGGTCTCAATCATCACCAGGGGGAGCTTGCGCGCCTTGATGGCGTAGTTGCCGGCCACCGCATCGTTGATCACCGCGTCGATGTTGCCGCCGACGAGGTCCTGCATGGCGTCCGCGGCAGTCTTGTAGCTCTTCAGGGTGGCGCCGTGCTCCTCGGCGAGCTTGCCGAAGGTCGAGGCCGAGAGCGCGCCGACATTGCGGCCCTTGAGATCCTCCGGCCCCTTGATGCCGGTATCCTTGCGGGTGACGATCCGCGCGCCGGATTCGAGCCAGCCGTCCGCGAAGGCGACCTGCTTCTGCCGGGTGGGAGTGATGTCCATCGATTCGCTGGTGATGTCGTACTGATCGGCCATCAGGCCCACCAGCAGGGCATCGAACTTGATGTTGACCGGACTGTACGCGAGCCCGAGCCGGCGGCAGACCTCGCGCATCACCCGGACTTCCAGCCCGTCGAGCTCGCCGCTCGGCGTGCGCATGCTGAACGGCGCGAAGGTGCTGTCCGTCGCCACGATCAGCTTGCCGGGCTCGATCAGCTCCAGCTTGCCTTCGGCCGCGCAGGTCACGGGGGCGGCGAGAAGTCCCGCGCAGAGGGCGGCGAGGGCGAGAACGTGGCGACGGTTCATGGTGATCTCCGGTCTCGAGACGGGGCGGGAAGTGTCGGCCGCGGCCCGTCCCGCGGCGGGGGAGGCTCAGGAGAGGCGGGCGTAGCGCCGCTCGAAATAGGCCGAGAGCTGCGACAGGATCGACGTGAGGCCGAGGTAGATCAGCGCCGCCGCGATGTAGAAGTCGAACGGCCGGAAGGTCGTGGCAATCATGAGCTGCGCGTAGAGCGTGAGCTCCACGACCGTGATCGTCGACAGGAGCGAGGTGTTCTTGACCGCCGAGATCGCCTCGTTGGTCAGCGACGGCAGGATCATGCGGAACACCTGCGGCAGGACGATCCGCACCATCATGATCCGCGGGTTCATGCCCAGGGCGAGCGCCGACTCGACCTGACCCCGGGGAATCGCCGCGAGCCCGGCCCGGATCGTCTCGGCCACGTAGGCGCCGCTGCTGACCCCCAGCGCGATGATGCCGGCCGTGATCGGCGAGAGCTTCACCCCTATCTGCGGCATGCCGAAATAGACGATGAAGATCTGGATCAGGGTCGGCGTGCCGCGAATGAACCAGACGTAGAAGCTCGCGAGCGCTCGGAAGGGCGCGAAGGACGAGCGCTTGCCCAGCGCACCGAGCAGGCCGCAGACCCAGCTCACCAGGATGCTCGCCACCGTGACGCCGAGCACCACCAGGGTCGCCGAGAGGAAGCCGGGGCCGTAGGTGACGACCTCGTCCGAGAGGGTGAGCCACCATTCCTGCAACGTCGCGACGCTCATCGCTGTCCGATCTCCCCGGTGATGGGCCGGCGGCTCACGCTGTCTGTCCGAGCGCGGCGGGCTGGTGCAGCACGCGCCGGAGGAACTGGCGCAGCCGCTCGCTCCGGGGCGCGCCGATGATGTCGTCGGGCGGCCCGTCCTCGGCGATCACGCCGCCGTCGAAGAACAGGGTGCGGGTGCCGACATCCCGGGCGAAGGCCATCTCGTGGGTGACGAGCAGCATCGTCATTCCGTCCGCCGCGAGGGAGCTGATCAGCGCCAGCACCTCGCCCACCAGCTCCGGATCGAGGGCCGAGGTGACCTCGTCGAACAGCATCACCTTGGGCGCCATCGCCAGGGCGCGCACGATCGCCACGCGCTGCTGCTGCCCGCCGGAGAGCTTCGACGGGTAGGCGTGCCGCTTCTCGTAGAGGCCGATGCGCTGGAGCAGCGCCTCCGCCTCCGCGACGGCCTGACGGCGCGGCATCCGCCGCACCCGGATCGGCGCCTCGATGACGTTCTCCAGCACGGTCATGTGCGGCCAGAGATTGTAGCTCTGAAAGACCATGCCGATCCGAGTGCGCAATTCGCAGAGCTGCTGCGGCGTCGGCTGGCGGCGGGCGCCCTGCTCGTAGTCGAAGGCGAAGCGCTCGAAATCCATGAAGCCGGATGTCGGCGTCTCCATGAGGTTCAGGCAGCGCAGGAACGTGCTCTTGCCCGAGCCGCTCGCGCCGATGATCGACACGACCTCACCCTCGTGGATGTCGAGGGAGATGCCCTTTAGGACCTCGTTGGCGCCGTAACTCTTGTGCAGCTTCCTGATCTTCAGGAGCGGGGGCGCGGTCGTCTCGATCTGAGCCATCGTCAAACCTGATGTTATGCGATCATGCGCCGAATGATTGATTATACCTGCGCGTTATTCGCGCTATGATACTACATGTTTGCTCATCAAATCTCTTAATGTGGGGATTTTATTTCGATTTTGGCGCGGTTTTACGTTGCCAAATCCCATACCATGCCTTAGCAGAGCCGGTATACCGCCGGCATTCAAGCGGTATTTTTGAGCATGGCTGCCTCCAACATGGTCATTGAGCCCATGGATCCCGGTATTCCCTGCGCGAGCGCGCCTGGCGCGTGCCTCATTGTTCAGCCGATCGACCGGGTCGGTCCGGCGCCGCGGCGGGCTCCGGCCGCGGAATCCCGGGGCGGCAACGGCCGCGCTCCCGCGATCCGCGCCGAACCCGACGTCGGGGAACGGCGGCAGGACGACGCGCGCACCGGGCAGCCGGCATGACCGGCCTCGCGATCGACCCGGATTTCTGCGCGGCGCTCTTCGCCGAGCTCCTCGGCTTCAGCCAGCACGCACCCGGCGTGACGCGGGCAGCCTACGGCGCTGGCGAGGAGCGCGCACACGCCCTGATGCGGGCCACCGGGCTGGCGCTGGGGCTCACCGCCAAGACCGACGCGGCCGGCAACCTGTTCCTGACGATGGCGGGACGCGACCCGACCCTGGCGCCCTGGATGGTCGGCTCGCACGTCGACACGGTGCCCCACGGGGGCAATTTCGACGGGGCGGCGGGCGTGATCGGCGGCCTCGCGGCCGTGGAAGCCCTGCGCCGGGCGGGCCTCGTGCCGGCGCGTCCGGTGACGGTGGCGGTGTTCAGGGCCGAGGAGAGCGTCTGGTTCCCGGCCTCCTATGTCGGCAGCCGGGCTGCCTTCGGCCTGCTGCCGCCGGAGGTTCTCGACCTGCCCCGCGCCGATACCGGCCGGAGCCTGCGGGACCACATGGCCGACCTCGGCCTGCGTCCGGAGGCGGTGGCGCGGGGCGAGCGGCTCCTCGATCCGGCGCGGATCCACGGCTTCGTGGAGATGCATATCGAGCAGGGACCGGCGCTGGAGGCGGCCGGGAACCCGGTGGGGTTCGTCACGGCGATCAGCGGCAGCTTCCGCTATCGCAAGGCCGCCTGTTTCGGCCGCTACGGCCATTCCGGCGCCGTGGCGCGGAGCGAGCGCAGCGACGCCGTCTTCGCCCTCGCCGATTTGATCACCGGCCTGGATGCCCTCTGGGGAACACTGGAGGCGGAGGGCTGCCCGGTCACGATCACGCTGGGCGAGGTCGCCACCGACCCGGTCCAGCACGCCTTCGCCAAGATCCCCGGCGAGGTCCGCTTCTGCCTCGACGTGCGCAGCACCGAGCCCGTCGTGCTGGACCGGGTCGAGGCGGCGCTCGCCGAGCGCGTCGCCGCCATCGAGGCCGCCCGCGGCGTGCGCTTCGTCCTCGGCGAGCGCACCGGCAGCACCCCGGCGCGGATGAGCGCGGCACTCGTCGAGGCCCTGTCGGGCCACGCGCGCCGGCTCGGGATGCCCTTCCGCACGATGGCCAGCGGGGCCGGGCACGACACCGCGACGCTGGCCGGCCAGGGCGTGCCGAGCACGATGATCTTCATCCGCAACCAGAACGGCAGCCACAACCCCGACGAGGCGATGCGGATCGAGGATCTCTGCGCGGCCGCGACCCTGGTGGCCCACCTCGTCGCGGAAGCCTGAACCCCGCGCGCAAGAAAGGATGCACCGATGATCGTCGATCTGAACTGCGACGTGGGCGAGGGCTTCGGCGTCTACCGCTTGGGCGACGACGCCGAGATGCTGACCGTGGCGACCTCGGCCAACATCGCCTGCGGCTTCCACGCCGGCGACCCTCTGGTGATGCACGAGACCCTGAGCCGCGCGGCCGCGAACGGCGTGCAGGCCGGCGCCCATCCGAGCTTCCTCGACCTCTGGGGCTTCGGCCGGCGGCCGATTCAGGGCGAGCGCCCGGCCGACATCGAGAAGGCGGTCCTTTACCAGGTCGGCGCCCTCCTGGCCCTGGCGCAGGATGCCGGCTGCCCGGTGCGCCACGTGAAGACCCACGGGGCGATGGGCAACATGGCCAACGAGGATGCCGACCTCGCCCTGGCGGTGGCCCGGGCGATCCGCACCCTCGACCGCGACCTGATCTTCGTGGTCATGCCCGGCCTGGAGACCGAGAAAGCCGGCGAGAAGCTCGGGCTGCCGATCGCGCGGGAGATCTACGCCGACCGGGCATACGCG
The DNA here is from genome assembly GCF_040545035.1 of Methylobacterium sp. 1973. Taxonomy (NCBI): domain Bacteria; kingdom Pseudomonadati; phylum Pseudomonadota; class Alphaproteobacteria; order Hyphomicrobiales; family Methylobacteriaceae; genus Methylobacterium; species Methylobacterium sp. 1973. The sequence goes on from NZ_JBEPLA010000010.1 coordinate 192,814, forward strand.
GATGACGGCACCCTGGTGTCGCGCAAGCTCCCGGGCGCGGTGCTGCACGATCCCGATTCCGTGTCGGAGCGCGTGGCGCGGATGCTAGAGGACGGGGCGATCATCTGCCTGTCCGGGCGGCGCATCCCGACGCGGATCGACACGGTCTGCGTCCACGGCGACACGCCCGGCGCCGTCGCCATGGCGCACCGCCTGCGCGACGACTGCGCCGCCAAGGGGATCGCCCTGCGGCCGATGGCCGAGGTGCTCGGTGTCTGAGCCCGGCTACCGCCTCCTCGATAGCGGCGACCGGGCGCTCACGGTGGAGCTCGGCCGCGCGGTCGACCCCGCGATCAACGCGCAGGTCATCGCCCTCGACGCGGCGCTCCGCGGTGCCGGGCGCCCGGGGCTCCTGGAGACCGTGCCGACCTACCGCTCGCTCCTCGTCCTCTACGATCCGGACCTGCTACCCCGGGCCGATCTCGCGGCGCTGATCGCCGCGCACTGGCCGCCCCCGGACGGGGCGACGGGATCGCTGCGCCGCTGGCGGGTGCCGGTCCATTACGGCGGCGCGCACGGCGCCGACCTCGCCGACCTCGCCGCCGGGGCCGGGCTCACCCCGGAGGCGGTGATCGCCCTCCATGCCGGCCGCGACTACCGCGTCTACATGATCGGGTTCGCCCCCGGCTTCGCCTATCTGGGCGGCCTCGATCCCCGGCTCCACGCGAGCCGGCGCACCGATCCGCGGCCCAGGACCCCGGCGGGCAGCGTCTCGATCGGCGGCAACCAGACCGGCGTCTCGCCGCCCCTGGAGCTGCCGAGCGGCTGGCAGCTCATCGGCCGCACGCCCGCGCGCTCCTACGATCCGGCCCGGGCCGAACCGTTCCTGTTCGCGGCCGGCGACCTGATCCGGTTCGAGCCGATCGACCGCGCCGCGTTCGACGCCCTCAGCGAGGCCGCCCGCGCCGGCGAGACCGTCGCGACCCTGGAGCGGATCGATGCCTGAGGGACTGCACGTCATCGCCCCCGGTGTTTCCGCGACCCTGCAGGATGACGGGCGGCCGGACTACCTGCGCTATGGCATCTCGGGGTCCGGGGCGATGGATCCAGACCTTCTGGCGCTCGCCAACGGCCTCGTCGGCAACCCGCTCGACGCCGCGGTAATAGAAATGGCGATGGTCGGTCCGACCCTCGTCTGCGAGACGGAGGTCTGCCGCGTCGCCCTCGCCGGGGCACCCTTCGCGATGAGCCTGAACGGCCGCGCCCTCGATCCGTTCACCGCTCACGACCTGCGGCGGGGGGATCGACTCAGCCTCGGCGCCCCGCGGGAGGGCCTGCGCGCCTGCCTGGCGGTTGCCGGGGGCTTCGCCGTCGCGCCGATGCTCGGCAGCGTCGCGACGCACACCCGCACCCGTCTCGGCGGCCTCGACGGCAACCCCCTAGCCGCAGGCGACCTGCTGCCCCTCGCGGCGCCCGCGCCCCGCGACCGCCCGCTGACCCTGCCGCCGGCTCACCGGCCGACCTTCGGCGGCCCGATCCGTGTGGTGCTCGGGCCGCAGGCCGACGGCTTCACCGATGAGGGCCTGCGGACCTTCCTGTCCGAACCCTACACCCTCACGGCGCGGGCGGACCGGATGGGCTGCCACCTCGACGGGCCGCCGATCGCCCACGCGGACGGCTTCAACATCGTCTCGGACGGGATCGTGAACGGCTCCATCCAGGTACCCGGCCACGGGCGGCCGCTGATCCTGCTCGCCGACCGGCACACCACCGGCGGCTACCCGAAGATCGCCACGGTGATCTCGGCGGATCTCGGTCGCCTCGCGCAGGTGCGGCCGGGCGAGACGATCCGGTTCGCGGCCGTCGCCGTCGCGGAGGCCCAGGCCATCGCCCGCGCGGCGCGGCGCAGCCTGGACGCGCGGCTGGCGGCGCTGGTGCCGGCCGGCGGCGGCGCTCTCGACAGCGCGTTCCTGCTGTCCTGCAACCTCGTCGGCGGCGTCGTCTCGGCGCGCGCCCCGGATCCGGCGCCCTGACAGCGCCACCCCCTCCCCTGCGAAGCAAGAGACCGTCGATGCTCACGCCGTTCCATCTCGCCTACCACGTCACCGATCTCGACGCGGCCCGCCGCTTCTACGGCGGCGTCCTCGGCTGCCAGGAGGGCCGCAGCACCGAGACCTGGGTCGATTTCGACTTCTTCGGCCATCAGCTCTCGCTGCATCTGGGCGAGCCCTTCACCACCACCCGGAGCGGTAAGGTCGGCAATCACACCGTGATGATGCCGCATCTGGGCGTCGTGCTGCCGCTCGAGGCCTGGGAGGCACTCGCCGGCCGCATCGAGGCGGCCGGCATCGCCTTCGACATCCCGCCGGTCGTCCGCTTCGCCGGGGAGCCCGGCGAGCAGCGCACGATGTTCTTCTTCGACCCGAGCGGCAATCCCATCGAGATCAAGGGCTTTCGGGATCTGGCCGCCGTCTTCGCGCACTGAGGCTCAAGCGCCCTCCCCGTGGCAACGGCCCGTCGCCGGAGCGGCGACGGGCGGCCGGGGCGCGCCGCCCGTCAGACGCGGCGGGCGTTCCAGAAGACGAACTGGCCGTCGACCACATCCCGGAGATCGCGCCGGAAGGCCGTCCGGTAGAAATACTGGCCGGTCGGCAGGTACGGCACGTCGCGCATCGCCAGCGTCTGCATCCGGGCCGCGATCGTCTTCCGCGCCGCCTGATCCGGCGCCTCGATCCAGGCCTCGCGCAGGCTCTCCAGCTCGGTCAGGTCCGGCCAGCCGAAGAAGCCCTTGGGGCCTCCGCAGCGCAGGACCTGCTCCACGACCGGGTTGGCCATGTCGAGGCCGGTCCAGGTCGTGTTGAAGATGTTCCAGCCGCCCTGGTCCGGGGGCGCCTTGCTGGCGCGGCGCGTGACCAGCGTGCCCCAGTCGGACACGACGTATTGCACGTTCATCCCGAGCCGCTGGAGCAGGTCGTGCATGATCTCGCCGAGGGCGCTGAGCACGGGATTCTCGCTCGTCGACATGAGCACGACGCGCTCGCCCGTGTAGCCGGCGGCCACGAGGTCGCGCTTGGCCTTGGCGAGATCGCGCGGCCGGGTGAGCACGTCGAGCCCGGCATCGGTGGCCATGGCGGTCCCCGGCGTGAACAGGCCGACATCCTTGCGCCACAACTTGGGATCGTCACCGGCCGCCGCCGCCATGAAGTCCGCCTGCGACAGGGCCTCGAGGACCACGCGACGGACCGCGGGCTTGTCGAAGGGCGGATAGAGGTGGTTCATGACGCCGGTGCCGAGATTTCCGAGCGGCGAGGCGAGCTGCGTGGCGATCTGCGGGCTGGCCTGGAGCGTCGGCACGAGATCGCTGATCGGGTTCTCCCACCAGTCGACCTCGCCGTTCTGGAGGGCGGCGGCCGCGGTTCCGGGATCCGGCATGACCTGCCACTCGACCCGCTCGAAATGGACCCGCTTCGGCCCCGCCACCCAGGACACCGGACCGTCGTCGCGGGGCCGGTAATCCGGGTTGCGGTCGTAGACCACGCGGGCGCCGACCAGCCGCTCCTTGGTGTTGAACCGGAACGGCCCGGAGCCGATCAGCTCGGGGATCTGCTGGGCCGGGTCGGTGGCAGCGAGACGCTCGGGCATGATGACGAGGACCGGTGGACCGAGCTTCGCCAGGGTCTCGAGCATCAGCCCATAGGGGCGCTTCAGGCGAATGACGAAGGTCCGGTCGTCCGGGGCCTCCAGGGCGTCGGTGCGGGCCATCAGGGCCTGCCCGAGGCTGTCGCGCTGCGCCCAGCGCCGGATCGACGCGATGCAGTCACGGCCCCGCACCGGCTCGCCGTCGTGGAACTTCAGTCCTTCGCGCAGCCGGAAAATCCAGCGCCGCCCGTCATCCTCGACCGTGTGCCCCTCCACCATCTGCGGCTGCGGCGTGAACTGCGCGTCGAGGCCGTAGAGCTGGTCGAACACCATGAGCGCGTGGTTGCGGGTGACGTAGGCGGTGGTCGTCACCGGATCGACGATGGTCAGGTCGGATTGTGGCACGAAGCGCAGGACGCTCGCCCGGCCGCCCTGGGCCAGGGCCGGGCGTGCCGGCAGGAAGGGGGCGGCGGCCGCGGCGGCGGCACCGCCGAGGAAGGTTCGTCGCAGCATGGAGGTCACTTCTGGCTTTCCGGGTCAGGCGGGCGGGGACGGTTGCGCCGGGCGGCGCTTCGCGAGGCAGCCTTCTGCGGGCGCGCATGCCGCGGGAACACAACCTGCAAGCGCCGTTCCGCCGGGGCCGGTCACGGGGCGCGGACGGCCTCTTCGGCGCGCCGGCGCAGGGCCGCGCGATCGATCTTATTGGTCGAGGCGAGGGGAAGCGCTTCGACGAACCAGACCCGGCGCGGGTGCTGGTAGGCCGGCGCGTGGGCGAGCGCGTGCGCCTTGAGGGCGGCCTCGTCGACGGTGGCGCCGGGCCGGCGGACCACGAAGGCGACGGGCTTGGTACCCTTGATGGAATCCTCCACAGGCACCACGCAGGCCTGAAGCACGTCGGGGTGGCGCTCCAGCACCAGCTCGACCTCGCCGGGGAAGATGTTCTCGCCGCCCGAGACGAACATGTCGTCGGTGCGTCCGAGGAAATAAAAGAAACCGTCGGCGTCGCGGCGGAACACGTCGCCGGTGTCGTAGAATCCGTCCGCGGTGATCGGAACGGGCACGTCCGGCCGGTTGTGGTAGCCGAGCATGATCGCGGGGCTGCGCATCTGCAGAACGCCGGTCGCCGGCCCGTCTGGCCCGACGAGGCGCACCGAGACCTGGGGATGCGCCGCGCCGACCGACGCGACCGGCGTCGGCAGGCCGTCCGGATGGTCGCCGAACACGACCGGGCCGCCCTCGGTGGTCCCGTAGGCGTTGAGGATGCGGGCGTTCGGCAGGAGTGCGCGGATCTGCCGGGCCAGGGCGTCGTTGACGGGCGCCGAGCCCATCCGCACCGTCCGCACGCCGGTGAGGTCAGCCTCCGCCAGGAGATCCGGCTCCCGCAGCATCATGGCGATCATCGGCGGCACGGCGGTGAGCCACGTGCAGCGATGGCGATCGATCGCCGCAATGTAGGCCCGCGCCTCGAATTGCGGCAGCAGCACCATCGTGGCGCCAGCCGCGCAGACGAGGAGCGCCAGGGCCAGCGCGTTCATGTGGTAGAGCGGGGCCGCGACGAGCAGCCGGTCGTCGCGCAGGTTCGTCTCCGCGGCGCGGGTCCGCGCCACCCAGAGGTGGCTCGCATGGCTCAGCCGCACGCCCTTCGGCCGGCCCGTGGAGCCGGACGTGTAGAGGAACAGGGCCGCCTCGCCGGGCTCCGGCACGATCGGCACGAAGGGTCCGGGATCGAGCCAGGCCGCAAAACCCTCCGGCCCGTCATCGTCGAAACCGGCGATCCGGATATCGGGGTCGAGCCCCGCCAGCATCGCCCGGCGCGGGCGGTCGCAGAGCACGAGCCGCGCCCCGCAATCGGCGAGCACGGCCGCGATCGTGGCCGGCGGGAACTTGTGATTGACCGGGACCGGGACCACGCCGGCCCGCATCGCGCCGAGCAGCGCCGCGACGGTGTCGGGCCGGTTGGCCGAGAGGATCGCGACCCGCGCGCCGCGGGAGATCCCGCCGCGTACGAGGCCGCGGGCGAAGGCGTCGGCCCTGGCATCGAGGCCGGCGCGGGTCATCACCTCGGGCCCGCCCTCGGGGGCGACGCCGATGATGAGTGGCCGGTCCGGCGGCCCGGACCGGTCGACGAGGTCGCCGAGATTGGTCGCACCCGTGGTCGCGCACGTCATAGGGCCGCCCGGCACGCGAGATGGAGGTCGAAGGCCGGCAGCGTCAGATCGGCCGCGTCCGGCCCGTGCCGGACCCAAGTCGCCTCCGGGAGGACGGCCGAGCGGGCTTCGAGGGCGTCGAGGCCGCGAAAGTGCAGGCCGAGGGCGGCGAAACGGGCGGCCGGCCCCGGCACGATTACGATCCGCGTCTCCCCGACCCGGATGGTGAAGCCGGCGCCCGCGGCCTCGGCCGGAGCGCCGATCGCGGCCGCGTAGAGGGAAGCGTCGGCCTCCGGCGCCGGGCTCTCGATCGTCAGCGCGTCGATCCCCGAAAAGCCGTTCGGATGGTCGAGCCATTCGGGGCGCCAGACGAGATCCGGGGTCAGGTGCTCGCAATGGTAGAGGCGACCCGCCGGAAACAGGTGTGCCGGCACCCGCACCGTGCGGAACTGGGCCTGTTCCGTGCGGCCGTCGACGGTCACCGGGCGCGAGAAGGCGACGGGCGGACTGGCCGCGAGCCCCGCTGCCGCCAGCCGCGCATGGGTCGCGTCGGCGTCCCGGCTCGCCACCACGAGCCCGTTCAGGCCGAACGGGCTGTCCAGAACGTCCTGCCGCTGCGGCCCCATTTCGGGCACGCCGACAAGCTCCAGGTAGGGGCCTGCCGTCATCATCAGGTGGTTGATCGAGCCCAGCGAGTGGTGGCCGCGGGGTGTCAGCGAGAAGCCGAGGGCGGCGAACAGGTCCGCCGCCTCGTCCATCCGCCGCAGCACGTTGATCACGACGTGGTCGAGGGCCCCGTCCGCCGGGGCGCCGGGGGGCGGCCCCGTCATTTCGCCGGCGCCGTCATGTAGACGCCGCGGCCGCTCGCGAGCAGGCGTCCCGCATCGTCGAGGATCTGCGCCTCGGCGACCGAGAGCTGGTTGCCGAACTTCACCACCGTGCCGCGGCAGGTGAGATCGCCCTGCATCGCGGCGCGGTGATAATCGACCCGCAGGTCCACCGTGGGGACGCCCCGGCCGGTCTTGGAGACCAGCGCCCAGTCGGCAGTGAGGTCGACGAGCGTCGCCAGGATGCCGCCGTGGACGTAGCCGCGCTCGGCGTTGACGACCCATTCGGGCCGCCACGTCGCCTTCAGCTCGATCGTGCCCTCGCCGACGGCGACGACGGAGAGGCCGAGCCACTGGTGGAACGGGCCGCGCAGCAGCAGCGCCTCGACCTGCTCCTTGCTGAGGGGGGTGTCGGACATGGCTTCGGGATCTCCTCGGGCGGGGCTGGGGGCGACGACGCGCGGCGGACCGGCCTCAGACGGTGTCAGGGGGTGACGACGATCTTGCCCATGACCTCGCGGTCGCGGATCATCCGCAGGCCCTCGGCGGCCTCTTCGAGGGGCAGGAGCTTGTCGATGGTCGGCTTCAGCGTGCCGGCCTGGATCATGTCCATCAGCGCCGACAGGTCGTCATCGTAGAAGCTGTTCGAGCCGATCACCTTGAGCTCGAAGCTCCAGATGTAGCGGAGATCCTCCTTGGGATCGTGTCCCGCGGTCGCCCCGCAGACGAGCAGCGTGCCGCCGCGCTTCAGGCACTTGAGCGAGGGCACCCAGGTGTCACCGCCGGTGAAGTTGATCACCACGTCGACCCCGCCCTCGTAGGTCCGGCGCTGCGGCTTGCCGTACTGCTGGATCGCCCATTTGGAGAAGTCGGTCTCGCGGTAGTTGACGACGTGGTCGGCGCCGAGCGCCGTCAGCGCCGCCATCTTCTCCGCGCTGCCCGCGCAGGCGATCACCTCGGCGCCGAGCTGCTTGGCCAGCATCACGCAGCCGGTGCCGACGCCGCCGCTGGCGCCCAGGATCAGGACCTTGTCGCCGGCCTTCACGGTGTTGTGGGTGATCAGCATGCGGTGGGCCGTTCCGTAGGCCACCGGCAGGGAGGCGGCGTCCGCGTAGCTCACGTCCGGCGGCATCGCGATCAGCTGGCCCGTCGAGACCCGGCAATACTCGGCCATGCCGCCGTCGAGCATCTCGCCCATCAGGCCCTTGGCCTTGTTGAGCGGGTTGACCAGCACCCGGTCGCCGACGCGCCACTCCGCGACGCCCTCGCCGAGCTCGACGATCTGTCCGGCCATGTCGAGGCCGATCACCACCGGCATCGGCACCTTGATGCCGGGCATGCCCTTCACGGTGAATACGTCGTGGTAGTTGAATGAGGACGCGCCGACGCGGATCAGAACCTCGCCCGGGCCGGGGGACGGCTTCGGATAGTCGTTCACCACCTTCAGCGTGTCGATGTCGCCGTGCGCCTCCAGCACGAGCGCCTTCATCATCTCAGCCATCGGGAAAACCCTCTTCTGCAGGTCGGAAAGGCTACGGGATCGTCTTCGACCGCTCGTAGGGGCCGGGAACCAGGGCGGTGTCGGGCAGGCTGCCCTGGACGGCGCCGACCGCCTTGAACACGTCGAATTCGCGCTTCAGCGAGGCGATGTCGGCAGGCTCCAGGCTGACCGTGTAGATGCCGTCCCAGAGACCCGCGTAGGCCGCGGCGTCGGCATCGCTCAGGTTCGCGGCGGCCTTCAGGATCTTGGCCACCCCGGGCTTGTCGGCTTGGCCGAACGCATAGGCCTTGCGCATCGCGGCCACGACCTTGGCGGGCGCGTCCGGATTCTGGGTCATCCAGGCGTTGCGCATCAGGCCGACGCCGAGGACCGGCGGCGCGTCCTGCTGGGTGAGGCGCTTCCACTCCTCCCGGAAGGTGCCCAGACGGCGCAGCTTGACGTCCGGCAGGAGCGCGAGGGTCACGGTGCGCAGGGCCGCCGCGTCGATGTCCTTCTGGACGAGGAATTGCGCCAGCCGAGAATCGTTGCCGGGCACGGCCTGGTAATCGGCGGGCTTTAGGCCGTGATTGGTCTCCAGGATCGCCGCCGCGATGGCGGCGGTGCCGCTGCCCGCGGGCGAGGTGCCGATCTTCTTGGCCCTAAGGTCGGCCATCGTCTTGATCGGCGAGTCCTCAAGGACGACGAAGTCGAGGTCGGCCACCTGCGTCGCCAGGACGATGCTCATCGGCAGGCCGTCGGCGGTCACGCTCAGCGCCGTTCCCGCGCTCGCCGCGATCGCGAAATCGATCGCCCCGGCGGCCATGGCCTTGGTGGGCGCGTTCACGTCCGGAAACTTGACGTATTCGGCCGTCAGCCCCTCCTTCTCCATGAACTTGCCGGCCTCCAGCACGGCGCCGAAGCCGAGGCTGATGCCGGAGCTCCAGTAGCCGATGCGCACCGTCTCGGCGCGCGCGAGGGCGGGCAGGCCGACCGCGCAGAGCGCGGCGACGGCGAGGACGCGGATCCGTTTCAAGGCGTTCTCCAGGGGGTGCAAAGAGAGGACGTGCGACGGGCGTTTCCCCGCGTGGCTTCGGCCGTCACGGCTGCGCCACCTTCTTCCAGGCGAACAGGCGCTGCTCGGCCGGCTTCAGGACGAGCGTCTCGAGCCCGATCATCAGGGCGACCAGGGTGAGGGTCCAGGCGAAGACCTGATCGGTCTGGACGAGGTCCGCCGCCTGCCGCAGGCGGTAGCCGATGCCGCTGCTCGCCCCCAGCGACTCCGCCACGAGCACGACCCGCGCCCCGAAGCCGATGGCGAGGCGCGCGCCCGAGAAGAAGGCGGGCAGGATCGTCGGCAGGTAGATTTTGGTCAGCACCTTGTGGCGCGGCATGCGAAAGGTGCGGGCGAGTTCGAGATGCTCGGCGCTGACCGTGCGCGTGCCCTGCCAGACGTTGGTCAGGATCAACGGCATCGCGGTCATGAACACCACGAAGATCGTGGTCCAGTTCGACAGACCGAACCAGATCAGCGCGAAGATCGCCCAGATCGCCGACGAGACGGTGTTGGTCACCGTCAGCACCGGCTCGAAGAACCGGCCGAGGCGAGGGCTCGCGCCGAGCAGCAGGCCGAGCGGCAGCCCCACCAGGGCCGCGAAGGCGAGGCCCGCGCCGATCCGGCCCAGCGTGATGCCGAGATCGGCGGCGAAACTCGGCGTGGCGACGAGGCCGAGCCAGGCGTGCCAGACCCGCGCGGGGCTCGGCAGGACGAAGCTCGGCGCGTGCAGCGATCCGAGCTGCCACGCGGCCAGCGCCAGAGCGAGGAGGGCGAGCCTCTGGAGGAGCACGCCCGCCCGGCGTCCGGCGCCGGACGTCCGTGTCTGCCGGATCAGGCGCGGCGGGGTCTTCACGAGCATCGCGCGCTCGCGGCGGAGAGGCTGATGCGCAGGCGCCGGACCTCCTCGGCGACCTCCGCTGAGAGGGGGTCGCGGGGATACGGCAGGTCGATCGCCCGGACCGCACCGATCCGGCCCGGACGCGGGTGCAGAACGACCACCTGGCTCGCCAACACCACCGCCTCCTCAACGTCGTGCGTGACGAAGACCAGGGTCATCGCCCGCAGGTCGGCGATGCGCAGCAGCTCCGCGTGCATCTGCGCGCGGATCTCGGGATCGAGCTTCGAGAACGGCTCGTCGAGGAGCAGGATCCGGGGCTCGGTGACGAGGCTGCGCGCGAGCGCCACCCGGCTGCGCATGCCCCCCGACAGTTCGTGTGGGTAGGCGTCGCGGAAGGCCTCGAGCCCGACGAGCCGCAGGGTCTCGTCGACCCGCCGCGCCCGCTCCGCCCGGCCCATGCGTCCGGCCTCGAGCCCGAAGGCGACATTCTGGGCGGCCGTGCGCCAGGGCAGCAGCCGGTCTTCCTGGAACATGTAGGTCATCGCCCGCCAGTCGCGGAAGGCGTGCGACGGGATGCCGTTCAGGAGGACGGCACCCTGATCGGGCTCGACCAGCCCGGCGATCATGTTCAGGAGGGTGCTCTTGCCGCAGCCCGACGCGCCCAGGATCGCGACGATCGCGTGCTGCGGGATCGCGATGTCGACGGCGTCCAGGACGTGGAGCGGCCCGCCCTCGCGCCGGTCGAACCACTTGCTGACGTGGTCGAGTTCGACGGCGTTCACGGCTCGCCCCCCTCGGCCCGGGACGTCCGCACCGGCGCCACCACGGCAGTGTCGCGCAGGCTGGCGATGACCTTCTCCAGGGTCATGTCGCGGAACGTCTCGACGTGGCGGCGCGCCACCAGGGCGGCGCTGTCGGCATCGCCGGCCACGAGATGCTCGATCATCGCGGTGTGGTCGTTCTCGATGTTCGGCCGCACCCCCTGCACGCCGAAGCCCAGGGCGACGAGGCGGGTCATCTCGTCGAGGAGGCCCGACAGGGTCCGGTACAGCCGTCCGTTCCCGGCCGCGGCGGCGATCGCGAGGTGGAAGCCCCGGTTGGCCTCCAGGAAGAAGTCGATCTGGTTGCCCATCTCCACCGTGATCTTGCGGCGGCAGGCCTGCTCGAGGCGCTCCAGATGCGCCCGGTTCACGCGGCCGGCGGCGCCCCGGGCCGCGAGGGGCTCGAGCTCCATCCGGAGGGCGAAGACCTCGTCGACATCCTTCACGGTCACCGGGCTGACCCGGTAGCCGTGCCGCGGCATCGAGCTGACGAAGCCTTCCTGGGCCAGGCGCTGCAGCGCGATCCGGCAGCTCGCCTTCCCGATCTCGAACCGCTCCATCACCTCGGCCTCGGTGAAGCGCGTGCCGGGCAGGAGGCGGCAGGCGACGATCTCGCGCCGCATCAGGTCGTAGGCCTGATTGCCCTTGCGCGTGGCGTCGGGGACGGCGAGCACCGTCGCCATTGAGCGAGCCGGCCGGGACCTGTCATCGCGCGTCGTCATGGCCCCTCGCTGTTCGGGCATTGAGGCTCCCACAGCATGCTGTGAGCAGCTCACCGCACGCAGAACATGTGCCAACCACGCGTCCGCCCGGCCGCGCCCATTGGGCATTGGTGAGCAGAACGATTGTCGGATGCCGCCATTCGCCCCGGGCTGGGAAGCTCAGATGCGCCGGGTGATCAGCTCAGCACGCCCTGTGGGCATGTCATGCCGTATTTATGCGCAACCGGCGTGCGCTCTGTAAATGAAATACCCGTCCAATTTTCCCGAAGTTATTGAGATAAGGAACCTTTCGAAACTCTTCGACACAGAACAATCTGTGTCTTCTTTGGGCAGGCGCCGCGCCCTACACGATGTCGGGCTGGCCGCGCCGGTGCTCGTGCCCCGCGATGACGCGGCGCAGGAGCCGGGTCAGGGTGTCCTGCTCCGCCGGGGTGAGGGCTTCGACGGTCAGGGCGTGCGCGGCCCGCGCCGCCGGCTCCATCGCGCTGTGGAGCGCGGCCCCCGCTTCCGTCAGCCGACAGACCTGCGCGCGGCGGTCGAGGGGCGAGGTCGAGCGGCTCACCAGGCCGCGCGCCGCGAGACGTTTCAGGGCGCCGGTCGTCGTCGTCCGGTCGAGGGCGACCGCGCTCGCGAGGGTCGTCTGATCGGCCTCCTCCAGGTCCCGCAGCAGCGACAGCAGGCTGTACTGCAGCGGAGTGACGCGAAACGCGGCACAGCTTTCCGCGAAAAGGCTGACGTGGATCTGGTGCATGCGGCGGGCCAGGAAGCCTGGGCGCTCGCCCAGGGGCCAGTGCCGCGTGTCCGTCGCCCCGTTCGCCTTTGCCGACCCCGCCGCGAATCCGGCGTCCAGACCCTCATCCATCGTCCGACTCCGCAGAACGGTTCCAGTCTTGGCACGCCGCGTGCTTCGCCGAAATACGAAGCATGCTTCGCTTTTGGCAAGGGCGAGGCCGGCGCGCGCCGGCCGGGACCACGAGGTCGACATGGACAATCGCCGCTACGATCTGGTTCTGCGGGGCGGGCGGGTCATCTGCCCGGCCTCCGGCATCGACGGCATCCGCGACGTCGCAGTGCAGGACGGGCGCATCGCCGCCGTGGCGGAGACGATCCTGCCCTCGGCCGCCGCCGAGGTCATCGACGTTACGGGCAAGCTCGTCCTGCCCGGCATGATCGACACCCACGCCCACGTCTACCAGTACGTCACCGGCCGGTTCGGCCTGAACCCCGACATGGTCGGCGTGCGCTCGGGCGTCACAACGGTGGTGGACCAGGGCGGCCCGTCCTGCATGACCCTGCCGGGCTTCCGCCACTTCATCGCCGAGCGGTCGCAGACGCAGGTGCTCGCCTTCCTGTCGGCCTACCTCGTCGGTGGCCTGGAGGGGCATTTCTACCCGAACCTCTACAGCCCGGACGGCGTCGACATCGACGCGACGGTGAAGTCGGCCACTGAGAACCGCGACCTCGTGCGCGGCATCAAGGGCCATGCCGAGATCGGCGGCTTCGCCCGCTGGGGCATCAAGGTGATGGAGATGGCCGCCGAGATCAGCCGGCGTGCCGACCTGCCGCTCTACGTGCATTTCGGCCAGCTCTGGGGCCTGCCGGAATCCGGCGCCAACGGCGAAGATGCCGACACCATCGTCGAGCGGGTGATCCCCCTGCTGCGGCCGGGCGACGTGCTGGCCCACCCCTTCACCCGCCACCCGGGCGGCTTCATTAACGAGCAGGGCGAAGTGCACCACATCATCCGCCGGGCCATGGAGGCCGGGCTGAAGGTCGATGTCGGCCACGGCAGCCACTTCTCCTACCGCGTGGCCCGCGCGTCCCTGCCGGCGGGCGTGATCCCCTACACGCTCGGCGCCGACATGCACGGCTACAACACCGAGGTCCCCGAGGTGAAGAAGCCCGCAGGCACCCCGGACGAGCACCACGACGACGAGAACCACCCGTTCCTCGGGCAGGCCCGGTTCAGCCTCACCCAGGCGATGAGCTCGATGATGGCGCTGGGCATCCCGCTGGAGGACGTGGTGCCGATGGTGACGTCGCACCCGGCCGAGATGCTGCGCATGAGCGACAGGATCGGCGCCCTCACGGTCGGCTACACGGCCGACGTCTCGGTGCTGCACGACGACCGCGGCCGCTTCCTGCTGCGCGACAACGAGGACACGCGGGTGATCGCCGACCGCCTGCTGCGCCCGGCCTTCTGCCTGCGCGCGGGGAAGCGCTTCGAGGCCGACTCGCCGATCCTGCCTCAGGCGATCGCGGCCTGAGGTGGCGCCGATGCTCGCCTTCGTCCTCGACGACCCGACCCCGCCGGACCCGCGCCGCCGCTGGGACAGCCTGGACTTCGCGGCCCGGGGCGCCTGCTACGACAACAATGCGGGCGTGCCCGACAGCGCCGCGCAGGTCGCGGCCCGCAACGACGCCTCGGCGACGTACCGCGCCGCGCATCCGGCCGGGCTCGATATCGCGTACGCCGCGGGGGACCGCACTGCCTTCGACCTCTACCCGGCGGCGGACGCGCAGGCCCCCTGCCTCGTCTTCGTCCACGGCGGCTACTGGCAGCGCAACGCCCGGGCCGATTTCGCCTGCTTCGCGGAGGGGATGAACGCCGCCGGCTGGTCGGTGGCGATGCCGGGCTACACCCTGGCGCCAGAGGCGAGCCTCACCGGAATCGTCGCCGAGATCGGGGCCGCCCTCGACTGGCTCGTCGAGCACGGACCGGCGCGCGGGATCGGCGGCCCGATCGTGCTGGCCGGCTGGTCCGCCGGGGCGCACCTGGCCGCGCTCCATCTCGGGCATCCCGCCGTGACCGCGGTCCTGGCGATCTCCGGGGTCTACGACCTCGCGCCGATCCGCGAGACCTACCTGAACGAGAAGCTCGGGCTGACCGAGGTCGAGATCGAGACGCTGTCGCCGCTGCGGCTGCCGATCACATCGAAGCCCATGACGGTCGCCTACGGCAGCCGCGAGCTGCCCGCCCTCATCCGCGACGCGCGCAACCTCCACGCCCTGCGCAGCGCCGCCCACGCGCCGGGCGCCCTGCTGCCGGTGCCGGGCGCCGACCACTTCTCGATCCTCGACGGGTTCCGCCGGCCCGACGGACTCCTGGTCCGGGCCGCGCTCGATCTTCTCGGAGGGACGCGATGAGCCGCGAGGGCGTCGGGGCTTCCCTGCCCCGCAAGGAGGACGACCGCCTGATGCGCGGGCGCGGCCAGTATGTCGGCGACCTGCGGCTGCCGGGTATGCAGGACGTTGCCTTCGTGCGCAGCCCGCTGGCCCATGCCCGGATCCGTGCCGTCCATGTGCCCGAGGCCTATCGCGACCGCGTCTTCACCGCCGCCGACCTCGACGGGGTGCTGCCGATCCGGGCGGTCTCGGGACTGCCCGGCTTCAAGGTCTCCGAGCAGCCGGTGCTCGCCACCGGCAAGGTCCGGCAGGTGGGCGAGTTGGTGGCGCTGTGCGTCGCGCCGACCCGCGCCGAGGCCGAGGACATCGCCGCCGCCGTGGTGCTCGACCTCGAGGAGCTGCCGGCCGTTCACGACATGCTGGCCGCGCGCGAGCCGGGCTCCGCCCTCGTCCACGAGCACTGGGGCGACAACGTCTTCCTGGAGACCCTGGTCGACGTCGGCATCGAGAGTGCCCTCGACGCGCCGATCCGGGTCAGCCGCACCATCTCGACGGGGCGGCAATGCATGGCGCCGATCGAGGGCCGCGGCACCGTGGTGAATCTCGATCACCGCCTCGACCAGCTCGTCGTCCACACCGCGAGCCAGATGCCGCACATCGTGCGCAACGGCCTCTCGGAGTGCCTCGGGATCGAGCAGGGGCGCATTCGCATCGTCTCGCCGGATGTCGGCGGCGGATTCGGCTACAAGGCGATCCTGCTCGCCGAGGATGTGGCGCTGGCCTGGCTCGCGCTCCGCTGCGGCCACCCGGTTCGCTGGCTGGAGGACCGCCGCGAGCACTTGACCGCCAACGCCAATTGCCGCGAGCACCATTACCGCATCACCGCCTACGCGGAGCGGGACGGGACCCTGCGCGGCATCGACTGCGAGGCCACCGTCGATTCCGGCGCCTACTCGGCCTATCCGTTCTCGGCCTGCCTGGAGGCCGCGCAGGTCGCCAGCATCCTGCCGGGGCCCTACGATTTCCCGGCCTATCGCTGCCGCACGTGGTCGGTGGCGACCAACAAGTGCCCGATCCTGCCTTACCGGGGGGTGGCGCGCACCGGCGTCTGCTTCGCCCTGGAGCTCGTCCTCGACGCCGTCGCCCGCGCGGCCGGGATCCCGCCCGAGGCGGTGCGCGAGAAAAACCTCGTGCGGCCCGGGCAGATGCCGTTCGACAACATCACGAAGAAGCACTTCGACAGCGGCGACTACCCGGAGGCCCTGGCCCGGGCGCTGAAGGCCGTCGACGTGGAGGCGGTCCGCGCCCGCCAGCGTCAGGGCGAGCCGGACGGGCGCCGGATCGGCCTCGGCCTCGCGATCTACTGCGAGCAGGCCGCGCACGGCACCTCGGTCTATTCCGGCTGGGGGATCCCGATGGTGCCCGGCCACGAGCAGGCCAGCGCCCGCCTGACCCCGGACGGCGGCCTGGAGCTGCGGATCGGCGCCCATTCCCACGGCCAGGGCCTGGAGACGACCCTCGCCCAGGTCGCCCACGAGATCCTGGGCGTGCCGGTGGCGCGCACCCGCCTCGTCCACGGCGACACGGCGATGACACCCTACTCCACCGGCTCCTGGGGCTCGCGCGTGATGGTGATGGCCGGCGGCGCGGTCGCGGCGGCCTGCGAGGAACTGCGCGCCCGCGCCGTGCGGATCGGCGCCCACCTGCTCCAGGCGCGGCCCGAGGAGTGCCGCTTCGAAGGCGGCCACGTCGTCGGCCCCACGGGCGACGTCCCGCTCGAGGCCATCGCCCGCACCTGGTACCGGCGGCCGCAGGATCTCGCGCCCGACACCGATCCCGGCGGCCTCGAAGTCACCGCCGGCTACAAGCCGGTGCGCGATTCCGGCACCTTCTCGTACGCGGCGCACGCGGCCGTGGTGGCGGTCGATCCCGATCTCGGAGCGGTCGGGATCCTCGACTACGTCATCGTCGAGGACGGCGGCACGCTGGTGAATCCCCTCGTGGTCGACGGCCAGATCTACGGCGGCCTCGCCCAGGGGATCGGCACAGCGCTGTTCGAGGAGGTGCGCTTCGACGGGCGCGGCCAGCCGCTCGCCTCGACCTTCGCCGACTACTTCCTGCCCGGCGCCGCCGACGTGCCGATGGCGCGCATCGACCACATGGAGACGCCCTCGCCCTACACGCGCTTCGGCCAGAAGGGCATCGGCGAGGGCGGCGCCATCGCGCCCCCGGCGGCGCTGGCCAACGCCGTCAACGACGCGCTGGCGCCGCTGGGCGTCGAGATGTTGCATTCCCCCGTCACCCCCCGACGCATCGTGGAGGCCGTGCTCGCCGCCCGCGCGCCCGCCGAGACCGCGCGGGAGGCCGCATGAAGCCCGCACCCTTCGCCTGGGAGCGGCCGGGCAGCCTCGCCGCGCTCTTAGACCGCCTCGCACAGGCCACCTGCAACGTGAAGCTGATCGCGGGAGGGCAGTCCCTCGGGCCGATGCTGAACCTGCGCCTCGTCGAGCCGGATCTCATCCTCGACATCACCGGCATCCCCGAGCTCCGGGAAGCCCGGGTCGAGGGCGACACGCTCGTCCTCGGGGCCTGCGTGACCCATGCCGACATCGAGGACGGGCGCGTTGCCGACGTCACCGGCGGCGCCCTGCAGCGGGTGGCGTCGGCGATCGCCTACCGGCCGGTGCGCAACCGCGGCACGGTCGGCGGCAGCCTCGTCCACGCCGATCCGGCCGCCGACTGGGTCAGCGCCCTGACGGCCCTCGGTGCCGAGGTCGAGATCGCGGGCCGGAACGGCCGCCGCACCCTGCCGGTGGAGCGCTTCGTCACCGGCGCCCTCGAAGTGGCGCTCGGCGCGGGCGAGATCCTCGTCGCCGTGCGCGTGCCGGCTTTGCCGGCGGGCGCCGCCTGGGGCTACGTCAAGCACTGTGCGAAGATCGGCGAGTTCGCCCACGCCATCGGAGCCGTGCGCCTCGAACCCGGCGCGGGCCGGGGCCGGGCCGTGATCGGCGCGGTCGAGGGGCCGCCCGTGCTCCTGGCCGATGCGCGCCCGCTCTTCGGCGGCCGCATCGGCGCCGACTTCGCCGCGCGCTTCGATCCCCGGGTCGCGGATCAGGCCCTGCGGGAGGCCGGGATGGCCGACGCGGTCGAGCGGCACATCCACGTCACCGTCCTCGCCCGCGCGGTGGCGGCGGCCGGGCCCGTTCCCCACGCCAAGCCCCTTCCGGAGGCCGCATGAGCGCCGCGCTGGCCGAACCCGGGGCGTCCCGCATGGCCCTCGCGCTGACGGTGAACGGCCGCGCCGTCCGGGTCGCGGCCGAGCCACGCAGCCATCTCGGCGACGTGCTGCGCGACGGGCTCGACCTCACCGGTACGCATCTGGGCTGCGAGCACGGCGTCTGCGGCGCCTGCACGGTGCTGCTCGACGGCGAGCCCGCCCGCGCCTGCCTGACCTTCGCGGGCGCCTGCGCGGGCGCCGCCGTCACCACGATCGAGGGCCTCGACACGGACGCGATCACGGGCGAGTTGCGGGCCGCCTTCAACCGCGAGCATGCGCTCCAGTGCGGCTACTGCACGCCCGGGATGCTGGTGGCCGCCCGCGACCTGGTCCTGCGGCTGCCCGAGGCCGACGAGCGGCGGATCCGCGTCGGCCTGTCGGGCAATCTCTGCCGCTGCACCGGCTATGCCGGCATCGTCCGGGCCGTGATGGCGGTGATCGCGGACCGGCGCGGGCGCGGCATCCCCCCGGAGACCGGCGCGGCGCGCGCCCTCGGCCCGGTCGGCGCGCGGGTCGGCGAGGCGATGGTCGCGCCCCTGACTCCGCCGGCCAAGCCCCTCGCCCCGGTCGCGCCCGCCGCGGTGGCGGATCTGTCCGACACCTTTGAGCCGGCTCACAGCTTCACGCAGGCGCTCGACCTCGCGCATCCGCCGGAGGCCGTCTTCGCGCTGCTGGGCGATATCGACGCGGTCGCCGCCTGCCTGCCCGGCGCGGTCCTGACGGCGCGGCCCGCGCCTGACGCGGTCGAGGGCGGCCTGCAGGCGCGGATCGGACCGATCGCCGTGACGTTTCGCGGTCGCGCCCGCCTCACGCGGCAGGAGGCGGCGCGGACCGGCTCGGTCCACGGCGCCGGAACCGACGCCGGCGGCCGCTCGGCCACCGAGGGCCGGATCCGCTACCGGGTCGAGGCTGGACCGGCGCCGGGCACCGCCCGGGTCGCGCTCGACGTCGGCTACACCCTGACCGGGCCGCTCGCCCAGTTCGGTCGCCCCGGCCTCGTGCGCGACCTCGCCGGCCGCATCGCGGCGGAGTTCGCCCGCAATCTCGATGCCCGGCTCTCGGGCGTCGCGGCCCCGGCCCCCGCCGGCCTCAAGCCGCTCCGCCTGCTCCTCGGCCTCGCCCGCGCGCGCCTCGCGGCGTGGTTCGGCCGCGCCTGATCCCACCCCGCCTCAACGCACCGGAGACACGCGAATGCCCAGCAGGTTCACCCTCACGACCGCGATCCTGCTGGCGCTGACGGCGACGGGCGCCCGGGCGGACGCGATCCGCATCGGCGTCAACGAGCCCCTGACCGGGCCGTTCGCGGCCTCGGGCACCTACGTGGTGAACGGCGCCAAGATCGCCGCCGACGAGATCAACGCCAAGGGCGGCGTCCTCGGCAAGACGCTGGAACTCGTGATCGAGGACAACAAGAGCAACCCGACCGAAGCCGCCGCGGTCGCCGAGAAGCTGATCACCAGCGACAAGACCCCGGTGATGATGGGCGCCTGGGGCTCCAGCCTGACGCTCGCCGTGATGCCCAAGCTCGCGGATTACGAGACGCCGATGCTGGTCGAGACCTCCTCGTCCGGCAAGATCACGACCTCTGGCAACCCTTACGTGTTCCGGATCTCGCCGCCCTCATCGCTGGAGGCCGAGACCTTCGCGCCGATGGTCGGCCGCCTCGGGCTGAAGAAGGTCGATTTCCTCGTCCTCAACAACGACTTCGGTCGCGGCGCAGCGACCGATTTCGGCAAGATGCTCAAGGACAAGGGCGTCGCGGTCGGCCTCGTCGAGACCATGGACCAGGGCGCGCAGGACATGAGCGCGCAGCTCGCCAAGCTGAAGGCTTCGGATTCCGACACGATCATGATCACGAGCTCGGTCGATCAGCTCGTGCTGCTGTTCAAGCAGATGGCGGCGCTCGGCCTGAAGAAGCGGGTCATCACCACCGGCGGATCGCAGAACCCGGACCAGATCATCGCCCAGGCCGGCGCGGCCGCCGACGGCACGATGCACCTCACGACGTTCCTGCCCTGGTCGCCCGACAGGACGCCGGACCCGAAGGCCACCGAGGCCTTTATCGCCGCGTGGAAGAAGCGCGGCTTCGACTTCGCCGGCGTGACCGAGAGCTTCCGCGGCTACGACGGCATCCGCGCGATCGCCCACGCCATCAAGAAGGCGGGCTCGGCCGATCCGGCCGCGATCACCAAGGCCTTCTGGTCGGTCGACTTCGTCGGGCTCAACGGTCCGATCCGCTTCGCCAAGGCCGGCCCCGCCGGGAAGGAGAGCGGGCAGAGCAAGCCCGACGTCTACCTCGTCGAGATCAAGGACGGGAAGGTGATCGTGCCGGCACTGTAGGGCTGCCGCCGCGCGCCGTCCCTATCCCCTCGGCGGGGGCTTACAGAATCACACATTGGGTTCGGCCACGCGGTTTCAGGACCGAGCGCGGGTCCCCTCTCCCGAGCGGGAGAGGGATAGGGTGAGGGGCGAGAGCTTTCAGAACGAGGCGCGTCCTGTCGCGCATCGATCGCGCGCTCGATCCGAAGAGTTCTCATCCCTCACCCCAACCCTCTCCCGCACGGGAGAGGGGGCCTGTCGCGCTCTGCCGCCCGCGGCGGTGCAAAACGAAGATGTGTGACCATCGTCGCTGCGGGGGAGGGAGACGCGCAGTGCCGGCTCCCGAATTGGCAACCCGCGTGTCCCCGCACGCAGCGAGGCGCCGGTCATCCGGCACGCAACCTGCCAGGAGAAGCCCATGAACGAACTGGTCCAGCACCTCGTCAACGCGCTCATCCTCGGCGGTACCTACGCGCTGCTGGGGATCGGCCTTACGCTGATCTTCGGGATCATGAACGTCGTGAACTTCACCCACGGCGCGCTCTACACCGTCGGCGCCTACGTTATGTACCTCGCGGTCGCGGCGCTGGGGCTGAACTTCTTCCTGGCGCTGCCGGTTGCGATCCTCGGCGGCCTCCTGCTCGGGGCCGCGATCGAGCTGGTGCTGCTGCGGCCGTTCCGGGGCTCGGACATCGACACCACCATGCTGGTGATGATCGGCGCCGGGATCATCCTGCAATCGGGCACGCTCTGGATCTTCGGCGGCGTCGCCAAGGCGATCCCCGCGCCCTTCCCGGAGGCGCCGCTGGAGATCGGCCCGGTCTCGGTGTCGTGGCTGCGGCTGTTCGTGCTCGGCGCGGCGTTGACCCTGATCGCCCTGACCTATGCGCTGATCAACCGGACCAAGCTCGGGCTCGCCATGCGCGCCGCCTTCCAGGATTCCGACACGGCGGCGCTGATGGGCGTCGACGTCCGCCGGATCTACACCGCGACCTTCGCTCTGGGCTCGTCGCTGGCGGCGGCCGCCGGCGCGCTCCTCGGTCCCGTCTATGTGGTGTTCCCGCAGATGGGCGGCCTCGCCGAGCTGAAGGCCTTCGCCATCGTCATCCTGGGCGGGCTCGGCAACGTCACCGGCGCGGCGATCGGCGGCTTCATCCTGGCGCTCGCCGAAGAACTGGGTGCCGGCTACGTCTCCTCCGGCTACCGGGACGCGATGGGCTTCCTGATCATCATCGCGGTCCTGCTCTACAGGCCGACCGGGCTGTTCGCGAAGGCGGAGCGCATCGGATGA
Source organism: Methylobacterium sp. 1973 (assembly GCF_040545035.1). NCBI lineage: Bacteria > Pseudomonadati > Pseudomonadota > Alphaproteobacteria > Hyphomicrobiales > Methylobacteriaceae > Methylobacterium > Methylobacterium sp. 1973. Next base: position 214,334 of record NZ_JBEPLA010000010.1, read on the forward strand.
CCCGGCTTCTCCCCCTCGCCCTGCTCGCCGGCCTCGTCGCCCTGCCCCTGGGTCTCGGCGCCAACCCCTACCTCCTCAACGCGCTGATCGTGACGGGCATCCTGACGATCGGCGCCATGAGCCTGAACCTGCTCCTCGGCTTCACCGGGCAGCTCAGCCTCGGCCACATCGCGTTCTTCGGCATCGGCGCCTATGTCAGCGCGCTGACGAGCCTCGGCTTCGACGTCGATCTCGGGTTCGGCATCCGCGCGGTCCACGAGCCGTGGCCGGCGGTGGCCGGCCTCCTGCTGGCGACGGTGGCGGCGGGCGGCTGCGGCTACCTGATCGGGCGGCTCTCCTTCCGGGTGCGGGGCGCCTACTTCGTGATCGTCACGATCTCGTTCGCCGAGGTCGTGCGGCTCGTGGCCCTCAACTGGGTGGAGCTGACGCAGGGACCGCTGGCGCTGACCAACATCCCGGCCATCACCCTCGGTCTACCGGGCCTCGGGATGTGGACCCTGAAGACCAAGCTCCAGAACTACTACCTCGTGCTGGCCGTCGGCACGCTGTGCTGGCTGATCATCGCCCGCCTGGTCGGCGGGCGCTTCGGCCGGGCGATGCGGGGCCTGAAGGAGAACGAGCCCCTGGCGCTCTCGGTGGGCATCAACGCCACCCGCACGCTGACCGTCGCGGCCGTGATCTCGGCGGCGATGGCCGGCGCGGCCGGCAGCCTCTACGCGCATTACCTGCGGATCATCGATCCCGACGTGTTCCTGTTCGCCACCACGGTCACCATGGTCATCATGGTGGTGGCGGGCGGCAAGGGCAGCCTGATGGGCCCGGTCGTCGGCGGCCTGATCTTCGGCCTGCTGCCAGTGGCGCTCCGCCCGGTCATGGCGCCGGAGGCGCAGTGGATCGTCTACGGCCTCGTGCTGATCGTGATCCTGTTCGTGATGCCGCGGGGCATCGTGCCGGGACTGTCGGCGCTGCTCGGCCGCCGGCAGGTCCGGTCGATCCCGGTCCTCGAAGCCAACCCGGCGGTGCAGCGATGAGCGCGATCCTCTCGGTCGAGCATGTCGGCGTCCGCTTCGGCGGCCTCGTCGCCATCGCCGACCTGCATTTCGACGTCCAGGCCGGCGAGATCGTCAGCCTGATCGGCCCGAACGGGGCTGGCAAGACCACGGCCTTCAACGTGATGACGGGCTTCCTCAAGCCCAGCCAGGGCGATGTCCGCTTCCGCGGCACGTCGCTGAAGGGCCTGCCGCCGCACGCGATCACGCGGCTCGGACTCGCCCGCACCTTCCAGCGCACCAGCGTCTTCCCGGACGACACGGTGTTCGACAACGTGATGATCGGCCTGCACCAGATGGGCGCCGCGGCGGGCCGCGCGCCCGTTCTCGACGCGCTCCTCGGCCGCGCGGGGGCCGGCGAGAGGCAGCTGCGCGCCCGCGCCGCGGCGCTGCTCGACTGGGTCGGGCTCGCCGGCCGGGCGCAGGAGAAGGCCGGCGCCCTGGCCTACGGCGAGCAGCGCCTCGTCGGCGTGGCGCTGGCGCTCGCCACCGAGCCCGCCATGCTGCTCCTCGACGAGCCGGTCTCGGGGATGAACGCCTCCGAGACGCGGGTCTTCGTGCGCCTGATCCGGCAGATCCGGGAGCGCGGCGTCACCATCCTACTCGTCGAGCACGACATGCCGATGGTGATGGAGGTCTCCGACCGCATCGTCGTCCTCAATTACGGCCGCCTGATCGCCGAGGGGCCGCCGGACCGGATCCGCAGCGACCCGGCGGTGATCGAAGCTTATCTCGGCCAGGGCAGCGCGGCCCGGCAGGCCGCCGCTGCCGCGCAGGAGGCGGTCCATGCTTGAGATCCGCGACCTCGTCTGCGGCTACGGCCACGTCACGGCGCTGAAGGGGCTGACGATCGACGTGCGCGAGGGCCAACTCGTGGCCCTCGTCGGCGCGAACGGGGCCGGCAAGTCCACGACGCTCCGGGCGATCTCCGGCCTCGTCGCGCCGCGCTCCGGCGCGATCCGGTTCGCCGGCCGGGACATCGCGGGGGCGGAGCCCCGCCGGATCCTGGCGGCGGGCATCGCCCATTGCCCGGAGGGCCGGCGCGTCTTCCCGCAGATGACGGTCGCCGAGAACCTCGCCATGGGCGCCTATCTCCGCCGCGACCGGGCGGCGGTCGCGGCGGACCTGACGCGCATCTACGGGGAGTTTCCGCGCCTCGCGGAGCGCCGCGATCAGGCGGCCGGCACGCTGTCGGGCGGCGAGCAGCAGATGCTGGCGATCGGCCGCGCGCTGATGGGGCGCCCGAAGCTCGTGCTGTTCGACGAGCCTTCCCTGGGGCTCGCCCCCAACATCGTCGAGCGGATGTTCTCGGTGATCGGGGCGATCCGCGATGCCGGCACGACCGTGCTACTCGTCGAGCAGAATGCGTTCGCGGCCCTCGAATTGTGCGATTACGCCTACCTGCTCGAAACCGGCCGCATCGTACTCGCGGGGCGCGGGCAGGACCTCATCGCCGATCCCCACGTGCGGGACGCTTATCTCGGTGGCTGAGACGGACGGGCCAGAGCGGATTTGCCTCGGCCCGCACGACCTTCTCGCCGGGCGGAACTCGGTGGCGATCACCGTCCGAGGATACCATCTGCTTCTCGTGCGCGATGGCGAGCGGATCGTAGCCGCCGAGCGGGCCTGCCCGCACGAGGGGGCAGACTTGTCTCTCGGCCAGTGCGTCGGTGGACGGCTGCTCTGCCCCCGGCATCTCGCCTCTTTTGATCTCCGAGATGGCTCCGTCTCACCGGGCTGGTCGTTTCGAGCCCTTCGCCTGTTCGAGATCGAGTCGGCTTCGGACGGGCTATGGCTCAGGATGAAATGATGTGTCTCGGGCCGTCCTGACGCTGCACGGCGTTCCCGCGGTGCAGGCGCCTCAGCGCGGCCGCCATGCCCTCCAGCCGGTCTGCGGGTGCCGCGTCCATCTCGCGATCACGCCGGCCGTCGATCCCGTTGCGCACGGTCGGGAGCCTGAAGCCGAGATCGGCGGCCGCCGCGCGGCGAGACCGTCCGCTCGTCTGAGCAAGACGGGCCGCCGCGGCGCCAGACCCAAGTGTGGACGGCTTCCGCGTTCACGGACAGCGCTCTCCGTGTCTTCGAGGTGAGTCCACAGTTCAGTTGCATGCCGCCCTCGGAATGGTGAACCGGGGTCGGGGCAGGCGTCGTGCGGGGCGCGGCGACCGTCAGCGGCGCAGACCGGCGCGACCCGTGCCGCCCGGGCGCGTCTGGCTGGCCACGATGAACCGTCTGCGGCGGTGATCGCGAAGACTGCACGCGTTCACGGCAACTGCACGTGCGGAGACGCCTGCCTGCCCTTCCAGCGCCAGGCGCGCGCGACGCGCCATACAGCCAGCGTGAAGATCGCCTCGCCTGCGAGAACGCCGACCATCGAGTACAGCGGCCCCACCACCCAGACCATGACAACGACGAGGATGACTGAGATCACCGACGAGTAGACGCTTGAGAAAGCCAGCACCCGGAACTGCCCTGCGGCTTGCAGCAAGATACTTTCCGGGGTGCGGACAAGGCGGAGGCCCATGATCGCCAACCAGAGGACAAATGCCTTCTGAACATAAAGCAAATCGTAGTCTTTCGAAAACAGAAGCGAGGGCGCGAAATAGGCGACAATGACGCCGAGACCCAAGGTTGCGAACCAGCCGCTCATGAGAATGAATCGAAACAGGGACAGCGTGCGATCGACGTCGCTCCATCGCTGTTGGGCGACGAGCCGTGCGAGACGCGGTCTCTCGAATTCTCCGAGGGCGTTCATCAGGATGATGGCCGGCCGGATCAGGAGTGCGCTCGCCGCGAGCGCCGCAAAGGCGACGGCACCCGAGATCAGGGTCACGAAATAAGCATGTGCGTTGCCGGTGGCCTCCGTCGTGACCAGTCCGAGCAGCGACCAGCTCGAATGCTCTTTCCAGACGGCACCATAGCGCGACAATTCTTCGAGGCGGGGCAATCGAAGCTGTTCCGCGAGATGACGAGGCCCGAACGCCAGCAGACCGCCGGCTGCACTGAGCATCAGAAATCCGTAAGCGAAGAGGGGGGAAGCGCTGCCCTGCCACGCGATCAACCCGATGCCGACGCCGAGGACGACGCCGGATACGATATCGGACAGGGTGGCACGTTTCGGCAGGCCGATTGCATACGCGTAGGCGCGACCGAACCAGCGCAGCATTGTCAGGCTTGCAAATCCTCCGAATAGGGCCGCAGGTAGAATTTCAATCCCGAGAGCAGCACTGAGCGCAGTAAGCAGTATAAAAACTAACAAGCCGATGATGACATTTACACCAAACAAACACTCGACAGTAGCGGCATCGCCTGTTTTGCCGGCTCTCGCCATCACGACGGGAAGGGGGGCACATAAAAAGGCGCCGGAAAAGCTCATCAGAAATTGTGATGTCACCATAAGGAACGAAAAAGTGCCAAAATCCTTCGGGCTCATCAGATGGACAAGAACGACTGACAGAACGAATTGTGTCGCTGACAGCACCAACGGGCCGGATACGGCAAGCATGTAGGGCGCGATGATTTGCACGGCCTGTGCAACGGCGATCTTCATGGAAAGATTTCGTTTCCAAACGAGCATTCCAGCACCAATTCAAATATAATACGTCTCGCCTCGAAGGGCGAATAAAGAGCGTTGTTGCAATTCAGGCATGAATCCTGCTAAGGTCACGATATCCTTGAGCACTAGCGATTAAGCGCCGACTTTTGAATGAACGCCTAATCGCAGAAAATATCAAGTCCTTAAAATGGAGTAACGCTCGCAGTAATTTGTGCGTTTTTTAGTTTAGCCGTTGAATTCGCGGCTCGAATATAAATAGAGCGCACGCCAGTAGGATGTCGTTGATGCTGCACGATCAAGACATGAAGCCTTCGATAGGCACGGTGTTGCGATGCATGTGGAAACATAAGGCATTGATGGTCCTGGCGGTGGGCGCCGGTATTGCCCTGTTTTTATCTGCTTATTTGTTGATCGCACCGGTCTATGAAGCGTCTACATCGCTTCTTGTCAGTCAAGCTTCGGAAAATATTTCCGATGGCAGCCGGAAGCAGCTTGAGTTGATCACCTCTCAAGCTCGAATCGCGGAAAGCGAGGATGTCGTTCGCGGCGCAATCAATCGCGTCGGGCTCGATAAATTCAAAGGCGTCGGCCAATCCCGCCTTCCCGGATTGGGAGGATGGCTGAGGCAGATCGTCCATGGCCGGCGTGACACAGAGGAGGCAGTCCCGGAGAACGCTGGGGGTAAGGACTCAGGCATCTCCGATATCGATCTGGTCGCCTCCGTCCTGAGCCGACGCCTCACGGTGCGGACTGAACCCAATTCCGAGGTCCTGAAAATCTCGTTTCAATACACGGATCCACGTCTGACGGCGGCGTTCGTGAACGCCGTCGCCGAATCGTTCATCGAGCGCCAGATCCGTCTCGCCGATACGCCGGGCGCCATTGATTTCTTTCGCGAGCAGAAAAAGCGATTCAACGAAGAAGTGGAGATGCGCTCCCGACTGTTGGAGCATTTCTCCCGCCGGGAACGAATGTACTCCGTGGAGGATGAGCGAAGCCTGCTTTTGCATCGGGCCAGCGACATTGCGGCGGCTCTGACGGCGACGCGCAGCTCGCTGGTCGATAAACAGGGTCAAAAGGGGGCGCTTGTCGCACAGCTGCGACTTCTCAAGCCGGTGACACAATCTCCGTTCGTGTCGAATCTGGTCGAAAATCTCGGCGGTGACGAGAAAGGTCGGTCGCCGTCACGCGGCCCTTCAGAGAACACGGCCGGCGCGGGCGACCCGCCTTTGTTGATGGTGCGCGTCTATCAAGACTCGATGGTGGCGCTACTGAAGGTCAATTCCGAGATCGCCGGCCTTCTCGATCTCGTCAAGCAGCAGGAGCAGGAGATCAGCACCGTCAACCGAGACCTGACGACGCTTGTGAGCAAACAGACCGAATTCGAGAGGCTGAAACGCGACGTCGCCCAGGCGACCTTGAATGCTGAACTCTACGCGAAGCGGACCACCGAGGAGCAAATCAATGCCGATCTCAGATCGGCAAAGCTGACGAACATCCGTGTGATTCAGTCGGCTACGACTCCGCTCCGAGCCGTTTTTCCCAACGGGGCTCAATTCCTCGGGCTCGGCGTCGTGTTCGGTCTGATCCTGGGTGCATCGGCGTCCCTGATGCTCGAAATGTACGGCCCGCGACCGGTGTCCGACGCGACGGCCCCGGACGCGCCGGCCGCTCCAGGTCGATTCACCGCCGCACACGCCTCGACACCCGGCGCGCAGGCCAATGAGCTTCTCCGGAAGGCGTCGGCCTATTTCGCGATGGCCGACCTCAAGCGCCGCGCACGGACGCAGTCAGGATCTTAGAGCGCTGCTCAAGCCGGGATGACGCTGTTGCCGTGACGCCGCAGCTCACTCGGGCCTCTCCGCGAAGGTGCCGATGGCCATTCTTGCACGTCGCGCTCCGGGGCACTCGGTCGCGCATACGACGCGACCGCGCGATCTCGGCAGCCTGATCGGACAGGGACGCAACCGGGCCGGAGGAAGAAGCCCGCATCGATCCTGCCGACCGAAAACGCGGGGCGAGCGCCCGTTCAGCGAGGTACGCTGCGGCTTCGCATTGGCCATCGTGCGTGAACGCCCGACTTGTCCCGGCCATCCGACACCGTTGCCGAACAGCTGGAGCACACCCAAGGGATGCGAGACACCGAAGTGTGATCAGAACGCGATCGGTGCAGGCTCGGCGCCCGATAAGCCCGTTGTCGCAATGGAACGCCGCAGGGCCGCGATGACTTCGTCTTGCTCATCCTCACGCAGGCTCGGGTATAGCGGAAGCGAGAGCGTACCTTCGCCCCAGTGCCACGAGATGGGATATCGAAGCTGCGCTTGCGCAGTGCGGTAAAGGCTCAGCGCGGGAACACAGCGATAGTTCACGGTCGCACCGATCCCGGCCTCGCCGAGAGCATTCAAGACGGCATCCCGCGCCCCGCCCGGAACGTGGATCGGGAACAGATGCCGCGCCGAGACAGCGTCGGCGTCGATGGTCGGCCATTTGAAGGGCGTCCCCGCGAGTGCAGCCTCATACCGTCTGCAGAGACGTTCCCGGATCTGCAGTTGCAGGTCGATCTCAGCGATCTGCGGCTCCAGAAGGACCGCGAGCAAATCCGGGAGGTTGGCCTTCGTCCCCAAGCGGGCGATGTCCCAATGGCGGTAGGTGTGCCCCTCGAAACGCCGGGCCGCGCTCGCCGACATGCCGTGTTGAACGGTCTGAGCCAAGGCATCCGCCAGAGCCAAATCGTTTGTGACGACGGCGCCGCCTTCGCCGCAGGTCACATTCTTGGTCGCGTAGAACGAGAAGATCGCCGCATCGCCGAGCTGGCCCGGACGCCGGCCGTCTCGCGTGCCTTCGAAGCAGTGCGCCGCGTCTTCAATGATTTTGACCGACTCGGGGATCACGGCCCTGAGCGACGGTATATCCACCATCTGGCCATACAGGTGAACCGGGATGACGGCTCTGGTCCTCGTGGTCACCGCCTGCCCTGCCTGGGTCAGGTCCATGAGCAACGTTCGCGCATCAACGTCCACGAAAATCGGTGTCGCTCCAACTTGCCGGACGACATTGGCTGTCGCGGCGAATGTCATGGCAGGAACGATGACCTCGTCGCCCGGTCCGATATCGAGGGCGAGCAAAGTTGCGACCGCGCCCTGCGTCCAGCTTGACGTCAGCTTGGCGCTCCCGGCCCCGAAGAAGCGGCGCAGCGTCGTTTCGACCTCCTGGCACCGCGGACCGCTCGTGAGAAAGGGACTCGCGAGAACCGACGCGACACGTTCAGCGTAGCAGGCCGGGAGGGCGTGTCGATAAAATGGGACAGCCATTCAGCTGACCTCGCTGAAGGAGGGTTGTTCGGTATCAGTATACACCGTCCGGGCAGTCGGAATACCGCGCGGTATAACAGATCAAGCCCCCCACGAGACGGCCGTCCGATCGTCTGATCTGCTCTGATGTCTGTCGACGCGACGCGCGTCAGGCTCGCGCGGGCCGACACGACCGAGGCCGCTTTACGCCTTTGGTCCGGTCGCCACGGGTCGCGGCCCCCTGAGCATACGGCGCACCCGCGGCGCAGAGCCCAAACACGCGCCGACTCAATGAAGGTCCCCGTTGCCTGAGCGGTTCCCCGCAGATGCCATCGGGTTTCTCGCGCGACGCGATCGCTGCTGCCTTGCTCATGTCCAAGCTGCGGACAGGAGATCCCGATTGCCGTGCCAGTGGGGACGTCGTTGAGACCGGGGGCCGAGCTCGGCGCCGTCCTCGGTTGCATCGGCTGAGGCGCGACGCGGTCCAGTTCACCGTTCATGAGCGTCGTCGCGATAGGGGTCCGGTGGTCGGCCTTCCCGAGGTGCTGCGCTGGCAAATTACTGTTTACGCTTCTGTAACGATTGACGAGGAGAGTTCGCGATCGGCGTGAGCTGGCGATTGCTCCAAGCGAGGATGCCCAGACATGGTCTTTATCATCGCCTCGGCTTTCGCAGCGGCTCTCGTTGCGTTCATCTCCACGATCGGCAGCGGCTTGGTTTTCTCGATCCTCGCGGTCTTCATCTCTGGCAATTGTGCCGCTCTGCTCGCTGGATGCTGGCTTATGCGCCAGCGGGGCGCGGCTTAACGGGATCGGTTGCTGGCGAACCGACCGCTCGACATCCTGATCGCTCGCGACGCGCAGTACAACCCGGCTGCGCGGCAACGAATCGACCGCCGGTTCCGGGGATAAGCGCGCGGTTCCAGGATCAAGACGACCGCACCAGCCGAAGCCGCTCGGACCACCGTTCGACACGACGTTGCCGACACCTCAGCGATCGCGAAATCGCGGCGTCTGGCTCGGGTGAGCCGCTGCATCCCCGGCCTTCCGGAACGGAGGACTCCAGGCGGCGCGATTCGGCCTAACTGGCGCGGCTTCGGTGGGTCTCGCGCCGCTCCAGCCGACGAACGTGCGCGGCAAGGCTCGAGGGGATGATCCGCGGATGCGCGACAGTCCGTTTTACGCCGCGCGCGGGAAAGCAGCACAGGGGCATGATCAGCGCTCACGAAGGAGCATTCAGGCCGTCCTGAAGGTGACCGACTTGTGTCCAACATAGTTGGCGACGGCACCGGCCATGATACCGATCGCGTGCGCGGCAGGCGCCGCGATCTCTGTAAGGCCGAGCGGCATCAACAGCCCATCGCGTGCGACAATCGCCACCGCCACGGTGACGAGTCCCCCGATCAGATTGACCACGAGGAACCCCCCGAGTTGCGCGGCAAGGGATCGCGACGAGCCCGGGAAGACGAAGCTGCGGTAGATCAGGAAGCCGATCACCATGCCGAGCGCGGTCGCTGTGGCGACCGCAAGCGCGAACGGCATTACGGTGTTGAACAGGAAGCGTGATGCCCAACTCACGCCCGAGGCGAAGCCGCCCGCGAGCAGAAATCGGACGCGCTGATCAAGGCGGATGAGGTCCTGCAGGTAGAGCCGCATCATCTCAGACCGAAAAGCCCGCCCAAGCCAGCACGAAGCACATCGCGAGCGCACTGCCGGCCGTCAACGCCAGCCGGTCCGTCAGCGCGAAGACAACCGGATCATCCTGCAGCGTGCCGCGCTGGCACGCGACCCAGATTCGCCCCAGGATGATCGACAGCGCCAGGGGGAAGCCCCAGAGCCATGCCACATCGCCATAGAAGGTCTGCTTGAACGCGTCGTCGATCACGTAGAACACCAAGATCAGGAGCGCGGACGTGCCCGCGGCGACACCGGCGGCCAGCACGAGGGGCAAATCCACTGCCACGTAGCCGCGTCCGTTGATCTGAGCCGCGCCGCGCGCCGTGGCACGGGCGATCTCTGTGTGGCGCTTCGCCAAGGCCAGTGAGGTGAACAGGAACATCGAGAACACGAACAGCCACGGCGAGGCGATGGCCTCCACAGCGGCGGTGCCCACCGCCAACCGAATCGTGAAGAGGCTGGCGAGCGTCAAGGCGTCAAGCAGGACCACCCGCTTGAGATAGAACGAGTAGGCGAGCGTCAGCCCGGTATAGGCTGCCAGCGTGAGAACCACCTTCGGGCCAGCCAGTGCGCCGAGCAGGAATCCGGCTCCCAGGCCGGCCGGCACGGCGGCGAGGCCGTAGACGATCGGAAACTGGCCGCTGGCGAGAGGACGGTTCTTCTTCGACCAATGCCGACGATCGTCCGCCACGTCCCAGATGTCGTTGAGGATGTAGGTCGCCGAGGCGATCAGGCAGAGCGCCACGAAGCTGATCGCGAGCGACCCGAGGGCGGACGGGTCGAGGAAGCGGTTGGCCAGGACTGCTGGCACGAGAATAAGCGCATTCTTGGCCCATTGATGGGACCGCATGCTCTTGAGGAGCAGGCGACCGTAGGGCGGGCGCCGGAAGACGCCGGCGACGTCGGCCGCTCTGCCGGCCGCGCGCTCCACCCCCGGGGAGGCGCCGACCACGATCGCCTGCCGGGCGGCATGCCACACCGGCAGATCGGCGCGGCTGTCGCCCGCATAGTCGAAGCCGAGCGGGAAACGGCGGGCGAGCTCAGCCGCTTTGGCGGCCCCTTTCAGATTCGTCTGCCCGTCGCTGGCGATGACGCTGCTGATGAACGGGAAGCGGCGGGCGATCTGGGAGGCCGTCACATTGTCGGTGGCGGTCGACATGTGAATCGGCCGGCCTCCCTTGGCCTCGGCCTCTGCGAAGGCGACCAGCTCGGGGTTTTCCGGCAGCGCCTCGATGTCGAGCGTGACAGCCTGAGCCATGCGCCGCTTCAGGTGGGCGCGGCCGCCCATCGCCCAGTAGAGCATGCGCAGGACGTTCAGCGGATCGGCCCGCACCAACGCAAGCGCCTTCTCGTAGAGGACATCCGTCCGCAGGAGCGTTCCGTCGAGATCGAGGATGAGGGGAACCTCGCGAGACCCGAGTTTCGGCCAAGCCGGGTGCCGAACGGCCTCGACCCCCGAAGCGATGTGCCCTGAAAGCACGGATCCGGCTCCCAAGCTCGGAGACCGGCCATACTGAATGCGGCGGGTGATATCGTGCAGAACAGATCGCATCATCACAGACCGAAAGCTCCGCTACCGATTTGAACAGGGCCACCTCAATCACGACTGCTGAATTGCCGTGATCCATATCCGGCTGGTCAGGTCACGACCGAGATGACGATTTCCCAGCCGAAGACTCATTGCCGGAGTCGCCACAGCGCCGTTCTTCGGGGCCCCGCGGCGACCGGAGAGGCCGCCCTCGCGGGTCTCAGCGCAGCGAAAAGCATTCTGCGTCCTCTCCGAATGCGTAGGGCTTCGCTTTGCAGTCGGCCGGTTCCCCGACCAGGAAACCGGACCCCATGTAACCCACGTAGACACGGCCGAAATGATCGGTGTCGGCGCCGAGAACAGTGACCTGATCCAAGCTGCCGACGGGGAAAGCCCCTATCTTCGTCCAATTATCACCTTCATCAATCGATCGCCAGAATCCATATTCGCCATTCAGCCGACCGGATAAGAAAATTGTAGGATAACCTGCCTGATCAGGTCGACCAAAAGCGATATCATCCACTTGGCTGATACCGCGGATCGAGGTCCAGGTTTCCCCGCCGTCGCGGCTGCGCCTCAGGGGCGTCCCCGTTGCGTACGGGATGCCCGACGTGAAGAAGAGCTCGCCCGGTCGACCTGGCACGGCGCGGAGCTTCGCGGCGTACCCGGTGTTCGGCGCGATCTCACCCTTGAAGACTTGGCGCCAAGTCTCGCCACCGTCGCCCGTCCGCCAAAGCCCTTGGAGCCGCTGATTCGCCCCCTCCCCGCTGTGAACAAGATAGAAGACGCCGGGCCGCGTGCCGTCCGCCGTGAGTGTCTTCCGCGACAGGTATATGTGCGGATGTGAGCCCGTGAACGGAAGGGACTCGCCGCTCAGCACCACCCGCCGCCAGCTTCGGCCGAGATCTTTCGTGTAGAACGGAGCGCGGTTATAGGTCGGCTCCCAGACGATGTTGTTGGTATCGCCGGCCGAGACCGCGATCGTACCGAACGACATGCGCCAGGGATCCTCGGGACGGGTCCCCGGCGGGGTCGGAAGCGCGGCGAATTTGGTCCAGCTGTCGCCGCCATCCAAGCTGTACCCGGCTAGCACGGCATCGCCGTCTTCCGAGCAGCAGGACGTTCGGGTATCGGACGCATTCGTCACGACGAATCGCGGATTGGCGGGTGTCAGCGCCACTTGCTGTGCTGCGATCAGCACACGCTCTTTCGGACTGTATGTCGTTGAGTAGGCCGTCAGGTCTCGCTTGACGTGAATACCGAAATCCCAGACCGCAAACAGGGGGGCCTGCCCTGGGGCTTGGTTGACGTCGTTCGCGACGAGCTCCTCAATCCCCCGAGTCTGGCTGACCCACGTCACAGTCCGCGAAGAGTCGGAGAGGTCGGCGTAGAACACGCCCATGCCTGCGCCAGCCCAGAGCCGATCCTTCTTCACAGGATCGAACATGATACGGCTCATGGCGAAGTAGGACGCATTGCTGACGCGAAGCCATGGCGGGTCGCCGGACCCGACCCGGGACTCATGCGCCAGTCGTGTCCACAACCGTCCTCCGTCATTCGATCGGAACACCGTCCCGCTTTGATCGATGACGAGGATGCGTGAATCGTCCGGGTCGATCGCCACGGCTGCGAAGGGCAGACTCGGCAGGCCTCCGTTGGATGTAAGGCTCTGCCATGCACCCCCGCGATAACGCCAAGCCATTCGTGTCTCGCGATCGACACCGAAGAAGGTCCCGTCGCGCGCGAAGGCGCCCTGCGTGAGAAGCGACGGCCCGCCCTGCCCGTCTGATGCCAGCCGGGAAAAGCTTCGGCCGCCGTCGGACGAGGCGAAAAGGCCGTTTCCAGCCGACATCGCCCAGACGCGCCCTGCGACTTGGCCGCCCGGTTTCTCGAACCACGTGATGATGCCGGGGCTCTGATGGCCGTCCTGCGCCGGGCGTAGATCCATCGCCGGAGGCACGGTCGGGATGCGTGACCACGTCACGCCTCCGTCATCGGTACGCCAGAGACCATCGGCCGGGGTTCCGAAGAGCGCAACGTCCGGACGCACAGGGTCGACCGAAATGAACGGCCCGTAATTGCGGAACTCGCTATTCGGATCGAATCCATGCTCGAACGGAGCTGTCGATGAGGCGGCGAATGACCGCCCTCCATCCCGCGAGGTAAGGACCCTTCCCTTCAGAGCCAGATAGATCCGGCGCGCGTCGGACGGGGCAACGACGACCTCGTACACCCCCTCGTTGAGTCCGTTCTGAACGTGAAACGTCGACGGCATCGACGCGGTGGTCACCAATTGGATCCACCGATTGGCCGTGTCGCTCCAGATATAAGCTCCGTACACATCCGCTCTGACGACGCGCGTCGACCCGCTGGCATCAGATGAGTATCCGGTTATGAATCCACCGCCGCCGATCTTCACCGGCCGCCAGAGATAGGTCTCCGCGCGAGCGACGGGCAGCACCACGAGCCCCCAAAGCAACAGGGCGAAACCGCGTAACGACACGGACAGCGACAGGCGCATCATCGACGAGCGTCGCTGATCGAACGGCCGACCGAGCCTCCACATGCGATGCGCGACCGCAGATCGCCCGGTCATCTTTGGGTCCGCAAGACCAAGTTCAGCCAGCATCAACTCAACCAACATTGGCTGGAACCATGAACCCCAGTGCAGCAACGGACCGCCAATTGACCCAATCCCGGCACCACACGGGGATTTGCCAGACCTGTCGGTCGCCGGTCGATCCGCACCCGCTTCTTCCGCAGAGCATCGCGGTGTTCGGCCGCATCGCGAATTGAACCGAAGCGAACAATTGGCCTACCCCTGATTCAGTTATGGTCAGGACGCCCACAATCAGCCTCGCCTTCCCTTTTTCTCGATCTCCGAACTACGACCTTAATTACTTGAACACAGGCATCGAGACAAAGGCCGAGGTTTTAAATTCACGTCTTGAGCGAATGAGACATCAAGCCCGAATTTCCTCAAGATCAGCAACCGTGACTTGCCATTTATTCAACCCCTGATGATGACCGCCTCCAATCGTTCCGTCGGCGATCGGCGCGATGCGGCGAACCCCGCAAAAAAGCCGATTGCAACCGTGTTCCACGCCACGAACGAATATAGCCCGGCTTGCACTGAGCCGCGCCGCAGCATGAGAAACAGCACGGGTAGGACAATCGCCACGAGAAGGTACGCGAGGTAATGCCAGTCTGAGACTGCCAACATCGTCAATGTGAGAATTGCGGCCCACCAGATCACGACGACAGCGCATGTCCAGAACTGCGTAAGTTTAGAAAGCGCTTGCCGACCGCGAGGCCGGGCGAGGATTGCCCGAGAAACTTGGCCGACGCCGTTCGCGTAGCCAGATAGAAATCGAGCCCGCAGGAGCTTATAGCTTTCGGACGTATGCCCATAATGCACGACGGCAGGAACATCGAGCCGGGTGAGTTTCCAGCCATCTGCGATCAATCGCGAAGCGAGCTCAAATTCTTCAAATGATTTCAAATTTCGGTCTGCGAAATACCCGCTCTGCTTTACCGCCGAGACGCGATAAAGCCCCCCACAATCGAGACGATCGATCAGACGGGGGTAATAAGCGCATCTCCTTTCCGCATTGATTTTCCGTGTGCGAAATTCATGGTTCTCGACATTCGCCTCTTCGACACGGCCCCCGACCCCGGCGAAATCCGGATGCGTCTCCAAAAATGGTATCGCACACGGCAGGAATGAAGGATCGATCTCCATATCACCGTCGAGAAGGTAGAAGAACTCTCCGCGGGCGAACATATACGCGAGTTGGGCACCAGCGCCGCACGAGCGTTCGGATGGATTCGCCAATTGGACGATCTTTACATCGTACCGCAACGCAATCTCCAGCGTACCGTCCGTGGATCCGCTATCAGCGATCAAGACTTCACCACCGTACGGAGCGGCGGCCTCAAGCGCAGTTTCGATCGCCCGCCCGATCCGGGCGGCCTCATTGAAAACCTTAATCCCGATTGTAAGCTTCATTGCCAGTTCCGTATCGAAGGACTCTTTTGGACGAACGTCACCCATTCCTCGGCCGAAAACCGACGTTAAGACACAAGATTCTCGTAGAGTGACATGGTTTTATCGAATGAAAGTGCTGCCGCGATATGTCTTGATCGCAAAGCCATGTCCTCATAATATTCATGATCGAAATACAATCGGTCAATCGATCGGGCCAAGCTACGCGCATCGTCGATATCAACTGTAATGCCGCAGTGTCGGCCGATTTCGTCAGTGATAAATTCTAATTGAACTGGGATATTCGAAACGACAAGCGGCAACCCAAGTTTGGCCGCTTCGATGAGTGCGAGGCTATGGCCTTCGAAGCGACTCATCTGCACGAAGACATCGGCCGCCGCGAGCACGCGAAGCGCATCTTTGCGGCCCATGCGTCCGAGAAATTTTACCCGATCCGTTACACCGAGGCAGTCAGCCAGTGACCGCAGTCTCGTCTCCTCAGGTCCATGCCCTATGATGCTCACAATCACGTTTGGCATGTACAACGCCGCTTTGATCAAGACGTCGTAATTCTTTTGCGCTGAGAGGCGGCCGAGGCTTATAACGCGAAAGGGGGCATCACCCCCGATGCGCGGTTGCCTCATCCGGGACAATTCCGAAAGATGCTGCTCGATCGCGGGAGAAAGCGCGTTGCTGATGACCCGCTGCTTTGATCGCAGCCAGCCCCGCTTCAAGTGATACGACGTCGCGACCGTCTTCGAGACACTGACCGACGCCGAGACGTTCGGCGGGACAGATGCATATCGATCAAGCCAGTTCATCGGCCATTTCAACGTATTCGCAGGTGTATGATGTGATGTGATAGCTCGAATGCGCCTGTAGGAAAGCAAAGCCGCCACGGGTACCAATAGGTTTGTGGCAGGCATCGCCGTCACGACACAATCTGGCGTATCCTTCCTGAAGAGCAGAACAATATCTCTGATCAAACAGAGAAGACGGAGTGTCGATCGTGGCTTCTCAGAGACCACGTGGTGCCAAGCGATGTGTTCATCGCCAGCTATCGATGTGTCGGCACTCGGCCAAAGCGCGATGAGACGTGTTCGAAATCCCTTAGCCGCCAATCCAGCAGCCAGATCGTTCCACAGCTCGCCGACACCACCGGATGAGGAATGGTTGGCAAAGAAGTAAACGGTCGGCTGCGACCGTATCGAGGCTTTCGGTACGGAACGCTGGATCGGCTCCGTCAACGATACCGCAACGCACATCCCAATCCGCCTCATTGATAGTCACCTAGCCCGGCACCTGAGCATGGATCCGGTTTTCTGTAATTAGTCCACAATCAATATTCAAATATAGATAAGATATGATATCATTTTAGTACAACTGGTCCACGATAGATCGGCTCGTCGGACGTTTTGGTCAAAAGATAAAATAATGCGACAGGGTTGGACCATAAATAGCGAAACATTAATCGTCTCGGCTCCTGATAAATCCTGTAAAGCCACTCAAGACCGATATCTTGCATCCATCGCGGCGCTCGCGGAACGTCCTCAGCGATGTGATCGAAGAGCCCGCCGCAGGTTCTGATCCAGGCCAAACCGCACAGTTTCTTCTGCCATGAACAAGCGATCTCTTCCTGCATCGGACTGCCTAGACCGAGCCATAAGACCTGCGCTCCTGTGCGGAGTATCTCAGAACAGATCTCATCCTCGTCGGCGCGATTGAAATACCCGTCGCGGCACCCAACCACCTGTAGATTCGGAAAAACCAGCTTCAACTTTTGCGATGCACGCAAAGCCACCTCAGGCTTTCCGCCCAGGAAATAAAAACGTATGCACTTCTGGGATGCTAGATCGGCGCAATCATGAATGAGATCAGTCGTCGCCACCCGCTCGGGCAAGGGACTTCGACAGAACAGGCGCGACGCAAAGACGAGCGATGCACCGTCAGCATCGACGATTGAAGCCTTGTAAATCAGTCGTCGAAAGTTTCTATTCAGATGAAATCTCGCAATCACCGATCCATTGGACGCGACGATTATTCGGGGCTCTGCAAGATGCCCCAGAGATACCAAACGGCAATCCTCGTCCATGCGGCGTGCCAGTTGTTTGCGCGATAGCGCTGCGGTGGGAATCCCACCAACACGGATCAGGGCCGTTCGAGCACTCGGTTCATTGGGTAGCGCACCGTGAACCAGCTTCCGCTGAAAAGTGTTGTCGTCACGAGAACCGGAACCACTGTCGTTCAGTCGCACGGCCCCGTCTGCACGGAGCCGGCCCTGCACAGCACCTGACCATCTGAAGTATGTCGACAACCAGCCAAAATGCGACATCTCTACATCCCTCCTATAGCGCTCGGGAGTAGGGCCAACACGGCATCTTAACAGTTTTTAACCTATATCCAGGCGATCAACGGAACGCAATACCGAATTCGATGGCCCTAAAAAGGCACTTTGAGGCGGGTCTCCGCCCTCATTGAGAGCGGAAACTGGATTGATCAAAAGCGCCTCAAATCCCTGGTTTAAAAATTGCCGGTCCGCTCATAAAATCGGCAATCTGAGGGCATCTAGCCGGCATCAAACGGCTTGACTACTATCTTCCGATCACTCAGCTCACGAGAAACATCCCAGGGCCCTCAACCGACAAACCGTTTTAACGTCACCGCGGATCGCGAGCAGCATTCGCGCGACAGAGTTCGGCTCTTCGACGCGAAAGACAGAGCGATTGAGCATTTCTGGCTGCGTTTTTCATCCGTCTCGTAGGCTGCAGTGAAGTGCGCTTTTGCTTTCGTCGGCAGAGCGGCGTGACGGGGTGCCATCCATTTGTCAGATTTGGGCGACCTTCTAGGGTGTGAACCGAACCAAGGCGTTGCAGGGTTTGTCGTTTTGTGATTCCAGGCGGCCGTTTTGCGGCCTGGAGGTAGCGATGGCGGACCTGTT